>NZ_KB911271.1:0-538363 GCF_000383455.1 Methylobacterium sp. 285MFTsu5.1 | reverse complement strand
CAGGAGCGCCTGGCCAAGCTCGCGGGCGGCGTCGCGGTGATCCGCGTCGGCGGCGCGACCGAGGTCGAGGTGAAGGAGAAGAAGGACCGCGTCGACGACGCCCTCAACGCCACCCGCGCGGCGGTCGAGGAAGGCATCGTCCCGGGCGGCGGCACCGCGCTGCTGCGCGCCAAGAAGGCGGTCTCCGAGCTGAAGTCCGAGATCCCGGACGTGCAGGCCGGTATCAAGATCGTCCTGAAGGCGCTCGAGGCCCCGCTCCGCCAGATCGCCCAGAACGCGGGCGTGGAAGGCTCGATCGTGGTCGGCAAGATCACCGACAACACCTCCTCGGAGACCTTCGGCTTCAACGCCCAGACCGAAGAGTACGTCGACATGATCCAGGCCGGCATCGTCGACCCGGCCAAGGTGGTGCGCACCGCCCTGCAGGACGCGGCCTCGGTCGCCGGCCTGCTGGTGACCACCGAGGCGATGGTCGCCGACGCGCCGAAGAAGGACAGCCCTGCTCCGGCCATGCCGGGCGGCGGCATGGGCGGCATGGACTTCTAAGTCCGAGCCATCCGCTGAGACGAAGGAAGGGGGTCGCCGCGAGGCGGCCCCTTTTCTCTTGGCGCCGGCCTGCCGCGGTGGCCCGCGGGGCGCAGGCCGGTCAGAGGCCGCGACGCGACGCTTCGGCCGCGAGACGCGCCCGCACGGTGGCGATCAAGGATTGCCGGACGTGCTCCGTCGCCTGGAACGGGATATCGAAGTTCAGGCTGTGGTAGATCAGGGATCGGATGCTGTCCTGATCGGGATCGTCCGCGCCTGTCTGCATGAAGTCGAGGATCCAGGCATGGATCGCCGCGTGGTCGGACGTGTCGGGATCCGCGGCGAGGACCAAGTGGCCGCCGTGAATCCAGTCATCGCGCAGGGTTGCGGACACTTCGTCCGATGCAGGCATGACCTCACCTCGCGGCTCTGCCCGGTGCGGCCGGGACGATAGAGTTTTCGCGCGCGCCGATCCCGTTCTCCACCAGCGACCGCGGAGCTTCGACGCCGCGTCACCTGTACGTCGGCGCCTCGCCCGGCCGCGATGTGGCGCGGCGGTCCGGGCGGTGGGCGATCAACAAAAAACGGGACGGCTCGCGCCGTCCCGTTCAGGGGCCTAATTATCGGCCAAGGAAGATCGAAGCCAGTCGCTGGAGCAGGCCCCGCGGTGCGGGCGGAGGCTCGCTCTGCCCAGGACCGTCCCCGATCTAAGCGTTGGCGGCGAAGGGGTGCTGCGCCGAGTTGCGCTGCTCGGTGACCGTCGAGGCCTTCGGCTCGCCGTTCACGGCGCGCTGGATCGACAGCTTGGTGGCCTCGTAGTTGTACTTCTGGATCTTGGCGTCGTCGGCCGCCTCCCAGTGGATGAACACGCCGACCAGGATGTACAGGTCGTCGGCCTCGTCCGCCGGGATGATGCCCTCGGCCACCGCGTCCTGCACGGCCTTGGCAACGCCGTGCTGGGCCGGGCCGAACATCTGGACGGCCTGACGGGCGTCGTTGATGGTGACCTTGTTAAACATCAGGGTGTTCGGCTTGCACGGCAGGTTCGGCGCGATGACCGCGAGCAGGCTGGTGAAGCCGTGCTTGTTGTTCACGAGGCCGTTGCAGAAAGCCGTCTCGGCCGGCGAACCGCGCGGTCCGATGATGAGGTCGATGTGGGCGACCTCGTTGCCGTCGCCGACGAGCGCTTCGCCGACCTGAACCTTGGTGATCTTCGCCATTCGGTGTCTCTCCCTGGATTCCGAAATAGAGCCGCGCGCCGGGCGGTGCCGCGGCCGGGAAGCCATCCTTGTTATCGGCGCCCGACCATGCCGGCCGAGCCGGTTGGGCCGAGCCGGTTGGGCCGGACAGCGCGGCGGACCCTACAGCGGGCCCCTGCGGCTCACAACCCGCGCAAGGCCCTGACACGAAGGAATTTCCATCCGCCCGGCGCTATGGACACCGGATCGTGCACGCGGCTCAGGCCAGCCGGGCGCCGGCGCCCGCGAGCGCGTCCCAGAACAGCGTCGCGACGGTGAAATCCGCGCTCGTGCCGGGATTGATCGACCGCGCCTTCAGCGACGCGTCGAGGGCCAGCAGCGCGTCGACCGGCCGCGCGGCGAGATCGATCCCGGCGAGTGCCGCCTCGACTTCCCGGCGGACGCCCTCGGCCGCGGCCGCGCCGTGCTTGCGCGCGACGTGGCTGTCCGGGACGGCGCGCAGGAAGGCGAGGTGGATCGCGGTCGTGCACCAGGTCGGGTCGAGCCCGGCGGCGCGGGCCTCGCGCAGGGCGGCGAGCCCGATCGCCGGCACGTCCGCGAACCCCGTGACGTAGGCGCGGGCGATCCGGTCCCGGTCCGCGGCCTCCGCCATGGCGTCGCGCAGGGCGCCGGGCGCCGCCTCGGCGACGTCGTGCCGGGCGGCCTCGCCGAGGCCGCCCGGATTCGCGCGGCGGATGCCCGCGAAGACGGCCTCCGAATCCGCGCCGTCCAGCGTGTCGAGCACCGCAGCGACGGTCCGATCCCCCTCGGCCGCGACCGCGAGCGGCGCGCAGAGCAGCAGGATGCCGAGATTGGTGTTCTGGCCCACCGCCGCCACCGTGGCGGCGACGCCGTCGCGGACCCGCGCTCCGACGCCCGCGCCCGGGCGGGCCAGGGGCGGGGCCGAGACGTCGGCGCTCGTGACGAAATCCGCCAGCACCATGCGGTGGCCGGGCGCGTAGGCGTGGACGTTGCCGGGCTTGAGGGCGTCGAGCTCCGCGAGGCAGGCCGCCCGGTAGAGCGTGCCGATCAGCGTCGCGTCGAGGCCGGTCCCGCTCATGCCACCACGAGCCGGGGGCGGCTGGCGCCGCGGGCCGCGGCGAGGAAGCCCCGCACCACCGCGGCCGCGATGTCGGCCTCGCAGACGGTCTGGAGCCCCGACCAGGCCGGCATGGAATTGACCTCGAGGACCGAGAACCCGCCCTCCCCGTCCTCGACGAGGTCGACGCCGGAATAGTCGACGCCGACCGCGGCGGCCGCCGCCTCGGCCAGCTCGGCGGCGGCGCGCGGCATCGCCCAGGGCAGCGGCCGGCCGCCCCTGTGGACGTTGGTGATCCAGCCGTCGCCCTCGCGGATCATGCCGGCGATCGCCCGTCCGTCGCAGACGAACACCCGGTAATCGCGCCACAGGCCGTCCCGGCGCGGCACGTAGCGCTGGAGGTAGTAGACCCGGGCCACCGCCTCCTCGTCGGGCAGGTCCTCCGGGCGCTCGATCAGGGCGAGCCCCTCCCCCTGCGAGCCGAACAGCGGCTTCAGGACCAGCGGCGCGCCCGGCCGCGCCTCGGCGGCGACCAGGGCCGCGGCCGCCTCGCGCTTCGAGAACACCCAGGTCGCCGGGGTCGGCAGGCCGGCCCGGTCGATCAGCAGCGAGGTCGCCGCCTTGTCGACCGAGCGCTCGATCGCGGTCGGCGCGTTCCAGACGGTGACCCCCGCGGCGACCAGGGCGTGCAGAACGCCGAGCCGCATCGTCGTCGCCTCGAAGGTGCCGCCCGCGATGGTCCGCATCAGCACGCCGTCCGGCAGGGCGTCGGCGAAGCCCGGCACGCGCAGCGGCTCGCCGCCGCCCGTGACCACAGCCACGTCGGCGAGGGAGAACAGCACCGGCTCGACGCCGCTCGCGCGCAGGGCCGCGAGCAGGCGGTTCTTGTGCCAGGTGCCGTTATCGGCCGCGAGCCCGATGCGCATGGTGGTCCTGATGGGGTCCTGATCGTCACGGGGCCGCCCGCCTCCGGGGCGGCCCGAGGTTCTGTCGCTCGGTGGATCGGACTGGGGGCCCCGCCGCGCGGGAGGGGCGCCCCGCGTGCCCTCAGGCGAAGGACGCGTCGACCAGCGTCGGCTCCAGGCGGCCGCCGCGGTAGGTCGCGCCGGAGCGCACCGACGTGACGATCGCCTCGGCCGGCGAGAACAGGGCGCCGTCGATCTTGTAGAAGTCGCCGTTCACCCGCGCGAAGATGTCGGCGAAGGGCGCGCCGTGGTCGCTCGAGGTCGTGGAGGGCAATTGCTCGGCGAGCTGCTTCGCGTCGGCATCGTCGGCGTCCACGAAGAGCTGGACCCGGCCGCCGTAGATGATCGCGTCGTTGGTCCGGCCCATGGCCTTGATGAAGTCCGGGTGCGGCGGCGACAGCGGCGCCGAGCCGATCCCGTCCACGATGGCGTGCAGGTCGAAGCCGACCGTGTGGGCCTTGTGGAGGGCGACCTCCAGGACGCGGGCCACGACCTGCGTGGAGCCGGCGAGGCTCTGGGTCGGCGCGAAGATGAAGGTCAGGTCCTCGGGCTTGAGGCCGGAGGCCTCCGCGACCTTGGCGACGACGCTCTCGGGCGGGCCGCCGGCCGCCTCCAGTACGAGGGCGGTCTTGGTGGCGGAATCGCGGAAGCCGAGTTCCTGGTACAGCTCCTCGACGGCCGCCACCGCGCGGCCCGGGCCCGAGCCGAGGGCGAAGAAGCCCGAATCCCCGGTCTCGTCGGCGAGGCTCCAGCCCGCGTACTGGCTGCCGAGGCAGGCGAGCACCGGGTCGGCGGAATGGACCGTCACCGAGTACGGCCAGGACGCGATCGGCCCGCTCGGCGCGATCGTGACGGTGCCGAGGCCGCCGAGGCAGATCTCGGCGATGCGCCGCCCGGCCTCGATCGAGCCCCGCGCCTGCGCGCCGGCATCGACCATGCGGGCGCCGCCGGCGGCCTGCGACACGGAGAGCCGCAGCGTCGCGGCGTCGGCCACGAGCCGCTCGACCAGGGGGCCTGAGAGCGCGTTGATGCTGGGATAGGACGGGCTGGCACTCATGACGGGGCTTCCTCGGGGTGTGTTTTCTTCGCCGCGCAGACGGCCCGCAGATGTGCCGTCCGCGTTTCCAACAGGGCGAGCACCTCCGCCCGGTCCGCGCCTTCGGCCAGCACCGTGCAGAGCGGCGCGTCGCGGCGGACCGCCGAGCCGGGGCACGGGCGGTCGCGCACGCAGTCCGGCCAATCGAGGTCCGGCACAGGCGCAAGCTCACGGTCCGCGTAACAGATCTGCGCGGCCGCCGCACCCGCCGGATGCGGGCCGGGCTCCGGCATCGTGCCGAGGCAGGCGGCGATGTGGGCCGCGAGCAGCGGCGTCCCGCGCCTGTCGAGGACGTCGAGGGTCGCGCCGGGCCTCGGGTTGATCTCCGTGAGCCACCACTCGGTCCCGTCGACCAGCAGGTCGGCGCTGGCGAGGCCGCGCAGGCCCGTCGCGGCGACGATCCGCTCGGTCCCGGCGGCGACGGCCTGCACGACGTGGGCGGGGAGCGCCGGGGATTCACCGGCGCCGCGGGCAAGCGCCCCGGCGTAACGGAACGGCCGGATCGGCGACGGCGCGCACCATTGCTCGGTGACCGCGAGGACGCGGATCGTTCGGCCGTCGGCGAGAAAGTTCAGGGCGTGCGGCCGCCCCGGAACGCGCGCCTGGAGATAGTGGTCCACCGGCGCGGGCGACCGGCCGGCCGGTCGGATGTGGCTGCCTCCGGAGCCCCCCGCCCGCTTGACCAGCCAGCCCGCGGGGTCCGCCGGCGGCGCGGCCGTCACGGCCGGATGCGGCACGCCGAGGCGCGCGCACAGGGCCGCGAAGGCCTCGGGATCCTTCAGGGCGGCGACGGTCCCGGCCGAGGCGCCGATGAGCCGGTGCCGCGCGGAGAGGCGCGCGATCAGGTCGGGGGCGTCCTCGAAGCCGCTGCCCAGGATCAGGCCGACCGGGTTCCCGGCCAGCGCCGCGAGGTCGTCGAGCGCCGCCAGGGTGGCGTCGGCGGCGGGGCCGGTGCCGAAGCGGCCCGGAAGTTGCCGGAAGGCCTCGGCCAGCGCACGGGTATCGGAATCGCCGAACAGGTCGGCGACGTAGGGCCGAAGCCCCGCGCGCCGCGCCGCCTCGGCCAGGGCGCGCCCGGCCTGCGCGGCGATCAGGACCGCGTCCGCCATCGGCATCCGGTCCGGGAGCGGCCTAGCCGGCGATCTCCACGGCGAGCTCGTAGGCGTCGCGGAAGTCGAGGCACAGCGGCGTGTCGGAGGCGAGCATCCGGTCGAACAGGCGCCGCTGCGTCTTGTACTTCACGTCGCCGACGGCCAGCGCGCCGATACCGACCCCCTTGCCCGTGGGCAGCGCGACGTCCACCGCGTTGACGTCGATCCCCGCGATGCCGGCGGGCGGCACGGCGTTGACGTCGGACGCCACGAGCAGCTTCGTCGCGGATTTCAGATCCTCCGCGGTGAGGATCGGGATGCCCGCCGGGCCGGCCGAGAGGATGACGTCGGCGTCGCGGATGGCCGCGCGGCGGTCGTCGGGCGTCGTGCCGTCGACGGCGCCGACCTCGATGCCGAAGCGCCACTTCATCGTGAAGGCGATCTTCGAGACGCGCTCCTCGCCGTCGTGGCCGACCAGGACGGTGGTCGCGCCCTGCAGGGCGCCGATCACCGCGGCCACGTAGGCGACGACGCCCGCGCCGCCGAAGATCACGATGCGCTTGCCCTTGAGGTCGGTGTTGAACTTCTGCCGCAGGGCGCGGGAGACCTGCGCCACCATGGCGGCGCCGGTGGTGAACGAGCCCGCCGGGTCGGCGAACACGTGGTTCACGAAGGGCGGCACGAAGGCCTTCTTGGCGCGGTCGACCATGTCGAGGGCGTCCTCGGCGTTCTTGCCGCCGATGAAGATGCCCGTCCGCGTCCCGTCGGCCGGCGACCGCGAGAAGATCGAATCCTGCGTCAGGGTGACGACGTCGGCGAGGCTGACCTCCGCGTAGGTCACCACCGTCTCGAAGCCGGCATCCACGGCCATGTTCACGTCGAACGGGCTCATGTGCCGGAGCGGCGTCAGCATGTGGAGGATCGAGCGGGCCATGGAATCCTCGTGCGGCGCGCGAGAGAGGCGCCTTCCCTCCGTCCAAACCCGGAGCGGCGCCCCGGGTCAAGCCCGGGGCGGCCAGCTCACGCCGGACCGGTTACCGAAGCGCCACCGTTGCGGCCCCGGGCGATGACGAACCGAAGGGGGCCGCCGCGATCGAGGCCGGCCACCAGGGCGCGGGCCTCCGCCTCGGACGGGACCAGCGCGAAGCCGGTCGGCCCCCAGGAGGACTGGCCGTAGCCCGCGACGCCCCGCGCGGCGACGCTGGCGAGCGCCTCCGCCACCGCGGCGCTGGCGTAGCGGCCGCCCTGATGGGGCGCGAAATGGTCGCCGATCAGCGTCTGGATCCGGGTGATGCCGGCGCCGAAGCCCTGCGGCTCCGCCAGGGCGACGGCGGGCAGCACCTGCATCAGCGCGATCCGGCAGATCTCGGCAGCCTGGGCCTCGGGGAAGCGCGGCAGGTCGCGGAAGGCCTCGACCTCGCGCGTCCCGTGCACGCCGGCCATGCTCGGATCGAGGATCAGGACGATCCGCCAGGCCTCGGGATAGGGCAGGCGCGCGATCACCGGCGGCGGCCCGCCATCCGCGCCGCGGCCGCCGTCGACGATCAGGCCGCCCTCGGTGAAGGCGCACAGGCCGACGCCGGACCGGTTGCCCCGGTCCAGGGTCGCCGCGAAGGCCTCCGCCGCGAAAGGCTCGCCGTTGAGGCGCGCCATCGCGGCCGCCACCGCGAGGGCGAGCTGCGTGCCGGAGCCGAACCCGGCATGGGCCGGGATCACCCGCTCGACCGCGACGGCGACGTCCCCGCTGCGCCCGAGATGGGCGGCGGCGGCCTCGACGTAGCCGCGCACCCGGTCCGCCTCGGGTCCCGTGACGTCGGGACGGACCGCCCGGCGGGCGGTCAGGACGAGGGACGGCGCGTCGATGGCCAGCCCGATGCTGCCGAAGCGGCGGCCGAGCCCGCCGTGCAGGTCCAGGAAGCCGAAATGCAGCCGCGCCGGCGCCTCGACCCGCACGGTACCGTCCGCCGTCGCCTCGTTCCGTTCGGGGACCTCGCCCAACGCTCTTCCCTCGAATCCCGTCTCGAATCCCGCAGGTCCCGCCCCTGCGCGGCGCGCTTGTCACACGCGGCCCGGAACCGGGCAACGTGGACGCGCGCGGATCGTGCCCGCCGACGGCGCAGGACTGATCGATCGCGGAGAGCGCGCGCGGCGGAGAACCGATACCCGCGATTCACTTCCCGACGCGCATCGCCGCCGGACCCCCTTGCCGCGGTGCGCGGATGAAGGCAAACCTAGGCCCGCGACGGCGCGCCGAGTTTGCCGCCTGCCCGGACATGCCGGGCGGATGAGCCATTCCGATTCGGTGGGGAACCCTCGGGCTCGAGGGGCACCCGCTTCGTCCGGTCTTACGGCCGTCGCCCGCTCCGAAACCAAGCAAGAACGTTGCGAGAGGGAGCATGGCAGCCTGGGTGAAGGGTGGCGCGACGGACGCGGGCACCGCCATCGAGGCGGCCGCATCCCTCCTCGCCAAAGCGCGCGCGCCGGTGATCGCCGGCCTCAGCGCCGACGTGGCCGCGATCCGCGCGGCCTACGATCTCGCGGGGCGCATCGGCGCCTCCGTCGACACCGCCGGCGCGGCCGGCACCTACGCGGACCTCGGGGCGCTGAGCCGGGTCGGGGCGCTGACCTCGACACCCGCCGAGGCCGTCGGGCGCGCCGACGTGGTGCTGGTGGTCGGCGCCGCCCCCTGGCAGGCGCCGCTCCTGAAGCGCCTCGTCGACGGCAAGCCCGGCCGCGGTCGCGCCGCCGGGTCGGACCGCACCCTGCTGGCCGTCGGTGCCAACGCCACCGCGTCCCTGTCCTGGCCGGCCGAGGGCGGGCTGACCGAGGCGGTCGGCGTGCTGCGCGCCCACGCCCGCGGCCACCTCGCCGGCGATGATCTCCCCGGCCAGATCGCCGCGCAGCTCGCCGCCGCGCAGTACGGAATCCTCCTCTACGACGCCGCCGAACTCGGCGAGGTCGGCATCGAGATGCTCCAGGGCCTCGCCATGGAGCTCAGCGAGACGACGCGCTGCTTCACCCTCGCGGTCGGCGGCACCGGCCAGGACCGGGCGGTGGTGCCGGTCTCGGCCTGGCTCACCGGGCAGGCGCCGCGCAGCGGCTTCGGGCGCCGCGTGCCCGAGCACGATCCCTGGCGCTTCGACGCCACCCGGCAGGTCGCCGCCGGCGAGGTCGACGCCGTTCTCTGGCTCGGCGCCGTCCCGGTGTCGCGCCCGGACTGGCTGTCGAACGTCCCCTCCGTCGCGCTGGTCGCGGACGGTGAGGCCGGGGCCGCCGAGGTGGTGATCGCGGTCGGCCAGCCCGGCCGCGACCACGGCGGCGTGTTGTGGAACGAGCAGCGCGCCGCGCTGACCTTCTGGCCGGCCTCGGCGCCGTCGGATCTGCCGTCGGCCGCGTCGGTGCTGGGCGCCCTGAAGGAGCGCCTGGTCACGGGCCCGGCCGCGTCGAGGAGTGAACCCGCATGCTGAGCGTGATCCGGGGCGGGCGCGTCGTCGATCCGACCGCGTCCCGCGATTCCGTGGGCGACGTCTGGATCGAGGACGGCCGCGTGATCGATCCGCCGGGCCGCGAGCCCGACGCCGTGATCGACGCCGCGGGCTGCGTGGTGATGGCGGGCGGCGTCGAGGTGCACTCGCACATCGCCGGCGGCAACGTGATCACCTCGCGGCTGCTCCTGCCCGACCTCTACGTCAGCGAGGCGGCGCCTGACGGCCATCCCTTCGCCCACGCGGGCGGGGCGGCGGCCTGGATCGGCTCGACCTACGCGCGGATGGGCTACACCACGGCCGTCGAGCCGGCGATGCCGCCGACCCACGCGCTGGGCACGCAGCTCGAACTCGCCGACATCCCGCTGCTCGACCGCGGCGCCCTGACCGTGATGGGCAACGACGACCAGCTCCTGCAGCTCCTGCGCGAGGGCCAGGGCGGCAACGCCGTGCGCGACCTCGTCGCCCTGTCGGTCGCCCAGTCGCGCGGCCTCGGGGTCAAGTGCATCAACGCCGGCGGCGCCTCCGCCTTCAAGGACGGGGCCCTGCGCCTCTCCCTCGACGACGAGATCCCCTGCTACGGGCTCTCGACCCGGCAGATCATGGGCTCGCTCCTCGACGCGGTCGAGGAGATCGGCGTGCCGCACCCGCTGCACGTCCACTGCAACAACCTCGGCCTGCCCGGGGCCGACGACAGCTTCATGGCGACGCTGGACGCGGCGGAGGGACGGCGCATCCACTTCGCCCACGCGCAGTTCTACGCCTACGGCGCGGTCGACCCGGCCAATCCCGGAACCGGCGGCTTCCGCTCGGCCGCCGAGCGGATCGCGCAGGCGATCACCGACAACCCGAACGCCACTCTCGATATCGGGCAGGTCGTGTTCGGCCAGACCGTGACGGTGTCCCTCGACATCCTCCGCCAGTTCGCCGGCCGGAAGGGCGCCAAGCCGAAGAAGTGGGTCCTCAACGCGGGCGACGCCGAGGGCGGCGGGGTGGTGCCGTTCCTGTACCGGCCCCGGGGCCCGACCAGCTCGCTGCAATGGGCGATCGGCCTGGAGATCATGCTGCTCTCCACCGACCCGGAGCGGACGATCCTGACCACCGACCACCCGAACGGCGGCCCGTTCACCCAGTATCCCCGCATCATCCACCTGCTGATGGACAAGTCGGAGCGCGACCGCGAGATCGCGACGCTGCCGAGCGTGGTCGGCGAGCGGTCGAGCCTCCCCGGGCTGGAGCGCGAGTACACGCTCTCGGAGATCGCGCAGCTGACCCGGTCCGGACCGGCGAAGCTCCTCGGCCTCGCCGACCGGGGCCACCTGCGGGCCGGCGCCCGGGCCGACATCGCGGTCTACCGCGACGACGCGAACCGCACCGCGATGTTCACCGCCGCCAAGCTCGTCCTCAAGGACGGCGTGCCGATCGTCGAGGACGGCGAGGTCGTGGAGTGGCGCGCCGGCCGCACGCTGTCGCTGACCGTCGAGTCCGACAAGGCCATGGCGAAGCGCGCCGACACCTACCTCACGGAGCGGTTCGGCGAGGGCCTCGACAGCTTCGCCGTGCCCGACGCGGCCTTCGGCGAGGGCCGGGAGAACTTCGAGGCGGTGCCATGCCGGGCGTGATCAGCGGGGCGAGCCGCGGGAAGTACGATGTCTGACCTCACCCTCAACGGCATCCCGGTCGTCGACACCTTCGCGGAGGCGTTCGACGTGGCCGGCACGGCCATCATCGTCACGAACGACACCGCCAAGTGGGCGATGATCGCCGCGACCACGATGACCGGCTTCGCCACCTCGGTGATCGGCTGCGGCGCCGAGGCCGGCATCGACGCCGAGCTGTCGCCCGAGGAGACCCCGGACGGTCGGCCGGGCGTGCGCATCCTGCTGTTCGGCTTCGAGCCGAACGGCCTCAAGGACCAGCTGATCAAGCGCGTCGGGCAGTGCATCCTCACCTGCCCGGGCACCGCCTGCTACGCGGGTGTCGACGGGCCGACCAAGATCAAGCTCGGCGGCGCGATCCGCTATTTCGGCGACGGGTTCGCGGTGGCCAAGCGCCTGCCCGACGCCACCGGCAAGGCCCGGCGCTACTGGCGCATCCCGGTGATGGACGGCGAGTTCCTCTGCGAGGATTCGGTCCGGGCCGTCGACGGCGCGGTCGGCGGCGGCAACCTGCTGTTCCTCGGGCGGAACCACGCCGAGACGCTCAAGGTCGCCGAGATCGCCGTCGAGGCCGCCAAGGCGGTCCCGGGCGCGATCCTGCCGTTCCCGGGCGGCATCGTCCGCTCCGGCTCCAAGGTCGGCGGCCGGACCAAGGGCATGATGGCCTCGACGAACGATGCCTACTGCCCGACCCTGAAGGGCCGCGCCGGCTCGGCGCTCCCGGCCGAGTGCGGCGTGGTGCTGGAGATCGTGATCGACGCCCTCACCTCGCAGGGCGTGTCCGACTCGATGCGCGCCGGCCTGCACGCCGCCACCGAGATCGGCGGCAAGCACGGCCTGATCGCCGTCACGGCCGGCAATTACGGCGGCAATCTCGGCCGCCACCACTACCACCTGCGCGACCTGATCGCGCGCGACAGCGCCAAGCCGGAGGGCTGAGCCGTGAGCACCCTCACCCTGCGCGCGGCCCCGCCCGAGCGCCTGGACCTCCTGAACGTCAACCCGCGGGCGCTCAGTCGCCTGTCCCAGGGCGAGGCCGAGCGCCTCGAGATCGGGACGACCCGGACCGGCGTGCGCCTCGGCGACTGCTTCGCGGTGGCGCTGGACGGCTCCGACACCCTGACCATCGAGGGCGGCCACGAGCGCCTCGACCGGGTCGGAGCGTCGCTGTCCGAAGGTACGATCCGGGTGACCGGCGATGTCGGCCAGCGCCTCGGCGCCGGCATGGCGGGCGGCAGCCTCACCGTCACCGGCCATGCCGGACCCTACGCGGCCTCCGGTGCCACCGGTGGCACGATCACCGTCGAGGGCGATGCCGGGGACTATGCCGGTGGCGCGGTCTACGCCGCGAAGGCCGGCCTCGACGGCGCGACGCTGATCATCCGCGGCAGCGCCGGCGCCCATCTCGGCGACCGGATGCGGCGCGGGACGATCGTGGCCGGGCGCGCGGGCGCCTTCGCGGGCTCGCGCATGATCGCCGGCACCCTGGCGGCGCTCGCGGTGGGCGATCATCCCGGCTTCGGCATGCGCCGCGGGACGCTCCTCGTCGGCAGCCACGGCCGGATGTCGCCGACCTTCGTGGAGACCGGGACGCACGACCTCGTGTTCCTGCGGCTGCTGGCCAAGGCCCTGCGCGGCCTGAGCGCCGAGCACGCCGACCTCCTCGGCAACCCGCTGCGCCGCTACTCCGGCGACCTCGCGACGATCGCCAAGGGCGAGATCTGGGTCGCGGCCTGACGCCGCCTGGGCAAGGGGCGTGGACGCGTCCTATGCTCCCCGCCAAGCCGGCCCGCACGAGGCCGGCAGCCCGGGGAGGCGCCCATGCTGCTGCTGCTGTCGATCTGTCTCGTCGCCCAGCCCTCGACCTGCCGCGAGGACCGGATCGAGATGTCCTTCGAGAGATCGAGCCCCTTCGTGTGCCTGCGCAACTCGCAGAGCGCGCTCGCGACGTGGCAGGCGGCGCATCCGGAATGGCACGTGGAGCGGTGGCGCTGCGCCGCGAAGGGCAGCCTGCCGAAGGACCTGTGACGGGACCTTGGTTCGGCGCTCCGGCGGTGCCATGCTCGGGCCCGCCTGCACGGCGGGATTGAGGTCGGGACGGGGACGATGCGCTCGCTGAAGGTCCGCTTCGCGCTGCTGCTCGGCGGCACCGCCATCGTGGTGATGCTGGCCGCCGCGGCCGCCTTGGCGGCCATCGGGGCGGCGGAGCGCACCGTCGACCGGACCCTCGAGGCCCAGCGGCGCCTGGAGCTGCTGGCCGAGCTGTCCGGCCGCCTCACGCAGTTCGGTCTCGCGGCGGTGGAGACCGTCGGCAATCCCGACGGCCAGCCCGAGGCGATGGCGATCGCCCGCGACAACGCCGACCGCGCCCTGGCCACCGTGGACGAGGCGCTCGCCAAGAGCTTCCCGCCGAGCGACGACCCGGCCGACCGGATGCAGTACGCCGCCCGCACCCGCCCCATGGCGCAGCTGCGCGCGGCGCGCGCCGTGTTGGACCGGCAGGTGTCGCTGATCAGCCGCCAGACCGAGCCGGAGCGGCGTCAGGACGCGATCAAGGGCGCGCTCAACGGTTTCGGTGCCATGACCGGCCAGCCGCTCTCCTTCCTGATCGAGGCCGAGCGGCGCAGCATGGCGCTCGGCTCCGAGGAGGCCCGGGCGCTCTCGGAGCGCCTGCGGGTGGCGGCCGCCGCCGCTGTGGCCGCGGCCCTCGTGCTGCTGGCGATCCTCTACCGCGGCGTCACCCGGCCGACCCTGGCCCGCATCGAGGAGGTCCGCCGCGCCGCGAGCGCCATCGGCCACGGCGCCCTGGATACGCGCCTCTCCGTCGCCACGCGGGACGAGCTCGGCCTGCTCATGACCAACGTCAACCGCATGGCCGCCCGCCTCGCTCGCCGGGAATCGCGGGTCGCGGCCGACCGGGCGGCGCTGGAGGACACCGTGGCGGCCCGCACCGCCGATCTGCGCGCCGCCAACGCCCGGCTCGAGGCCGTCGATCAGTCCCGCCGCCGCTTCTTCGCCGATGTCAGCCACGAACTGCGCACGCCCCTGACGGTGATCCTGGGCGAGTGCGATCTCGCCCTGCGCGGCGCGTCCCGGGGCACCGATCCGGGACCGGTCTTCGCGACGATCAAGAAGCGGGCGCAGCGCCTCAAGCTGCGCGTCGAGGACCTGCTGCGCGTCGCGCGCTCGGAATCCGGCGAGATCGCGTTCGACAAGCGCCGCCTGGGGCTCGCCCAGGTCCTGGCGGAGGCCGTGGACAACATGAGCTCCGAGGCGGCGCGGCGCCGGGTGGGCCTCACCCTCGATCCCGGCACCCGCGACGTCGAGAGCCTCGCCGACCGCGAGTGGATGCGCCAGACCGTCGAGAGCCTCGTCGACAACGCGCTCCGCCACGCCGCCGGCCTCACCCGGGTCGAGGTCGCCCTGGCGGCAGGGCCCGGACCGGTCGGACGGATCACCATCACGGATGACGGACCGGGCTTCGGCGCGCCGGAGGACGCGCTGTTCGAGCGCTTCAAGCGCGGCTCGGGCGCCGGACCGGACGAGACCGGGTTCGGCATCGGGCTCGCGCTGGCGCGGTGGATCGTGGAGCAGCACGGCGGCACGATCCGGCTCGGCCCCGGGCCGGACGGGCGCGGGGCCCGGGTCACCCTGGACATCCCGGCCTGCGATCCGGCATGGGAGACGGGCCCGGTCGACGGCGCTGCCGTTGGCGCCCAAGTGGGCGCCCAACTGGGCGCGCAGGTGAAGGAGTCGGCCGCATGACGCGGATCCTGATCGTCGAGGACGATATCGACATCCGCGGCCTCCTCGCCCGAGGGCTCGAGGCCGAGGGATTCGAGGTCGGGACGGCGGCCTGCGTCGACGAGGCCCTGAAGGCGGCCCACGACCCGGCCCCCGGCGCGGTGCTGCTCGACATCAACCTCCCGGACGGTTCGGGCCACGACGTCTGCCGGTCCCTGCGCGAGGGCGGCTTCCCGGGCGCGATCCTGTTCCTCTCGGCCCGCGACGAGATCCGCGACCGGGCCGAGGGCCTGGCGCTCGGCGCCGACGACTACATCATCAAGCCCTTCGAGTTCGACGAGCTGGTCGCGCGCCTGCGGACCCACCTGATGCGCCGCGAGCAGGCGGAGGCGCCGCGCTCGCGCATCACCGCCGGCAAGCTGATGCTCGACCTCGAGACCCGGCAGGCGAGCTGCGGCGAGGCGAGCGCCCGCCTCACGCCCCGCGAGGCCGACCTGCTGGCCATGCTGATGGAGAATATCGGCAAGCCGGTCTCGCGCGCCGACATCTTCGACCGGCTGTGGGCGAGCCAGGGCGGGCTCTCCCTCAACGTGGTCGACGTATATATCGGCTACCTGCGCTCCAAGATGGCCGATTTCGTGCGCTACGGCGGGCCCGGCCTCGTCACCGTGCGGGGTAAAGGATTCATGCTGGAACTGCGCGGTCCCGACTTCCGCCAGTAGGCCCCTGTACTTTAGTCGCAGGCCCGCCCATTTCGCGATGGTTTCCGGACGCTTAGGAAGTCTCTCACGAAAAATTTGGGAGGATCCGGCAACTTAGTGCTTGAAGCCCGCGCGTGAATCGTCGATACCTCTCCGGCGCCGGAAATGAGAGCGCCATCAGTGTCTTAGGGTCCTCTTAGGAACCGCGTGACACTCGGTGTAGATGTTGCCTGAGGAGAAACACCATGAAGTGGGCTGCCCCGATCGTGTCCGAGATCTGCGTCGGCATGGAAGTGACGAGCTACGAGTCGGCCGAGATCGACACCTTCAACTGAGTTTCACGGGCCGGGGATCTCGGGAGCCGCACCATGCGCGTCGTGATCCTCGGTTCCGCGGCCGGCGGCGGCCTTCCCCAGTGGAATTGCCGCTGCCCCATCTGCACGCTGGCGCGGTCCGAGTCGGACCGGGTGCGGCCCCGGACCCAGTCGAGCATCGCGGTCTCCGCGGACGGGTCGGACTGGCTGCTGATCAACGCCTCGCCGGACATCCGGCAACAGCTCTTCGACAATGCGCAGATGCATCCGCGCGAGGGTCTGCGCCACTCGCCGATCCGCGCCGTGCTCCTGACCAACGGCGACGTCGACCATGTCGCGGGTCTCCTGACCCTGCGCGAAGGTCAGCCCTACACGCTCTATGGCACGCGCGGGATCCTCGATTCGGTCAACGCCAACCGCGTCTTCGACGTGATGGCCGAGGGCGTGGTCGCCCGTCGGCCGATCGGCATGGACCAGCGCTTCGAGCCCCTCCCCGGCCTGTCGGTCACCCTCTTCCCGGTTCCCGGCAAGGTGCCGCTCTGGCTGGAGGACGAGACCATGCAGATCGGCGCCGAGACCGAGACCACGGTCGGCGCCCTGATCGAAGCCGGCGGCCGGCGCCTCGCCTACATTCCCGGATGTGCCCGGGTGACGGACGGTCTGCGCGCGCGCATCGCCGGCGTGGACGCGCTGCTCTTCGACGGAACCGTCCTGCACGACGACGACATGATCCGGGCCGGCGTCGGCACCAAGACCGGCTGGCGCATGGGTCACGTGCCGATGCGCGGCGAGAACGGCTCGATCGAGGCCCTGGCTTCGGTCGAGATCGGGCGCCGCGTCTTCGTGCACATCAACAACACGAACCCGGTCCTGGTCGAGGGCTCGCCGGAGCGGGCCGATGTCGAGGCGGCCGGCTGGACCGTGGCGCATGACGGGCTGGGTCTGACGCTCTAGGACGCCGCGCCGACGGCCTGCCGGATCCCCGCGCCGCGGCCTTATGCGCGACGGACGCTCGCCGGCGATGGTTGGGCGCCCGGGGGGACGGCACTATATCGTGGCTGAGCCCGGACAGTCGCCCCGCGCACGAGGGCGGGATCGGAACACAGGAAACGCGACCTGAGGACGGACGCCGGACACGCCATGAACGCCATTTTCCCGACCCCCGATGCCGCCGACAGCCAGCGTCTCCTGAGTCCCGAGGAACTGGAGGCGGCCCTGCGCGACATCGGCGCGCGCCGCTACCACAACCTGCACCCGTTCCACCGGCTGCTGCACGACGGCAAGCTGTCGAAGGACCAGGTCCGGGCCTGGGCGCTGAATCGCTACTACTACCAGGCGATGATTCCGGTGAAGGACGCCGCCGTGCTGGCGCGGATGACCGACGCGTCGCTGCGGCGGATCTGGCGCCAGCGGATCGTCGACCACGACGGCGACCACGAGGGTGACGGCGGCATCGAGCGCTGGCTCAAGCTGGCCGAGGGCGTCGGCTTCGACCGCGACTACGTGCTGTCGACCCGCGGCATCCTGTCGGCCACGAAGTTCTCGGTCGAGGCCTACGTCCACTTCGTCTCCGAGCGGACGCTCCTGGAGGCGATCGCCTCGTCGCTGACCGAGATGTTCTCGCCGACGATCATCTCCGAGCGCGTGGCCGGGATGCTGAAGAACTACGACTTCATCACCAAGGACACGCTGGCCTATTTCGACAAGCGCCTGACCCAGGCGCCGCGGGACGCGGACTTCGCCCTGGACTACGTCAAGCAGCACGCCACGACGCCGGAGCTGCAGCGGCAGGCGATGGCGGCGCTGACGTTCAAGTGCACCGTGCTGTGGACGCAGCTCGACGCCCTGTACTTCGCCTACGTGGCCCCCGGCATGGTCCCGCCGGACGCGTGGCAGCCCGGCGAGGGTCTGGTGGCCGAGGCGTCTCAGGCCAAGCCGGGAGCGGCCGGCGGGAAGATGGCGGCCGGCGACCGACCGCGGTTGCCGCGCGGCGTCCGGCTGCGCAACGACGAGACCCGCGGCAAGTGGGTCCTGCTCGCCCCCGAGCGCACCTTCGACCTCGACGACAACGCCGTGGCGGTCCTGAAGCTCGTGGACGGCGCGCGGAGCGTCGCCGACATCGCGGACGAGCTGGGCAAGACCTACGCGGCCGATCCCCGCGCCATCGAGGCCGACATCCTGGTGATGCTCGACGGCCTCGCGGAGAAACGGGTTCTCGAGCGATGAACGCGCTGACGCCGAACCGCCCCGACGCGCCGGCCCCGGTCGGTCTGCTCGCCGAGCTGACCCATCGCTGCCCGCTGCGCTGCCCGTACTGCTCGAACCCGCTGGAGCTCGACCGGCGGTCGGGCGAGCTCGACACGCAGACGTGGCAGCGCGTGCTCGGGGAGGCGGCGGCGCTCGGCGTCCTGCACGTGCACCTGTCCGGCGGCGAGCCGACGGCGCGCAACGACATCGTCGAGATCACCAAGACCTGCGCCGATCTGGGCCTGTACTCGAACCTGATCACGTCCGGCGTCGGCGGGGCGCTGGGCAAGCTGCAGGCACTCTACGACGTCGGCCTCGACCATGTGCAGCTGTCGGTGCAGGGCGTCGACGCGCAGAACGCCGAGAAGATCGGCGGCCTGAAGAACGCGCAGCCGCAGAAGTTCGAGTTCGCCGCCAAGGTGGTCGCGCTCGGCCTGCCCCTCACGCTGAATTCGGTGATCCACCGCGGCAACATCCACGAGGTGGCGGGCTTCATCGATCTCGCGGTGAAGATGGGCGCCAAGCGGCTCGAGGTGGCGCACACGCAGTATTACGGCTGGGCCTACGTCAACCGGGCGGCGCTGATGCCCGACAAGGCGCAGGTGGACGAGTCGATCCGGATCGTCGAGGCGGCCCGGGAGCGCCTGAAGGGCCAGCTCGTCATCGACCTCGTCGTGCCCGACTATTACGCGAAGTACCCGAAGGCCTGCGCGGGCGGCTGGGGCCGCAAGCTGATGAACGTCACGCCCCAGGGCAAGGTCCTGCCCTGCCACGCGGCCGAGACGATCCCGGGGCTGGAGTTCTGGAACGTCAACGACCGCTCGCTCGGCGAGATCTGGCGCGACTCGCCGGCCTTCACGGCCTATCGCGGCACCGACTGGATGAAGGAGCCCTGCCGCTCCTGCGACCGGCGCGAGAAGGACTGGGGCGGCTGCCGCTGCCAGGCGCTCGCGCTCGCCGGCGACGCGGCGGCCACGGACCCGGCCTGCTCGCTCTCGCCGCTCCACGCCAAGGTGCGGGCGCTCGCCACCGAGGAGGCGGCTGAGAACCCGCCCGACTACGTCTACCGGACGATCGGCAGCAACGTCCGGTCGCCGCTCAAGGAGGAAGTGAACTCGTGAGAAGTCTTGTCGTGAGGGGCCTCGCCGCGACGTCGGTCGCGCTGGCTCTGGCCGCGCTGCCGGCCCTCGCCGAGGACGCGCCGAAGCCCGCCACCGTCACCCCGGCGAACGCCGCTGCCCCGCCCTCCGCGGCGGATCTGCTGTTCGACCAGCCGCACATGAAGAACACGGCCGCGGGCTCGACGCTGACCTACGATTACCTGCGCCGCTCGGGGATCTCGAAGGGGCCGTTCGGGGCGCCGCTCGAGGACACGATCCAGCTGAAGGTGACGCCCGGGAAGACCACCGAGGGCCGCGACATCAGCGTCGTGATGTTCTCCGGGCTGAACCGGATGCCGGCCGGCCCGTTCGAGGACATGGCGGGCAACCCGGTCGTCTCGCTGTTCCTGGAGAACCATCTCCGGGCCGTCGCGAAGGTGCTGGAGGCGAACCCGCGCTACCTCAAGCTCGCGATCCGCAAGGGCCTGCGCGAGAAGGCGACGGTGACGCCGACCAAGGTGGATATCGGCGGCCGCGAGGTCGACGGCTGGCGCGTGGTCACCAAGCCGTTCGCGGGCGACGCGATGGCGCAGCGCATGCGCGGCATGGACGACATGACCTATACCTTCGTCACCGCGCCCTCGGTGCCGGGCGAGATCGTCTCGATCGAGGCGTCGTCGAAGAGCCCGGACGGCGGCGAGCTGCTTGAGGAGAAGCTGAGCTATGATCAGAAGGCTGGCTGAACGGAGCGCGCTGGCCGCCCTCGCCCTGACGCTGTCGGGCCTGGCCGGCTGGGCCGCCGAGGAGAACGATTATCCGACCGACGCGCGGGTCGACTACGTGTTCGGCTGCATGGCCGCCAACGGCCAGACCCGCGAGAGCCTGCAGAAATGCTCGTGCTCGCTGGACCAGCTCGCCGCGATCCTCCCCTACGACAAGTACGTTCAGGCGAGCACGGTGCTCTCGATGCGGCAGGGCATCGGCAACCGGGCGAACGAGTTCAAGTCGACCAAGATCTTCGACGACAAGGTCGCGGAGCTGCGCCGCGCCCAGGCCGAGGCCGAGATCCGCTGCTACCACGGCTGACGGGCAGGTCTGAGCCGCACGGCGAGGCCGGCGTTGCGCCGGCCTCCCGATTCGCGCACACCGGCTCCCGAACCGCGCTCGTGAACGGGACCCGCCTGTGACCCCCTCTTCCCGCCTGTCCGACCTGCTGCCGGCGCTCGGCGGCCGCACGCTGGTCATGGGCATCCTCAACGTCACGCCCGATTCCTTCTCCGACGGCGGGCTGTTCGCCGGGGAGGCCGAGGCCGTGGCCCAGGCCGAGCGGCTGGTCGCCGAAGGGGCGGCGATCCTCGACGTCGGCGGGGAATCGACGCGGCCCGGCCACGTTGCGGTCCCCGCCGAGGAGGAGCAGGCGCGCGTCGTGCCGGTCATCCGGGCCGTGGCGCCGCGGCTGCCGGTGCCGATCTCGATCGACACCTACAAGGCCTCGACGGCGCGCGCCGCGCTCGAGGCCGGCGCGCGGATCGTGAACGACGTCTGGGGCCTCCAGCGCGAGCCCGACATCGCCAACGTCGCGGCCGCCCACGGCGCGCCGGTCATCATCATGCACAACCGCGAGACGATCGAGCCGGAGCTCGACATCGTCGCCGACATGCTGGCCTTCTTCGAGCGGTCCCTCGCGATCGCCCACCGGGCGGGCCTCGCGGATTCCGAGATCGTGCTCGATCCGGGGGTCGGGTTCGGCAAGACCTGGAACCAGCATCTCGAGGCGCTGCGGCGGCTGCCCGAGATCCGCGCCCTCGGCTTTCCGGTCCTCGTCGGCGTCTCGCGCAAGTCGCTCCTCGGACGCCTGCACGACCGCGTGACCCGTCCGGCGGACCGCCTGCACGGGTCCCTCGCCGCCCACGCCGTCGCGGCGACCCTCGGGGCCGACATCGTGCGCGTGCACGACGTGGCCGCGCATATCGACGCGATGCGCGTCGTCGACGCCGTGATGCGGCCGGAGGCGCGCTGAGCATGGCGGGCGACCTGATCCGCGTCACCCGGATCGCCGTGTTCGGCCGGCACGGCGTGCTGGCCGAGGAGGCGGTGCTCGGTCAGCGCTTCTACATCTCCCTGGAAGCGGAACTCGATCTCGGCCCGGCGGGCCGCTCCGACGACGTGGCCGGCACGGTGAGCTACGCGGATCTCACGGCGGTGGCGGTCGCGATCGCCACCGAGCGCCGATTCAACCTGATCGAGGCCCTGGCCGAGACGGTCGCCGCGGAGATCCTCGCGCGCTTCGCGCAGGTCGACGCCATCACCGTTCAGGTCGACAAGCCGAGCGCGCCCGTCCCCGCCATCCTGGACAGCGTCGGCGTCGCGATCACGCGCCGCCGCGGAGCCGGTCGATGAGGGCGTATCTCGGCATCGGCAGCAATGTCGGCGACATGGCCGCGATGCTCGACCGCGCGGTCACCGGTCTCGCCGCGATCCCGGGCATCGACGTCGTGGCGCGCTCGGCCGACTACCGGACCCCGCCCTGGGGCAAGACCGATCAGCCGTGGTTCCTGAACGGGGCCGTGGCGGTCGAGACCGACCTCGATCCGCACGGGCTGCTCGACGCCTGCCTGCAGGTGGAGCACGACCTCGGCCGGATCCGCGAGGAGCGCTGGGGGCCCCGTGTGATCGACATCGACGTCCTGGCCTACGAGGGCGCCAGCATCGACGACGCGCGCCTCGTCCTGCCGCACCGCTACGTGCGCGAGCGGGCCTTCGTGCTCGTCCCGCTGGCGGAGATCGCGCCCGACCTCGTCATCGGCGGCGAGCGCGTGGTGGACGCCCTGGCGAAGCTCGACTCGACCGGTATCGCGCGCGCCTGATGGCGGCGCGCGCCGCGGCGCTGCGCGTCAGCGCTCGCCGGGGGCGACGAGCTTGTTCTCTTCCTCGTCGAGGAGCGGCACGTCGTAGTCGCGCAGGACCTTGTCGATGTCGGCCTTGCGCTTGCGCAGGATGGTGTTCAGCGAGCGCTTCCAGTCGTTCTCGCCGATCCGGACACCCATGGCGATCCGGTACGCCATCGGCGGACGCTCCGGCTCCTTCAGCAGTGGCACGACGCTCATGGGCGTGCCGGACTGCTTAGCGAGCCAGCCCGCCGCCGGGCCCCAGAGGACGGCCGCGTCGATCTCCTTCGCGGCCAGGGCCGCGACGATCTCAGCAGCGACCGTCTGGTGCTTGCGGGACGGGTCGAGCTGGTAGGGCGCGTAGGCCTTCATGGCCGAGACGAGGCCCAGTTCGCCCATCCGGTTGACCGGCGGCGTCCCGGCGATCACGCCGATGCTCTTGCCCTTCAGCCGCGGGTCGTCGAGGGCCGTCACACCGTCGAGTTCGCCCGCGCGGGTGACCAGCGTGTAGGCCGATCGATAATAGGGATTGGTGGTCTGGACCAGGTCGCTGCCGAAGGCCTGGCCCATGATGACGTCGCAGAGGCCGGTTCCGAGCGTGTTGCGCACGAAGCCCGGACCCTGCGTCAGCCAGTAGTAGCGGACCTTGATCTTCAGCTCGTCGGCGATGATCGCCGCGATCTTGTTCTCGAAGCCGTCCTCCTTGCGTTCGGAGAACGGCATGTTGCCCGGATCACCGCAGACGCGCAGCACGTCCGTGGTGACGGTATCCGGCAGATGCTGGGCGAGCGCGCCCTGCGCCCCGAAGACGGTCAGGGCGCAGAGAACGGCGATCCGGGCAGGAGACGACATCAGCCGCCCATGCATTCCTTCTCCGCCTTCTTGGCGGTCTCGGGCTTGCCCTCGTGCTCGGAGGGACGGATACGCCCGATCGCGCCGGAGGCGCGCGCCTTGAGGTAGACGTAGAGGTCGTCCGAGTAGCACATGACGTTCTTGTTGTCGCCGAAGGCCGGCATGACCTTCTGCTCGGCGGCGTTCACTTCCTGCTTGCCGCCCGCCAGGATGCCGATGAACTCCTCGTAGGAGAGGTGCTTCAGCGAGTCCTTGAGGGCCGGCGCGTAGGTCGACCCCATGCCGTCCGGGCCGTGGCAGACGTGGCACTCGGCGTGATAGCGGCGGTAGCCCGAGTAGGTGTACCAGTCGAGCATCTTGCCGTCCTGGGTCACATGGAACGTCGGGTGGCCCTCGGCGTCGAAGTACTTGCCGTCGTCGACCTTCACGGCCGCGTCCTTCTTCAGGAGCTTGTCATCCTGCTCGGCGGTCTTGTCGTTCGCGTTCAGCGAATTCGCCAGCTTGGGGTCGGCGGGCTTGGCATCCTCAGCATGTACGGCAACCGTCGAGACGGTCGCTAGGGCGAGGGCGGCGATAACCGGCCGCGTTACGATCTTGCTGAGGTTGAGCAACGCATGTGTCTCCCTTGATCGAGGCTCTTGGTCTCCCTCCGAGACGCAGCCTCTTGCGAGAAAGTCTAATCACAAGGATGCCGGCGCGGGAACCCGCGCCGGCACCATTTTTCACTTCAAACCCTGCGGCCGATTAGTTCGGCAGGGCGAAGACCGTCAGCTGACCGCCGAGGTTGGTGTACTGCGACAGAGCCGCGTAGCCACCCACCGCGCCGAGGCCGGCGTTCGGGTCGGTCAGGCCGGCCGCGAGGCCGATGCCGGCCCAGCCGCCGACGCCCGAGAGGACGCCCACGTACTGCTTGCCCTTGTGCTGGTAGGTCATCACGTTGCCGATGATGCCCGACGGGGTCTTGAACTTGAACAGCTCCTTGCCGGTCTTGTCGTCGACAGCCTTCAGGTAGCCCTCAAGCGTGCCGTAGAACACGACGTCGCCAGCGGTGGCCAGAGCACCGGACCACACCGAGAACTGCTCGGGGTTCGTCCACTTGATCTTGCCGTTGACGCCGTCCCACGCGATGAAGTTGCCCATGCCGCCGTGCGAGTTCGGGGCCGGGTACATCGAGAGGGTCGCACCGACGTAGGGCTGGCCCGGGGTGTAGGTCACCCGGAACGGCTCGTAGTCCATGCAGACGTGGTTGGTGGGCACGTAGAACAGGTTGGTCTTCGGCGAGAAGGCCGCAGGCTGCTGATCCTTGGTGCCCAGCGCCGCCGGGCAGATGCCCTTGGAGTTGGTGTCCTCACCGTTCTGCTCGGTCGAGTACTTCGACACGACCAGCGGCCGGCCGTAGTTCTTCGAGCCCTTGTCCATGTCGACCTTGGTCGCCCAGTTGACGGCCGGGTCGAACTTCTCGGCGACGAGGAGGGTGCCGTCCGCGCGGTTCAGCGTGTAGCCGAAGCCGTTACGGTCGAAGTGGGTCAGGAGCGGCTGCTCCTTGCCGTCGATCTTCTGATCCGTGAGGATCATCTCGTTGATGCCGTCGTAGTCCCACTCGTCGTGGGGGGTCATCTGGTAGACCCACTTGGCCATGCCGGTGTCCGGGTTACGCGCCCAGATGGTCATGGACCACTTGTTGTCGCCCGGACGCTGCTTGGGGTTCCAGGTCGAGGGGTTGCCCGAGCCGTAGTACATCAGGTCGAGCTTGGGGTCGTACGAGAACCAGCCCCAGGTGCAGCCGCCGCCGGTCTTCCACTGATCACCTTCCCAGGTCTTCAGCGAGGAATCCTTGCCGATCGGCTTGCCGAGCGAGGTGGTCTTCTCCGGGTCGACGATCAGCTGATCGTCCGGGCCCTCGGAGTAGCCGCGCCACACCTTCTTGCCGGTCTTCAGGTCGTAGGCGGTGACGTGGCACTGCACGCCGAACTCGCCGCCCGAGATGCCGACGATGACCTTGTCCTTGACCGGCAGAACCGTCGCGGTGTTGGTCTCGCCCTTCTTCGGGTCGCCGTTCACGACCGACCAGTTGACCTTGCCGGTCTTGGCGTCGAGCGACACGAGGGTGGTGTCGGCCTGGTGCAGGAGGATGGCGCCGTCGGCGTAGGCCAGACCACGGTTGACCGTGTCACAGCACATGACCGGGATCACGGACGGATCCTGCTTCGGCTCGTACTTCCAGACGATCTTCGCGTCGTGGTCGAGGTCGAGGGCGTACACGATGTTCGGGAACGGCGTGTGCACGTACATCATGTTGCCGACGACGAGCGGCGAGCCCTCGTGGCCGCGCAGCACGCCGGTCGAGAACGTCCAGGCGACCTGCAGGTCCTTGACGTTCTTGGCGTTGATCTGGTCGAGCTTCGAGTAGCGCGTATTCGCGTAGTCTACCGTTTGAAGAACCTGTTCCGCCGGGTTGGCGATGCCCTTCATGACGCTTTCATTGGCCAGCGCCGGCGCGGCGACGGCCGCGACACCTGCGCCGAGCGCAAGGAGATGTACCGCTCTCATGGGTTCCTCCGACAAGTCTTGAGAGTTCTCACGGCGCGCGAAGAGAGTGGCGTCGCTCGGACTCCGACCTGACTGTTTGCGACAGGGATGGACGCCTCGGTAGCGGGCATAGTGGACTTCGAGGAGATCTACTGATCCCCTAGCCAGGAGCCGCCATCCCTGAGGCGTCTCCCTCGAAACCGAGGCTTGCCCGGACCTTAAGAGATTTTTGAGCGCCGTCAACTCGCTGTTCGAGGCCTGTGGGCACACGGTGAAAGCTTCTTTTCGGGTGACACAGGCACGACGGATGTCATGCGTTTGCGAAAAGAAATGTTGCGACGCACAAGAGATGCTGCCTGCTCTGGCCTCGGTCTCACGGGGTTGTGTCCGTCTCCCATGCAGACCTTGCAAACAGGCGAGCTTTGCTGCGCTTAAGCATGCGTCCCCCGCGCGGTGTGCGGGATTCAGGCGCGCCCGGGCGCGCGGCCGTTGCGGGTCCGCGGACTGCACTGCAAGACGCTTCGGTGGCTATCGGTTGCCGAAATTTCCCGGGATCCGGCTGTGCGCCCAGTCGCCGCATCCCGTTTTTCCGCGGATCCCCGCGTGATCGGTGGGGTTCGCGCGCGACAAATTGCCGAATCATCCCGACTTCGGGAATCGGCATGGGTCGCGCACGCGGACCACGGGGTCGGTGGCGGAAGCTGCTGAACGGCTCTTGCCGGCGTCAGACCGCGCCGACCGGCCCGGTGCTCTCGAACTCCGCAGTGTCGCCGATCAGGTCGGTCACGGAGATATTGAGGCGACGGCCGTTGGACAGGCGGAGCTGGGCATCGGGCTCGAGCCAGACCGGTCGCAGGCCCGCGTAGCTGCCGTACAGATTGCCGTAAGCGACGACACCGCCTTCGCGCCTCTCGACCACGACCCGGTAGCGGACGCGGACGGCCTCACACCCTTCGGCCGACACGAGACCGCGTCCGGTCAGCGTCTTGAGGATCTCGTTCGGCTCGAACATACGCGGGACGCAGGGGCGGGATTAAGCGGCAACCGAATTGCCATTTAATCCCGGACCCGCGGCGAGTCACGCCCGCCAGTGCGGATTGTGCGGTCAGTGCCGCCGCGGCGTCATCGGTCCGGGTCGGCGCCGCTGCCGACAGGTTCGGCTTCCAGGGGACGGACCACGATGCGACCGGACTCGACCGAGAGGGCCAGCCGTCCCTGCTTCAGCGCCAGCGCCTTCTCGCCGAACAGCGTCCGGCGCCAGCCCTGCAGCGCCGGGACCTCGGCGTCGTCGTCGTCGGCGACCGCCTCCAGATCGTCGACCGTGGCGATGATCTTCGGCGCCACGCCCTCGGCCTCGCAGACCGCCTTCAGCAGGACCTTCAGGAGCTCGACGATCGCGCCGTTGCCGCCGCTCCGCCGCACGCGCTCGGGCATCCGGACGGCGCTCGTGTCGCGGGCGAGACCGCGCTCCACGGCGGCGACGATGTCGGCCCCCGTCCGGGAGCGCTCGAAGCCCGCCGGGATCGTCCGCAGCCGCCCGAGCGCCTCCGCGCTCCGCGGCGCCGCCGAGGCGATATCGATGACCGCCTCGTCCTTCAGGACGCGCCCGCGCGGCACGTTGCGCGTCTGCGCTTCGCTCTCGCGCCAGGCCGCGACCTCCATCAGCACGGCGATCTCCCGCGGCTTGCGCATGCGGCCGGAGAGGCGGCGCCACGCCTGCGCGGGATCGGCGCGGTAGGTCTCGGGAGACGTCAGCACCGCCATCTCCTCGTCGAGCCACGCGCCGCGGTCGGTCCGCAGCAGCTCGGCGACGAGGACTTCGTAGATCTTCACCAAGTGGGTGACGTCGGACAGCGCGTAGGTCAGCTGCGCCTCCGAGAGCGGGCGCCGCGACCAGTCGGTGAAGCGGGAGGACTTGTCGATCTTGGCCTTCGCGACGTCGTTGACGAGCTGCTCGTACGAGACGGAATCGCCGTAGCCGCAGACCATGGCGGCGACCTGCGTGTCGAAGAACGGGTGCGGCAGGATCCCGCCGATCAGCCAGATGATCTCTAGGTCCTGGCGGGCGGAGTGGAACACCTTGACGGTGCCCTCGTCGGCCATGAGGGCGATGAACGGCCCGAGGTCGATCCCCGGCGCCAGCGGATCCACCAGGACGCCGGTCCCGTCCGGTGCCGCCATCTGGATCAGGCACAGTTTCGGATAATACGTCGTCTCGCGCATGAACTCCGTGTCGACGGTCACGAAGGGCTGCTCGGCGAGACGTGTGCAGATCTGGCGCAGCGCGTCAGTGGTGGTGATCAGGTCCATGCACCGGCTATACGCAACCGCGGCGGACATGGGGAGACGCGGCTTCGCAGGTCCCCATCTTTCACGCGTTCACGCGCGGCCCGATGACCGCGATCACGCCACGGCCGCGACCGCCGCCTTCCGGCGCGCCCGCGCCTGCCGGCGGATCCGCAGCGCGTCGGCCCGACGCTGCGCCTCGGCGCGCGCGAGCAGGCGGTCGAGGATGCCGGTCTCGATCCGCTCGCCGGTGGCCCCGTCGACGAGGCGGCGGATCCGGTCGACCCGGAACCCGCGATAGCCGCCGCGCCGGGCATCGATGCCGCCGAGCAGCGTCCGCCCCGGCCCGAGCCTGAGCTCGCGGGCGTCGAGGGAGCGGTTGCTCCAGGCCCCGGCCGCGTCCTCGTAGACGAGGTCGAAACGGCCCTCGAGGGGCAGCGTCCGCCACCCGGCCGCGGCGCGTTCGGGCGCCGCCTTCGCGGGGCGCTCCAGATCGAAAAAGAGGTTGTCGTTCATGGAGATGATATGGGGATTCGGGGTCTTCTGCGGTAGGCCGGCAGGCGAGTCGCGCGCGGCTTTCGGCGCCGTTCTGCGCGCCCCGCGCTTGACTTGGGGGGCCTCGCGTGAATGGTGCCGGCCTTCCCACAGAAGAAGCCCGTCATGCACCGTTACCGTTCCCACACCTGCGGGGCGCTCCGCCCGTCCGATGTCGGGCAGAGTGTCCGCCTCTCCGGCTGGTGCCACCGCATCCGCGACCACGGGGGCGTGCTGTTCGTCGATCTGCGGGACCATTACGGCCTGACCCAGTGCGTGATCGATTCCGATTCCCCGGCCTTCAAGGCCGCCGAGGCCGTGCGCTCGGAATGGGTCGTGCGGATCGACGGGCGCGTGCGCACGCGCCCGGCCGGCACCGAGAATGCCGAGCTGCCGACCGGCGCGGTCGAGATCTACATCGACGACCTCGAGGTGCTGGGTCCGGCGGGCGAGCTGCCGCTGCCGGTCTTCGGCGACCTCGAGTATCCGGAGGAGACGCGGCTCCGGTACCGCTTCCTCGACCTGCGCCGGGAGAAGCTCCACGCCAACATCATGAAGCGCGGCGCGATCATCGACTCGCTCCGCCGCCGGATGCGGGACGGCGGCTTCTTCGAGTTCCAGACCCCGATCCTGACAGCCTCCTCGCCCGAGGGCGCCCGCGACTACCTCGTGCCGTCGCGCGTCCATCCCGGCAAGTTCTACGCGCTGCCGCAGGCGCCGCAGCAGTTCAAGCAGCTGACGATGATCGCGGGCTTCGACCGCTACTTCCAGATCGCCCCGTGCTTCCGCGACGAGGACGCCCGCGCCGACCGCTCGCCGGGCGAGTTCTACCAGCTCGACATCGAGATGAGCTTCGTCACCCAGGAGGACGTGTTCCAGGCGGTGGAGCCGGTGCTGCGCGGCGTGTTCGAGGAGTTCGCCGAGGGCAAGCGCGTCACCAAGGAATTCCCGCGGATCACCTACGCGGACTCGATGCTGAAGTACGGCGTCGACAAGCCGGACCTGCGCAACCCGCTCATCATCGCCGACGTCTCCGACCTGTTCGCCCGCGAGGACGTGGCGTTCAAGGCGTTCAAGGGCGTGGTCGCCTCGGGCGGCGTCGTCCGGGCGATCCCGGCGACCGGCGCGGCGAGCCAGCCGCGCTCGTTCTTCGACAAGCTCAACGACTGGGCCCGCTCCGAGGGCGCGCCCGGCCTCGGCTACGTCGTGTTCGAGGAGGAGAACGGCGCGCTCACCGGCAAGGGGCCGATCGCCAAGTTCATCCCGGCGGAGGTTCAGGCCCTGATCGCCGAGCGCTCCGGCGCGAAGGCGGGCGACGCCGTGTTCTTCTCCGCCGGTCCCGAATCGAAGGCGGCCGGGCTCGCCGGCAAGGCGCGTGTCCGGATCGGCGACGAGCTGGGCCTCTGCGACAAGGACCAGTACGCGTTCTGCTGGATCACCGACTTCCCGATGTACGAGTGGAGCGAGGAGGAGAAGCGGATCGACTTCTCCCACAACCCGTTCTCGATGCCGAACATCGACCGCGAGGAGTTCCTCGCGCTCGACCTCGACGCCCTCGCCGGCGAGGACGAGAACGGCGCGAACACCAAGCGGATCCTGGACATCAAGGCGTTCCAGTACGACATCGTCTGCAACGGCGTGGAGCTGTCCTCGGGCGCGATCCGCAACCACCGTCCGGACGTGATGGAGAAGGCCTTCGCCATCGCGGGCTACGGGCACGAGGTGCTGGAGCAGAAGTTCGGCGGCATGCTCAACGCCCTGCGCATGGGCGCCCCGCCGCACGGCGGCATCGCGCCGGGCGTGGACCGCATCGTCATGCTCCTGTGCAACGAGCCGAACATCCGCGAGGTCGTGCTGTTCCCGATGAACCAGCGCGCCGAGGACCTGATGATGGGCGCGCCCTCCGAGGCGACCCCCAAGCAGCTGCGCGAGCTGCACATCCGCCTCAACCTGCCCGAGAAGAAGGCCTGAGGCGCCCATAGTCCCCCGCGGTGGCGAGCCTCGTCGCGATCGTCGTCGCCCACGACAGCGCCGACGTGCTGCCGGCCTGTCTCGCGGCGCTCGCCGGCGAGCATGTGCCGGCGATCGTCGTGGACAATGCCAGCCGGGACGCCTCCGCGTCGGTCGCGGAGGCGGCCGGCGCGCAGGTGATCCGCAACGCCCGCAACGAGGGCTACGGCCGCGCCAACAACCGGGGCGTCCGCGCGGCCGAGACGGCGGAGCACGTCCTCGTCGTCAACCCGGACGTCGTGCTGCGGCCGGGCACCGTGGACGCCCTGCTGGACGCGGCCCGCACCTGGCCGGATGCCGGGCTTATCGCCCCGCGCCTCGTCGAACCCGGCGGGCGCTTCTTCTTCCAGGCGCGGTCCCTGCTCGCGCCCTACCTGACCAATCCCGCGGGCCGGCTCGCGCTGCCGCAGGGCGATGCCTGCGCGCCGTTCCTCTCCGGGGCCTGCCTGATGATGCCGCGCGCCCTGTTCCTCGACCTCGGCGGCTTCGACGAGAACATCTTCCTGTTCTACGAGGACGATGACCTGTGCCGGCGCGTGGCCGATAGCGGCCGCGCCCTGATCCACGTCCACCGCGCCGAGGCGCTGCACGGTCGCGGCCGATCGTCGGCGCCGGAGCCGGGACGGGTGTTCCGCGCGCGCTGGCATCAGGCGTGGTCGCGCGCCTATGTCAGCCGGAAGTACGGCCTTTCGGACCCGAGCCTCGCCGTCCTGGGCGCCAACCTGCCGAAGGCGCTGCTGTCGGGTCTGGTCCTCCGGCGGGCCGGGCTCGAGCGTTACGGCGGCTCGGCCGCGGGCGCCCTCGCCTTCCTGCGCGGCCGGACCGCGCTGGCCCGCGAGGGTCTGACCGGATGAGTGCGCCGACGATCGCGACCGCTCTGGCGCGCGGGCGCAACGGCTTCACCGGCCTGCGGCTGATGCTGGCTCTGGCCGTCGTTGTGTCCCACGCGTTCAGCGTCGCGACCGGCGCGGCCGGCGACGAGCCCCTCGCCCGGCTCACCGGCTACACGCTGGGCGAACACGCGGTGAACGGCTTCTTCGCGGTGTCGGGCTTCCTGGTCACCATGAGCTGCGACCGCCGCGGCCTCCGGGACTACGCCCTCGCCCGGACCCTGCGGATCCTCCCGGGACTCGTGGCGGCGACGCTCATCGTCGCGCTCGGGCTCGGCGCGGCCCTGACCCGCCTGCCCGTCACCGAGTACTGGCGCGATCCCGCCCTGTGGTCGTTCATCCGCGGGACGCTGACGACTTTCAAGAGCAACGCCGCCCTCCCCGGCGTCTTCGAAGCGAATCCCTACCGGGCGCCCCTCGGCACGGTCTGGACGCTCAAGTACGAGGTGCTGTGCTACCTCGGCGTCCTCGTCGCTGCCCTGAGCGGCCTGCTCCGGCGCCGGTGGTCGGCGCCCCTGATCGTGGCCGGCCTGACGCTTGCCCTGACGATCGCCTGCGGCCTCCGCGGTCCGGACCTGCCCAAGGGCACCGAGACGGCGCTGCGCCTGCCGCTGATCTTCGCGGCCGGGGCGTGTCTCTACCTGTGGCGCGACCGCCTGCGTGTCTCGGCCGCGGCCCTCGCCTGCCTGGTCTTCGGCGCCTTCGTCCTCGCGCGGACGCCGGCCTACCCGGCCCTTCTGTTCCTCGCCGAGGCCTACGGCGTGGTCTGGCTCGCCCTCGGCCCCCTCGCGCGCGGCCTTTTCGACCCTGCGGCCGACCTCTCCTACGGGATCTATCTCTACGGCTGGCCGGTCCAGCAGACCCTGCATGCCCTGTGGCCGGCCGCCTCCGGGCCCGCGCTGCTGGTGCCGGCCCTCGCCCTCACGCTGCCGGTCGCGGCGCTGTCCTGGTACGGGGTCGAGCGGCCGGCCCTGTCGCTGAAGGCGCGCGCGCTCGGGCGGCGGCGCCTCGGCACGATCGAGCCGGCCGGGCCGTGACCGCCGACGGGCCTCTCCCGCCCCTGAAGACGCTCGCTCGCGCGGCGCGGATGCTGGAGGCGGACGGCTTCGCGATCGTCGCCCGGAACGAGCGCGGCGACAGCCTCTACCTGCGGCGACCGGACTGCGCCTGGCACCTGCGCGTCTCGAACCACCGGCGCACCGCCAAGCAGCGCGCCCGGCGCTCCGATATCCTCGCGAGCCTCGTCATCGACGGGCCGCGCTCCTCGGATCAGATCGGGAACCTCGTCCGCGAGGCCGTCCGGAACTTCGAGGCCGCCCTGGCGCGGGTGGCGGATCAGGCGTCCGCGGCGGGGTCGCGGAAGTAGGGCTCCACGGTGCCCTTCAGCTTCACGGTCATCGGGTTGCCGGCCCGGTCGAGGGCCTTGCCGGCCGAGAGGCGGACCCAGCCCTCGCTCACGCAGTACTCCTCGACGTTCGTCTTCTCGACGCCCTTGAACCGGACACCGACCCCGCGCTCCAGCACCTTCTCGTCATAGAACGGGCTGTTCGGGTTGGAAGCGAGGCGGTCGGGGGGCGTGTCGGTCATCGTCCGGATCTCGGATGGTCTTCGTATGGGGCCCCGCCGGTACGGGAATCCGCGCCCGCGCGCAACGCCGCGAGCAGGTCGGCGATCCGCCCGCTCTGGAGCAGCGGCACCAGCCGCGTCACCGCGTCGTGCGGGAGGTCCCACCACGCCGCCGCGACGAGCGCCTCCACGGTCGCCGCGTCGAAGCGGTGGCGCACGACCTTGGCCGGGTTGCCCGCCACCACGGCGTAGGCCGGCACGTCGCGGGTCACCACGGCGCGGGCCGCCACCACGGCCCCGTGCCCGACGGTCACCCCCGAGAGGATCATGCAGCCGGACCCGAGCCAGACATCGTGCCCGATCACCACGTCGCCCCGGGAGGCGTGGAAATCCTCCGGCGCCGCGGCGTCCGGGAACAGCCCGCGCATCGCCGCGAACGGATAAGTCGACGCCCAGTCGAGGCGGTGATCGCCGCCGAGCAGGATCTCGACCTTGTCAGCGATGGAACAATAGCGGCCGATCGTCAGCCGCCGACCGCTCTCCGGGAAGCGGACTTTTGGACGCCCGTACGAATAAGCGCCTATGGAGAACCCGTGGGTCCTCGCCAGCTCGGCGAGGTGGATCCGGGTCTCGTTGTGCGGGTTGCGCCCCCTGCGCAGCCGGTGCAACAGACCGGTCATGACGCGAGCCCGCGCGATGCGCGACTGCGTCGTCCTCGGTGAAAAAGGTGAGCGGGAGCGTGGGCGATGGCCGATAACATGTCCGAGGACCTCAAGGCCGGGGCGCTCGTCTACCACCGCCTGCCCAAGCCCGGGAAGCTGGAGATCCAGGCGACCAAGCCGCTCGGCAACCAGCGCGACCTCGCCCTGGCCTACTCGCCCGGCGTCGCCGCGGCCTGCATGGCGATCCACGACGACCCGCAGCAGGCCGCCGAACTCACGGTGCGCCAGAACCTCGTGGCGGTGCTGTCCAACGGTACGGCCGTGCTCGGCCTCGGCGATATCGGCCCGCTCGCCTCGAAGCCCGTGATGGAGGGCAAGGCCGTCCTGTTCAAGAAGTTCGCCGGCATCGACGTCTTCGACATCGAGGTCGACCAGAAGGACGTGTCGAAGCTCGTCGACGTCGTCTGCGCCCTCGAGCCGACCTTCGGCGGCATCAACCTCGAGGACATCAAGGCGCCCGAGTGCTTCGAGGTCGAGGAGCAGTGCCGGGCCCGGATGAACATCCCGGTCTTCCACGACGACCAGCACGGCACCGCGATCATCGTGGCCGCCGCCGTCCTCAACGGCCTGGAACTCGCCGGCAAGAACCTGTCCGACGTCCGGATCGTCACGTCCGGCGCCGGCGCGGCGGCTCTGGCCTGCCTCAACCTGCTCGTGTCGCTCGGAGCGACCCGCGAGAACATCACGGTCACCGACATCAAGGGCGTCGTCTACAAGGGCCGCGCCGAGCTGATGGACCGGTGGAAGGACGTCTACGCCCAGGAGACCGACAAGCGGACGCTCGCCGAGGTGATCCCGGGGGCGGACGTGTTCATCGGCCTCTCGGCCGGTGGCGTGCTCAAGCCCGAGTACCTGAAGGAGATGGCCGAGAAGCCGCTGATCATGGCGCTCGCCAACCCCTACCCGGAGATCATGCCGGATCTGGCCGAGAAGGAGCGGCCGGACGCCATGATCTGCACCGGCCGGTCGGACTTCCCGAACCAGGTCAACAACGTCCTGTGCTTCCCCTACATCTTCCGCGGGGCGCTCGATGTCGGCGCCCACAAGATCAACGAGGAGATGAAGAAGGCCGCCGTCAAGGCGATCGCGGGCCTGGCCCACGAGACCACCTCGGACGTGGTCGCACGCGCCTACGGCGGCGAGGCCCGGCCGTTCGGACCGAAATCCTTGATCCCGAGCCCGTTCGACCCGCGCCTGATCCTGCGCATCGCCCCGGCGGTGGCCAAGGCCGCGATGGATTCCGGCGTCGCCGGCCGGCCGCTCCCGGACCTCGACGCCTATGTCGAGAGCCTCGACCGGTTCGTGCACCGGTCCGGCCTGATCATGAAGCCGCTGTTCTCGAAGGCGAAGGCCGAGCCCAAGCGCGTGATCTACGCCGAGGGCGAGGACGAGCGCGTGCTCCGCGCCGTCCAGGCGATCGTCGAGGACAAGGTCGCCCTGCCGATCCTGGTCGGCCGGCCGCGGGTGGTCGAGACCCGCCTGAAGCGCTTCGGCCTGTCGATGGTGCACGGCCGCGACTTCGAGCTGATCGATCCCGAGGACGATCCCCGCTACCGCGCCTACGTCCAGACCTATCTGGAAGTCGCCGGTCGCCGCGGCATCACGCCGGACGCGGCCCGGACGCTGGTCCGCACCAACAACACGGTGATCGGCGCCATCGCGGTCCGCCGCGGCGAGGCCGACGCGCTGATCTGCGGCCTGGAGGGCCGCTTCGAGACGCGCCTGCGCATCATCCGCGACGTGATCGGGCTCGCGCCGGGCGTGGAGCAGTGCGCCGCGATGAGCCTCGTGGTGACGCATAACGGCGCCTACTTCCTGGCCGACACCCATGTCCGCCAGAACCCCACGGCCGAGGAGATCGCCGACGTGGCGCAGGCCTGCGCCAGCCACGTCAGCCGGTTCGGGATGACGCCGAAGATCGCGCTCCTCAGCCACTCCGATTTCGGCCAGTCGGATTCGCCCTCCGCGATGAAGATGCGCGACGCCCTCGCGCTCCTGCACACGCGGAATCCCGAGCTGCAGGTCGACGGCGAGATGCAGGCCGATTCCGCCCTCAACGAGATGGTGCGCGAGCGCGTCCTGCCGGGCTCGCGCCTCAAGGGCGCGGCCAACGTCCTGATCTTCCCGAATCTCGACGCCGCCAACATCGCCTTCCAGTTCGCGAAGGTGCTGGCGGACGCGCTGCCGGTCGGCCCGCTCCTGATCGGCCCGGCCAAGCCCGCCCACATCCTGACGCCGTCGGTGACGGCGCGCGGCATCGTCAACGTCACGGCCGCCGCCGTGGTCGAGGCCCAGGCGGACGAGGCCGTCGCGCGCGCCGAGGAGGGCGGCGTCGGCATGCTCTCGGAGTGAGGGGCGCCCGTCGGCGGCCGCCAGCGTGGCCGTCGATTTGCTTGCCCGCCCCGGGACCACGAAACCACCGGGAGACGACGCGATGTGCGCGGGCGACGATCCAACCTGCCACGCCTTCGAGGAGCACCGCCGCCGGTTCCGGCGGGATCTCGAGCCTGAGCGGCGCGCCTTCCTTAAGAGCGGCTTCGCGGCGACCGGCGCCGCGGCCGCGGCCCTCGCGGCCGGCGGTCCGTCGCTCGTGAGCCCGGCCCTGGCCCAGGCGAGCGGCGCCAAGATCGCCGCCACGGCGCATTACCACCTGCCGGCGAATGCCGAGACGGTCCACTGGGGCTTCTTCAGCCGCAGCCTCAAGCCCAAGGTCGAGATCGGCTCGGGCGACTTCGTCACGATCGAGACGCTCACCCACCAGGCGAGCGACGATGCCGAGCGCATGATCCAGGGCGATCCGGGCGCCGAGAGCGTCTATCTCTGGACCAAGGACAAGATGGGCGTCTCGCCCCGCGGAGCCGGCGCCATGGACGCCAAGGTCGGCCCCGGCGGTGGCCTCGGCGTGCACATCTGCACCGGCCCGGTGGCGATCCGCGGCGCCGAGCCCGGCGACGTCCTGGAGGTGCGCATCCTCGACGTCGCCCCCCGCCCCTGCGCCAATCCCAGGTACAAGGGACTGGCCTTCGGCAGCAACGCGGCGGCGTGGTGGGGCTACCACTACAACGACCTGATCACCGGCGATAAACCCCGGGAGGTCGTGACCATCTACGAGGTCGACGCCACCGGCGAGCGCGACTGGGCCCGGGCGGTCTACAGCTTCCGCTGGCCGGGCGTGACCGACCCGTTCGGCGTCTCCCACCCGACCATCGATTATCCCGGCCTGCCGGTGGACCACACGAAAACCCAGAAGACCTTCGAGGTCCTGAAGGGCATCCGCGTGCCGATCCGGCCGCATTTCGGCACCATGGGCGTGGCGCCCGCCGAGGCCGACCGGGTGAACACGATCCCGCCGAGCTACACCGGCGGCAACATCGACAACTGGCGGATCGGCAAGGGCGCGACCCTCTACTACCCGGTGGCGGTGCCGGGCGCCCTGTTCTCCGTGGGCGATCCCCACGCCAGCCAGGGCGATTCCGAACTGTGCGGCACCGCGATCGAGTGCTCGCTCACCGGCACCTTCCAGTTCATCCTGCACAAGAAGGCGGACCTGCCCGGCACGCCGCTGGAGGCGCTCGACTTCCCGATGATCGAGACCCGGGACGACTGGGTTCTGTCCGGCTTCAGCTACCCGAACTACCTGCGGGATCTCGGTCCGGACGCGCAGAGCGCGATTTTCCAGAAATCCTCGATCGACCTCGCCATGCGCGACGCCTTCCGGAAGATGCGCCAGTTCCTGATGCACGCGAAGGGCCTCACCGAGGACGAGGCGATCTCGCTGATGTCGGTCGCGGTCGATTTCGGGATCACGCAGGTCGTGGACGGCAACTGGGGCGTCCACGCCGTGGTCAAGAAGGCGATCTTCTCCGATCGCGTCGCCTGACGCCTGACCCGGTCACGCGGCCTTCGCGGCTCCGGTCATCGTCATGAGGCCGGCGATGACCCGGTAGGTCTCGGTCCAGGCTTCCCGGACCTCCGGCGTGAAGTCCGGGCCGAGCCCCTGCTCCAGGGTCCAGAGCAGTGCCGCCCCGACCGCCTCGAAATGCGCCTGCAGCGCGCCGTAGCCGACGTGCCGGTCCCCGAGATCGCGCACGGCGGCGACGAGCGCCTCCGGCTTGTCGAGGTTGGCCACCGCCAGTGCCAGCATGGCGACGAGTTTGCGCTTCTGCGCGGTCATGTCGTCCGGGAAGAGCGACCGGACCTGCGGCGCGATGTCGAACAGGCGTCCGTAGAACAGCTCTGCCGCGGTGTCGCCGAGCGCCTGCACCGTCGCGAAGCTGCGCTGCACGATCGCGACCTGGGCGGCGGAGACCGCGTAGGACACGCGAACGCTCGCCAGGAACCGTTCGACCTCGGCGGTCAGACGGTCCGACTGGTCCGACAGGGCGGAGGCCGCCGCGAGAACCTGGCTCGCGGCCAGGCCGGTGCCCTCGGCCGCCTGCGCGACGCCGGTCATGGTTGTGGTGACCTCGCCTGTGCCGGTGGCCGCCTGCCCGACGTTGCGGACGATCTCCTGGGTCGCCGCACCCTGTTCCTCGACAGCCGCCGCGATCGTGGTCGCCGCCCCGTTGATCTCGCGGATCCGCGCGGTGATCGCCGCGATGGCCTCCACCGCCTGCCCGGTGGACGCCTGCACCTGCGCGATCTGACCGGAGATCTCGTCGGTGGCCTTGGCGGTCTGCGCGGCGAGGGCCTTCACCTCGGAAGCCACCACCGCGAAGCCGCGGCCGGCTGCGCCCGCGCGGGCCGCCTCGATGGTGGCGTTGAGCGCCAGCAGGTTGGTCTGCTCGGCGATCGACGAGATCAGCCCCACGACGGCACCGATCTGGTCCACGGCGCTGCTCAGGTCCTGGACGCGCGCGGCGGTCCGGTCGGCCTCGGCCGCGGCCCTCTGCGCGAGATCCGCCGATCCGTCGGCCTGCCGCCCGATCTCCTGGACGGAGGTGCCGAGCTCCTCCGCGGCCGCCGCCACGGTGTTGACGTTGCTCGAGGCCCGCTCGGCGGCGGCCGCGACCGCCGTCGACTGCCCGGCCGTCTGGGTGGCCGTCGCGGTCATCGTCTGCGCCGTGACCTGCAGGGCGTTGGCCGAGGACGCGACCGAGCCGATCATGCCTCCGACGGCCTCCTCGAACCGTTGCGCCATCTGGCGCAGGCTGTCCCGGCGCTGGTCGTCGGCGTCCAGCCGCGCCCGCTCGGCCCCGGCCTCGAGGTCGCGCGTGCGGATCAGATTGTCCCGGAAGGCCTGCACGGCCACCATGATCGGCGCGAACTCGTTCCGGTACGCTTGCACCGGGACGGCGACGGCGGTGTCGCCCCCCGTCAGCGCGCGCATCGCGGTGGCGATGATCCGGAGGGGGCGCAGCACGCCCCCGAACAGAGCCATGAGGCCCAGCCCGACGAGCAGCAGGACGGCCAGCAGCGCCGCGGCACTGTGCAGGAGAACGCGGTCCGCCTCCGCGGCGAGGCTCTCGGCCCGCGCCACCATCTCGGCGAGGGCGGCATTGGCGAGATCGACGATCGTCATCTGCTCGACGCTGTTTCGCTTACGGAGATCTTGGAACGTGATGGGGGACGCGCGATGCTGGCTCAGGGCGTCGAAGATCGCGCGCGCCGCCTCCGCCGCCTCGCCCTCGAAATTGCTGCGCTTGGCCTTCTCGAACGCGGACCGCACGGCGTCCGAGCTCTGGGCGGCGGCCTCGCTGGTGCTCGACCACGCCGACTGGACCCGCGCCCGCTCCTCGGCCGCCGCCACGGTCTCGGGCAGCGACCACGACGTTCCCGCCGCCAGCGAGGTCTGCACGCGCAGGGCGACGTTCCCGATCGCGACACGGGTCGCCCAGGCGGACCGCTTGAGGACGAGGTAGTGCTGCAGGACGGCGTCGGAGCGCGGAATAGCCGAATCCACGGCGTCCGTGGTCGCCGTCAGCGCGTCGAGAAGTTCCTGAAAGGCCGTCAGCACGGCGGGCAGCAGCGCCGGGTCCCGCTTCGGCTTCGGTACGCGCAGGGCTTCATCGATCCGGGGGCGGAGCAGGTTCACGGCGTCCTGCGCCGCGTTGAGCCTCGCCATCGTCGCCGTCACGGAGGGCAGATCCCGGTCCCGCAGCAGGTCCTGAACGCTCGCGAAGCCCGCGACCATCGCGTCCCGGTTCGTCGCGTAGGCCTTCAGGCTCTCCGGGTCGGCGGACGCATCCCCGCCCAGGGCGAGCGCTGCCCCCCGCTCGAGGCGTGTCGGCAGGATCGTCCCGAGCAGCTGGCGACTCGCGCGGGTCAGCGTGACCGCGTCCCGGGCCTGTCGCGCCTGAAGACGCGCGTCGAACAGAGCATTCCCCGCGTAGGCCAGTAACATCATCGCCATGGCGAGTATCGTCGTGCACATGACGACTCGAATCGAGACGTAGCCAAGCCATCTCATCGCGTGAACATTCCGATGTGCGAGTGGGATCTGCGTGTTGCTCGCATCATAGGGCGAACGGCGCGCGCGTTCACGCTGCCGCTCGGCAGTGTTCGACAGTCTATCGCGCCGACATATTTTGCGGGCGGCGCGCTTTATTCCGGATTCAGAGGAGAATCGACATCAACCAATAAAAAAGTTGGCTTGGTGAATTAAGCCGACGTTACCGCGGCGATCTCGGTCGGCAGGCGCACGCTCACCGTTCCGGCGGCGTGCGGTGAGCGCCGGTGCGACGGTCATGAGGCCGCCCTCGGCCCCGGGACGCGTGAGCTCTCCCGCGCGACGGGCCCGGGCCATAGTGCGAGACCGGACCGCGGCGGCGAGCGAGGCCCTGCCCGGGTTAGGCGCCCGCGCCGCGCGGATCAGGGCGCGTCGTCCGCGAGCTCGACCCGCCCGTCCAGGCCGATGATGCGCCCGAGGCCGCGGACGCGGTTCAGCAGGCGGTCCCCGTTCAGGGCCTCCCAGTCCCGCGGCAGGCGCAGCACCACCCGGCCCTCCTCGACGGTGAGCGGCGCCCGTCCGAGGGCGCCGTCCATGCCGGCCGAGATCGGGAAGGCGATCCGGAGCAGGGCGCCCAGGAGGCGGGCGCGCTCGAACAGGCGCGGACCGGCCACGCTCCGGAGCATCGGGTTCGCCTTCTCGGGGGCCAAGCCTGTGTGCCTCAGGGACACCGCCAGGGCGAGATAGGCCCGGCCCGGATGATCCACGCCGACGAACGCGGCATTCTGGATCACCGCGATGCTCTGCTCACCGCGGTAATCCGGATGCGCCCGCCAGCCGACGTCGGACAGCAGGCAGCCGGCGTGCCGCAGCCGGCGCTCGTCGGTGGTCTCGTGGCCGTCCAGGGTCGCGACGAACCGGTCCGTCCAGGTGATCAACTCCTCGCCGTGGCGGGGCGAGCGCGCGCGCAGAACGTTGAATTCCGACGCCGAGGCCAGCAGCGGATCGATCAGACGGGTGTCGCGGTCGAGCTGCTCGAACAGCAGGCCCTCGCGCACGCCCGATGCCGAGATCGCCACCTCGCGGGGGCGCCCGACCCGGATGATCTCCTCGAGGACGACGGCGCCGTAGGCGAGGAGCGGGCGCCGCGCCTCGGAGATCGCGTCGACGTCCTGCAGCAGCGCCACGTCGGTCTGCTCGACGACCTGCAGGAAGCTGAGTTCGTCTGTGGGCTCCACCGTGTAGCCGTGCATCACGTGGACGGGGTAGCCGCGGGCCGCCTGATGGAGCCGCGCGATCGCCCGCCACGTGCCGCCGACCGCGTAGAAGGTCCGCCCGCGCAGGGTCTCGAGCTGCGGGGCGGCCTTGCGCATGTACTCGCGGACGATCTTGGCGGCCTTCTTGACCGAGCCGCCGGACAGGTCCTGCAGGGCGAGGCCGCCGAGGGGCATGGTCACCCCCTGTCCGACGACCGCCCCGCGGACGTCTACGAGTTCGAGCGAGCCGCCGCCCATGTCGCCCACGACGCCGTTCGGCGCGTGGAATCCCGAGACCACGCCGAGGGCCGACAGCTCGGCCTCGCGCCGTCCGGAGAGGAGCTGGATCTCCTGGCCACAGGCCGCCTCGGCGGCGCGGAGAAAGTCGGGACCGTTCTCGGCGTCCCGCGCCGCCGCCGTGGCGAGGACGTAGACCTGCCTGACGCGCATCGTCTGGCACAGCACCCGGAACCGCGCCAGGGCGGCGAGTGCGCGCGTCACCGCCTCCTCGTTCAGGCGGCCGGTCGTCAGGACGTTGCGGCCCAGGCCGCAGAGCACCTTCTCATTGTAGAGCGGCGTCGGCGCCCGGGTCAGTCCGTCGTACGCGACGAGGCGGACCGAGTTGGAGCCGATGTCGATAATCGCCACAGGATGGCGCGCGGTGCTGTCGATCGCCTCCGCGTCGTGCGCGAGGGTGAGGTTGGCAAGAGGGCTGCCCAAACGTCCGAGTCCTTCATCAGCCCGCCGCGCCGCCGGCGCGCCGTGCGGGAGGTTTAGCCCAGCGACGCCGCGCAGCGAAACTCAGCTGCGTTGGGCGCGGCGGCTCAGCGCCCGCGGGCTCGACTTCTTCGAGGCCTTGCCGCGCCCCGAGAGGCTGGGATTGGTCATGAAATACTTGTGTGCGTTGAAGGGCTCCTCGCCCTCGGCGGGCTGGATCCGCTCGCAGCCGCCCGAGGCCAGGAGCCGCCAGCTCTGACGATTGTCGAGAAGGTTGGCCAGCATGATCTGGTCGAGCACCTGCTGATGCACCGTCGGATTCGTGATCGGCAGCAGCGCCTCGACTCGGCGATCGAGATTCCGGCTCATCAGGTCGGCGGAGGAGATGTAGACCGTTGCCTTGGGGTGCGGCAGCCCGACGCCGTTGCCGAAGGCGTAGATTCGCCCGTGCTCCAGGAAGCGCCCGACGATCGACTTCACCCGGATCGTCTCCGACAGCCCGGGGATGCCCGGGCGCAGGCAGCAGATGCCGCGGACCACGCAGTCGATCTGAACCCCGGCCGCCGAGGCGTCGTAGAGCGCGTCGATGATCTGGCTGTCGACCAGGGAGTTGCACTTGATCCAGATGGCGGCCGGGCGCCCGGCCTTCGCGTGCGCGACCTCGGCCTCGATGTGCTCGAGGAGCTTGTTCTTGGCGGTCAGCGGCGAGACCGCCATGCGCTCCAGCTCGGCCGGCTCGGCGTAGCCGGTGATGAAATTGAAGATCCGCGACACGTCGCGCGCGATCGCGGGATCGGCCGTGAAGAACGACAGGTCCGTGTAGATGCGCGCGGTGATCGGGTGGTAGTTGCCGGTGCCGACGTGGCAGTAGGTGACGAGCTTGTCGCCCTCGCGCCGGACCACCAGCGACAGCTTGGCGTGCGTCTTCAGCTCGACGAAGCCGAACACCACCTGCGCGCCGGCCTTCTCGAGGTTGCGCGCCCAGCGGATGTTGGCCTCCTCGTCGAAGCGCGCCTTCAGCTCCACGAGGGCGGTGACGGACTTGCCGAGTTCCGCGGCCTCGGCGAGGGCCGCCACGATCGGCGAGTTGGACGAGGTCCGGTAGAGAGTCTGCTTGATCGCGACCACGTTCGGGTCACGGGCGGCCTGCGCGAGGAACTGCACCACCGAATCGAAGGATTCGTAGGGGTGGTGGACGATGAAGTCCTTCTGCCGGATCGCCGCGAACACGTCGCCGCCGCTCTCCCGGATGCGCTCCGGGAAGCGGGGATTGTAGGGCTTGAACTTCAGGTCGGGCCTGTCGATGCCGACGACCTGGGACAGCTCATTCAGGGCCAGCATGCCCTCCACGAGGAAGATCGCGTCCGCGGCGATCTCCAGTTCGTCGGCGACGAAGCTGCGCAGATCCTCCGACATGCCCGCCTCGACCTCGAGACGAATCACGACGCCGCGCCGCCGCTGCTTCAGCGCCGTCTCGAAATGCAGGACGAGGTCCTCCGCCTCCTCCTCGATCTCCAGGTCGGAATCGCGGACCACGCGGAACGCGCCGCTGCCCTTGACGAGGTAGCCCGGGAAGAGCCGCCCGGTGAACATCCCGATCACCTGCTCGATGGTGATAAGACGGGCGGAAGTCTCGCTGTCGCTCACCGGCAGGCGCACGAAGCGGTCGATGACGCCAGGCAGCCGGATCAGCGCGCGCAGCAGCCGGCCGTCCTTCGGCCGCACCAGCATCAGCGCGATGGTGGTGCCGAGATTCGGGATGAACGGGAACGGGTGGGCCGGATCGATCGCCAGCGGCGTCAGGACCGGGAAGACGTGGTTGAGGAAGTACTCCTCCAGCCACGCCGCCTGCTCGGCCGTGAGGGCCGCGGGCTCGACGATGTCGATGTCGCTCGTGTGCAGCTCTGTGCGCAATTCCCGCCAGCGGGCCTGCTGGTCGGCGGCGAGGCGCGACACCTCGGTGCCGATCCGGACGAGTTGCTCGGACGGCGACAGGCCGTCCTGCGACGGGACCGTGATCCCCGCCCGGACCTGATCGATGAGGCCGGCGACGCGGACCATGAAGAATTCGTCGAGGTTGTTGGCCGAGATCGACAGGAAGCGGAGGCGCTCCAGGAGCGGGTGGTTGGGGTTCGACGCCTCTTCCAGCACCCGCCGGTTGAACTGCAGCCAGGACAGCTCGCGATTCACGTACCGCTCCGGTGAGTGGCGCAGGGTTCGCCCGGCTTCCACCACCGGCTCGCGAGCCGCGCCGACCGGCGGCTCCGCGGGAGTCGCGGCCGCCGAGGCCGGCCACTCGTCGTTGGCGTCCGGAATGGCTTCCGCCGGAGCCGCCGCCTCCGCGACCGGATCGGCCTGCAGGCGCTTGGGCGCGACCGCCCGCCGCGTCGCCGGATTGGCCGTCGCGCGCCGACGGGGCTCGGGCGCCTCATCGGCGGCGTCGCGGTCCACGGGCTTCTGCGTCGATTCCATCCCGGATCCCTGTCTCTGCTCCTCGCGGCGGCGGAGCGTGTATCACCCTAGACCGGCGGCCTTCACGACAGTTTCGTGACGGCCACTGTATTCCTCCTTCAGGCGTTCGGGTCCGGCTCGTCCTCCAGCCCCATGCGGCGCAGGACGGCCAGCGCGAGCGGCCGGCTGATGCGGCGGCCGCGCCCGAGGGCGTCGCGGTCGAGCTCGGCGACGACGTCGCGGGCTCGGCCCAGCGACCGGTCGATCCGCAGGGCCAGCGCCTCGATGACGCCGAGATCGACCACCAGCTGCCGGTCCACGAACAGCTTGACCAGGACGGCACGCAGGAGCGCGTCGTCCGGCGCCTCGATGGCGATGCGCGGCGCGAGGCGAAGCCGCGAGCGCAGATCAGGCGTCGTGAGGCCGAGGGCGTCGATACCCGTGGCGCTGGTCAGCAGAACCGGGCAGCCTCGCTCGCGGGCGCGGTTGAGCAGGTGGAACAGCGCCGCCTCGTCGCGCCGCTCCGCCCGGTCGATGTCCTCCACGACCAGCGCCCCGTTGGAGACGAGGTGCTGGACCGCGTCGGCACCCAGCTCGGCGGCCGGGAGGGTCCAGGCGTGGGCCCGCTCGGCCCAGATCGCCGCGAGGTGGCTCTTGCCGCTGCCGGAGGGGCCGGTGAGGACCAAGACGCTGTCGGGCCAGTCCGGCCACGCCTCGATCAGCGCGTAGGCGGCCTCGTTGGCCGGTCCGACGAGGAAATCCTCGCGCCCGTAGCGGGGGTCGAGCGGCAGGTCGAAGGCCAGCTGCCGGGGTGGGGCGTTCTCGCGCATAGGCCGCTCAGGATCATCCCGCGCCCGCGGAGGTCAAGGCCGAAGCGTCCTTGCCCTCGTGCTCGATCAGGATCGGCTGCCCGGCGTGGTAGAGGCGGCTCTCCAGGTAGCGGGCCAGGGCGAAGCGGACCAGCACGCCGATCGAGGCCGCGATCGGGACGGCGAGCAGCAGCCCGACGAAGCCGAACAGCGTCCCGAAGGCGAGCAGGGCGAACATTAGCCAGACCGGGTGCAGCCCCGTGGAATCGCCGACGAGCTTCGGCGAGATGACGTTGCCCTCCAGGAACTGGCCGACGAGGAAGACGGCGACGGTCAGGCCGAGATGCAGCCAGTCTCCGGAGGGCCAGAACTGGACGAGCGCGACGCCCACGGAGAGCATGAAGCCGGTGAGCGTGCCGACGTAGGGGATGAAGGTCAGGAACCCGGCGATCAGGCCGATCAGCACGCCGAAGTTGAGGCCGACCAGCCACAGGCCGACGGCGTAGAAGCTGCCCAGGATGAGGCAGACCAGGGTCTGGCCGCGGACGTAGCCGGTGACCGCCCCGTCGATCTGACGCGCCAGCTCGCGCACCGTCGCCCGATGCCGGGGCGGCACCCAGCCGTCGATGGCGGCGACCATCCGGTCCCAGTCGACGAGGATGTAGAAGGCGACGACCGGCGTCACGACCAGCAGGGAGGCGATCGAGATCAGCGCTTGGCTGCCCGACCAGAGCGATTTCAGGAAGGCCAGGAGCCACGTGCCGGCCTGGGTGGCGAGCGTCCCCACGGAGGATTGCAGCTCGTTAAGGACGTTCGCGCCGCCGACGCGCTCGAGCAGGGTCCCGGACCGCTCGGCGATGATCGCCTGGAGCCGCGACACCATTCCGGGCAGCGCGTTGACGAGCGCCACGACCTGGTTGGCCGTGAGCGGGATCAGGATCAGCAGCGTCACGACGAGGACGACGACGAACAGCGCCAGGATCAGCAGGCTGGCCGCCAGACGCCCGAGGCCGAGCCGCTCCAGCCGGTCTGCCAGGGGGTCGAGGAGGTAGGCCAGCGTGATGCCGGCCACGAACGGCAGCATCACCTCCCGCAGGAGGTAGACGATCAATCCCAGGGCCACGACAGCGGCCAGCCCGATCACAGCCCGTGCGCGCACGATGACGCTCCCCCCAGCAGCACACCACGCCAGCGGGCAGAGTGGGTATGCGGAGCGCGCCGATCAAGGCGCCGCCGGCACGACTCGCGCGGCGCGCGGGAAGCCGCTAGAGCGGGGCCAGTATTCAGCGAGGTGGCGCGGGCATGACGGCCAAGGACGGCAACGAGCCGAAGACGGGGCTGACCTACGCGGCGGCGGGCGTCGATATCGATGCCGGCAACGCCATGGTCGAGACGATCAAGCCGCTGGTGCGCTCGACCCGGCGCCCGGGCGCCGACGCCGAGATCGGCGGGTTCGGCGGCCTGTTCGACCTGAAGGCCGCGGGCTTCCGCGACCCGATCCTGGTCGCCGCCAACGACGGCGTCGGCACCAAGGTCAAGATCGCCATCGAGACCGGACGCCACGACACGATCGGCATCGACCTCGTGGCGATGTGCGTGAACGACATCATCGTCCAGGGCGCCGAGCCGCTGTTCTTCCTCGACTACTACGCGACCGGCAAGCTGGTCCCCGGCGTCGGCGCCGACATCGTGCGCGGCATCGCCGAGGGCTGCCGGCAGGCCGGCTGCGCGCTGATCGGCGGCGAGACCGCCGAGATGCCGGGCCTCTACGACGGGTCCGACTACGACCTCGCGGGCTTCTCGGTCGGCGCCGCCGAGCGCGGCGCGCTTCTGCCGCGGCTTGGCATCCGGCCCGGAGACGTCGTGCTCGGCCTGCCCTCCTCCGGCGTCCATTCCAACGGCTTCTCGCTGGTCCGCCGGATCGTCGCGAAGACGGGTCTCGGCTGGGACGCGCCGGCCCCGTTCGCCCCGGGCCGCAGCCTCGGCGAGGCGCTGCTGGAGCCGACCCGGATCTACGTGAAGCCGCTGCTCGCGGCGCTGGGCGCCACCGACGGGATCCGGGCGCTCGCCCACATCACGGGCGGCGGCTTCCCCGACAACCTCCCCCGGGTCCTGCCGGACGAAGTCGGCATCGCCGTCGACCTCGATGCCGTGACCCCGCCGCCGGTCTTCGGCTGGCTCGCCCGCGAGGGCGGCGTCGCCGAGGCCGAGATGCTGCGGACCTTCAACTGCGGGATCGGCATGGTGGTGATCGCCGCCGCCGACGCGGTCGACGACGTCGACGAGGCCCTGACCCGGGCCGGCGAGACCCCGGTCCGCCTCGGACGGATCACGGCGCGCGGCCCCGAGCCGGTGACCTTCAGCGGCCGCCTCGCCCTGTGATGGCGTCCGCCCGCAAGACCCGCGTCGCGATCCTCATCTCGGGGCGCGGCTCGAACATGCTGGCGCTGCTGGAAGCCGCGAAGGATCCCGCCTTCCCGGCCGAGATCGTGCTGGTCCTGTCGAACCGCCCGGAGGCCGCCGGCCTCGCCCAAGCGGCCGAGGCCGGCATCCCGACGCAGGCCATCGATCACCGGGCCTTCGCCGACCGGGCCGGTTTCGACGCCGCCCTCGACGCGGCGCTGCGGGCGGCCGAGGTCGACCTCGTCTGCCTCGCGGGCTTCATGCGGATCCTGACGACCGACTTCGTTGCGTCCTGGGCCGGCCGGATGCTCAACATCCACCCGTCGCTCCTGCCCCTGTTCAAGGGCACCCACACGCACCGGCAGGCGCTGGACGCGGGCGTGCGCCTTCACGGCTGCACGGTCCACTTCGTGGTGCCGGAACTCGACGCCGGACCGATCGTCGCCCAGGTTGCGGTCCCGGTCCGCCAGGACGACGATCCCGACAGCCTCGCCGACCGCGTGATCGTGCAGGAGCGGCGGCTCTACCCCGCGGTGCTCGCCCTGGTGGCGGGCGGCCGCGCCCGTCTGGACGGCGATCGCGTCGTGATCGACGAGAGGGCGCCGGACGGCGCTCTGTTCAGCCTCTAGGCGGCGGTAGCACGGGCGTTTCCGTCCGCGCGAGCGGGGCGCCGCGATCCGGCCGCGCCACGCTCGCCATGTTCCGCCCCCGGGGCTGCTCCGCCGACGAAGACGGTGCGCGGACCCGGAGGCCTTCGAAGCTCTGGGCGCTCAGACCGGGCGCTGGAGCTTGCAGCTGTCCAGGGCCGAGAGCGCCTTAGCGCGGGCGGTGTCGTTGAAGTAGCCGGTGGTCCGGTAGGCCTCGATCTCGGAGGCGTCGAGGCTGCGCAGCGTCTGCCGCGCGTAGCAGCCGCAGGGACGCTCCAGGGAGGCCTCGCTGGCGCTGGTCATGCGGGCCTGGACCACCGTGCAGGCGTGGCGCACGCGGCCCTCGAGGTTGGTCTTGCTGGCGGTCTTGAGAGCGGGGTCCGGCTCGTACTGCTGGAACGGGGCCGAGGATCCGCCCGCGAGGGCGGCGGTCGCGCCGAGGGCGAACAGGCCGGTCGCGATCAGCAGGGGCAGGCGGCGCATCGTCATGGTCGGGGTCGTCCGGGGGCTGAGATTGGCTAAGCTCGGCCGTTGGACGCTCCCGGGCTCCGTCCCGTCAAGGACGACCCGGTCACACAGGGCGGCATTCCCGGCGCCGCCGGGTACGGGGCGCGCGAATGGCGGGTCGGTGTGCCCAACCCGCCACCGCGCGCCGCCTCGCCTCAGGCGGCGATGTCGGAATCCTTGAAGAACTGCGCGATCTCGAGCTTGGCGTTCTCGGCGCTGTCGGAGCCGTGGACGGTGTTCTCGCCGACGGACTCGGCGAACTTCTTGCGGATCGTGCCCTCGGCGGCCTGGGCCGGGTTCGTGGCACCCATCACCTCACGGTACTTGGCGACGGCGTTCTCGCCCTCGAGGACCTGAACCACCACCGGGCCGGAGGTCATGAAGGTCACGAGCTCGCCGAAGAACGGGCGCTCCTTGTGCACCTCGTAGAACTTCTCGGCCTGCTCCTTGGTCATGCGGATGCGGCGCTGGCCGACGATGCGCAGGCCGGCCTCCTCGATGACGGCGTTGACCGCGCCGGTCAGGTTCCGCCGCGTCGCGTCGGGCTTCAGGATCGAGAAGGTGCGCTCGGTGGCCATGGTGCGTCCGGTCTGTCTGTGGAAAAGATCTGCGGCGCGCCGGCGATCCGGACACGCCGCGGCAGCGAGAATTTCGCTTCGGCGCCGGGCTTATAGCGGGCGCCCCCCGGTGCCTCAAGCGGCCCGGCGCGCCCTGGCGGGGCAAGCGCGGCCGTGGCTCTGCCGCAACACCGCCGAAGAATCGCCCGATTGCGGCGGCTCAGTCGCGCACCAACCGACTTCGTACACCCCTCGGGCGCCCGCGGCGCCCCAATCCCGGAGACGAACCATGCGACTCGCTCTCAGCGCCAGCCTGCTTCTCGCCGGCCTCACCGCCGCCTCCGCCGACACGGGCAAGGACCCGTCCGGCACCTGGCTCACCGGCGACGGCCGCGCCAAGATCCGGATCGACCGCTGCGGCCCCGGCCAGAAGCTGGTCTGCGGCAAGGTCGTCTGGCTCAAGACGCCGACCTTCGACAACGGCGCCCCGCGCACCGACCTCAAGAATCCCGACCCGAAGAAGCGCGCCCGTCCGGTAATCGGTCTCCAGCTGATCGAAGGTCTGAAGCCGGACGACGCGAAGTTCACCGGCGAGCTCTACAATATCGAGGAAGGCAAGATCTACACGGTCAGCCTCGAGCGGGAGAGCGAGGCCGAGCTCAACGTGTCGGGCTGCATGCTCAAGATCCTGTGCGGGTCGCAGACCTGGACGCGCGTGCCGGACGTGAACCAGCAGGCCGCCAACAAGAACTGAGCTTCGTCAGATCGCCGCGAGGCCGCGCTGCACTGCCGGCCTCGCCAGGATGCTCTCGAGCCACCGGGCGACGTTCGGGAGGGTGTCGATGTCGACACCCTGCTTGAAGTTGAGCTTCGCCCAAGTGAACGTCGCGATGTCGGCGACGGAGTAGTCCTCGGCCAGGAAGGCGCGCCCCTCGAGGCGCCGCTCCAGCACGCCGTAGAGGCGCTTGGCCTCGGCGGTGAATCGGTCGATCGCGTAAGGCAGCTTCTCGGGCGCATAGATCTTGAAGTGGTGCGTCTGCCCGAGCATCGGCCCGAAGCCCGCCACCTGCCAGAACAGCCATTCGTCGACCGCCACGCGGGCGCGCTCGTCGGTCGGGTAGAACTGCCCGGTCTTCCGGCCGAGATACTGCAGGATCGCGCCTGATTCGAAGACCGAGATCGGCAGTCCGCCCGGACCGTCCGGATCGACGATGGCCGGGATCTTGTTGTTGGGCGAGATCGCCAGGAAGTCGGGCGCGAACTGCTCGTTCTTCGCGATGTCCACGGGAACGATGCGATAGGGGAGCCCGCACTCCTCCAGCATGATCGGGATCTTCCAGCCGTTCGGCGTACTCCATGTGTGGACGTCGATCGGCCGCCCGGACACCGCTGCCATGCTCTGCCTGCTCCTGGACCCGATCGTCGGCGGCGCGGTGGTCCTCCGCCGTTTCCGAATTGCCCCGGCAGTGAAGACGATTTCCCGGCCGCGCTCAAGGGCACCGCGCCCGTAGACGCGGTCGCACGGCGAAGCTGCGCCGGGGCTGGCGGCGGCGGCGCGGCCGGGCTTGCCGGCGCCGCAGGAGAGCGGCGAGATTGCGGCTCGGGCGCCGGAACGGCGCCCGAGGGGGAACATCCGATGATCGATCGTCTCGTCAGGATCGCGGTCCTGTCCGCGCCGCTGCTCGCCGCCTGCCCGGCTCTCGCCAAGGAGCCACCTGCCAAGGAATCACCCGCTAAGGAAGCACCCACGAAGGCGCCGCCCGCCGCCGAGGCGCCGGCCGCCAGGGCGCCGAGCGCGGGCCAGTCCGCCGCCCGCGATCGCCAGAAGACCTGCGGCACCGAGTGGCGCGCCCTGACCGACGCGCAGAAGGCGGCGCAGGGACCGAAATGGCCGCAGTACTGGAGCAAGTGCAACAAGCGCCTGAAAGGTGGCGACAAGGCCTGATCGGCTAGAACCGCGGGGCGTTCCGTTCGTTCGAACATCCGCGGCGGGTTGGCAGGAGGCACGAGGCGATGACGGACCCTTCTCCGTCCGGTCGGGCGGTGGACAGCGCGCCGCGCGGGGTCCGGCATGGCTGAGGCCCCCGCCGGCTCCGTCGCAGATCGCCGCCCCGAACCGCTCGGCGACCGCGTCCTGGCGTTCCTCGATGCCTGGGTGCCGAAGCCGGCCGCCTGGGCCTTCGCGCTGCGGATCTGGATCGCCATGATGCTGGCGCTGGCCGCCGCATTCTGGCTCCAGCTCGACAGCGCCTCGTCCGCCGCCACCTGCGTGGCGATCCTCGCCCAGCCCAAGCGGGGGCAGGCGATCTCGAAGGCGGTCTACCGCCTGCTCGGCACGCTCGTCGGCGCGGCGGTGGCGCTCGTCTTCATGGCGCTCTTCGGCCAGGACCGGGTGCTGCTGCTCCTCAGCTTCACCGTCTGGCTCGGCCTCTGCGTCTTCGTCGCCCAGTTTCTGCAGGACACGCGGGCCTACGGCGCGATGCTGTCCGGCTACACTGTGGCGATCATCGCGCTCGGCCAGATCGACGATCCGCAGGGGACCTTCGACGCCGCCGTGTCCCGCGTCGCCGCGATCGTGCTCGGCATCGTCGTGATCACCTTCATCAACGACGCCCTCGCCTCGCCGAGCACGTGGCGGGCGCTGCTGCCGCAGCTGCGCGCGGCCTGGGACCAGACGCGCGGCTACGCCCGCGAGACTCTGGCGTCGGGGGATCTCGGCGCCCCGCGCACCGCCGCGCTGATCCGCGCCATCGCGCCGATGCGGGCCGATGCCAGCGCCATCGCGGGCGAGCTGGACGACGGCCGGTACCGCGCGGCCGGCGCGCGCAGCTGCATCGCCGCGCTCTACGTGATGGCGGCGTCGATCCGCGGCCTCGGGGCCGCGGCCGCGTCCCTGCGCGATCCGAGCCCGGCCGTCGCGGAGGCGATGGCGATCTGCCGGCGGGTGGCCGACGCGCCCGATCCCGACGCCCTCGACCGAGACGACGAGCGCCTGCGCGACTTGGTCGACGCGGCTATCCGCGACGGGACCCGTCCCCTCGATGAGGTCGTTGTGCTCCAGCGCGCCCTCGACTTCGTCTGCGCCGCGACCTTCGCGCAGGACGGCATCCGCGCCGTCGCCGACGGCCACAGGCCTCTGCGCGACGCCGAACTGCCGACGCACCGCGATTTCCCGGTCGCCCTCCGCGGCGCCCTGCGGGTGGCCCTGAGTTTCGCGGTCACCGCCGCCACCTTCGCGGCGCTCGGCCTGCCCCAGGCCTCGTTCGCACTGGTCCAGGTGGCCGCCACCGCGGCCCTGTCGTCGATGACGCCGGACCCGAAGAAGTTCGCGAACGGCGTCGTCGTCGGCATGACGCTGGCCGCCGCCCTGGCGGGCATCGCCCGGTTCGCGCTCCTCAACGGTGTCCAGGGCTTCCCGATGCTGGCGCTCGTGATGGCGCCGGTGATCTTCCTGGGCTGCTTCCTCTCGCTGAACCCGAAGACCTTCGGGGTCGGCTTCATCCTGATCGTGTTCTTCCCCGTCCTGCTGGGGCCCTCGAACCCGCAGACCTACGACGCCCTGAGCTTTCTGCTGAACGCGTTCCTCGTCGTCGTGGCGGCCGTGATCCTGTCGATCATCGTCCGCCTCATCCTGCCGATCTCGCCGGCCCAGCAGCGGGTCTTCGCCCTCGGTTCGGCGCGGCGGGCGCTCGCCGACGCCCTCGTCGGCCAGGGCGGCGACGCCACCACCCGCACGAGCCTGAATGCCGACCGGCTGTTCCAGTTCGCCGCCTACAGCTCGGGGAGCGCGGCGGTGCGGCAAGCGAACCTGCACCACGCCTTCGCCCTCGCCCGCCTGGAGGCCGCCGCCGCCCGGGCCCACGCGGAACTGCGCCGCCTCTGGTCGGTCAAAGCCCTGCGCGGCGCGATCCCGCGGGCGCGGGACGCCCTCGCGGCAGGCGACGATCGCGGGCTCGAGATGGCGGCGCGCGACCTGATCCGCGCCGCCTCCAGCCAGGACCGGGCGGTGCGGCTCACGACGGCCCGTGCCGCCAGCGACCTCGTCACCGCGTCGCGGACCATCGCCCGCCACAGGCGATTCCTCCAACGCCTCGACATCGCGCTATTCTGATTGCCGCTTCTTCCGGGGTAACCATGCACGAGGACATCCATGTCGGCGGGGTGCTGGTCACGGCCTTCGTCGCTTACGCGCTCGCCGCGTTCGTGATCCTGGTCGTCCTTCGCCTCGTCTTCGCCCGCATCCGCTTCAGCCGCTACGTCGCCAACGCCCCGCTCGCCGAAGCCGGCCTCTACGTCTGTGTCCTCGCCCTCCTGATCGCGTTCATCTGATGCCCGACACGACCGCCGACGAGGACGATCCGAAGTCCGCCGCCCGCGACGGCGCGCCCGGGCGGAGCGACCCCCTGCCCGCAGTGCCGCGCCGGGGCCGGGCCGCCAAAGTGTTCCGCCTCGCGGCCACCGGCGTGATCCTGCTCGCGGCGATCCTGGCGGGAGCCTTCGTGTGGGAGTTCTACGTGGCGGCGCCCTGGACGCGCGACGGCACGGTCCGGGTCCAGGTCGCCAACATCGCCCCGCAGGTCGCGGGTCAGATCGTCGAGGTCCGGGTCCAGGACAACCAGAACGTCCGCAAGGGCGACGTCCTCTACGTCATCGACCCGGTCGATTTCGAGGTCGCCGTCACCTCGGCGGATGCCGAGGTCAAGAATCGCGAAGCCGACCTGCAGGTGAAGAACGCCGAGTCGGCCCGGCGCCAAGCGCTCTCGACCGTGTCGACCTCGATCGAGGAGAAGCAGCGATTCGCAGGCGCCGCGAAGATCGCCGAGGCGTCGCTGGAGAGCGCGCAGGCGCAGCTGCGGCAGGCCAAGGTGAATCTGGAGCGCACCCAGGTGAGGTCGACCGTCAACGGACGGGTGACCAACCTGCTGATGCGGGTCGGCGACTACGCCCGGACCGGCACCTCGAACATCAACGTGGTCGACACAGACTCCTTCTGGATCGACGGCTATTTCGAGGAGACCAAGATGTCCAACATCCGCGTCGGCGACCCCGCCGACGTGAAGCTGATGGGCTTCGATCCGCACCTGACCGGCACGGTCCACAGCATCACGCTCGGCATCTCCACGGCGAACGCCGCCGCCAGCACGCAGGGGCTGCCGGACGTCAACCCCGTCTACACCTGGGTGCGCCTCGCCCAGCGGGTGCCGGTCCGCATCCGCATCGACCACGTCCCGGCGGGCGTCCCGCTCATCGCCGGCATGACCGCGACGGTGTTCGTCAACGGCGGCCGCGGCCCGGCACCGAGCTGGTTCATGGACCTGCGCGACCGCGTCTCCGGCCTGGCAAAGCCGGCGGCCAGCCCCACCCGGGAGGCCGACCGGCGCTGAATCGCCGCGCGGACGCGACCTGGTTGGCGGGGGCGCGGTTTCCCGGAGACGCATCCGCGCCGGAGATCACGATGAACCGACTGCTCGCACTCGCCACCGTCCTGCTGGCCGCGGGACCGGCCGCGGCCGCGCCCCCGCGGGCCGCGGTATTCGATTTCCAGTTCTCGAACCTATCGCCGGTGCCGGGTGACGCCGCCGACACCGCGCGGCTGAAGCGGGTCAGCGCCGAACTGCGCGACCTCCTCCAGAAGAAGGGCCTGTTCGTCGTGGTCTCGACCGAGCCGGTGCGGGACGAGGTCACCAGAAGTGCCGACCTGCGCCGCTGCAATGGCTGCGCGGATGACTTCGCCCGCAAGCTCGGCGCGGATATCGCGATCACCGGCGAGGTGCAGAAAGTCTCGAACCTGATCCTCAACCTCAACGTCTACGTGAAGTCCCTCACCGGCGACGCGCCCGAGAAGGCCTACAGCGTCGACCTGCGCGGCGACACGGATGAGTCCTTCGACCGCGGCATCCGCTTTCTGGTCGAGAACAATATGGGCGCCGGCAAGTAGCTTGCGGGCCAATCAATATTTCGCAGCGCCACGGGATCGATCCAAGTGATTGAGCTCGCACGCGCTGCGGTGCGGCGGCGGAGGCAAGCGGATCGAAAAAGCCTTTTGCCGAGAAAATAGCTATTGACCGACTTGGAGGACGGGCGCAGTCTCCATCTGTGCTTAGCGAGAGCGGGCGCGGACCGGCATGAAATCTTGACGCGATCAGGTTTCGCAGCGGTGTCGGTCGTCGGAAGCTGGAGGAGACAGGGATGACTCCACCGCAGCGGAATGCCGCCTAGACGGTTCAGGGACAGGTTCGGCCCAAGACCCAGCGGCGCAACACGAACAGCCGGACGGACGCGGCTCCAGGGGCGCAGAAGCGGCCACACATGGCACGCCTTCGAATGCGCGAAAGGCCCCACTTCGAGCCGTTCCGCCGCGGTTTCTCTTCGAGGATCTGTTCGTGGCCCACCTGCCCGGCATCGCCGCGGCGGGATCTCGTCGTGGCTTTGGCGAGCATGGGACTGGCCGGCGACGTCGAAGCGACGGCCAGCCGATCCCGGCACTCATCCTAAGGCCGGGCGCGGACTGGCCGCTCGCCGCGGAACGCTCACTCGATCCCGAGCTTCGCCTTGAGCAGCGCGTTCACCGCCGCGGGGTTCGCCTTGCCGCCGGTGGCCTTCATGGTCTGACCGACGAACCAGCCGAGCAGGGTCGGCTTCTCCTTGGCCTGGGCGACCTTGTCGGGATTCGCCGCGATGATCTGGTCCACCGCCGCCTCGATGGCGCCCGTGTCGGTCACCTGCTTCATGCCGCGGCTCTCGACGACGGCGCGCGGGTCGCCGCCCTCGGTCCAGACGATCTCGAACAGGTCCTTGGCGATCTTGCCGGAGATGACGCCCTCGCCGATCAGGTCGATGATCGCGCCGAGCTGGTCCGCCGAGACCGGGGTCGCGTCGATGGACAGACCCTCCTTGTTGAGGCGCCCGAACAGCTCGTTGATCACCCAGTTGGCCGCGGCCTTGCCGTCCCGGCCCTTCGCCACCGCCTCGTAGTAGTCCGCAGAGGCGCGCTCGGCGACCAGCACGCCGGCATCGTAGGGCGAGAGGCCGAACGCCGTGACGAACCGCGCCTTCTTGGCGTCCGGCAGCTCCGGCAGCCCCTCGGCCAGGGCGTCGACGTAGGCCTGGTCGAATTCCAGCGGCAGCAGGTCCGGATCGGGGAAGTAGCGGTAGTCGTGCGCCTCTTCCTTCGAGCGCATCGAGCGCGTCTCGCCCTTGGTCGGGTCGAACAGGCGCGTCTCCTGGTCGATCTTGCCACCGTCCTCGAGGATGGCGATCTGGCGCCGCGCCTCGGTCTCGATCGCCTGCCCGATGAAGCGGATCGAGTTGACGTTCTTGATCTCGCAGCGCGTGCCGAGCGGCTCGCCGGGGCGGCGCACCGAGACGTTCACGTCGGCGCGGAGCGAGCCCTTCTCCATGTCGCCGTCGCAGGTGCCGAGGTAGCGCAGGATCGTGCGCAGCTTGGTCACGTAGGCCTTCGCCTCCTCGGACGAGCGCAGGTCGGGTCGGGAGACGATCTCCATCAGCGCCACGCCCGACCGGTTGAGGTCGACGAAGCTCCGGGTCGGATCCTGGTCGTGCAGCGACTTGCCCGCATCCTGCTCGAGGTGCAGGCGCTCGATGCCCACGGTGATCGAGGCGCCGTCGGCCAGATCCACCAGGACCTCGCCCTCGCCGACGATCGGGTCCTTGTACTGCGAGATCTGGTAGCCCTGCGGCAGGTCCGGATAGAAGTAGTTCTTCCGGTCAAACACGGAGCGTAGGTTGATCTTGGCCTTCAGGCCGAGGCCGGTGCGCACCGCCTGGGCGACGCACTCGGCGTTGATCACCGGCAGCATCCCGGGCATCGCGGCGTCGACCAGCGAGACGTGGTCGTTCGGCTCGGCCCCGAACTCCGTCGAGGCGCCGGAGAACAGCTTCGCTCGGCTGGACACCTGGGCGTGGATCTCCATGCCGACGATCACCTCCCAGTCGTGGAGGCCTCCCTTGATCAGCTTCTTGGGGTCGACGGGTGCGTTCATGGTCGGTCCGAAAGGCGGCTGGCGTTCGAGGCGTCGCCGTCTTCGCGAGCGCAGCGAAGCGATCCAGGGAAGCGCGAGGCTTCCAGGCGTTGCACCGCCGGATCGCTTCGCTGCGCTCACAGAGACGGCGGAGGCGCCGCATGCGTCGAGCGAGTGATTTTCTAGGAGGCCCCTGCCCGCAGGGTCAAGCGCGGCGTCCGACCGCCTGCCGGGCGCCGTAACCCACGACGGCCCAGAGCAGGGCCGCGACGGCGCGGACCGGGAAGAAGGTCGGGCCGTCGCGGGTAATCGGCGCCGGCCACGGGATGCCGGCCGCGCTGACCGCGTAGGAGAACAACACCGAGAAGCCCAGCGCCGCGATCGCCGCGATGAAGACCTTGCCGAACTGGCTGGCGGTCCAGCCGAGATAGACCGCCACCACGATCAGCGCCGGATCGAACGCGGCCCAGATCCAGACCGTCCAGGGATAGTACGGGACGGTCATGACCACCACGGCTCGGGCAGGACGGTGCGACCGGCCGCGTCCTCGATCACCTGGGCGACCGCGAACAGCGTCTCCTCGTCGAAGGGCCGGCCGATGAGCTGGAGGCCCAGCGGGAGGCCCTGGCCGTCGAGCCCCGCCGGCACCGCGATGCCCGGTAGCCCGGCCATGTTCACCGTCACGGTGAACACGTCGTTGAGGTACATCTCCACCGGGTCGGCCGAGGCCTTCTCGCCGATGCCGAAGGCGGCCGACGGCGTCGCCGGCGTCAGGATCGCGTCGACCCCGGCCGCGTAGGCGGCCTCGAAGTCGCGCTTGATCAGCGTGCGGATCTTCTGCGCGCGGACGTAGTAGGCATCGTAGTATCCGGCCGAGAGCACGTAGGTGCCGATCATGATCCGGCGCTTCACCTCGCGGCCGAAGCCGGCGGCGCGGGTGTTCTCGTACATCCCGGCGATGTCCTTGCCGGGCACGCGCAGGCCGTAGCGGACGCCGTCGTAGCGGGCGAGGTTCGAGGAGGCCTCGGCCGGGGCCACGATGTAGTAGGCCGGCAGCGCGTAGGCGGTGTGCGGCAGCGAGATCTCCCGGATCGTCGCGCCGGCGGCCTTGAGCCACGCCGCGCCCTCGTCCCAGAGCTTCTGGATCTCCGCGGGCATCCCGTCGACCCGGTACTCCTTCGGGATGCCGATGGTCAGGCCCTTCACGCCGCGCGACACGGCGGCCTCGAAATCGGGCACCGCGAGGTCGGCGCAGGTCGTGTCCCGGGCGTCGGCGCCCGCCATGGAGCCGAGCAGGATGGCGCAATCGCGCACCGTCCGGGCGATCGGGCCAGCCTGGTCGAGGGAGGAGGCGAAGGCCACCGTCCCCCAGCGCGAGCAGCGCCCGTAGGTCGGCTTGATCCCGACTGTGCCGGTGAAGGCGGCGGGCTGCCGGATGGAGCCGCCGGTATCGGTCGCGGTGGCGCCGAGGCAGAGGCGCGCGGCGACCGCCGCGGCGGAGCCGCCCGACGAGCCGCCGGGCACGATCGGCGCGTCCGATCCGGCGCGCCGCCAGGGCGAGACCACGTTGCCGTAGGCGCTGGTCTCGTTCGACGAGCCCATGGCGAACTCGTCGAGGTTCAGCTTGCCGAGCATCACGGCGCCGTCGCGCCACAGATTGGCCGACACGGCCGATTCGTAGTGCGGCTCGAAGGTCTCGAGGATCTTGGAGCCCGCCGTAGTCGTCACGCCGTGCGTGCAGAACAGGTCCTTGATGCCGAGGGGAATGCCCTCGAGCGGCCGCGCCTCGCCGGACGCGATCTTCTGGTCCGAGGCCTCGGCCATCGCCAGGGCGCGGTCCGGGGTCTCCCGGATATACGCGTTCAGGACGCGGGCCTTGGCCATGGCGTCCAGATGGGCCTGGGTCAGCTCGCGGGCCGAGATCCGCTTCGCCTTCAGGGCGTCGCGCGCTTCGGCCAGGGTAAGTTCGTTCGGATCCACGCTGTTCACGTCCCCGCGCGCGCCGCCGCGCGCCTGCCCGCCAGAAATCCGGTCCGCAAGGTTTGGGCCGTCCTCGGCCTACTCGACCACCTTCGGGACCAGGAAGTAATTGTCCTCGGTCTCGGGTGCGTTGGCGACGACGTCGGCGGCGCGGCCGCCCTCCGTGACGACGTCCTCGCGCTTCTTCATCGCCATCGGCGTCACCGAGGTCATCGGCTCGACGCCCGCGACGTCGACCGTGCCGAGCTGCTCGACGAAGGACAGGATGGCGTTCAGCTCGCCCTGCAGGGGCCCGACTTCGTCGTCGGTGACCGCGATCCGCGCCAGATGCGCGATGCGCCGAACCGTCTTCTCGTCGACCGACATGCCGTCCCGTTCGTCCCTGCCCGGGAGCGCTCTCCCGAAGTCGGTCGCGCTATAGCATCGGCGCTCGACGCGCCGCAACGCGGGTGGGCTATGCCGCGCCGCCCGCAGGGCGGCCGGCCGCGCTGGACCCGGCTGACCGCGCGCTCGGCGCGGGCGGGCGACGGGCGGATCAGGTCACGACGTGGTGGGGCGTCACCGACATCTCGATCGTGATTCCCGGTTGCCGGACCGGCTGGATCATGGCTTGGGTGAAGCCCGCGACCAGCACCTCGAAGGCGAGGAGCAGCATCCAGCGGTGCTTGCGCGGCATCGCCCGCCGGCGGCCGGACGGAGCGGAAGAGGAGAGCTGGCCGTTCGTCGACAAGGCGGACCCCTGCAGCGTGGTTTAACGGAACATTAACCTACCTAGACGCGAACGGCTCCGCGCGCACCGGGGGCGATCTGCGGAGGAACCGAAGTCTGTGGACGGTGGAGCGGTAGCGATGTGGGAGACGGTCTTCGAGGAGCTCGCGCCGGGCTTCGTGCCGGACGAGGCGGCCCTCGACCGTGCAGCGGAGGCGCTGGGCTTCGCCCTTCCGGCCTCCTACCGCGACTTTTGCCGGACCTGCGGCGTCGGCCTCGCGGGCGGGCAGTTTCGCGTCGCCGTGCCGGCACCGTCCGAGGCCTGCGATCTGGTGAGCCAGGCGGCCCTCATCGCCCACAGCGTCGGCGCCGCGGTCGCCATGCTGGAGGACGGGGCGGAGCCGCACCGCTTCGACGTCGAGGGCGGCGACGCCGGCGTCGTCGAGCGCGCCTGCTTCTTCGGCGCGGGCGAGGACGGCAGCTTCCTGTTCTGGGACGTCACCGGGACCGACGGCGAGTACGACGTCTGGCTGCTGGCGCCTGACCTGGAGACGGTGCGGTTCGGCGGCGATAGCCTCGACGACTTCTTCACCCGGGTCACGGCGCCGTCCGCGGCCCTGGTCCTGGGACCGGGCTCGGAGCCCCTCCCCGCCCGGTTCGAGGGCGTCACCGAGGCCATTCTGGCGCGCGTCGCGCGGGCGGAACCATGAATTTCGACGCGATCCGCGCCTTCGCGGCCGAGTCTCGCGGCGGCGCCCGCCTGATCGGCATCGATCTCGGCACCAAGACGATCGGCCTCGCCCTGTCGGATCTCGGCCGCCAGATCGCGACGCCGCTGGAGACGATCCGCCGGGTGAAGTTCACCCCCGACGCGCAGCGGCTCGCCGCCCTGTGCCGGCAGCACGCGGTCGGCGGCCTCGTCGTCGGGCTGCCGCTCAACATGGACGGGAGCGAAGGGCCGCGGGTGCAGTCGACCCGCGCCTTCATGCGCAACCTCGCGCCGATCCTCCCCCTGCCCCACGTCTTCTTCGACGAACGCCTCTCGACCGCCGTGGTCACCCGCGCGCTGATCGAGGCCGACGCCTCGCGGGCGCGGCGCGGCGAACTCGTGGACAAGCTCGCCGCCGCCTACATCCTCCAGGGCTGCCTCGACGTCATGCGCAACCTCGCGGACGCCGATGCGGACGACGATCCCGAAGAGGACTCCCTCAGCGGCTGACCAGCGAGACGGTGCCGCTGCCGTGGCGCTCGATCCGTCCGTCGAGCTCCAGTTCCAGCAGCACGCTCTGCACGGTCCGGGCACCGACCCCGGCGCTCCGCGCCAGCTCATCGGTGCCGACCGGGCTCGGGCCGAGCAGGGCCACGATCCGCGCCCGGTCGTCCTCGGCCTCGGGCGGCTCGTCGCGCGCGGGATTGTCGGCGGACGCGCCGTCGGCTCGCTCCGGTCCCGGGTCGAGAGCCGCGTCGAGCGCGATCTCGTCCCAGAAATCCGGCTGCTCGGCCAGGTCCGGCCGCCCGCGCGCCGGGGCCGCCTCGGCGTCCGGGCCGCGCTCGATGATCGGTCCCAGCACCTCCAGCACGTGGTCCACCTCGGAGACCAGGGTGGCGCCCTGGCGGATCAGGTCGTTGGTGCCCTCGGCGCGCGGGTCGAGCGGCGAGCCGGGAACCGCGAAGACCTCCCGGTTCTGCTCCAGGGCGTAGCGCGCCGTGATCAGCGAGCCGGAGCGGCGGGCGGCCTCCACCACCACCGTCCCGTAGGACAGCCCGGAGATGATCCGGTTGCGCCTCGGGAAGTCCCGCCCCCGGGGCTCCCAGCCCATGGGCATCTCCGCGAGGACCGCGCCGCCCTCCGCCAGGATGGCCTCGACCAGGGTCGCGTGGCTCGCCGGGTAGATCCGGTCCTGGCCGCCGGCCATGACGGCGATCGTGCCGGTCCGGAGGCTCGCCCTGTGGGCGCGCGCGTCGATCCCGCGGGCGAGGCCCGAGACCACCGTGAGGCCTGCCTCGCCGAGCCCGCGGGCGAGCCGCTCCGTGAAGGCGAGCCCCGCCGACGATGCGTTCCGCGAGCCGACGAGGGCGGCGGCCGGCCGGTTGAGGATCGGTGCGCCGCGCAAGGCCAGAAGCGGAGGCGCCGCGTCGACCTGTGTTAGGAGCCGCGGGTATTCCGCCTCGCCGGTGGCGATCAGCCGGCCGCCGAGGCAAGTCAGGGCCGCCAGCTCGGCCTCGGCCTCAGCGCGGGTTGGTGGCACGATCCGCCGCCCCTGGCGGCCGGAGAGCTCCGGCAGGGCGTCGATGGCGGCGGCCGCGCCGCCGAAACGGTTCACGAGCCTCCGGAAGGTGCGGGGGCCGACACCCTCGGTCCGGATCAGCCGCAGCCAGTCGAGCCGCTGGGCCTCGGTGAGCTGCATCCACCACCCCCACACCTGCCCGAAGGTCGGCGCGGCGCGCCGGCACTCAGCCCTTCTGGCCGATGCGCCCCTCGGTGCCGGACGCGAGTCGGCGGATGTTGGGCGCGTGCTTCCACCATAGCAGCAGGCCGAGGAGCAGGAACAGCAACGCCTGCGTCGGGGCACCCAGCGCCCAGAGGACGAGGGGTGTGGCCGCCGAGGCGGCGAGCGCCGCCAGCGACGAGTACTTGAGCGCGAAGGCGAGACCGAGCCAGATCGCCGCGAACGCTGCGAGGGCGGGCGGGCTGAAGGCGAGGAGCACCCCGATGAAGGTCGCGACGCCCTTGCCGCCCTTGAAGCCCAGCCAGACCGGGAAGAGGTGGCCGAGGAAGGCGCCGAGCCCGGCCGCGAGCGCCGGGCCCTCGCCCAACTGCCGGGCGATGAGGACGGCCGCCGTGCCCTTGAGGGCGTCGCCCAGGAGCGTCGCCGCGGCGAGGCCCTTGCGGCCGGTGCGGAGCACGTTGGTGGCGCCGATATTGCCGGAGCCGATCGCCCGCACGTCGCCGAGGCCGGCGAACTTCGTGAGGATCAGCCCGAACGGGATCGAGCCCAGGGCGTAGCCGAGGGCGAGGCCGCCGAGGGCGGCCGGGGTCGCGAGATCGGGGAACATCATGCGGCGGCCGCGAGGTCGTCGGCCGCGTGGACGATCCGGCCACCGACCAGCGTCAGCACCGCCGCGCCCTGGAGGCGCGCCTCGTCGAAGGGGGAGTTCTTGGAGCGCGACTTCAGCCGGCGCTTGTCGAGGACGTAGGGGAGATCGGGATCGATCAGCACGAGGTCGGCGGGGGCGCCGACCGCCAGCCGGCCGGCCTCGCGGCCGAGGATGCGCGCCGGATTCACGGTGAGCGCGGCGACGAGCTTGGGCAGCGCGAGGTCGCCGGTGTGGACGAGGCGCATGGCGGCGCCGAACAGCGTCTCGATGCCCAGCGCCCCGTCCGCCGCCTCGGCGAAGGGCAGGCGCTTGGTCTCCACGTCCTGCGGGTTGTGGTCGGACACGATCACGTCGATCACGCCCTCGTCGAGGGCGCGCACCACAGCCTGACGGTCGGTCTCGTGGCGCAGGGGCGGCGAGAGCCGGCAGAAGGTGCGGTAATGGCCGATGTCGTTCTCATTGAGGACGAGGTTGTTCACCGAGACGCCGCAGGTCACCGGCAGGCCGTCCTGCTTGGCGCGGCGGACGATCTCCACCGAATCGGCGCAGGAGATCATCGCCGCGTGGTAGCGGGCGCCGGTCAGCCGCACGAGGCGGATGTCGCGCTCCAGCATCACGGTCTCGGCCTCGCGGGGGATGCCCATGAGCCCGAGGCGCGAGGCGAGCTCGCCCTCGTTCATGACGCCCTCGGCGACGAGGGCGGATTCCTCCACGTGCTGCACGATCAGCGCGTCGAAATCCCGGGCGTAGGTCAGGGCGCGGCGCAGAACCTGGGCGTTCGCCACGGCCCTGAGCCCGTCGGTGAACGCGACCGCGCCGGCCTCCTTGAGCAGGCCGAACTCGGTCATCTCCCGGCCGGCCAAGCCCTTGGTGATGGCGGCGGCCGGCAGGACGTTGACGCTCGCCGTGTCGCGGGCGCGGCGGAGCACGAAGTCGACGATGGCCGGCTCGTCGATCACCGGATTGGTGTCGGGCATGCAGACGAGCGTCGTGACGCCGCCCGCGGCCGCCGCGGCGCTCGCCGAGGCCAGGGTCTCGCGGTGCTCCGCCCCCGGCTCGCCCACGAAGGCGCGCATGTCGATCAGCCCGGGGGTCAGCACGCGGCCGGCGCAGTCGACGCGCTTCGCGTCGGCCGGGGCGCCCGGCGCCGCGCCGGCGGCGATGTCGGCGATGCGGCCGTCCCGCACCAGCACCGCGCCGGAGGTCTGGCGGCCGGTCGCGGGATCGAGGAGGTCGGCGTTCGCCAGAAGGTAGCTGCTCACAGGGGCGCCCTCGCGGAAGAGGCCGGGCCGTCGAGGCGCATGGCGAGGCCGGCCGCCGCCATGTGCGCCTTCGCCTCGGCGACGCTCGCCTGCCCGAAATGGAAGATGGAGGCCGCCAGGACGGCGCTGGCGCCGCCCTCGGCCACGCCGGCCACGAGGTCGTCGAGGCCGCCGACGCCGCCCGAGGCGATCACCGGCACGGTGACGGCATCGCTGATCGCCCGCGTCAGGGCGAGATCGTAGCCGGAGCGCGTCCCGTCCTTGTCCATGGAGGTGACGAGCAGTTCGCCGGCGCCCTTTTCGGCCACCAGCCGCGCGAAGGCCACGGCGTCGATCCCGGTCGGGTCGCGGCCGCCATGGGTGAAGATCTCCCAGGCGGCCGGCGCGCCGGGGGACGAGACGCGCTTGGCGTCGATCGCCACCACGATGCACTGCGCGCCGAACTTCTCGGCGGCCCGGGCCACGAGGTCGGGATCCTTCACCGCGGCGGTGTTGATCGCGACCTTGTCGGCACCGGCGAGCAGCAGCGCGCGCACGTCCTCGACGGTGCGCACGCCGCCGCCGACGGTCAGCGGCATGAAGCAGGCCTCGGCGGTCCGGCTGACGATGTCGAGCAGGGTGCCGCGGGCCTCGCGGCTCGCGGTGATGTCGAGGAAGCACAGCTCGTCCGCGCCGGCCGCGTCGTAGACCTTGGCGGCCTCGACGGGATCGCCGGCGTCGCGCAGGCCCTCGAAGCGCACGCCCTTCACGACGCGCCCGTCCTTCACGTCGAGGCAGGGGATGATGCGGGTCTTCAGCACGGGCGGCGTCTCATGTCGCGAGCCTCTGGATATCACGCCGTCGGGCCGCGCGCCGCAGCGATCGCCGCCAGGGCCGCCTCCGGATCGATGCGGCCGTCGTAGAGCGCCCGGCCGGTGATCGCGCCGGCGATCAGGGCGCAGTCGGGCTGCAGCAGCCGGTGGACGTCGTCGATCGACGCGAGGCCGCCCGAGGCGATGACCGGGATGCGCACGGCCTGGGCGAGCGCCAGGGTCATCTCGACGTTGAGGCCCTTCAGGATCCCGTCGCGGGCGATGTCGGTATAGATGATCGCCGCGACGCCCGCGTCCTCGAACCGGCGCCCCAGCTCCTCCGCGGTCATGCTGGAGGTCTGGGCCCAGCCCTCAACGGCGACGCGGCCGTCCTTGGCGTCGATCCCGACCGCGATCTTCCCGGGATACTTGCGGGCCGCCTCCCGGACGAAGCCGGGATCGCGCACCGCCGCGGTGCCGATGATCGCGCGGGCAACGCCCTTGCTCAGCCACCCCTCCAGGGTCTTCATCTCGCGGATCCCGCCGCCGAGCTGGACCGGGATCGTCACCCGCGCGAGGATCGCGTCGACGGCCTCGGCGTTCCGCGGGGCGCCCGCGAAGGCGCCGTCGAGATCGACGACGTGGAGCCAGGAGAAGCCCTGCGCCTCGAAGATCGCGGCCTGCGCGGCCGGATCGTCGCCGAAGACCTTGGCCTGCGCCATGTCCCCCTGGATGAGGCGAACGCAACGCCCCTCTTTCAGGTCGATCGCCGGGTACAGGATCACGGGCGCTTCCGTCCTTCTTGCCTGGGCCGAACGGCGCTCACGGGCGCCAGTTCAGGAAGTTGGCGATGAGCGCGAGGCCCAGCCGCTGGCTCTTCTCGGGGTGGAACTGCGTGCCGGCGACGTTGCCGCGGGCGACGAGGGCGGTGACCGGACCGCCGTACTCGGCGCGCGCGACGACGTCGTCCGGGCGCTCCGCCTGCAGCGCGTAGCTGTGCACGAAGTAGGCGTGCAGCCCGTCCTCGCCGGTGGGAATGCCGGCGAGCAGCGGGTGGTCGCGCTCGGTCCGCAGGGTGTTCCAGCCCATGTGGGGAACCTTGAGGGCCGGATCCGACGGCCGGATCGGACCGACGTCGCCGGGGATCCAGCCGAGCCCCGGCGTTGTCGTGTACTCGAGCCCGCGGCTCGCCAGGAGCTGCATCCCCACGCAGATGCCGAGGAACGGACGGCCCGCCCCGTGGGCGACCCGCGTCATCGCCTCGACCATGCCGGGGACGGCATCGAGCCCGCGGCGGCAATCCGCGAAGGCGCCGACGCCGGGCAGCACGACGCGGTCGGCCGCGGCCACCACCTCCGGGTCCGAGGTCAGGCAGATCCGCGCGTCGCGCCCGCTCTCGCGGGCGGCGCGCTCGAAGGCCTTGGCGGCGGAGTGGAGGTTGCCCGACCCGTAATCGATGATCGCGACGGTCTCGGTGGTCATGCGCGTCTCGCCCGGGAACTCACCGGGCGCCTTCCTGGGCGGGGAACAGCCCGATCACCGGCTCGGCCCGCCGGCTGGGGCCGCTCGGGAACGGGGCCCGGGGGGCGCCCGGGATCGCCTCGATCCAGCGGTTCAGCGCCCGGGCCTCGGCCTCCTCGGGCGTCGCGGCGACCACCGCGTCGCGCGCCGGCCAGCCGCGCCGCGCCAGGGTCCAGCGGCGCAGGCTGGAGGCCTCGAGGCCGATCAGCCAGGCTGCCAGCAGGGTGACGATCAGGCCGGCACCGGCCGGGAGCCCGAGGGCAATGCCGGCAGCGGCCAGCGCCACGAGGCCGACGAGGACGAGCAGGGCGGCGAGCCAGAGGCGGTGGAACAGGAACCACAGCACCGTGAAGGCGAAGGCCGGCCATGAGAAGCCGTCACGTACCAGGAGAGCCCGGTCGAGCCCGACCGTCTCGCCGGGCCGCGCATCGGCCGGCAGGTGGAGCGTGTAGCTGCGCATCCGCATTGCGAAACTCCGACAGCGCGCGCCGCGACGGCCGTGTGGCCGATCCGGGCGCCCGACGACAACGGGTCTACAGAGAGCCCTTGGTTGAGGGAACGCGCCCCTCCTCCCGCGGATCGATCGCCACGGCCTTCCGCAAGGCGCGGGCCAGCCCCTTGTAGCAGCTCTCCGCGATGTGGTGGGCGTTGTCGCCGTAGAGGGTCTCCACGTGGAGCGTCAGGCCGGCATTCATCGCGAAGGCCTGGAACCACTCGCGCACCAGCTCGGTGTCGAACTGTCCGATCTTCTCAACGCGGAACGTCGTGCGGAACACCAGGAAGGGCCGGCCGGAGATGTCGACGCAGACCCGGGTCAGCGCCTCGTCCATCGGCAGGTGGATGTCGGCGTAGCGCGTGACCCCGCGCTTGTCGCCGAGCGCCTTGGCGAAGGCCTGCCCCAGGGCGATGCCGCAATCCTCGGCCGAGTGGTGCTGGTCGATGTGCAGGTCGCCGTCGACCTTCACATCCAGGTCGAACAGGGCGTGCCGCGCCAGCAGATCCAGCATGTGGTCGAGGAAGCCGATGCCGGTGGCGATCTTCGACCGCCCGGTCCCGTCGAGATTGACGGTGACCGCGATATCGGTCTCCGCGGTCTTCCGGCTGATGGAGGCGCTGCGCATTTCGGTCTGGACTTCGCGTCGGGGGCGGCCCGGGCCGCCCGCGCCTTCTAGAGGGACTCGTCGCCGAATGGAAAGGCCGGCCGGCTAGCCGTTGAGAACCCGCCCCGCCACGGCGTCGAGCTTGGCGAGCAGCGCCGGATCCCGGACGGCGGGCGCCGTCATGATCGCGCCGTCCAGGGCCCGGTGCGAACCCGCCGGGCACGGCTCCCGCTCGGTCGGGAAATCGCGGGCGAGACGGGCGACGAGCCGCGCCGCCTTGTCGGCGTTGGCCCGGGCGACGGCGATCACCGCGGCGACGTCGACGGCGTCGTGGCCCGGGTGCCAGCAATCGTAGTCGGTCACCATCGCGATGGTCGCGTAGGTGATCTCCGCCTCGCGGGCGAGCTTGGCCTCGGGCATGTTGGTCATGCCGATCACGTCGAAGCCCTGGGCCTTGTAGGCGCGGGATTCGGCCAGCGACGAGAATTGCGGCCCCTCCATGCAGACGTAGGTGCCGCCGCGATGGACCGCGATGTGCTCAGCCTTCGCGGCCTGGGCGATCCGCGCCTGCAGGCCGGGGCCCACCGGGTGCGCGAGGGAGACGTGGGCGACGCAGCCGTCGCCGAAGAACGACGAGGCTCGGCCGTGGGTGCGGTCGACGAACTGGTCGACGAGCACGAAGAGGCCCGGGGGCAGGTCCTCGCGGAAGGAGCCGCAGGCCGAGAGGGCGACGAGGTCAGTGACCCCGGCCCGTTTCAGGGCGTCGATATTGGCGCGGTAGTTGATGCCCGACGGCGAGAGCCGGTGCCCCCGCCCGTGGCGCGCCAGGAACACGACCTTGGTGTCGCCGATGTGCCCGATCCGCAGGGCGTCCGAGGGCTCGCCCCAGGGCGACGCCACGCGCTCCTCGCGGACGTCCTCGAGACCCGGCAGGTCGTAGACGCCGGACCCACCCATGACACCCAGTACCGCTGCGCTCATGCCGGACTCCCTCAACGCGCGACGCCTCGGCAGCGCGGCCTATCCCACCCGGCACCTCGTCCTCGGGTGCCGGAGCCATGCGGAGGCCTCGACGGAGACCTCCGGACGCCGCTCTGATCCCTGAAGCTCTCCTGCGAGGCCCGCTGACGCGGTCACCTCAGGATGAGGTGGTGCAGGGGACGGACGGTTTCGGAAGGCGGACCGTCGCGGCGGGCGAGCGGTAGCATGGAGTGCCGGCCGAAAAAAAGATGGGCCTCCGCGAGGGAGGCCCATCCGAACTGCGAGCCGATCCGGCCCGCCTCAGTAGGTCTTGTGCAGCTCCGGCTGGAGGCCGTGGACCTCGCCGCCGACATCCGCCCAGATCTTCTTCTTCACGTAGTAGAGCAGGCCCGACAGGATGATCAGGAACAGGATCACCCGGAAGCCCAAAGCCTTGCGGTCCATCATGTGCGGCTCGGCCGCCCACATCAGGAAGGCCGAGACGTCCTTGCCGTACTGGTCCAGTGTCTCGGGCACGACCGGCTGGCCCTGATCGTTCTTCGGGTAGGAGACCTGCCCGTCGGTGATCGGCGGCGGCATCGCGATGATGTGGCCCGGATAGTACTTGTTGTAGTGGCCGCCCTCCGGCAGCGCGAAGTCCTTCGGCGGATCCTGGTAGCCGTTGATCAGGGCGTGGATGTAGTCCGGCCCTTGTTCCGAGTAGCCGACCAGCGGCAACCAGTCGGTCAGGAAGTAGAGCGAGCCGCGGGAGAAGGTCCGCGCCTTGGCGATGACCGAGAAGTCCGGCGGGGCCTTGCCGCCGTTGGCCGCGGCCGCAGCCTGATCGTTCGGGAAGGGCGGCGGGAAGGTGTCGGCCGGGCGGCCCGGCCGCTCGAACATGTCGCCGGCGTCGTTCGGCCCGTCCTTCACCTGGTAGGTCGCGGCCAGCGCCTTGACCTGCCCGGCCGAGAAGTGCGGCCCGCCCTCCTGCGCGAGGTTGCGGAAGGAGACCAGCTTCATCGAGTGGCAGGCGGAGCAGACCTCCTTGTAGACCTGGAATCCGCGCTGCAGCTGCGCGGTGTCGAAGCGGCCGAACACGCCGGCGAAGCTCCAGTTCACGCGGGCCGGGATCGGCCCGCCATGTCCTTCCTGGGCGGAGACCGGCACGGCGCCGATCAGCAGGGCCGCCAGGGCGGCCGCGGCGGTCGTCGAGAGGACGCGGGTCATCATCATGGTCCTGTCGTCAGCCCGTCAGCCTTTGGTGGTCGGAGCGGCGGCGGCGCCCGCCGGCATGCCGGATCCGGTCACCTGCTTGCCCGGTCCGGTCACACTCTCGAGGATCGAGCCCGGCAACTTCTTTGGCGTCTCGAACAGGCCGCAGAGCGGCATGACGATCAGGAAGTGCGCGAAGTAGTAGGCGGTGCAGACCTGGGCGGCGAGCACGTAGCCGCCCTCCGGGGGCTGCGAGCCGAGCCAGCCGAGGAGCAGGGTCGCGCCGATGAACACCCAGAAGAACTGGCGGTAGATCGGCCGGTAGTTGCACGACCGGATCCGCGACGTGTCGAGCCACGGCGCGAAGGCCAGGATGATCACCGCCGAGAACATCAGGATGACGCCGCCGAGCTTGCTCGGGACCGCGCGCAGGATCGCGTAGAACGGCAGGAAGTACCATTCCGGCACGATGTGCGCGGGCGTCACCGCCGGGTTCGCCTGGATGTAGTTGTCGGCGTGGCCGAGATAGTTCGGCTGGTAGAACAGGAACCACGCGAACAGGATCATGAACACGCAGGTCGCGAACACGTCCTTGACCGTCGCGTAGGGCGTGAACGGCACCGCGTCCTTGCCCGACTTGATCGGGATGCCGGCCGGGTTGTTCTGCCCGGTGACGTGCAGGGCCCAGACGTGCAGCACGACCACGCCGGCAATCATCCACGGCAGCAGGTAGTGCAGCGAGAAGAAGCGGTTCACGGTCGGGTTGCCCACCGAGTAGCCGCCCCACAGCAGGGTCTGAATCGTGTCGCCGACCACCGGGATCGCCGCCAGGATGTTGGTGATGACGGTCGCGCCCCAGAAGCTCATCTGGCCCCACGGCAGCGTGTAGCCGAGGAAGGCGGTCGCCATCATCAGGAGGTAGATGACGACGCCTAGGATGTAGAGCACCTCGCGCGGCGCCTTGTAAGACCCGTAATAGAGGGCGCGGAACATGTGGACGTAGACGGCGACGAAGAACATCGAGGCGCCGTTGGCGTGCGCGTAGCGCAGCAGCCAGCCGTAGTTCACGTCGCGCATGATCTTCTCGACGGAGGTGAAGGCACCTGTCGCCGAGGGCTCATAGTGCATCGCCAGCCAGATGCCGGTGACGATCTGGATTCCCAGGAAAGCGGCGAGGATCGCCCCGAAGGTCCAGAAGTAGTTGAGGTTCCGCGGAACCGGGTAGGCGATGAAGGACGAGTGCACCAGCCCGGCGATGGGCAGGCGCGCCTCGAACCATTTGGCCACGCGGCTCTTCGGGACGTAGGTGCTGGCTGTTCCGCTCATGCTTCCGTCCTCCTCAGGCCGCTTCCTTGCCGCCTTCGCCGATCCGGATCTTGGTATCGGTCTGGAAGGCGTAGGGCGGGATCGGCAGGTTGATGGGCGCCGGTCCGTGGCGCACGCGACCCACCGCGTCGAATTGCGAGCCGTGGCACGGGCAGGCCCAGCCCTCGAAATTGCCCTGGTGGCCGATCGGCACGCAGCCGAGATGTGTGCAGTTGCCGTAGACCACCAGCCACTGGTCGTGGCCGCTCTTGACCCGCGTCGGGAAGGCGGCCGGGTCGATCATGGCCGAGAGCGGGACCGCCTTCATGTCGGTCACTTCCTTGGCGGTCAGCTTGCGCACGAAGATCAGCTTGCCGCGCCAGAAGACGTTGATGATCTGGCCGTCCTGGATCGGCGTCAGGTCGACCTCGATCGGCGCGCCGGCGGCGATCGTTTCGGCGTCGGGTGCCATGGAGGAGATCAGCGGCCAGACGACGGCCCCCGCCCCGACCGCCAACCCGGCGCCCGTCGCCAGGAACAGAAAGTCACGGCGGCTGCCCTCATGACCAGAGACCGCGGCAGCGGCGGCTGATGTGTTCGCCAAGGTTCGGAACTCCATGCGTCGGCGTCAGGGCCGCAGGTGCCCTCGTCCCGGCTCGTCCCGGGAACAAAGCATTATGGTTCTAATCTGAGCAATGAGACCGTCTGCCGCCCCCGAGTCAAGCCGCAGTGTGCGGCGCGGCGATAAGGTCGCCCCTCGATCGTAGCGGTATGTTGCCGGCAATCTCGCTCCTCCGACGCTCAGGCGACGGCGCTGTCGTACCGGGCCGTCCCGTCGTCGAGAAAGCCGCCCGACTGTCGCGTCCAGAGGCCGGCATAGACGCCGCCGGCGGCGACCAACTCGGCGTGAGTCCCCTCCTCGATGATCCGGCCGCGGTCGATCACGACCAGCCGGTCGAGGGCCGCGATCGTCGACAGGCGGTGCGCGATGGCCAGCACGGTCTTGCCGGCCATCAGCGTGTCGAGGGATTCCTGGATCGCCGCCTCGACCTGGCTGTCGAGCGCCGAGGTCGCCTCGTCGAGAATCAGGATCGGCGCGTCCTTCAGCATGACGCGGGCGATGGCGATGCGCTGGCGCTGGCCGCCGGACAGCTTGACGCCGCGCTCGCCGACCTGGGCATCGTAGCCGCGCCGGCCCTTGTGGTCGACGAGATCGGCGATGAACGTGTCCGCGTGGGCGAGCCGCGCGGCCCGCTCGATCTCCGCCTGGGTGGCGCCGGGGCGGCCGTAGGCGATGTTGTCGCGGATGGAGCGGTGCAGCAGGGAGGTGTCCTGGCTGACCATCGCGATGGCCTCGCGCAGGGATTGCTGGGTCACCGTCGCGATGTCCTGGCCGTCCACCAGGATCCGCCCGCTCTCCACGTCGTAGAGCCGCAGGAGCAGGCCCGCCAGGGTCGACTTGCCGGCGCCGCTGACGCCGACCAGCCCGACCTTCTCGCCCGGATGGATCGTCAGGGAGAAATCCTCGATGACGGTGGCGTCGCCGCGCCCGTAGTGAAAGCCGACCTCCGCGAACCGGATCTCGCCGCCGGTGACGGCGAGCGTCCGCGCGTCCGGCGCGTCGACGAGGGCGTGCGGCTGGGCCATCGTCTGCATGCTCTCCTGGACCACGCCGACATTCTCGAAGACGCCGCGCACGGTCTGCATGACCCAGCCCGACATGGCGATGAGCCTGAGGACCAGGGCGAGCCCCGCCGACGCCTCGCCGGTCGTCATGCCGCCGTCGCGCCACAGCACGAGGCAGGCCGCGCCGGTAGCGATCAGGAGCCCGCTGTTGAGCAGGCCGAGGAGGCTCGTCGTCAGGGTGACCAGCCGGAACTGGTGGAGATAGGCGGCGGTGTGGACTTCCACGGCGTCCTGCACCGCGGCCCGCTCCTCGCGGTCGCGGGCGAAGAGCTTCACCGTCAGAATGTTGGTGTAGCTGTCGACGATGCGGCCGATCAGCGTCGAGCGGGTGTCGGCGGTCTTGTGCGAGCGCGCGCGGGCCCGGGGCACGAACCACGCGGTCAGGGCCGCGTAGGCGGCGATCCAGAGCAGCACCGGGACGGCGAGCCACGGCGAGATCGCGCTGAACAGCCCGACCGCGGTGATCGCGTAGATCGCCACGTACAGGAGGGTGTCGATGAAGACGACGGCGAGTTCCCGCACCGCCGGGCCCACCTGGACGACGCGGTTGGCGAGCCGTCCCGAGAAGTCGCCCTGGAAATACGAGAGCGCGTGCCCGAGGGTGTAGAGATGCGCCCGCCAGCGGATCTGGCTGGTCGATTGCGGCACGACGAGCTGGTTGGACAGCACCTCGTGGGCCCAGATCGACAGCGGTCGCACCACGGCGATCAGCAGGACCACCAGCCCGAGCTCGACCGCGTGGTCCGACAGCACCGTCGCCCGGTCGGCCGAGCCGAGTAGGTCGATGAACCAGCGCATCACGAGGTAGAGGGAGGCCTCGACCGTGCCGGCGATCACCGCGATGACGAACAGCGCCGCCAGGGCGGCGCGGATCGGGCGCAGGTAGAACCAGGCGAAGCCGAGCACCGACCGCGGCGGCATCCGCGCCTCGTCGAAGGGCGCGAAGGGGTCGACGCGGCGTTCAAGCCAATCGAGGAACATGTTGACAGGGGCGTGACGCGGCGGGAGCCCCTCATGTAAGCGCCTCCCGCCGCGCGCCAACCGCGCGGCGTGGTCGCGCCGCCCGGCCTCAGCGGTTCAGGGCGAGGGCCGCGCCGGACTTGGTGAGGGCGCCTTCCAGGCCGCCGCCGCCCTGGCGCAGCCGCGCCGCCACCGAGCCGCCCGGCTGGTAGAGGTAGACCTCGCCGTCGCGGAAGTCCCAGGCCGAGACCCGCGCGAGATCCTTGTTGGCGCAGCCCGCGGCCGTCGCCCGGTAGAGGTCGAGGGCCGGGGTGCTCGAGAGCGTGACCTTGCAGTTCGCACCGGTCGCGTCCCGCGCATCCCAGCTTCCGACCACCGACGAGCGGCCGCCCGTGGCGACCGGCGGCGGCGGCGCCGGCGGGGCGACCGGCTCGGCGATCACGGTGGGGCCGCCGGCGGGCGGCGCGGCCGCCTGGGCACCGGGCGGGGGCGGCGCGTCGGGGCTCGCCGCGACGCCGGGCGGCGGCGCCAGCGGGGCCGCCGTCACCGTGCCCGACGGCATGGCCGGCACCGTGTCCAGGGACGCCTGGGGCGACGGCCCCCGGGTGCGCGGCCCGTCGAGGCGGCTGGAGGCGCAGGCGCCGAGGCTGGCGGCCAGACAGAGAACGGCGAACGTCGACAGGCTCGGGCGCAGCATCGGTCCACTTCGGGTCAGGATTCACGGCGCGGAGGCGCTTCGATCCTGACTCCGTGGCAATTGCGCTGTCCGCAAGGCAGCCCTCTCAGCCCGGACCAACTCTGCTGCGGAGAGCCGGCCTTTTCGGCCGGGTGTGGCCCTCAGGCCTCAACACCCGACTCGACTGCGCGATCAGAGCGTGCGCTCGACCATCATCTTCTTGATCTCGGCGATGGCCTTCGCCGGGTTCAGGCTCTTCGGGCACGTGTTGGCGCAGTTCATGATCGTGTGGCAGCGGTACAGCCGGAACGGGTCGTGCAGCCCGTCGAGGCGGTGGCCCGTGTTCTCGTCGCGCGAGTCGATCAGCCAGCGATAGGCCTGCAGCAGGGCCGCCGGGCCGAGGAACTTGTCGCCGTTCCACCAGTAGCTCGGGCACGACGTGGTGCAGCACGCGCACAGGATGCACTCGTAGAGGCCGTCGAGGCGGGAGCGGTCCTCCGGCGTCTGGCGCCACTCCTTCTCGGGCGCGGGCGTCTCGGTCTGGAGCCAGGGCTCGATGGCGGCGTGCTGGGCGTAGAAATTCGTCAGGTCCGGCACGAGATCCTTGAGGACCGGCATGTGCGGCAGCGGGTAGATCCGGATCGCACCGTCCTTGTCCTTGCGGGTCATCACCGGCAGGGCGTTGTCGGGACTCTTGCACTCGTCGATGCCCATCGTGCAGGCGAGCGCGTTCTGCCCCTCGATGTTCATCGCGCAGGAGCCGCAGATGCCCTCGCGGCAGGAGCGGCGGAAGACCAGCGTCGGGTCGACCTTGTTCTTGATCCACAGCAGCGCGTCGAGGACCATCGGGCCGCAATCCTCGCGGTCGACCTGATAGGTGTCGATCCGCGGGTTGGCCCCGTCATCCGGGTTCCAGCGGTAGATCTTGAAGGTCTGCAGGTTCCTGGCGCCGGGCGGGGCCGGCCAGGACTTGCCCTGGGTGATCTGGGAATTCTTCGGAAGGTTGAACTGAGCCATGGTTCTCGACGGCTTCCGCTGGAGCAGGACGCGGCGGCCGGAGGGGTGAGGCCCCGCCGCCGCAGTCGTTGTGCAGAGTTGCAGATCAGTACACGCGCGCCTTGGGCTCGATGTACTGGATCTCGTTGGACATCGTGTAGGTGTGGACCGGGCGGTAATCGATGACCACTTGGTGCTGGCCCTCGTCGAGCCAGGACAGCGTGTGCTTCATCCAGTCCTTGTCGTCGCGGTCCGGGAAGTCCTCGCGCGCGTGGGCGCCGCGCGATTCCGTGCGGTTGGCGGCCGATTCCATCGTCACCACCGCCTGGCCGATCAGGTTGTCGAACTCCAGAGTCTCCAGGAGGTCGGTGTTCCAGACCAGCGACCGGTCGGTGATCTTCACGTCGGCGGCGGCGTTCCAGACCTTGTGGATCAGGCCCTTGCCCTCCTCCAGCACCTCGCCGGTGCGGAACACGGCGCAGTTGTTCTGCATCGTCTTCTGCATCTCGGCACGGAGGTCGGCGGTCGGCGTCGAGCCGTTGGCATAGCGGAACCGGTCGAGGCGCTCGAGGGCCTTATCGGTCGCGCCCTTGGGCAACTCCATGGCCCGGCCGTTCGGCTCGACGATCTCGGCGCAGCGCTTGCCGGCGGCGCGGCCGAAGACCACGAGGTCAATCAGCGAGTTCGAGCCGAGGCGATTGGCGCCGTGGACGGAGACGCAGGCCGCCTCGCCGATCGCCATCAGCCCCGGGACCACCGTGTCGGGGTTGCCGTCGCGCAGCGTCAGCACCTCGCCGTGATAGTTCGTGGGGATGCCGCCCATGTTGTAGTGGACCGTCGGGATGACCGGGATCGGCTCCTTGGTCACGTCGACGCCCGCGAAGATCCGCGCGGATTCCGAGATGCCCGGCAGGCGCTCGTGCAGGATCTTCGGGTCCAGGTGGTCGAGGTGCAGGTAGATGTGGTCCTTGTTCTTGCCGACGCCGCGGCCGTCGCGGATCTCCATGGTCATGGAGCGCGAGACCACGTCGCGCGAGGCGAGGTCCTTCGCCGACGGCGCGTAGCGCTCCATGAAGCGCTCGCCCTCGGAATTGGTGAGGTAGCCGCCCTCGCCGCGGGAGCCTTCGGTGATCAGGCAGCCCGCGCCGTAGATGCCGGTCGGGTGGAACTGCACGAACTCCATGTCCTGCAGCGGCAGGCCGGCGCGCAGCACCATGGCGTTGCCGTCGCCCGTGCAGGTATGGGCGGAGGTCGCCGAGAAGTAGGCGCGGCCGTAGCCGCCGGTCGCCAGGATGGTCATCTGGGCGCGGAAGCGGTGGATCTCGCCGGTGGCCTGATCGAGGGCGATGACGCCGCGGCAGCGGCCCTCGTCGTCCATGATCAGGTCGAGGGCGAAGTACTCGATGAAGAAATCGGTCTGGTTCTTCACCGCCTGCCCGTAGAGGGTGTGCAGCATCGCGTGGCCGGTCCGGTCGGCCGCCGCGCAGGTGCGCTGGGCGGTGCCCTTGCCGTAATCGGTCGTCATGCCGCCGAACGGGCGCTGGTAGATCTTGCCCTCCTCCGTGCGGGAGAACGGTACGCCCCAGTGCTCCAGCTCGTAGACGGCGGCGGGCGCGTTGCGCACGAGGTACTCGATGGCGTCCTGGTCGCCGAGCCAGTCCGATCCCTTCACGGTGTCGTACATGTGCCAGCGCCAGTCGTCCGGGCCCATGTTGCCCAGCGAGGCCGAGATGCCGCCCTGCGCCGCCACCGTGTGCGAGCGCGTCGGGAACACCTTGGTGATGCAGGCGGTGCGCAGGCCCGCTTCCGAGCAGCCCACCGTGGCGCGCAGTCCTGCGCCGCCCGCGCCGACGATCACGACGTCGAAGGCGTGATCGTGGATGGTGTAGGCAGGCCCGCTGCCGTTTGTGCCGTTGGCGGCCATGTTCGGCTCCTCGAGATCGATGTTGACGGGGTCAGGCCGGCTGTCCGAAGCCGATGCGCAGGACCGCGTAGAGGCAGGCGACGGCCACGACGACCGCGTAGGCGTTGTTGGTGAACACCGCCGCGATCTTCGTCGCCGGCGCGTGCACGTAGTCCTCGATGATCACCTGCATGCCGAGGCGCATGTGGACCGTGACCGACAGTAGCGCCAGGATCAGGAGGATCGACACCAGAGGGGTCGCGACGAGGAGCCGCGCCTCCGGGTAGCCGCGGCCCGCCATCTTGGCGATGATCACCACGAAGCTCAGCATCAGCACGACGTTGGCGACGGCGGTCAGCCGCTGCAGCCACCAGTGCCCGGCGCCGTGATGGGAGACGCCGAGGCCGCGCACGCGGGCGCGCGGCGTGCGGATCGAGACGCGCGTGTCCTGCCGGACCTCTTCCTTAGCCATGTCGTCCTCCTCAGCGGACCAGAAGGGCGACCGCCCAGATGACGAGGGTGAGGGCCACCGAGCCGATCAGCGTCAGCCGGGCCATCGAGAGGCGTTTCTCCCGGTCGAAGCCGACACCGGTGTCCCAGATCAGGTGCCGGATGCCGCCGAGCATGTGGTGCATCAGGATCCACGTGTAGACGAACAGGATCAGGCGCCCGAAGATCGAGCCGAAGAACCCAGCCACGTAAGAGTAGCCGGCCGGTCCCGAGGCCAGAGCCACGAGCCAGATCGCGACGAGAGCAGTCCCGCCGTAGAGCGCGGTGCCGGTGATGCGGTGGAACACCGACATCGCCATCGTCCAGGTCCAGCGATAGATCTGGAGATGCGGCGACATGGGCTGAGCCACTGTCGGGCGGGCGGTGGGTGCCATCGTGTTGAAGCCTCGCAGCTGCGAACTGGACCGTCTCTAATCTGGTAGCGCTAGAGCCTGAGCGGGCAACCCGCAATCCGTCATGGTGCGGCGCAATGTGCCCTCTGGGGCGACACTTTGCCGATTCTGTCACTTCAGCTGTCCCAGGAGGCGCCACCACGCGTAGTCGAGCGGCGCCGCCACGAGGAGCGACAGGAAACCGAAGCTCAAGGTGAGCCGGGTCGCGTCCCGGAGACGGACCCGCCCGAGCTCGCTGGCGAACACGATCGGGGGCGCCTGATAGGGGAAGAACAGGGTCGAGTAGCCGATCACCTGCAGCGAGACGACCGCGAAGGGTGACAGGCCGCTCGCCTCCGACATCTCGCCCGCGAGCGCCGTGTACAGGGCCGGGGCGCCGTTGGCGGTGACGAGGAGGGTCAGCACCGTGGCGATGCCGGTGAGCACCGCGAAGTTCTGCGTCGGCGCGTTGTGCGCCAGGGGGGCGACGGTCAGCAGCAGATGGCCGAGGCGCTCGCCGAGCCCGGTCTCGTTGACGAGGGCGACGAGGCCGAGCAGCGCCGCGATGTAGAAGCAGGTCCGCAGGTTCACCTGTTGGAACGCCTCCGGCGGCAGGACCCCGATCCGCGGCAGCAGGCAGACGACCGCGGCGGCGAGGCCGACCCAGGCGGGGGCAAGGCCGTGGAGGCTGTCGGTCATCCAGAGGATCAGCGTGCAGGCGAGGATCACCGCGAGGCGCCGCTCGGGCGCGGACAGCGGGGGAAGGTCCGACAGGGCCGGAGCGGCGGAGCCGAGGTTGTCCGGGAACAGCCGGACGATGAGGCCGACGAGCAGCACGCCCTTCACCAGCGCCAGGACCGGGGCATGCAGAAGGAAGTAAGAGAGGTACGACAGGTGCAGGCCGAGCAGGTGCTCGGCCGAGCCGGCCATCACGAGGTTCGGGACGTTGGCGGGCAGGATCGCCGCAGAGAGGATCGGGGTGGCGAGGCCGACGGCTAGGACCGCACCCGTCCGCCCCGGGCGCCCGGCCGCGAGGCCGAAGGCGTCGCAGAGTGCGAGGGTGACGGGGATCATCAGGGCAATGCGGCCCAGATTCGACGGCATGACGAAGGCGATGAGGAAGCTCAGCGTCACCAGCCCAGCGATGAAGCGGCCGTAGGAGCCGGAGAGCCGCAGGGCGAGGGTGCGCGCCATCCGGGCGCCCAGGCCGGTCCGGGTCATGCCCTGCCCCACTACCATGCCGGACAGGACCAGCCAGAACGCGGAGGACGAGAAGCCCGAGAACACCGTTGCGGCCGAGCCGAGACGCAGCAGCATCGCCAGTCCGAAGAAGGCGAGTGCCGTGACGATCTCGGGCAGCAGCGCGGTCGCCCACAGGCCCATGCACAGCACGAGCAGCCCCGCCGTCGCCGCAACCAGTCCCTCGCCGCTCACCGCGATCGTCCCCGCACCACGCTACGCCGGAAGCGGCATCCTCATCGGATTGGAACGGTTCGCAATTCGGGACTTGTTGAGCGAGCCTTCGCCTGCGGCGAAGGCTGTGGATCCGGTGGGCCGATCTGGCCCAGGGGTCCTCACGACATTGCCCGACCGAAGGCCGGCCGGGCGTCGCGCGGTTTCGAGGATGCGCCGCGGGGACGAGACCCGCGCCGCCTGACTCAGTAGCCGTAGCCGTAGTAGCCGTCGCAGGCAGCCGGGTCGTAGGCGCCGTAGCCGTAAGTGTAGGCGCAATTGTCGTAGCCGTAGTCGAGACCGCCCAGGCCGTAACCGACGCCGAGGCCGAGCCCGAGGCCGGCGAGTCCGTAGCCGACGCCGCGTCCGTAGCGGTGGCCGTAATAGCCGCGGTTGACGAAGCCGCGACCGGCGATCCCGCGGTTCCCGACCCCGCCGAACCGGCCGGCCTGGTTATATCCGCCGGCCCGCAGGCCGCCAGTCCGGACGCCGCCGACGCCGGCCACGCCGAGCCCGGCCCCGCGGAAGCCGCCGCCCAGTCCGCCGACCCGCGCCCCGCCGACGCCGTTCTGGAAGGCGCCGCCGCCGAAGCCGCCGTTCCGGAACGCCCCGCCGCCGACACTGCCGCCGCGGAAGCCGCCGCCGAAACCGCCACCGTGGAAGCCGCCCCCGCCGAATCCGCCGCCGTGGAAGCCACCGCCGCCGAAGCCGCGGGCATCGGCGACGGTCGGCGCGAACGCGACGGCCGTCAGGAGGGCGGTGGAGACGAGTGCGATACGAGTCATGGGAAAGCTCAGCCTGATGTGTGGTGCTTTAACCACTCAACCCGGCTCTAAGGTGGCTGTATCCAAGCTTGAGTATGACCGATGGCGTGGCAGTCGGTCGCTGAGTTGGCGATATGTACGTCGGGCTCGAACGTCACCCTGGACTTCACGAAGTCTCACCGGAAGGGCGGTTCATCGAAACTGCGCAGCTTGCGCGAGTGGAGACCTTGCCGATCGGCCCGAAGAACGTCGAGGGCCGCCAGCCCGACCCGGAGGTGCTCCGAGACGGCCCGATCGTAGAAGGCGTTGGCGGCACCCGGCAGCTTGATCTCGCCGTGGAGCGGCTTGTCTGAGACGCAGAGCAGCGCGCCGTAGGGAACGCGCAGGCGGAAGCCCTGGGCGGCGACCGTGCCGCTCTCCATGTCCACCGCCACGGCGCGGGACTGGTTGATCCGACGCCGCTCCTGGCTGAAGCGCAGTTCCCAGTTGCGATCGTCGTAGGTCACCACCGTGCCGGTGCGCAGGCGCCGCTTGAGCGCGTCAGCCTGCTCGCCCGTCACCGCGGCGGCGGCGTCCTGAAGGGCGACCTGCACCTCGGCGAGGGCCGGCACCGGCACGTCCGGCGGCACGAGCTCGTCGAGGATCCGGTCGCGGCGGAGGTAGGCGTGCGCCAGCACGTAGTCGCCGATGGTCTGCGACTGCCGAAGGCCGCCGCAATGGCCGACCATCAGCCAGCAATCCGGGCGCAGCACCGCGAGGTGGTCGGTGATCGTCTTCGCGTTCGAGGGGCCGACGCCGATATTGACCAGCGTCGTGCCCTGCTGGGTCCCGTCGGAATCGCGCGCCACCAAGTGGTAGGCCGGCATCTGATGGCGATGCCAGGGCGAGGCGGCGATCACAGCGGCCGGGTCTGCATCCACCGCCTCGGCACGGGTCACGGACACGCCGCCCGGCAGGACCAGCCGCTCGAACCCCTCCGCGCCCGAGGCGAGCCGCTCCAAGCCGTGGCGGACGAACTGGTCGACGTAGCGGTGATAGTTGGTGAGCAGGATCCAGGGCTGGACGTCGCGCCAGTCGCAGCCGGTGTAATGGACGAGGCGCCGGAGCGAGTAATCGACCCGAACCGCGTCGAACAGCGCCAGGGGCAGCGGCTCGCCAGGGATCTGGTCGAACAGCCCGTCCGCGATCTCGTCGCCCACGAGCGACAGGAGCGGCACCGGGAAATAGGTGGCGAGGTCCGCGCCGTCGACGCTCCGCCCGCGCGCGTCCAGCCCGGCCTCCAGCACGTAGGGATAGGGAATCTCCTGCGCGCTGAGACCGACCTCGAGGGCGATGCCGTAGTCGGCGATCAGCGGCTCCAGCTGGCGGGTCAGGTACGTCCGGAAGAATCCCGGATGCGTGATTGTGGTGGCGTAGGTGCCGGCGGCCTGGAGCTTGGCGGTGGCGCGCCGGACCCGGGGCAGCGGCCCGTCCGGGCGGTAGCTGATCCGTAGTTCCGGGTAGCGGAAGGCGAGACGCTCCGTGGCGTCCGGCGGCGGCCCGCCGGCGAGGTAGCGCTCCAGCGCGGTCCGCAGGGCGCCGGCCGCGTCGTCGTAGAGCTCGACCAGCCGGTCGATGGCGGTCGCGGCATCCGCCACCGCCTGCATCGGCCGCAATTCCCGCTCGATCATGTCGCCTCCGTTCCTGCTGCCGGATCTACACCCCGCGCCATCCGGGGGCGAGATGCGGGGTTGCGAGCCGCGGACACATGGCCGACAAGCCGGCCGGCGCGGAGCGCGGCGGCGAGGACGCGGGCATGGACACGGGGCTGGACGCAGATGAGTTCGGGACCCGTCCCGGTGAAGAGAGGGCCACCCTGCCCGCGACCTTCGACGCGGGCCTCCACTTCATCGGCCGACTGCGCACGCCCTGGCAGGCGCGGTCCGACTGTCCGAAGAACGGCCTGCAGGCCGACGCAATCTGCACCGTCGAGGTCGACCCGGCCTACGCCCCCGGCCTGCGCAACGTCACGGGCTGCACGCACCTGATCCTCCTCTACTGGATGGACCGGGCGACCCGCGGCCTCGTGATCCAGCGGCCGCGCCACGCCGACGGCCCCAGGGGCACGTTCTCCCTGCGCTCGCCCGCCCGTCCCAACCCGATCGCCCTGTCGGTCGTGGAACTGCTCGGCCGCGTCGGCGACACGCTCCGCGTGCGCGGGCTCGACTGCCTCGACGGCACGCCGCTCCTCGACATCAAGCCCTACTACGCCTCGACGGACGCGCGGCCCGACGCCCGGGTCGACCGGGCCGGGGCCGAGCCGTGAAGCGCGTCGTTTCCCTCGTTCTCGGCGGGCTCGCCCTCCTGGCGATCGGCGGCTTCGCCGGGTGGCGCCTGCATCGGCCGGGGGCCGACGCGCGGGCCTACGCCGAGATGCGCCTGATCGCCGTGCAGGTCAGCCTCGACGAGGCGCCGCCGGACTACGTGTTCTGGGCCGGCGATTCCCAGGTGGAGCTGCAGCCCGGTAGCCAGCGCCCCTGCGGGCTCGATTTCCTCAACGGCGGGATCAGCGGCGCGACCGCGGGCAGCTATGCGGACTATCTCGCGCGCCTGACCTTCAAGGTGCAGCCCCGGCTCGCGGTCCTGACTATCGGGACCAACGACATCCTGGTGAAGAACAACCCGCAGCTGCACAAGCCGACGGAGCAGTTCGAGGCCGCCGCCGAGACGATCGTCAAGCGGCTGCAGACCCTCAGCTCGCGCGTCGTGGTGACCGCCCTCCCCCCGGTCGGTCGCGAGATCGGCAAGCTGGTCGATGCCGGCGCGGTCGCGGATTACTCGCGCCGGTTGCAGAACCTCTGCGGGCGGCTCGGCTGCGTCTTCACGGATCCGTTCGCCGCCCTTCGCGACGGCGATACGGGCTACGCCAAGCCCGGCGCCCTGCGCGACGGGCTGCACCTCGCGGCGTTCCGGCCGGCGCTGAAGGCGGTCGAGCCGGCGCTCTGCACCCCGTGAGGACCGGCGCCGCGTCATCGCGAGCGGAGCGAAGCAATCCAGGAGCGCGACACGGATCGAAGCGTCATGCTGCTCTGGGTCGCTTCGCTCCGCTCGCGATGACGGCGCGGGATCGGGCCGGACGCCGGCTCACTCCCACTCGATCGTGCCAGGCGGCTTCGAGGTGATGTCGTAGGTCACCCGGTTGATGCCCTTCACCTCGTTGATGATCCGGGTCGCGACCCGGCCCAGGAAGGCCATGTCGAACGGGTAGAAGTCGGCGGTCATGCCGTCGACCGAGGTGACGGCGCGCAGCGCGCAGACGTGGTCGTAGGTGCGCCCGTCGCCCATCACGCCGACGGTCTTCACCGGCAGGATCACCGCGAAGGCCTGCCAGATCGTGTCGTAGAGGCCGGCCTGCCGGATCTCGTCGAGGTAGATCGCGTCGGCCTTGCGCAGGGCCTCCAGCTTCTCGCCGGTGATCGTGCCGGGGCAGCGGATCGCAAGGCCCGGGCCCGGGAACGGGTGGCGGCCGACGAAGCCCTCGGGCAGGCCGAGCTCCTTGCCGAGCACCCGGACCTCGTCCTTGAAAAGCTCGCGCAGCGGCTCCACGAGCTTCATGTTCATGCGCTCGGGCAGGCCGCCGACATTGTGGTGGCTCTTGATGGTCACGGACGGGCCGCCGGTGAACGACACGCTCTCGATCACGTCGGGGTAGAGCGTGCCCTGCGCGAGGAACTTCGCCCCGCCGATCTTCTTTGATTCAGCCTCGAAAACGTCGATGAACAGGCGGCCGATCGTCTTGCGTTTTATTTCCGGGTCGCTGACGCCCTCCAGAGCCGCGAGGAACATCCCCGACGCCTCCACGTGGACCAGCGGGATGTTGTAGTGGTCGCGGAACAGTGCCACGACCTGCTCGGCCTCGCCGAGGCGCAGGAGCCCGTGGTCGACGAACACGCAGGTCAGCTGATCGCCGATCGCCTCGTGGATCAGCACCGCCGCCACGGCCGAATCGACGCCGCCCGACAGGCCGCAGATCACCTTCTCGGAGCCGACCTGCTCGCGGATCTTGGCGATGGCCTCTTCGCGGTAGGCGCCCATGGTCCAGTCGCCCGAGCAGCCCGCGACATCGCGCACGAAGTTGCGGATCAGCAGGGCGCCGTGGGGCGTGTGCGCCACCTCCGGGTGGAACTGGACCGCGTAGTAGTTGCGGGCCTCGTCGGCAACCGCCGCGAAGGGGGCGTTCCTGGAGATCGCCACGGTGGTGAAGCCGTCCGGCAGCTTGGTGACGCGATCACCGTGGCTCATCCAGACCGGGTATTTCTCGCCCTTGTGCCAGACGCCCTTGAACAGCGGGCAGTCGGCCAGGATCTCGACCTCGGCGCGGCCGAACTCCGCGTGGTGGCCGCCCTCGACGGCGCCGCCGAGCTGGGCCGCCATGGTTTGCTGGCCGTAGCAGATGCCGAAGACCGGGACGCCCGAATCGAACACGAGTTGGGGCGCGCGGGGCGAGGCCGCGACGGTCACCGATTCGGGGCCGCCGGAGAGGATTACGCCCTTGGGCTTCTGCTCGCGGAACGCGGCCTCGGCCTTCGTGAAGGGCACGATCTCGCAGTAGACGCCCTCCTCGCGCACCCGGCGGGCGATGAGCTGCGTCACCTGAGAGCCGAAATCGACGATCAGGATCTTGTCGTGGTCGGTGTTCATCGCGGGCGATTATCCGAAGCCCGCGGCGCGTGCAACGCACAAGTCCGGATTGTCCGGCCTTCCGACGTGCCGTCACCGACGGAATGCCGGACCCGACCGTCAGGTCCCGCGCGTCGCCGTCGCCCCGTCGGTGCCGGCGCGGCCAGCCGCGCGCGGCGGTCTCGGCTGGCCCGACGCGCGCCAGCTCTCAGTCGAAGTTGCGGACCTTGGCCGAGCCACCGAGGCTGATCGCGGGTTTCGCGGCGGCGCCGGCGAGGCTCACCTTCTTCTGGCCGGGCGGGGTCTTGGCGCGCAGCTGCGGGGCGGGCTCGGGAGTCGGTCGCGACGGCTTCAAATGCGCCTGGCCGTGGATCACCGAGCCGATCTCTCCCGCCACGCGGATCAGGTCGTCGCGCTCGCAGGAACGGGCGACCTTCAGCCCGAGCTTGTGCATGTGGCTCTTGCCGTAGAGGTAGGCGGCGAGCTGCGCGCGCTTCAGCGGCGGGATCTGCTCCAGGATCAGCGGCAGGTCGAAATCGTCGGCCCGGTACACAGAGCCCAGAACCTCGAGGGTCACCGGGCAATCGACTTCGGGCTCGGCGCCGCTGGTCGGATGCGCTTGCGTCATGGATGCCTCTCGGAGGTCGATGGATCGGGACCGGGCTCGGATGCCCCGGAGCCGGGGTCGAGTTCAACCCCTATCGGAACGGTGAGGTTCGCAATCCTGTCCTGCGCGGGCGCAGGCGTCGGTGGCGGGACAGGTTCGGGCTTCCAAGCGCCCAGGCAGCCGGTGCAGACCGATTCGATCACCGCGCGGGCATGAGCCTGCCGGCGGGCCCAGAGCATCTCCCGGGCGAGGCGCGCCGCCTCGGCGTCCGGCAGCGGGCGGATGCGGATGAAGAGTGGCTCTTGCGCGGCGACGGGTGCCGGTGTCAGGGCGAGGAGCCCGACCAGCGCCATCGCGGGATCGGCGGCACGCCACCGGCGCCGCGGCGCCGACCATGCGGGTCCCGCCATGTCACTCTCCCGCCCGGAACGAGCGCGATACCTCACCCGTCAGGGTAAACCGCCTCTTAACGGCCGCCGCGGCCGCGCGGAACTTCACCTCGGGAAGCCGGTAGAACCAGGGGGGACCGAGCGGGAGACGGCTTGATGCCTCAGATGTTCGACTGGATCTTCTTCGCGATCATGCTGCCGTTCCCGGCCTATCTGGTCTGGGACTTCATGCGGCATCGATAGGCGGGGCGAAACGGCGCTCACCCGCCGGGCGAAGCGGCCGCACGGCCGACCGGCGCGGTCCGTTCGGGCTCGATGCCCGGCTCCGCCGCCTGCTCAGCCCGCCGCCGCTCCTGCGCGCGCCCGAGCCAGACGCTGTTCACGAGCCACGCCATCGACAGCGGGATCGCGGCGCCGGCCACGCTGGCGCTGCCGAGCCCCATGCCCTGGATGCCGGTGAACGACCACGCGCCGACCTGATCGCCCAACCGGTAGACCACCGTGTCGATGAAGCTCTTCGCCTTGTAGCGGTCCTCCCGGGGGACGACGGTGAACAGCACCTCGCGCACCGGCCGGGCGATCGCGAAGTTCCCGGCCCGGCGGAGCACCTGGAACGCCACGATGACGCCGATCGTCGGCCAGAGCGCGAGCGCCGCGAAGCCGAGGATGCTGAAGGCCGGGAGGATCGCCAGCGTGAGGGCGACGCCGATTCGGTTCACGATCCGGCCCGTGAGGAACAGCTGGATGCCCAGCGTGAGGACGTTCACCGCGAGGTCGACGCTGGCGAAGAACGCCGTCTGCGCGCCGCGGTCCGGGAAGCTCCGCTTCGCGATGCCCGCCTGCTCGAAGTACAGGAACGTCGAGGTCACCGAGAACAGCAGCAGGAACAGCGAGATGTTGAGCAGGTAGGGCGATGCGAGAGTCCGGGTGACGCCGGCGAGCACGCTGCCGCCGATCGTCCGGTCCTGCCCGTCCTCGGCGCCCCCGTCGCGGCCCGGCACCTCGTGCAGCTGCGTCGACAGCGCGGCGAGCCCGCGCATGCAGAACACCGCGACCTCGAGGAGCACCACCGCGCACAGCATCAGGCCCCAGGTCGGGACGTTCTTGGCCAGGATCGCCGTGGTCGCCGAGCCCGCGATGGCGCCGAGCGTCGCGCCGGCCGCGATGAAGCCGAACAATCGCTTGCCCTGGGCGTTCGAGAACACGTCGACGATCGTCGCCCAGAAGATCGAGACCACGAACAGGTTGAAGATCGACAGCCAGACGAAGAACACCCGGCCGATCCACACGCCCCACTCGGCGGGCGCGAGGTAGAGCGTCAGCGCGAAGGCCAGGATGTTGGCCGCGAAGAACCGGTACGTGATCGGCACGAACCGCGCCCGCGGCATCCGTTTCACCAGGTAGGCGAAGGGCAGGTTGAGGGCGAGCATCCCCACGAGGGTGGCGGTGAACAGCCAGGGCAGGTTCTCGATGCCGCCGGCGACGCCCATCTGGTCCCGGATCGGGCGCAGCACGTAGTAGGCGGCCAGGATCGAGAAGATGTAGGCCCAGGACCAGGCCAGAGCGCGGCCCTCGCCGGGCTGAACGTCGATCAGGCGCGCGAGCGTGCCGCGGGCGGGTTCAGGCATGGGCCGATCTCACCGGAATGGGCTTCTTCCCCGGACGGGCCTCCCTCGGGGAAGGCTCGGTCGGACCCCTCGCCGTTGCGGGGCCCGGCGAGGGGCCGGACGACGCGCCTACTTCGCCAGTCCGAGTTTCTCGCGCATCTCCGGCGCGGTGACGTCGTGACCGAAGCCCGGGCTGCCCATGGCGAACTTGTCGGCATCCTTGAGCGGGCCGACCACCACCGGGTCGAACCCGGCGTCGCGGACGAGGCCCTCGGCGACCTTCAGCGCCTCCGGGTCGTCCCCGGCGATCGGGATCGCCATCCGCCCGCCCGCACGACCCTTGCCGCCGTCCGCGCCCTCCTTGGCGAAGATCTTGTAATTGGCCGCATTGAAGGCGCGCACGATCTTGGCGCCGGGGAAGTACTTGGCCGAGGTCGCGCCGATCCCGCTGGCCTGGACCTCGTCGTAGAGCGCGCCGTCGCGCTTCTGCGTGGCGTTGCCGGCATCGAGCACGACCTTCCCCTTGAGGGACGGGCCGATCTCCTTCGCGAGGTCCGGATAGGCCTTGTAGGGGACGGCGATGAACACGGCGTCGCCGAACTCGATCGCCTCCTCGGGCGTGCCGGCCCTGGCCTTGGGCCCGAGCTCCGAGACCATCGCGGCGAGCTGCTCCGGGTGGCGGGAGGCGAACATGACCTCGTGGCCGTCCTTGACCCAGAGCGACCCGATCGTGCCGCCGATGTTCCCGGCGCCGATCACGCCGATCCGGATCTTCTTCGCGCCGTCCTGGGCCGCGGCGGGCACGGAAGCGGGAAGAGCGGCGGCCACGGCGAGGCCGGCCGCGAGGGCGAGCGCTGCGCGGCGCGAGGTGAGATCAGACCGCATCGATGAACGTCTCCATCTGCTTGCGCTGCGCCGCGTCGGGCAGCTTGCCCCGCGCGGCCCCGAGGTTGTCTTCGACATAGGCGGCCTTCGCCATGCCGGGGATCGGGCAGGTCACGGCCGGGTTGCCGAGCACGTATTTCAGGAAGAACTGCGGCCAGCTCGCGCAGCCGAGATCCTTGGCGACCGCCGGCAACTCCTTGCCCTGGACCGCCTTGAACAGGCGATCGCGGCCGAACGGCACGTTGGTCATCACCGCCACGCCGCGATCCGCGGCCAGCGGGAGTACGCGCTCCGCGGCGGCACGGTTGTCGATGGCGTAGTTCACCTGGATGAAGTCGAGGCTCTCGCGCTTCATGACGGCCTCCAGGGCGTCGAGCTGGTTGTCGCGCCAGACCGTGACGCCGACGTACCGGACGCGCTTCTGCGCCTTCAGATCGCGCAGGACCGCCAGATTCCCGGTCACGTCGATCAGGTTGTGGACCGCCACCAGGTCGAGGGTGTCGACCTTCATGCGCTTCAGCGATCGGTCGAACTCCGCGAGCGTCGCGTCGCGGCCGGTCGTGTCGACCTTACTGGCGAGGAAGATCTTCTGGCGCAGGCCGGGCTCCGCCAGGATCAGGCCGAGGACGTCCTCGGCGGTGCCGTAGCTCGGGGCCGTGTCGATCACCGATCCGCCGAGTGCGACGAAGGTCTTCACCGCCTCCTTCAAAGGCGCCACCGCCTCGGGCGTCGGCTCGACCTCGTAGCGCCGGGACGTGCCGATCCCCATGGCCGGAAGCATCTCGCCGGTGGAGGGTATCGGGCGGCGGATCAGCGGCTCGGCCGCCGCGGCGAGGCGGCCGGCGAGCGGGGCGATAGCGGCTGCGGCGATGACGGCGCGACGGGATACGGGCATGGCCGGCCTCCGACGGATTCAGGACCTGCCGGGAGATAGGGCGCGTCCGCGCTCTGTGTATTCTTAATTCTCACGCTTCCGCGAGGGATGCGCGCTGCACCTTCGAGGCTCGGTCTAATCTTCCTCGGGCGGGTCCTCGAATTCCGCGCCCTCGGTATCGGGGGCGATGCGGAACCGGTACTCGTCGATCGCCAGGAACGCCCGGTGGGCGACCTGCGGATCGATCCCGTCGCGGACGACCAGGGTCTGGAAGTCGATGAACAGGCGCGCGACGCGGGCCTCCTCCGTCAGGGTGGCCAGGGCGGACGAGCTCGCGCCGGCGCGCATCATGTAGCGCTTGGCCTCTCCGGCCGCGTCTGGCGCGGGCAGGACGACGACCTGCCCGGCGGTCTCCGGCTTCAGATCCGCCCAGCGGACGGGCGTCCAGGCGATGATGGCGTCGGTGTGCTTCATCGAAGGCTCCGGCAGGTGGACGGGGATCCGCCTACCGGGCGCGGCCGGGAACGTCGAGGCTCCCGGCGTTCCGGATCAGGGTGCGCGCTCCATCTGGCCACGGATCTCGCCCTTCGGGTTCGCGGCGGTGTGGAGGTTGAAGTAGACCTTCCCCGCCTCGAGATCGGCGGCCTTGGCGTCATCGAGGGCCGCCTCGCCGGTGAAGGGGCTGCTCGCCGCCGTCACCGGCACGAGCACGCCGGCATTCTCGCCCGCCTTGGCCGGTCCGTGGAAATGGGCGGCCGTGACCGGCCCGGTGAGGCCGCTGTACTGGCCCGACCAGCTCAGGCGCTTGGTGGCGGGATCGAAGGTCGCGGTGATCTCGCCCTTGCCGGAGGACGCGGTTGCCGGGACCTCGCTGCCGCCGGTGAGCGCCGCGCGGTAGGTGACGTCCTTGCCCGCGGCGAATGCCGGACCCGTGGCGAGCGGCACCCCGAGGACGAGAAGGGCGGCGAGGCTGGTGGTCCAGCGATGGCTCTTGCGCGCTGTCATCGAACGCTCCGCGATCTGACGGGCCGTCGAGCGGCCCGTGCCAAACCTAGCGGGCCGGGACAGGTCGGACATGGCGGACGGGCTGTCGCCGAGCGATTCTCGGTGACAGCCAAGCGTTTCCCTCCCGCGCGCGACGGCACGCGGCCTGCCCGACCTCCGGAGGCGCGATTTGCTCACGGGAAGACGTTGACACGGAGCGCCCGCTCTTCCTATACCGCCGCCACTGCACGCATCGTCTCGATGGACGGTCGCGGCTCGTGGCGGGGTAGCTCAGCTGGTTAGAGCAGAGGAATCATAATCCTTGTGTCGGGGGTTCAAATCCCTCCCTCGCTACCAACAGTTTCATTAGTCGACGTCTATAAATTTCAAGTCTCATCTGAGCGTGCCGACCTCTGTGTCGGATCTGGGCCGCAGCCGGAACGCTGATCCTGAGGATCGCAAATCCTTCCGCGAGCGGCCGGTCTCTAGCACAATCAGTTCTTCGCTCGAGCGCTTCGGTCGCACGCGAAGCCACTCACTTTTCAATCCCGTCTCGCTTGCCGCGAAGCAATGGACGTCTGGACTTGCTTCAGGATCTTGTACGGCTTGCTTTCGAGGACGGAGATCGGCGCGTCGAGCGCTACCGACCTTTCGATCTCGGCCGGCCCGACAGCTGATCGGGTCGCGACCCTTTAAGGCAGGCGAAGGTTGATGCCGGCGAACACCGTCCCGTCTTGAAAGTTCAGGACGGTGTCCGTCCATCGCATGACGCGGCGGCCACGATTGCCGGGCGGACCGCGGCTGCCGGTCCGGACCGGCGGGCGACCGTGATCTCTCCAAACGGAACCGGCCGGGACTGGATGGCTTGGCCTCCTGATGCACGACTTCGAAGAGACGCCGGCCATTCGGGAGACGGTGAAATCGATCGGCCCGGACGTCGGCGCGATGTCGCGCGCGCAACTTGAGGCGGAGGTGCTGCGCCTGCGCTCGAGGCTGCCGGAAGCAGGGGGCGAGACCGTCGGCCGGGAGGTGCGCCCGGTGCATCGGACCGCCGGGCAGGACGCGCCAGCGAGCGAATGGCGCCACCGGGTCGTCTTCGACAACGTCAGGGACTTCGCCATCGTCGTCACCGACCGCGACGGCTCGGTCATCGACTGGAACCCCGGCGCCGAGCGGATCTTCGGTTGGACGTCGGAGGAGATGCGCGGGCAGCCCGCCGACCGGATCTTCACGCCCGAGGACCGTGCGGAGGGGCGCCCTGAGGCCGAGATGCGGCTCGCGACGAGCGAGGCGCGCGCCTCCGTCGAGCGCTGGCACCTCCGCAAGGACGGCAGTCGCGTCTGGACGTCGGGCGAGATGATGCCGCTGCTCGACGAGGCCGGTGCGCATCGCGGGTTCACCAAGATTGTCCGCGACCGCACGGCCGAGCATCTGGCCGCGAGGGCGCTGAGGGAGCGCGAGGCCCACCTCCGGCATACCGTCGAACTGAATCCCCAGGTGCCGTGGACCTGCGACCCGGCGGGCAACATCACCTCATACTCGAACCGCTGGCTGGAACTGACGGGCCAGGCACCCGGCGAACCCGACGGCGCGGGCTGGATGAAGGCCCTGCATCCGGAGGACGTCCCCCACACGGTCGCGGTGTTCTCGGCCTGTCTCGCCTCGGGCGAGCCGGTCGACGTGGACTATCGCATCAACATCGCGGCGACCGGCACGTACCGCTGGATGCGGGCGCGCGCGCGTCCCCGCCGCGACGGAGCCGGCGCCATCGTGGCCTGGTACGGGGTGGTTGAGGACATCCACGACCGCCGCCTGGCCGAGGCGGCGCTGCAGGAGAGCGAGGCCCGTTACCGGACGCTGTTCGAGACGGTCGAGGTCGGGTTCTGCATCCTCATGATGCGGTTCGACGCGGACGGACGGGCGGTCGATTACCTGATCGAGGAGGCCAATCCGGCCTTCGCCCGGCAGACGGGGGCCGACGTCGCCGGCCGCTGGGTCAGCACGTTCGCGCCCGACCTCGAACGGCACTGGTTCGACAGCTACGGCCGCGTCGCCCTGACCGGGGAACCCGCCCATTTCGAGAACTACGCCGCCGTGTTCGGGCGCTGGTTCGACGTGCGTGCGCATCGGGTCGGGGACCCGCGCGACCACCGCGTCGCGGTCTTCTTCAGCGACATCACCGCGCGCAGGAGCGCCGAGTTGCTGGCGGAGGCCAGCGCGCGCGAGCTCCGGCTCATCACCGACGCGCTGCCGGTGCTGATCGCGTTCATCGACGCCGGCCACGTCTACCGCTTCGCCAACGAGGCCTACAAGGACTGGTTTTCCGCCCCGCCCGGCGATGTCGTCGGACGCGATGTCCACGCGCTGCTCGGCCCGGCCGCCTACGCCGTGCGGCGACCCTTCATCGATCGGGCGCTCGGGGGTGAGCCCGTCACCTTCGAGACGGACTGGCCGCACCGCGACGGGCGCCACCGCGTCGCCGAGATCCGCTACCTGCCGCGACGGACCGCCGGCGGCCGCGTCGACGGTTTCCACGTCTTCGTGCAGGACGTGACCGTCCGGGTGCAGACGGAGGCCGACCTCGCCCGCCAGGTCGCCGTCCGGACCGCCGAGCGCGACCAGATCTGGCAGGCCTCGTCCGACCTGCTCTGCGTGGCCAACCTCGACGGCTACTTCGTCGGCCTCAACCCGGCCTGGTCGCGAACCCTCGGGTGGACCGACGCCGACATGAAGGCGCGGCCGTTCCTCGATTTCGTCCACCCCGACGACGTCGCGTCGACCGTGGCGGCGGCGGGGGGACTGTCGCGCGGGGAGGCCCAGCTCACGTTCGAGAACCGCTACCGCCGCAAGGACGGCAGCTATGTCTGGCTGTCCTGGAACGCGGTGCCCCGCGACGGGCTGATCTACTCGTCCGTGCGCGACGTGACCGAGATCAAGCAGCAGGCCGAGGCGCTGGCCAAGACGGAGGAGGCTCTGCGGCAGTCGCAGAAGATGGAGGCGGTCGGCCAGCTGACCGGCGGCCTCGCACACGATTTCAACAACCTGCTCGCGGGCATCTCCGGTTCCCTGGAACTGATGCAGACGCGGATGAGCCAGGGGCGGATGGGTGACCTCGACCGCTACATGAGCGTCGCCCAGGGCGCGGCCAAGCGGGCCGCCGCCCTGACGCATCGCCTGCTGGCCTTCTCCCGCCGCCAGACCCTCGACCCCAAACCCACCAACGTGAACCGCCTCGTCCACGACATGGAGGAGCTGGTCCGGCGCACCGTCGGTCCGGCCGTCCACTTGGAGGTCGTCGGTCTCGCGGGGCTGTGGCCGGCGCTGATCGACCCGGGCCAGCTGGAGAACGCGCTGCTCAACCTGTGCATCAACGCCCGCGACGCGATGCCGGACGGTGGTCGCATCACCATCGAGACCGCCAACAGGTGGATCGACGAGGTCGGCGGCCGCCAGCACGACCTCGCGCCCGGCCAGTATCTCGGCGTCTGCGTGACCGACACCGGCACCGGCATGGCGCCGGACCTGATCGGAAAGGTGTTCGAGCCGTTCTTCACCACAAAGCCCACCGGCGAGGGCACGGGCCTCGGCCTGTCCATGGTCTACGGCTTCGCCAAGCAGTCCGGCGGGCAGGTGCGGATCTACTCCGAGGTCGGCGCGGGGACGACGGTCTGCCTCTACCTGCCGCGGCACTACGGCGAGGCCGACGAGGACGCGGTCGCGCGCAGGCTTTCCGAGGTCGAGCAAGCGGGCCAGGGCGAGACGGTGCTGGTCGTCGACGACGAGCCCTCGGTGCGCATGCTGGTCACCGAGGTGCTGGAGGACCTGGGCTACACCGCCATCGAGGCCGCCGACAGCGTCGCCGGCCTGAAGGTGCTGCAGTCGGACGTGCGCATCGATCTGCTGGTGACGGATGTTGGCCTGCCGGGGGGCATGAACGGGCGACAGATGGCGGACGCCGGCCGCGAGCGGCGACCGGACCTGAAGGTGCTGTTCATCACCGGGTACGCGGAGAACGCCGTGCTCGGGAACGGCTACCTTCGGCCCGGGATGCAGGTCTTGACCAAGCCGTTCGTGCTGGAGACCCTCGCCTCCCGCATCAAGGACCTCATCGCCGAGACTTGAACCCCCTCGTCCGAAAGGGCCGCGCCCCCAGAGGGCAGCCGACTGCTCGTGCAACGGGAGCGGGCGAGCCCTGGGGTGCCGCCAGCGAGGTGACCGCCTCGTGGATCGGTCGCCTCGTCCGTGATCCGGTTCCCCGGGCCGGTCGCGCACATGATCGCAGGGCAGGCCGCGGGACGACCGCGTCGTGCCACCGGGTCCGCATTCGCGAGACCGATGACGGAGCGACGCCGAAGGTGTTGATGCCCGGTTCTCGTCGTCGGGCCCTATCCCGGGGCTTGCACGGCCGGGTGATATTGCGGGCTCTCACGCCTGTCGAACATCCCGTAGTCGCGAATGATCCGAACAGCTCGGAGGCGCGTGCCGGCGACCGATGAGACGGCGTTCGCCGCGCCGGCATCTCTCCACGACAGCAGCACCAGCACCTTTCCTGGATTGGTGAAGGAATCGAACGCGTCCCAACTCACCAGCCCCTCGGTCCGCTGGTCGAGACCGAGCATGGCCATGAGGTCGACATCGAAGGGCGTGGGCCGGTCCGCCGACATCGCCTCCGACAGTGTACAGGCCTTGGCTTGGCCGACTTCCGTCTCATCGAGGCGTTGCTCGCGGACCCGATGTCCCGCCGGCGGGTGGGTGTCAGCCGTCACCTCGCCGACGCGGAGATGGTAGTCCGCGAACACCTCGGACCGGCCTTTCCCCTGGATCAGGTGATGACCGGCATGGGTGCGCCAGCGGATCACCGACTTCTCGTCCCGCCACGTCGAGTGCGAAAGGACCCAGCCCGGCCGCGTCCGGCTCGTGAAGCGCTCGTTGTCGATGAAGCCGTCGATGCCCTCGAGCTCAGGCTTCAGCACGCGCGCGTGTTCCAGATAGGCGTCCTTGCGACCGTCGCCGGGTCGGACTTCGAAGATGACGGAGAACATGGGCTCCTCCCTGGGTGTCGATACGGTTCAAGCCGGGACCGGCTCACTCAGACATGTGGCGGAGGCTCGTCAGAGGGCCCTACGCCCGGCCTCGAGATGCATCAGATGCGTGCCGCGCCCGAGCTTGATGTCACGCCGGTCCGGGGTGCCGGAGAAGGCATCGAGCAGCCACGCGGCGTCGGTCGTCAGACCGTCCCGCTCACCCCGGAACTGGGGAGACAGCCGGCGAAGGAACAGTGTGGGCCCGGATCGCGGATCTTCGATCCAATGATGCTCTTCCCTGTCGTCAATCTCATCGGGCGTCATAGGCGTCACCTATGGCCGTGGCGGGCGAACCGTCGGCACAGACGTGGCGCGGTTCTCCAGCTTCACGCTCCACTCTGATCCAGGGATCCCAGCCGAGTCAGCCGTAAACGCTTCGGTCCAAACCGAAGCGTCGTCGGATGCGGCGGGCATTGAGCGCGTGTAGGTTCAGCTCATGACGCAGGGTCCTGCACTCTCTGAGATCGGCGCGCTCGTCGGAGATCCCAGCCGCGCCAATATCCTGTCGACCTTGATCGACGGGCGAGCGCTGACCGCGACCGAACTGGCCTGGACGGCCGGCGTCGCGCCAGCCACCGCGAGCGAGCACCTGACGAAGCTCGTGGCCGGCGGCCTGCTCACGGTGTCGCGCCAAGGTCGGCACCGATACTTCCGCCTCGCCTCCATCGAGGTCGCCCGCATGCTCGAGGCCATGATGGTGATCGCGAACCGGGGCGAGCCGGAGGAAGCGTCGCGCCGAGCGACGCCGCGGATCGATCCAGCCTTGCGCGAGGCCCGCACCTGCTACGATCACCTCGCCGGACGGCTCGGCGTCGGGATCGCCGATGCGCTGGTCGCACGGGGACTGATCGTCCTGGGCGAGGAGGCGGGTGAAGTGACCGCATTCGGCAGTGCGTGGCTGGCCGCGTTCGGTGTCGAAGTCGAACCGGCCGGACGAACCCGCCGCCTGCTCTGCCGCCCCTGCCTGGACTGGAGCGAGCGGAGACCGCACCTCGCCGGCCGTCTCGGAGCCGCCCTGTGCCGCCGCTGCGAGGATCTCGGGTGGATCGAGCGTCAGCGCGACGGGCGCGCCATCCGCGTGACCGAGAGGGGAAGACTCGGCTTCGAGAGCGAGTTCGGCTTGGTCGAGTGACGGTCGGTCGTGATCCGGTCTGCACCCGCCAAAGCGATCAGAACGCCTTCCCCGGCAGGGGAAACAGTCCGGCGAACCGCTGCACGACGTCCCGGTCCCCGCCCGCCGCAGGAGATGGGCACGTTCATGTACGGCCGGAACTTCGAGGATCCGGATGGCCACGTCGTCGAGCTGATGTGGATGGACCCCGAGGCCGTGACGCGAGGGCACTCTCCGGCCTGAAGCCTTTCCGCGCGCACCCCGACTCGAGGAGGCAACCCATGACTTACGTGAGCGGGTTCGTCACGCCGGTTCCCGACGCGAACCGGGAGGCCTATGTCGCGTCGGCCAGAGCGGCCTGGGCGCTGTTCCGTGAGTACGGCGCGCTCCACCAGATGGAGGCCTGGGGCGACAACGTTCCGGAGGGCGAGCGGACCGATTTCCGGCGGTCCGTCGCCCTTCGCGACGGCGAGAGCGTCGTCCTCGGGTGGATCCTCTGGCCCGACCGGGAAACGGCAGACCGGTGCGAGGCCGCGATGCGGACCGATCCGCGCTTCCGCGATCTGACCATGCCGTTCGACGGGGCGCGGATGATCTTCGGAGGTTTCGCCGCGGTCTTCGAAGCGTCGCGCGGGGCGGCGTAGAGGAGACGAGGATCCTGATCCTCTACGGCGTGGCCCCGACGCTTCGGTGCAACCCTGAGGCGACCTAGCCTTTTCGATGTTCGGCCTGATCGGCGGTGCCGGCGATGTCGACCGCTGCCCCCGATCCCGCGGGATGTTCCGCCACGAAGCGCTCGAAGGTCGCGCGATCCTTGGCGCGCTTCAGCGCGTCGACGAAACCCTCGAAGTCCCGGAGACGCGTTTCGAGCGCGCGGCGCTCCCCCTCGATGCGGCCGATCTCGCCGTCGCGCCAGGCGTCGAAGGCGGTGTTGCCGCTGGTCCGGGGCGGCGTGAACCGGCGCCGCTCACGGAACCCGGTGCCGGGCCCGAGCGACCGGCGCAGGCGTTCGAGGCCCGGCAGGCCGGACAGCCCGAGATCGCGCCGCACGAGCGCCTGCCGCGCGACGAGGACGAGGGCGGCGAAGCTGCCGACATAGAGGGCATCGTGGATCCAGGGCATGATGGGCATGGGACAGCTCCTTGCGCGTGTCGGCGCCGTTGATGACGGACGGAGCATGCCGACATGCCGCTGCTGCGGGCTGAACCGGTCGGTTAAGGCCGGGTTAAGCCTTCAGGCCTGTTGACGGACAACCCGTCCGCGACGCCGCGCGATCGCGGGGCGGAATGCCGTGGGTCCGGGGGTTCAGCCCAGGACGACCCGGAGCTTGTTGGCGAGTTCGTCCCGTTGATAGGGCTTGCTCAGGAGAGGCAGGTCGGCCGGCACCGCGTGCTCGTCGAGCGCCGTGCCCGTGTACCCGGACGTCAGGAGCACCCGCAGGCCGGGACGCAGGCGCCGGGCCTCGACCGAGAGCTGCACGCCGTTCATGCCACCGGGCATGACGACGTCCGAGAACAGGATATCGATGCGCTCGGGGCCGCCCAGCCGCTCCAGGGCCTCCGACGCCCGGGTCGCGGTCAGGGTCCGGTAACCGAGCTCGCCCAGGCTCTCGACCGCCATCTCCAGCACCGCCGGCTCGTCCTCGACCACGAGCACCACCTCGCCGGAGGCCGCCCGCCGCAGCGGGAGGGTGTTGTCCGGCCGGGCCTCGACGGCCCTCTCGGCCGAGCGCGGCAGGTAGAGCTCGATGGAGGTGCCGGCGCCGGGCTCGCTCTTGATCTGCGCGTGCCCTCCGGCCTGCCGCACGAACCCGTAGACTTGGCTGAGGCCGAGGCCCGTTCCCTTGCCGACATCCTTGGTCGTGAAGAAAGGCTCGAAGGCGCGGCTGCGCGTGGCGGCGTCCATGCCCTGGCCCGTGTCGGTGACCGAGACGAGCACGTAGGCGCCCGGCCGCAGGTCGGGCCGGTCGGGAATCTCCGCGGCATCGAGGTGCCCGTTGCAGGTCTTGACCGTCAGGACGCCGCCGTCCGGCATCGCGTCCCGGGCGTTGACCGCGAGGTTCAGCACCGCACTCTCGAACTGTCCCGGATCGAGCCGGACCGGATCGAGGACCGCGTCGAGGTCGAACCGGATCTCGACGGTCTCGCCGACGGCCCGCTTCAGCAGGGCCTGGAAGTCCTTGAGCAGCCGGTTGGGGTTGACGGTCTCGGGCCGGAGCACCTGGCGCCGGGAGAACGACAGCAGCTTCTCGGTGACCTCGGCCCCGCGCCGCGCCGCCGTCATCGCCGACGTGGCCAGCCTCTCGACGCGCTGCGGGTTGTCGGGCTTGCGCACGATCATGTCGAGGTTGCCGACGATGATGGTCAGCAGGTTGTTGAAGTCGTGCGCCACGCCCCCGGTCAACTGGCCGATGGCCTCCATCTTCTGAGCCTGGTTCAGGCGTTCCTCGGCCTCGCGCTGGCGCGTCGTGTCCATCACGACGCCCGCCATGGACCGGGGCTGGCCGTTCCCGTCGCGGTAGACCTTGCCCCGCATCGTGACCGAGCGGGCGGCCCCGTCCTCGGCCCGCCGGATGTGGCAGTCGATGTCGAGGCGGCCCGTCCCGATGGCGGCATCGAACGCCGCCCGCACGGCGTCTCGGTCCTCGGGGACGACGTGCTCGACGAAGGTCCCGACGTCCCATGCCGCGACCGGAGCGCTGTGGCCGAAGATCGCGTCGTGCCTCGGCGACCGGCGCGCCGTGTTGCCACGGAGGTCGAGCTCCCAGTCGCCCATCTCGGCCGCTTCCAGCGCCAGGGCGAGGTTGTCGCGGGCACGCTGCAGCTCCGCCCGCCGGGCCTCCCGGTCCTCGGCGGCGGCCGCAGCCTGGGCGTACAGGAAGTCGACCTCGCGCAGGTAGACGCCGAGCAGGATGAAGCCGGCCACCAGGGCTTCCATCCGGCCCGCGAACCAGCCGACCGTGCCGCGGGCGGCGCCCGGAAGCGTGACCATGTTGTCGAAGACGAGCAGCAGAAGCGACACGGCCAGCCAGAGCTGGAGCACGGTCCGCAGGCGGGTCTTCCACCACAGCACGGCCAGCGCGATGACGGTCAGGGCGACCACGCCCGGCCCGATGCCCGAGGTGGTGAGCAGCCAGTAATCGTCGCCCTCGACGCATTTCGGCAGGAGGTGGACGTAGCGGACGGCCACCACGCCGGTGAGCGCGGCGGCCGCGACGGTCCCGGCGACGGTGGCCCAGCCGATCCGTCCGGCCTTTCCGCGCGGGGCCTGCGGCGGACGCTCGTCGCCCTCCAGGAGCGCGTAGGGCAGCGCGAAGAGCGGCGGCCCGAGATGCCAGAAGGTCCAGAGCCACGTCGTGGTGTCCGGCCCGTCACCGAGGAGCCGACCCTGCGCGAGGACGTTCGGGAACGACAGCATCTGCAGGAAGACGACGAGCGTCACGTAGAGGCTGCCGGCCCCGAGCACGAGCAGCGGCGCCGAGCCGATGCGGCGGTACTGCGTGAGGAACAGGTACGTGGTCAGGCCGTAGACCACGATCAGCGCCGATTGGTAGACGGGCACGAAGCCCGGCATCGGCGGCATCGGGCGGTTGGCGAACGGCAGCAGCGCGAGGGTGACGGCCCCGAACAGGAGGCTGACGGCGACCGCGAGCCGACGCTGCGTCCGGCCGGCCCGGGCTGTCGCCAGGGTCGCCAGGGTCGGCGCCGTCGAGGACTCGCTCATCGTGTGCTCCGGACCGAAGCGGGATGGCTGGCTGCGCCGGCTGATCGCTCGCGAGGCATCAGGTGTACCACGGCGCTTCTCGCTGTTCCACGCGAGGCACAGGGGCGTTCCCGTCCGTTAAAAGGGCGAAGCTCGGCCGTCGTTCCCGTGCCGTGACGGCGGTGGGCGACGGATGGCGGCCTCGGCGGAATCGCCTTGCCCGGCGAGAGTGGAGAGCACTTTCCTGAAGGAGGCGGGTCCCCGTCGCGGGCCGGAAGCGGTTCGAGCGGGGCATCGCCCAGCCCGTCGCGCGCACCGTAGGGAAGCGAGTCCGGTTCGGTCAGCCGGGCATACTACGCGCGCAGATTCAGCCGATAGCGATAGGCATCGCCTCGGAACAGGCCTTCCACGTACTCGATCATCACCGAGTCCTGATTGTAGCTGTGGCGCTTGATCAGCAGGCACGGGAGGGGCTGTTCGAAGGCGAAGATCTCGCACTCGTCAGCCGTCGGCATGGTCGCCTCCACCGTCTGCTCGCAGCGCACGAGGCGGCCGCCCGGGTGCCCGCTCAGGAAGGCGTAGACGGAACCGGAGAGGTCGCCGGTCTCGAGGGCGGGCACGGCGCGGATGTTGTACCAGGCGACCTCGCGCGACATCGGCACGCCGTCGCCGGAGCGAACGCGCGTCAGACGCAGGAACGGGGCCGTCGAGGGCAGGCCGAAGATCGATGCGATCGAGCGGTCCTCGGTGACCGCCCGATCGAGGATGCGCGAGGATGGGATCTTCCCCAGCTCCCGCATCTCCTCCGTGAAGCCCTTGAGCCGGTCCATACCCGGGCGCACGGGCTCGGGGGGACGGCGCACGAGGAAGCCGCAGCGCCCGCGCGGGACGAGCAGCTCGTTGTCGCTGAGTTCGGCATAGGCGCGTTGGACCGTCACGCGGCTGACCCCGAGGCTGTCGGCGAGCTGGCGCTCGGCCGGCAAGGTGACGCCCGGCGGCAGCGAGCCCGACAGGATCAGTTCGCGAAGCTGACCCTCGATCTGCCGGTACAGCGGCATCGCCGTGTCGGCGCGCAGGCGGAGGAGAGAGAGCACGGAGGGACGCTCGCCCTCCGCGAGGTCCGCCTCGACATCACCCTTGATCGTCCGATTTTTGGGGCGCACGTCCGATCGGCCTCCGGTACAGCTATTCGCAGTGTACAGGTTCGGAGCGCTCCATGCGCCTGTTCGTCGTCGGAAGCTTCGTGATCGCCTGCTCGGTCAAGGTCGCGCGGCTGCCGCAGGCGGGCGAGTCCCTCGATGGCTTGGCCTTCCTCGCCGAGCCTGGCGGCAAGGGCTTCAACCTCGCGCTCGCCGCGCACCAGCTCGGCGTCGAGGTGGACGGACTCTTCGCCGTCGGCACGGACGTGTTCTCCCCTATGGTCCGCGCCACCTTCGCGCGGGTCGGATTCGCCGAGGACATGCTGGTGCCGCATGCCGGCTCGACGGGCGCCGGCGTCGCGTTCGTCGACGCGGCCGGCGAGAACTGTCTCGCGGTCTGCCTCGGGGCCAACCTCGCCCTCGGTGCGGAGGACGTCCGAGCCGTCGCCGCCCGCCTCGAGCGAGCGGACCTCGTGGCGGCGACGTTCGAATCGCCGGACGCCTCGATCCGAGCGGCGTTCGCGCTCGCTCGGCAGGCGGGCATCCCCACGCTGCTGAATCCCTCCCCGATGCGCCCCATCGACCCGGCGATCCTGGCCGATACCGCGATCCTCGTCGTCAACGCGGTCGAGGCCGCCGACCTCGGCCTGGGGACTCCCGACGCCATCGCGGACGCCACGGAAGCGACGCCGGGGATCGCCGCCCTGCTCTCCGGAGGCCTCGGACTGCTGATCGTGACCCTGGGAGAGCGCGGCGCGGTGGCGTTCCGCCCCGGACTGTCCCCCCTCCGCCAGCCGGCCTTCGCGGTCGCGGCGGTCGACACGGTCGGCGCGGGGGACGCGTTCACGGCCGGGCTTATCGCGGGCCTGCTCGCGGGAGAGCCCCTCGACGCGATCCTGCGGCAGGCCGCGGCCTGCGGTGCGCTCACGACCTGCCAGTTCGGGGCTTTCGAGGCCTTTCCGACCGCGCAGGTGCTGGCCGCCTTCCTCCGCGACGCCGATATGTGAGTCACGCCGCGCCCAGGCGCTTCGTCGTCTGCCCGCTGAAGAGCGCGAGCGACGTGACGATGCTCAGCAAATCGGCCTGCCGCTTCGTTCCGGTCTTGTTGAAGATCGAGTTGAGCTGGGTGCGGACGGTGCTTGTCTGGACGCCGACGCTCTCGGCGTAGCTCTGCAGACGCAAGCCTCCGGCGAGCGCCTGGAGCAACCGCGCCTCCGCCGGGGTCAGGTCGAACAGCATGTTCAGCAGGCCGTCGTCCGGAACCGCCCGCGCGCCGACATGCACGAGAACGAGGAGCACCGCCGAGGCACCGAAGACGTCGCCGGGGCGCTGCTTCAGGCGCATGACATGAGCGATCTGAGGACGGTGATCAGAGTAGCTGCGCACCGGCATGGTCTGCGCCGGGCGCCGGCCGCCAACGACGTTGCCGATCGCGTCCTGCAGCAGCTTGCTGTTGATCAGGCTCTTGAAGAGCTGGCCGCCGTGCTGGCCGGGGGGCAGGACCTCCTCCCGCTCCTGCAGCCGGGCATTCATGGTCAGCACCCGACCCGAGGCCGACAGAACGGCGGCGGGGAGTCCGATCTGGCTGAGCGTCGCGGTCGTGACGCGGCCGCGCTCGCAGCTGAACTGGGCGCTGAGCTCGCAGGCGCGCACGAGGTGTGGTCGCAAGGCGTCAAGTCCGGGCAGGACGGAGGCCTCATGGGGGCCGGTTTGAGCCCGCCGTTCGGCGGTGACGATCGCGATGTCGCCTGTCGAAAGGGGAATCGTTGTGCCCACCTGCCAGAACGGCCTGTCGCCTTCGCGGGGCCAGCCTTCGTAGGAGGCCGGCACGAGGTCGACGTCGCGCGTGAAGCCCGCCTGGGCGTCGGTGCGCCACGGCGCCATCCGACCGCTGCTGCGCCCCGCGCCGGTCTGGTGACCGAGGCGCTGCTCCAGGGCCGGTGAGGCGATCCAGCGGGAGGTCCCGACGGGCGGGAGCACCGTGAGCACAGCGCCGTCCGAGTTCGCCATATCGCCGATGGACTGGAGGACGTCGGGCCAGAGTTCCGGCGTGCCCGCAGCCTCGTAGATCCGGTCGATAAGCGCTTCCCGCATTGGCACGTCCCGCGACGATTCTTCTGACCGCGGTAATACCAATATCAGTCCAAAACCGACATTTGCATCCTTCAAACAGAGGATGCCGTCCGGCAGGGACGGTGCGCCGAGGGCCGTTTCGACGGACTCACCGCCCCCCGGCCCCGGACACGCGGCGTCGACACGGCCGCCCGGAGCGCCGGCGCGGCTGTGTAAGTGCCTGGCGCCACGGTGCTTTGTCGCCCGACCGGGACGCCGGCGGCGAGCGCGGCGCGGCGCTGGCAGCGCCATCCGCCGAACAGAGGATGCCAGGGTTCCCGCCCTCCCTAGTGTGTCGACGCGAGGGAGGAACAGCCATGAAAACAGTCGTCGCCACCGCCGTGGTCGTCTTGTTCTGCGCCGGCGCCCGCGCCGACGAGCTGAACGACATGCCGGACATCGCGTGTGCCCAAGCGTCGTCCGCCGTGGAGCGCGATCACATCGGGTGCCCGGGCACCGACAGGGCGGCCGCGGGGTCCCGGGCGGCCGCCTCGCCCCTCGACCGCGCGGAAGACGACTGACCGGATTCCCGGTGCCATGAGCGTCGTCGCCACGGCACTGCTCACCGGCGCGAGTCTCGGTCTGTCCATCGCCGCGCCGATCGGGCCGACGAGCTTGCTGTGCGTTCAGCGAACGCTGTCAGGCGGCCTGTCGACCGGCCTCGCCACCGGGCTCGGTGTCGCCACCGTGCACCTGACATACGGGGGTCTCGTCATGCGCTGGGGCGCGGAGCTCGCCGCGGTGTGGTCGAACGGCGCCGTTCTCTCCCTGATCTCGGAGGCGGTGCTTCTCGCCCTCGCGGTCCGGGTGCTTCGCAGCGTCTCGGTGCTGCAGGAGGGCCGCGCGTGCTGCGACACCCTGGCGGTGAGCTACGGCAGCGCGGTCGTGCTGGCCCTGACGAATCCGGTCACCCCCGTGCTGTTCCTGGCCGCGATGCCGGCCTTCCTCGAGCGCGGGACCGCACCGTTCCCGGTCCTGGCGGCCGGTGTCTTCGTCGGCTCGTTCGGCTGGTGGGTTGTGCTCAACACCGCGGTGTCCCTGCTCCGGCGCTGCGTGACCAGCCGAGTCCTGAATCGGATGAACACGGCCGCGGGCCTTCTTCTCGCCCTCCTGGCGCTGAGCTTGCTCGTCCGGGGGCTGGACGGTGGCACGGCGGCCCGTTCGAGCAGCGCGGGCGTGAGCGGGGTGTCGGGCGCGGGCACCCGAGCGCCGAGCCGGCTCTGAGCCGCCGCGCAGCGCGGGACGCGATCTCGCCCCGGCTCGCAGCGCGGTCGACAGCGTGGCCGCCCCCGGTCGTGTCGGCGGTGATACCGCGGACCGGATCCGGAGAGCCGCGCCCGTCAGGAGCGTCGGAGGCGTACGGTGGACGCGGGCCGCGTCACTGCCTGCCAGGCACGGTGCCGTGGACGGCGTTGCGCCATGCCTCCGCGCCCCCGGCTTGGTGCCAGAGCCACGCCGTTGCCGCCACCCAGGGGCCACCAATCAGGATGAAGGCGATCAGACCCATGTCGTCCCTCCTCGGCTAGGGAACGCCAGCCTACGCCAAATCGACGCGAACGCCAGGTGGACCTGTCCCGGCCGCGCGCGCGCCGGGGCCGCTCGGCGTCTCGGCACGTCAGCCGACGGGGCCGGCATCGAGCGACACGCGGAAGCGCATCCGCACCACGCCCGTGTCGTCGCGGACCGCCGCGATGTAATCCTGGCGCCCAGGCCGGTCGGAGAGCCCCTGCGCGATCCGCGTCATGATCTTCACGGCCTGCGACCGGGCGGCTTCGAGACCGGGCAGGTCGTAGCCGTCCTTGTCGCGGACGAGCTCGGTTCCGTCGTGCAGGTCGATGAAGAAGCGGGGCATGGGCGGCTCGGCGGGGGGATCCGTCCGCTACGCTAAGCAGTTTCCGCACCGGCCCGCGTACCCCTTTTCGGCAGGTCGCCGTCGCGGCGCTCCCGTGATCGCGCCGGCACCGGCGGTGGCTCGGGACGGGCCGGGCGACGGCCCTAGCGGTAGTCGCCCGGGGTCAGACCGTGCCGGGCCATCTTGTCGTAGAGGGTCTTGCGCGGCAGGCCGAGGGCTTCCGCGGCGGCGCGGACATCGCCGCCGGCCATGATCAGCTCGTCGCGGATCAGCTGCCGCTCGAAGCGATCGACCTGATCGGTGAGGCTGGCGGCGGCCCTCTCGGCCGCGGGCTGCGCCGCCGCCGCGAGGCCCAGCGCGCAGCGCTCGGCGAAATGGCCGAGCTCGCGGACGTTGCCGGGCCAGGCGTGGCGGCGCAGGTGCTCGCGGATCGCCGGCGTGACGGGCGGCACCGGGCGCCCGAACTTCTCCGCGGCCCGGCGCAGGAAGTGCTGGAACAGCAGCAGCACGTCCTCCCCGCGGTCGCGCAGGGGCGGGATCGCGATCGTGATGACGTTGAGCCGGTGATAGAGGTCGTCGCGGAAGGTGCCCTGCGCGGCCGCCTGCCCGAGATCGACCTTCGTGGCGGCGACCACGCGCATGTCGACCGGGCGCACCTCGTTGGTGCCGAGCGGTTCCACGGTGCGCTCCTGGAGCACGCGGAGGAGCTTGACCTGCAGCGGCAGCGGCATGCTCTCGATCTCGTCGAGGAAGAGCGTGCCGCCCTGCGCGTGCTCGATGCGGCCGACCCGGCGCTTGAGGGCCCCGGTGAAGGCGCCGGCCTCGTGCCCGAACAGCTCGCTCTCCACGACGCTGTCGGGCAGCGCCCCGCAATTCATGGCCACGAGGTTTCGCTCCGCGCGGCGGCTCCACCGGTGCAGGGCGCCGGCCACGACCTCCTTGCCGGACCCGGTCTCGCCGAAAACCAGCACGTCGACGTCGGCCTGCGCCACCTCGCGCACCAGGGCGCGCAGGCCCACGATCTCCGGGGAGGTCCCGAGGAAAGCCGGATCCTCCTCGATCGCCGCGTCGAGCCGGGCCCGCAGCGCCCGGTTCTCGATCACGAGCCGCCGCCGCTCCAGCGCCCGGCGCACGGACACGACGAGCGCCTCGGCGGGATAGGGCTTGGCCAGGAAGTCGTAGGCCCCGTCCTGCATGGCGGCCACCGCCATGCGGATGTCCCCGTGGCCGGTGATCAGGATCACCGGCAGGTCGGGGTCGACCCGGCGCAGCCGCGTCAGGAGGGCGACGCCGTCGAGCCCCGGCAGCCGCACGTCGGTGACCACCACGCCGGGCGGCGCGGCCAGGATCGCCGCGAGCGCCGGCTCGGCGGCCGCGAAGGCCTCGACGGTGAAACCCTCGAGCTCCAGGCTCTGGCCGTTGGCCCGGCGCACGTCGGCCTCGTCGTCGATGAAGACGACGCGCTCGGTGCCCGCCTGCGCGTCCGCCGGTCCGCTCACGGTGTCGCTCCCACGGGCTTGCCCACGTTCGGGACCGCGTCCGCCGCCCGGATCATCTCCATCCGGAAGACCGTCCCGGCGCCGTCGCCGCCGGCCAGGATCAGGTTCCCGCCGCAATCCTCCACGATCCCGCGGGATATGGCGAGGCCCAGGCCGAGGCCGTCCGCCTTGGTCGTGAAGAAGGCGTCGAAGATCTGGCCGCGCACCTCCGCGGGGATCCCGGGCCCGGTATCGGCCACCTCGATCGCGACGCGCTCGTCCCCCTCGACGAGGTGCAGGCTGACGCGGGCCTCTTCGCGACCCGCCACGGCGTCGACGGCGTTCTGCAGCAGGTTGACCAGGACCTGCTCCAGCCGCGGGCCGTCCCCGAGGACGCGCAGATCCGGGGCGGGCCGGTCCGCCTCCAGCGGGACGTGCAGCGCGGCGGCGCGCGCCGCCACGAGCTCCAGCGCGTTGGCCACCACCTCACGCAGGGAAACCGGTTCCCGCCGCGGCGAGGCGCGGCGGGCGAAGCCCTTGAGTTGCCGGGTGAGGCCGGCGATGCGGTCGGTGAGCCGCCCGATGGCGGCGGCATTCTCGGCCGCGTCCTCGCCCCGCCCGCGGCGGATCAGGATCGCGGCATTGTCCGCGTAGGAGCGGATCGCCGCCAGCGGCTGGTTGATCTCGTGGGCCATGCTGGCCGCGAACTGGCCCAGCGCCGCGAGCCGGCCGGCCTGCGCCAGTTCGCGGCCGAGGCGCTCGCGCTCGGCCTCGGCGCGCTGCCGCTCCGCGATCTCGGCGCGCAGCTGGGCATTGGTCTCCCGCAGTGCCCGCGTCCGCGCCTCGACGCTCGATTCCAGCTCCGCCCGGCGCGCCGCGGCCTCGGCGAGCCGCGCCCGGGTCCGGCGGCCGCGATCGGTGAGCGCGAAGATCCCGTAGCCAGCGAATGCCGTGACGAGGGCCGCGATGATCCAGGCCTGCAGGCGTTCCCGCTCGACGGCGGTGCCGAGCGGCGTCAGCGTCCGCAGCTGCCAGTCCGTGCCCGGTACGGGCGCCTGCGACAGGATCGCGCTCCAGGCCGGCAGCGACCCGCGCCCGACCCGCACCACGTCCGGCTCGCCCGCGACCGGATGGAGCGGCAGGCGCTCCAGGCGGGCGTTGCCGAATTCTTGTCCCGCCTCGATCCGGGCGCGCTCGGCCGCGTCGACGGCGCTGAGCGTGTCGAAGCGCCAGCCCGGCTCGCTGGTGACGAGGACGATGCCACGGGCGTCGGTGACGAAGGTGACCTCGCGGGCGGCCCGCCACGCCGACTCGACGGCGTCGAACTCGACCTTCACCACGACGACCCCGCTCCCGGCCCCGATCCGGCGCGCGAGGTACAGGCCCGGCCGTCCGCTGACCGTGCCGAGGGCGAACTGGGAGCCGGCCCCGCCGGCCAGGGCCTGCTTGAAATACGGGCGGAACCCGTAGTCCCGGCCGACGAAGCTGCGATCCTCGCCCGCGTTGCTCGCCGCGACCGTGAGTCCGTCGACGCGGATGATGTAGATGACCGCCGAACCCGTGGCGGCGGCGACCTGGGCGAGCCGCCGGTCGACACGGTCGAGGAGGTCGCGCCCGGGATCGGGACCGACCGCGGCGGCGACCTCGGGGTCGGCCGCGAGCGCCAGCGGCAGGGACGCCTGCTTCTGCATCTCCGCGAGCAGGACGCCGACCTGAAGGCCGATCGCCGAACGGGCGCCGCGCCGCAGGTCTGAGAGGGCCCAGCGCTCCGCGGCGCGCCCGGCGAGCCACGCCGTCACGAGGATCGCGCAGAGCCCGACCACGACGGCGACACCCCGGCGCGAAGGCGGGCGGTGACCGGAGGGCGGGTGCCCGGTCACTGACGGCGGGCCAGTGCGGAGATCCGGACCGTTCCGACCGGTGACGTGCGGGAATCCGCAAGACCACCCGCGGCCCTGCCGGGAGTCTGCTTGAAAAAAGCTATCTCCAGCAAGTGGTTAAAGAAATGTAGCGGCCGTCGGTCAATTGGCATGCCGGTTGCCATTCTCGTCACGAAACGCAGCCATGTCGTCAGAGAACGGCTGCGCGCCGGAAGGCCAACAGCAAGCGCGGACACCGCCGGGACACCCCGACGCGAGCCGCCCCGCCCGAAACCCGAGACAGGGAGAACGCCCGATGGCTGTCGTACCGTCACCACTCACCGCCCCGCATCCGCCCGCCAAATCGAAGCCGCTGTACCGGACCCTGTACTTCCAGGTTCTGGTCGCCGTCGCGATCGGCATCCTGCTCGGCCATTTCTACCCGCAGCTCGGCGCCGAGTTGAAGCCGCTGGGCGACGCCTTCATCAAGCTCGTCAAGATGATCATCGCGCCGGTGATCTTCCTGACCGTCGTCTCCGGCATCGCCGGGATGACCAACCTCGAGAAGGTCGGTCGGGTCGGCGGCAAGGCGCTGATCTACTTCCTGACGTTCTCGACGCTGGCGCTGATCGTCGGCCTCATCGTCGCCAACGTGCTCCAGCCAGGCAACGGCCTGCACATCGATCCGAAGTCGCTCGATCCGAAGGCGGTCGCCACCTACGCCGGCAAGGCGAAGGAGCAGAGCATCGTCGACTTCCTGATGAACATCATTCCCACGACGGCGGTCGGCGCGTTCGCGGGCGGTGAGATCCTGCAGGTGCTGTTCTTCTCGGTGCTGTTCGGCTTCGGTCTCGCCTTCCTGGGCGACCGCGGCAAGCCGGTGCTCGACATCATCAAGGTCCTGTCCGAGGCGATCTTCGGCGTCGTCAACATCATCATGAAGGTCGCCCCGATCGGCGCCTTCGGCGCGATGGCGTTCACGATCGGCAAGTACGGGATCAGCTCGCTGGCCAACCTCGCCTACCTCGTCGGCGCCTTCTACCTGACGTCGGCGATCTTCGTGCTGGTCGTGCTCGGGGCGGTCGCCCGCTACAACGGCTTCTCGATCATCAAGCTCATCCGTTACATCAAGGAAGAGCTGCTCCTCGTGCTCGGCACGTCGTCCTCCGAGTCGGCACTGCCCTCGCTGCTGGAGAAGATGGAGCGGGCCGGCTGCTCGAAGCCGGTCGTCGGCCTCGTGGTGCCCACGGGCTACTCGTTCAACCTCGACGGCACCAACATCTACATGACCATGGCGGCGCTGTTCATCGCGCAGGCGACCGACACGCCGCTGAGCTACGGTGAGCAGGCGCTGCTGCTGCTCGTCGCCATGCTGTCGTCCAAGGGTGCCGCCGGCGTCACCGGCTCGGGCTTCATCACCCTGGCGGCGACGCTCGCCGTGGTGCCCTCAGTGCCGGTGGTCGGCATGGCGCTGATCCTCGGCGTCGACCGCTTCATGTCGGAGTGCCGGGCGCTGACCAACTTCATCGGCAACGCGGTGGCCTGCATCGTGGTGGCGCGCTGGGAGAACGAGGTCGACGAGGCCAAGCTCGCCGCGGCCCTGTCCGGCCAGACCATGGCGCCGCTTCCCCCCGCGCCGGCTCTCCAGCCGGCCGAGTGAGCCAGCGGCGTCGCGGGCCGCGCACGGCGCAGCGCGCGACGCCGTGACGGTGGAAAACGCACGCCGCGCCGCGGATCCCACCGCGGCGCGGCTCTCGCATGCCGAAGGAACGCGGCCGAAGGAACGCGGCCGAAGGAACGCGACGGAGCCGCGGCCCGACGCCGCCGAACGCTGTCAGGCCGCGTCGAGGGTGTGGGGCGCGAAGGCGGCGACGACCGGCCGGAACGCGCCGACGATCGCGGGGTCGAGCCGCCCCGCCATGCCCTCCAGGATCGCGTAGGCCGCCTCGCTCGCCATGGGCTGCTTGTAGGGCCGCTGCTCGATCAGGGCCGCGTGGATGTCGCAGACGGTGACGAGGCGGACGAGGTCGGGGATCTCCTCCCCCTTGAGCCGGTCCGGATAGCCCGACCCATCGAGCATCTCGTGGTGCGACCGGACGACGTGCAGCATCTGCTGCTCGAAGCCCTGATCGACGAGCATGCTGTAGCCCTTCTCCGGATGCAGCCGCATGACGGCCAGCTCGGCGTCGTCGAGCCGGCCCGGCTTGTTGAGGATCGCGGCCGGGATGTGGATCTTGCCGACGTCGTGCAGCAGGGCCGCCTTGGTCAGGCGGTGGCGCTCCTGCTCGCCGAGGCCGAGGCTCGCCGCGAAGGCCGCCGCCAGACCGGCGACCAGCAGGCAGTGCTGGTGCGTGGCGTCGTCGAACTGGCGGACCGCCCGGACCCAGTCGCGGATCCCGGTGTCCCGGATCGCGAGGTCGATGGCCTGGGTTCCGTTGTCGATGACGCCGGGCGTGATCGGCTGGTCGGGCACGAACACCGAGGCGTAGAATCCGCGCACCGCCGCGGCCGTCCGCACGGCGCAGGCCGGCAGGGGCTCGTCCGCGAAGGTCGCGAGGCGCGCGGTCGCGCGCGGCGCCCCCAGCGTCTCCCGCAGGCGATCCGTGTCGAAGGGCGCGCACAGCGTGTGGGTCGCGCCGAGGGCGACGCCGAGCAGCCGGGTTCGTGGGCTGTCGGTGTGGAGCAGGACGGTCAGCGGAGCGCCGTGCCGGACCTCCGCGAGACGGCGGCGGAGGCGCTCGACGGAGCTCGCGCCCAGATCGTGCACGTCGGTGACGATCGCGGTCGCGCCGCCGAGGGGCAATTCCGCGGCGCGCAGATCGTGGAGCTCACAGGACAGGCCATCGGACAGGTCCTGAGCCAGGACCTGGCTGCGTGCGGGATCGTCCGTGATGAGGAGTATCCGGCCCATCGGCACGCCTTCCGGACCGCGCCTTACGGGAACATCGCGTCGACCGTGTCCTGCGATACCGAGGCGTCGCCGGGCAGGACGGGGCCGTTGAGCAGGGCCGCCTCCTCGCTGCGCGTGTCGGCCGTCGGATTCGGCCGCGACGGCGGGTCGCCGGGACCGGACCAGACGCGCAGCATCTCGCCGATCCGCTCCTCGACGAGGACGATCGTGCGCACGACCTTCGAGATCCGCTGGCCGGTAAGGTCCTGGAAATTGCAGGATTCGAAGATCGTCTGCATCTCGATCTGGATGGCTCGGGCGTCGGCCCGGTTGGCGTCCTCGCCCGACCGTCTGACGATGCCGCGCGCGAGCGTGTCCACCTTCTCCGAAGCCGTCAGGATCGCGTTGGTGGCGTCCTCGGTGCCCTGCACCACGGCGAGGAGCTCGTCCCGCGCGCGGCTCGTCTCCTGTTCCTGCCGGAGGTCGGCGATCTCCTGGCGCGTGCGCGCGATCGCGTCGGAGATCGACAGGAGCTGGGTCCGGAGGAGCCCAACACCCTCTTCGATGGAGGCAACGTCCGGCAGAGCGCGGGCCATGATCGGGGATCGCCATGCGGTTTATATTGCCCGGTGAAACTATCGGCGACCTCTTAAGCCGCGCTTAATGGCACTTATCTCGACGCGATTCTGTGCCGCTCCGGCCGATCGTGACTGTGCAATGTCCTATTTCCACGTCATCCATACGTCAAAGCACGCCGAACGTGCGCCGAACCCGCGCCTCGTCTTGTCGACCGCTTCGCGCGACGTCGACGCGACGATCTCCGCCTGACCGACGAGTGCGATCTCGCCGCGTTACCGATGAGGGCTGGAACAGCGGCGCTCTCAACTGTTGGTTGATGCTAACGAACTATTCCGGCGCCCGCTCGGTAGCACATGTGCGTGAACGGCACGACTTTGAGCAGTGATGCGCGGAGAAAAGTAAGCTTTTGATGCTCTCTCGAGCTCGGTGGTTCCGATTTCGAGTTGGGATGTGAGCAGGGCAATCCGAGCGGCGTCGCGCTTGCTCGACCTCCGAGAACGGGCCGCGCGCTTCGCGCGGGCACGCGGGGGCGCGACGGCCGTGGAGTTCGCCCTGGTGGCCCTGCCGTTCTTCGCGCTGGTCGGGGCCTGCCTCGAGAACGGGATCGTGTTCTGGGAGCAGGAGATCCTCCAGCAGGCGGTGTCCGACGCCAGCCGGCAGATCTACACGGGCACGTTCCAGACGACGAACGCCGGCACAACCGACCCCGCGACGCTGATGAGCCGCTTCCGGACGGCGATCTGCACGCAGCCGAACGGCACGCCCCGGATCACGATCTTCACCTGCGCCAACGTCCGGGTCAGCGTGATGAAGGTGGCCGATTACGGGTCCGCCACCCCGGTCTCGCCGGTCGCGACCAACGCCAGCGGTGCGAGCGACTGGAACCCGAACTTCGCCAGCTACGCCTGCGCCGGGAACTCGGCCATCGTGATCGTGCAGGCCGCGGTCGACATCCCGGTCTTCTTCCCGCTGCTCGGTGCCGCCGTGCCCAACCTGCCGAACAAGCGGCGGGTGCTGCAGGCCGCGACGGTGTTCAAGGTGGAGCCCTACTCCGCGCCGTCGGGGTGCTCGTGATGGGCGGCCTGCCGATCGGCTTGAGCCGCTTCCGCCACGATGAGCGCGGGATCGCCGCCGTCGAGTTCGCGCTCGTCCTGCCCCTGCTGATCGTCCTGTATTTCGGGACCGCCGAGCTGACGCGCGTCGTCGACGCGACCCGGAAGCTGACCCTGTTCGCGCGCACGCTGAGCGATCTGTCCGGACGGGTGGACAACGCTCTGGCGACCCAGAACGGGATGGCTCTGGCGACGCAGGACGGGATGACGAAGATCACCAGCGCGGCGACCGCGATCCTGCGCCCGCTGGACGCGTCCGGCCTGCAGATCGTGGTCAACGCGATGGGCGTGGAAACGGTCAACGGGTCGCTCAAGGGCTTCGTCTGCTCCAGCTGGCCGCAGAACGCCACGAAGCGCCCGGCCAACCAGGCCAACGGGAGCAACGGACTCCCCGCCACGCCGGCCGCCTATCAGTTCGACGGGGCCCGCTACATCCTGGCGGAAGTCACGATGCCCTACACCCCGATCATCGGGAGTGCTCTGTACCGCTGGATCTTCGGCGGCCGCGGATTGACCTTCTCGCGGCAGATCCCGTGGTCCGAGCGCACCCCCAGCGAGATCGTCATGCCGGGCGGCACCGCCTGCCCGGTCTACAACTAGTGTTTGAGGGAAGGCCCGTGTCGGTGTTCCGCATCCGGTTGAACCGCGCTCTCAGGCTGGCCGTCGCGGCGTTTCCGCGGGCGCGCTCCGGTCAGGTCGCGCTGACGTTCGCGCTGGTCACGCTGCCGGTCATGTTCGCCACGGCGGCGGCGATCGATTACGGGCGCCGCAACGCCGCGAAGACCCAGCTCGACACCGCCCTCGACGGCGCCGTGCTCGCGGTGATGTCGCAGAAGACCAACACGATCCCGGCGACGACCTTGCAGAACATGGAGACGCAGTTCCGCGCCGAGGCCGCCAAGGTTCCGGGCGTCACGGTGACCTCGTTCGTCCCCGGCGCGCCGGTGAACAGCGCGAAGACGCTGAGCCTCACCGCCACCTACACGGCGACGGTCAAGACCAGCCTAGCATCGATGATGCAGATCCCGGCCATGCCCATCAGCGGCACGTCCTCGGCGACCCGCAACACCTCGCAGTACATCAACTACTACCTGCTGCTCGACAACTCGCCGTCGATGGGGCTCGCGGCGACCGATGCCGACGTGAGCAACATGAAGCGCGCGACCAACGGGTGCGCGTTCGCCTGCCACCAGCACACCTTCGACAACAAGGGCAACATCATCGGCGACGATCAGAACGACTTCTACCATGTGGCGTCGCGGAACAACATCAAGCTCCGCATCCAGGTTCTGAGGGACGCGGTCTCGGCGCTCGTCGATCAGGCGAATGTCAGCATGTTGCTGCCGCAACAGTTCCAGATGGAGATGTGGACCTTCAACGATTCGGTGACGCAGACGCGGCTGCAGGCGATGACGCCGACCTTAAACAATATCAAGATCGCGACCCCGAATATCGATATCGCCTACGCCTACTACAATCAGTCCGACAATCAGACCGATTTCGAGCGGGCCATCGCGAAGATGAACGCGACGATCCCGGCCAGCGGCGACGGGCTGACGCCGGACAAGCCGATCCGGTTCCTGTTCATGGTCACCGACGGCGTCGAGGACACCGGCGGCAGCGTCACCAACCAGAGCGCGGGTTTCCAGATCCAGAGCAACCGCTTCATCGGGCCGCTGAGTCCCTCGACCTGCACGAATCTCAAGAACAAGAACGTCAAGATCGGGATCATCTACACGCAGTACCTGCCGATCTACGACAACGATTTCTACAACAGCTACGTCAGGCCGTACGAGTCGAAGATCGGGCCGGCCCTGCAGGCCTGCGCGTCCGACGGCATGTATTTTCCGGTGACCACGAACGGCGACATCACCGCCGCCATGCTGAAGCTTTTCAGCACCACGCTCGCGAGCGTGCGCCTGAGCAACTGACGCGCCGCGCCCCGCTCACGTCGTCGCCGGTGATCCGAGGACGTTGACCCACAGGACGGTGGTCTGGCTGCGCGGGTCGGGATTGCTGAAGCGGTGCGGCCGCCGGCTCTCGAAGCGGAAGCTGTCGCCCTCCGCGAGCTGGAGCGTCCGCGCCTCGACGATCAGGGTGAGGCGCCCCGCGAGGACGAGGCCGGCTTCCTCGCCGTCGTGGCTGAACGGCTCGTCGCCGGTGCTCGCGCCGGGCTTCAGCACCATGTGGAACAGGCTCATCCCCTGCGTGCCCCCTGGCGGGGTCAGGAGCTGCTTGGTGATGCCGGCCCGCCAGAGCTGAAGTTCCGGCCGGTCCTTCCGGAACACGACGATGGGATCCGGGTCGGGCGCGTCCGGCCCCGCTTCGAACAGGCCGCCGATCCCGATCTGCAGCGTGTCGGCGAGCAGCGCCAGGACCCGCAGGGACGGCGACGACAGGCCCCGCTCGACCTGGCTGATGAAGCCGATCGACAGGCCCGTGCTGGACGCCACCGCCTCCAGCGAGAGTCCGCGCGCGCGACGCAGGCCGCGCAGGCGCTGACCCACAGCCCGGTCGACCGGTTCCGGACCCGTTGCCTCGCCTCGGGGGATGCTCACCGTCACGCCAGCCTGCCTCTCGTGTGCTTCTTCATGCACGTGAAAGTCGCTTGCGTCGATACCGAAAACGTGCGGTATTCTTCACGAGAATGAAATCGGGCCCGGCTTCCGCCGCGTGACCCGGGCACTGCACGGGAGCGGCACCATGAGAAGACGGTTGGCCAAGCTGTGTCTGTCGTCGGCGCTGCTCCTCGGCGTCCTCGGCGCTCCCGTCGGCGCGCAGGCCCTGAAGGTGGGATCGACGCCCACCGGCCTGCCCTTCACCTTCCTCGATACCAAGACGAATAGCATTCAAGGCGTGATGGTCGACCTCGTCAACGCGGTCAGCAAGGAGGCGGGTTTCACGGTCGCGGTCGAGCCGCTGCAATTCTCGACGCTGATCCCGGCGCTCACCGCCTCGAAGATCGATATCATCGCGGCGGCGATGTTCATCACGCCGCAGCGCAAGGAGGTCGTGTCGTTCTCGGCGCCCGTCTACAGCTACGGCGAGGGGCTGATCGTCCCGAAGACCGACACGAAGGACTACACGTCCTTCGCCGACCTGAAGGGCGAGACGGTGGGCGCCCAGGTCGGCACCGCCTTCGTCGAGCCGCTGAAGAGGTCGGGCCTCTTCAACGAGGTGAAGATCTACGACGCGATCCCCGACATCATCCGGGACGTCAATTCCGGGCGGCTGAAGGCCGGCTTCGCCGACGCGCCGATCCTCGCCTACTACGTCAAGCAGGGCCTGTTTCCCGGCGTCCGCCTCGTCGAGACCTTCAAGCCGACCGTCGTCGCCTCGGTCGGCCTCAGCGTCCGCAAGACCGACACCGAGCTCCTCGCCAAGATCGACAAGGCGCTCGCCAAGCTGAAGGCCGACGGGACGCTCCAGGCGATCCTGACCAAGTGGGGTCTGCCGCCGTCGGCCGACCGGTCCTGACCTTCATGCGCGAGTTCCTCGCCGACGCGCAGGACTACCTGCCGATCCTGCTGCAGGGCGTGCAGCTCACGATCCTGATCACGATCGCGTCCCTGGTGGTCTCGACGCTGCTCGGGCTGGTCTGGGCGGTGATGCGGGTCTCCGGCATCGCGATCCTGTCGGGCTTCAGCGCGGTGATGATCAACATCCTGCGCGGCATCCCGATCATCGTGCAGCTGTTCTACATCTACTTCGTGATGCCCGATTTCGGCCTGTCGCTCACCGCCGTCCAGGCGGCGATCATCGGGCTCGGCATCGCCTACTCGGCCTATCAGGCCGAGAACTTCCGCGCCGGCATCGAGGCGGTGGATCGCGGCCAGGTCGAGGCGGCGCTGTCGATCGGCATGGGCTGGGGCATGACCATGCGGCGGGTGATCCTGCCGCAGGCGATCCGGATCGCGCTGCCGCCCTACGGCAACATCATGATCATGATGCTCAAGGACTCGTCGCAGGCCTCGACCATCACGGTCGCCGAGCTGGCGCTCCAGGGAAAGCTGATCGCCTCGTCGACCTTCAAGAACACCAGCGTCTACACGCTGGTGGCGCTGATGTACCTCGCGCTGAGCCTGCCGCTGATCCTGCTGGTCCGCCACTTCGAGGCGAAGGGACGGCATCGATGATCGTGCTGGAGGACGTCCGCAAGCATTACGGCGCGCTGGAGGTGATCAAGGGCGTCTCGGCCGAGGTCACCAAGGGCGAGGTCGTCTGCATCATCGGGCCCTCGGGATCCGGCAAGTCGACACTCCTGCGCTGCATCAACGGGCTCGAGGCCTACGACGGCGGCGAGATCCGCGTCGACGGGCAGCGTGTCGACCGGGACAAGCGCGGCATCAAGGCGATCCGCACCCGGGTCTCGATGGTCTTCCAGCGCTTCAACCTGTTCGCCAACCGGACCGCGCTCGAGAACGTCGTCGAGGGGCCGATCCACGTGAAGGGCGAGCCCCGGGGCGAGGCCGAGGAGCGGGCGCGCGCCCTGCTCGCCCGGGTCGGGCTCTCGGGCAAGGAGCACGCCCGGCCGAACGAGCTCTCCGGCGGGCAGCAGCAGCGCGTCGCGATCGCCCGGGCGCTCGCCATGCGGCCGGAGGCGATCCTGTTCGACGAGCCGACCTCGGCCCTCGATCCCGAGCTCGTCGGCGACGTGCTGAAGGTCATGCGCGCCCTCGCCGACGAGGGTATGACGATGCTCGTGGTCACCCACGAGATCGGCTTCGCCCGCGAGGTCGCCGACCGGGTCCTCTTCCTCGACGGCGGCCGACTCGTCGAGCAGGGGCCGGCCGCCGAGGTCCTCAACCGGCCGCAGAATCCGCGTACCCGGGACTTCCTGCAGCGCGTGCTGCACCCGCTCTAGGACACGCCGTGGCCGAACCGTTCCCGCTCGCACCCTCGCTCTGGGCCACGACGGCGGCGCCCGCGCCGGACACGCCGCCGCTGGCCCGATCCGGCCTAGCCGAGGTGGTGATCGTCGGCGGCGGGTTCTGCGGCCTGTCCACCGCCCTGCATCTCGCCGAGCGCGGCATCCGACCCGTCGTGCTCGAGGCGCAGGAGGTCGGCTACGGCGGGTCCGGTCGCAACGGTGGCCAGGTCATCCCCGGCCTCAAATACGATCCCGCCGACCTCGTCGCGCGGTTCGGTCGGGAGCGCGGCGAGCGGCTCGCGCGCTTCGCCGGCGGGACCGCCGACGTCGTGTTCGACCTCATCGCCCGGCACGGGATGGACGTGCCGCATTCCCGCGCCGGCTGGATCCAGGGCGCCCACACCGAGGCCGGGCTCGCCGAGGTCGCCAAGCGGGCGGCCCAGTGGGCGGATCTCGGTGCGCCCACCCGCGTCCTCGACAGGGCCGAGACCGAGCAGCTGCTGGGGACCGACCGCTATCTCGGCGGCTGGCTCGACAGCCGCGGCGGGGCGATCCAGCCCCTGAGCTACGCCCGCGGCCTCGCCCGGGCCGCCCAGAAGGCCGGCGCCACGATCCACGGCGGATCGCCGGTCACCGGCCTCGAACGGACCGGATCGGGCTGGACCGTCACCACGGCCCAGGGCGAGCGGGTGACGACCGGCCGGGTCGTGCTGTGCACCAACGGCTACACGGGCGGCCTGTGGCCGAACCTCGCGCGGACGGTGATCGCGGCGAACTCGTTCCAGGTCGCCACGGTGCCGCTGACCGACAACCTGCGGCGCTCGATCCTGCCCGAAGGCCATGTCTCCTCGGACACGCGCAAGCTCCTGCTCTACTTCCGCCTCGACCATACCGGACGCCTGCTGATGGGCGGCCGCGGTCCGTTCCGGGAGCCGCGCGACCCCGCCGACTGGGCCCATCTCGAGCGGATCGTCGGCAAGCTCTTCCCCCAGCTCGACGGGATCGCCTTCGACCATCGCTGGTGCGGCCGCGTCGCGATCACCCGGGACTACCTGCCCCATCTCCACGAGCCGGCGCCCGGGCTCCTCATCGATATCGGCTGCCAGGGCCGGGGCGTCGGCCTCCAGTCGGCGATGGGCCGGGCGATGGCCGCCTACATCGCGACCGGAGATGCCGGCAACCTGCCCCTGCCGCTGACGCCGATCGAGCCGCTGCCGCTCCACGGGCTGAACCGGCTGTACGTCTCGGCGATCATCGCCTGGTACCGCCTGCGCGACGGCGGCATCCGCTGATCCTACCGGCTCGCCGTCACCGCGCGCGCCACAGCGCCCCGATCAGGCCCAGGGCGGCGAGCGCCAGCGCGAGGAGCATCCACCACAGGGCCCCCGGCCCGACATGGGTGAGCACGACGGCCCCAGCCGGCGGCGCCAGGGCCTGGGCGGCCAGGGCCGGCCGGGCGAGGCGGCCGACCACCAGCGGGTAGCGCACGGGGCCGAACAGGGCGAGCGGGACCGTGCCGCGAGCGATCGAGTAGATCCCGTTGCCGCCCGCGTAGAGCACCAGCCAGAGCGCCACGCCCGGCAGCCCGGCCGCAAGGAGCCACAGCCCGAGGGCGATCAGGCCGAAGGCGGCCGTCAGTGTCCAGAGCGGGTGGTGGCGGCCCTTGAGGGAGATCTCGGCGACGCGGGCGCTCACCTGCGCGGGCCCGATCAGCGCCCCGTACGAGACGGCGGCGGCGAGCGACACGCCGCGCGCCTGCAGCAGGGTGAGCAGGTGGACCGACACCTGGGACATGATCGCGCCGCCGAGGACCAGCACCCCCGCGAACAGCAGGAACGCGCGGCGCTCCCGGGTCGATAGCGGCGCGGACCCCGCCTCCTGTGGCCCGTCGGAGACCGGGAGTTCCGGCGCGTGCGGGATCATCGCGAGGATGAGCGGCAGCGTCACGGCGAGGTGCAGGCCGGCATAGGTGAGGCAGGCGCCCCGCCAGCCGACATGGGCCACCAGGAAGGCCGAGAGCGGCCAGCACACGGTGCTGGCGAACCCGCCCCAGAGGGTCAGCGTGGTGATGGCCGGCCGCGCGGCCGCGCCGTAGAGCCGCCCGAGGGTCGCGAAGGCGGGGTCGTACAGGCCGCAGCCCATGCCGGCGCCGAGGATCAGCCAGCCGGCGAGATAGATCGGCAGGCTCGGCGCCACGGCCACGACGGTCAGCCCGGCGGCGAGGAGCAGCGCCGCGAGGGCGAGGACCGGCCGCCCGCCGTGCCGGTGGATCGCCGCCCCGACATGCGGCGAGGCGAGGGCCGCGACGAGGAGGCCGAAGGCCAGTCCGCCGACCACCCAGGCGAGGGGCCAGCCGGTGCTCTCGGCGATGGGGGCCGCCATCACCGCCGGCAGGTAGAACGACGAGCCCCAGGCGAGGATCTCCACGACGCCGAGTGCGGCGATCACCGGCCAGCGGCTGGCTTCGCTCATGTCCGGACCGCCGCCACGGCCCGCGGGCGCTCAGGCCGTGGCGACACGGCGGCCCTGCTCGTCGACCACCGGCTCGCCGTCCTCCTTCACGAACCCGCCCCGCTGCGGCGGCAGGAGATCCAGCACCGCCTCCGATGGGCGGCACAGGCGTACGCCCTTCGGCGTGACCACCAGCGGCCGGTTGAGCAGGACCGGATGCGCCGCGACGGCGTCGAGCAACTGCCCGTCGGTCAGGTCCGGGTTGCCGAGGTCGAGCTCGGCGTAGGGCGTGCCCTTCTCCCGGAGCACGTCGCGCACCGACAGCCCGGCGCGGTCGAGGAGCTGTAGCAGCAGCGCGCGGGCCGGCGGCGTCTTGAGATACTCGATCACGTGGGGCTCGATCCCGGCGTTACGGATCATCGCGAGGGTGTTGCGCGACGTGCCGCAGGCCGGATTGTGGTAGATCACGACGTCGAACGGCTCAGACATGTGCGGCGTCTCCCGAGGGGCTGAGGCAGGCGGCCAGGGTCTCCGCCGCCGGCGTGCAGATCTCCGCGCGGCCCTGGCAGCAATCGCGCATCAGGAACGCGATCAGATCGGCCAGCACCGGGTAGGCGGCACTGTAGAGGATGGAGCGACCGTCGCGCCGCGAGCTGACCAGCCCGGCGCGGCTCAGTTCCTTCAGGTGATGCGACACCGTGGCGGCCGACACGCCGACCGCCGCGGCCAGCGTCCCGGAGGCGAGGCCCTCCGGACCGGCTCTCACCAGCGCCCGCACCAGCCGCAGTCTGTGCTCCTGCGCCAGGGCCGCGAAGGCCGTCAGGGCTTGCGCGTCGTCCATTTTCCCGACAATCTTCAAACGGTTGTTTGAACGTATGAGAAAGCGTCCCGGTGAGCAAGAGCCCGGCCCCTGCCCCTTCGGTCCGTGACGGCCTGCCGAATCTCAGCGCGGCGCATTTCGCAACGCCGACCGACGGGGCCGGTCGGGGGATCCCGCTCGCGCACGCGCCGCGCTTCCTGATCCTGTACGGGTCGCTCCGCGAACGCTCCTTCAGCCGGTTCCTGGCCTATGAGGCCGCGCGGCTCCTGGAGGCGATGGGCGGCGAGGTCCGCATCTACCACGCCGACGGCCTGCCGCTGCCCGACGACGCGACCGCCGACCATCCGAAGGTGCGGGAGATCCGCGCCCTCTCGGCCTGGTCCGAGGGGCAGGTCTGGGTCTCGCCCGAGCGGCACGGCGCGCTCACCGGCGTGATGAAGAGCCAGATCGACTGGCTGCCCCTGTCCGAGGGGAGTCTGCGCCCGACGCAGGGCCGGACCCTCGCGGTGATGCAGGTCTCGGGCGGCTCTCAGAGCTTCAACGCCGTGAACGCCCTGCGCGTCCTCGGCCGCTGGATGCGGATGATCACGATCCCCAACCAGTCCTCGGTGCCGATGGCCTACCGGGAGTTCGACGAGGCGGGCCGTATGAGGCCCGGGCCGCTCTACGACCGGGTCGTCGACGTGTGCGAGGAACTCATGAAGTTCACGCTGCTGACCCGCGGATGCGCCGATTACCTCGTGGACCGCTACAGCGAGCGCAAGGAGCGCGATCCCGACCGGCTCGCCGGTGTCGCGGCCGATATCGGCTTCGCGAAGCCCTCACCGCCGGGCGCCTGAGCCCCGCCGGCCCGAGCGCGCCGCCACGCGGTCCGGCCCGGGCCGGTGCTCACTGGAATCGCCGCATCTCCGGCGCCAGCGAGCGTCCCGCTTCGAGGAGGGCGCGGACCTTGCGGGTCGCGTGCTGGAGGATGTCCGGCCGCGCATCCTCGTAGGACGTCTCCTCGACGAAGCTCCGCAGGGCCTCCGTGATCCGGTCCTCGATCTCGTCCATCAGGGCGAGCCCCTCCGGACCTTCCCGCCGCAGATGCGCGTCTGCGAGCGTCAGGTAGGCGGCGCTCGCCAGCAGGAAGGCGATCCCGTTCGCCTCCTGAGCCGCCGCGGAACTCGCGTCGCCGCCGTCCATGCCGTCTGCGACGTCGTCGTCCATCGGCTCACATACTCCCCGTTCGTTGCTCACGCTGTGCCGCTCCCGCCGCGTCGCGCCAAGTAGAGAAAAAGGGTCGGTCCCCGTCCCCATTCGGGCGACGTCGGGGGCCGATCCGGACCGCCGGCCCCGCGTCGCCGCCGGGCGCCGGACCGGTCCGCTCGCCTCTCCCCGGGCCTCAATGGCCCGGATCGGCGCGGTCCTCGGTCGCGCGCCGCTCGCGCATCCGGAGCAGTGCCCGGCGCCAGGCATCCACCACCGCCGCGCGTGCGCGGGCATCATTCTCGCGGTCGGACTCCGCCGTCCGGGCCTTGCCGTCGGCCTGCCTGCTCCGGGCTCTCGGATCTCGGTTCATGATCGCCTCCTGTCGTGTCCAGACCGAGAGACACCGGATCCCGGGACGCCGCGGTGAGGCGGCGCACGCGGACCATGGAAATCGCGTGCGGCGGAGCACAGGCGGCCGACGGCCCCGCGACGCGCGCAATTTTTCTGATCGTGGACCGAAGAGTTTTTCAGGAGCGCCCACACTCATTTTCGGAGTACTGTCACGGCGCCGGCATGTGCCCTCGTGCGATGCCGCAAATATTGATGCGGTGCAATAACGATCGTATTCAAAACTCAGCCGATCTCCGGGGCCGAGACGTCCCGGCACCACGGGGGCGGCGCATGGCACAGTCGGAGGCGACGGGCATCACGGCCGGCCGCACCTCTACGTGCCGGGGAGGATCACGGGCTCCATGAGGAAGAACAAGGTCATCTCGGCGGAAGAGGCGATCGCGCTGATCCGCGAGAACGACGTCGTGACCACCACGGGGTTCGTCCAGAGCTGCATCCCGGAGGCCCTGCACGCCGCCCTCGAGAAGCGGTTCGTCGAGACCGGATCACCCCGCGGCCTCACCCTGATCATGACGGCCGGCGCCGGCGACAGCAAAGGGCTCGGCACCGGCCGCCTGCACCATGACGGCCTTCTCACGCGGGTCATCGCGGCCAATTTCGGCCGCATGCCCAAGGTCGCCAAGGCCGCGCAGGACAACCTGATCCGCGGCTACAACCTGCCCCAGGGCGTGATCTCCCAGCTCTACCGGGCCTGCGCGGCGGGCCAGCCGGGTCTGTTCTCGAAGGTCGGCCTGAAGACCTATGTCGACCCGCGCCACGGGGGCGCCAAGGTAAACGAACTGACTACCGAGGACATCGTCAAGCTCGTCGAGGTCGATGGCGAGGAGTGGCTGTTCTACACGGCGACCAAGATCGACGTGGCCTTCATCCGGGCCACCTCGGCCGATCCGTCGGGCAACCTCTCCTACGAGAAGGAGGCGCTGACCCTGGACTGCCTCGCCCAGGCAATGGCGGCCCGCAACAACGGCGGCATCGTCATCGCCCAGGTCGAGCGCATCGTTGACGACGGCTACCTTCTGCCGAAGGACGTGCGCGTGCCCGGCATCCTCGTTGACTGCGTGGTGGTCGCCGAACCCGAGATGCACCGGATGAACTACGGCGTGATGCACGACGCGGCGCTCGCCGGCGAGATCCGGGTCCCGGTCACCGGCATCAAGCGGATGGCGCTCAACGAGCGCAAGATCATCGCGCGCCGCGCCGCCTTCGAGCTGCCGCCGAACGGCGTGGTCAATCTCGGCGTCGGCGCGCCCGAGGGCATCTCGTCGGTCGCCAACGAGGAGAAGATCACCCCCTACATCACCCTCACCACCGAGGCGGGCGCGGTCGGCGGGGTGCTGGCGTCCGGTTCGAGCTTCGGCGCGGCCACGAACGCCGACTGCATCATCGACCAGAACCAGATGTTCGACTTCTACGACGGCGGCGGCCTCGACATGACCTGCCTGGGCATGGCCGAGTGCGACGCGGCCGGCAACGTCAACACCTCGCGGTTCGGCGGCAAGCTGAACGGCTGCGGCGGCTTCATCAACATCTCGCAGAACGCCCGCACCGTCGTGTTCGCCGGGACGTTCACGGCCGGCGGTCTCGAGATCGCGGTGTCCGACGGTCAGGTGCGCATCGTGAACGAGGGCAAGGCCCGCAAGTTCGTCACCCAGGTCCAGCAGAACACCTTCTCGGGCCCCTACGCGGTCGAGCGGTCGCAGCCGGTCCTCTACGTGACCGAGCGCTGCGTCTTCCAGCTGACTCCGGAGGGCTTGGAACTGATCGAGGTCGCGCCGGGGATCGACATCGAGCGCGACATCCTCGCCCACATGGATTTCGCGCCCGTCGTGCGCAATCCGGTGCCGATGGATCCGCGCATCTTCCGCGAGGAGCCGATGGAGCTGATCTCGGATCTGCTCAACCTCGATCTGAAGTCCCGCGTCAGCTACGACGGCGAGCGCAACATCCTCTTCGTCAACCTGGAAGGCTGGTACTGCCGGGTAAAGGGCGACATGGACGAGCTGCGCATGACCATCGTCGAGGCCTGCCGGAAGGCGGGCCAGCGGGTCAACGCCGTGATCAATCACGACGGCTTCCGGCTCAACGAGAACTTGGTCGACGACTACGCCGGCATGGTCCAGTACCTGCAGGCGAACTACTACGCGACCACGACCCGCTACGCGACCAGCGCCTTCCTGCGCCTCAAGATGGAGGAGGCCCTGAACAAGCGCGGGGTCGCGCCGCACGTCTTCGAGCGCAAGGAGGAGGCGCAGGCCTTCGTCAGCAGCACCGAGGACAAGAAGGCCCGCAAGCGCATCTCCCCGGCGGTCGCGTCGGCGGCGTGACGGCCGGCCGGGTCCGCTCCGGGCGCGCCGGGCGCGCCGGGCGCCGCTCGCGCCACGGCGCGGTCGGTGCCGCGGCCAGCCTCAGGCGACCGGCAGGCCGAGGACCCGCCGCGATTCCTCGGACAGCACCGCGTGGCGCGCCGATTCGGGGCCGTCATTCGGCGTCCGCGCGGCCGCCTGCGTGACGAGGTCCCGGAACCGCTTCTTGTCGAGGGCGCGGCCGCGCAGGCTTCCGAGCACGGCGTCCAGCACCATGCGGACCGCCCGGGCGCGCTGGCGCTCGCGCTCCAGTTCGGCGGCGAGCAGCGGATCCCCGAACTGGGCCGCGCCGAGCGGCGCCACCAAGACGGCGCCGTCGATGACGGCGGGATCCCGGTCGTCGGTCTCGACCGCAGAATCCGTGATGCCGTCGAGGATCTTGGTCGCTTCGGTCAGCAGGATCTTGTGCTGGACCGCCGCCGAGAGGTTCCCCGGAACCTTCTGGCTCGCCGCGGCGATCAGGCGCTTGAACTCGGCCCGATCCAGCCCGAAACGGCCGATGCTGGCCCGGAGCGCCGCCAGCACGGTGCGGAGCGCCTCGGTCCGGTAGGTCGCCTTGAGGAGCTGATCCCGCAGCGCCCCCGCCGAGGCCATCTCGACGAAGGACGTCTCGGGCAGTTGCTGCACCTGCTCCGCCAGCTCGACGATGGCGCGCTGCATCAGCGCGGTGCGCTGCTCGCGGATCTCGTCCGGCGCCAGCTGCTCGCGTCCCTTGCGGAGCCACACGAAGAATTCCGTCGCGTCCCGGTCGAGGAAATCCTCGACGCGCAGATCGATGTAGCCGAGCTGCGCCAGCTCCAGGATCATCAGATTGAAGCTCGCCGGCACGAACACCCAGGCATGGGCGTCGGCGTAGTAGGGCAGTTGCGCGGCGCCGAGCCACTGCGGCTCGTCGGTGAGCGGATTCGCGGGAATGGCCGGCCGCGTGTCCTGGCCCGACCAAGCGCCGACCGTGCCGTTGTCCTTCAGCGCCATGTTCAGGGCGTAGTCGATGTGGGTCCGGACCGTGTGCCGGTTCCGCTTCTCCAGGAACGCCGCGACCGCGTCCGCCGTCCCGGTGAGGGAACGGTAGAAATCGAAGCATTTGCGCTTGTCGGGCACGGCCAGGATCACCACGCCGTCCGGCCGAAGCAGCGTCTCGGCGGCGCGCAGGAAGGTCACGATGTCGGTCGTGTGCTCGATGACGTGGCTGGCGATGAACGCGTCGAAGGTGCCGTGCTGGTCGACCGGGACCGCGTCCGCGATCGAGCCGCCTGTCCAGACGAAATCCACCTCCTCGATGCGGTCGACCGTCTGGTCGTGATACTTCTCGATGAGCTCCGAGCGCGGCGCGTGATCGATGACGAACGTGTTCCAGCCGTCGCGCTTCGGCGCGAGCGGGCTGAAGCTCGGGCCAATCTCCACGATGCGGGCGTCCTTGGTCAACGACCTCAGGAGTTGCTGCGCACGATCCATTGCCACTAAGCTCCGATCAAACGCTTCGCGAATGCGCTGTAGACGCGCGGTGAAGGCCGCGTTGGCGGGAAGGAATACCGTTGCACAAGAGGCCGCTCGCCGCCGTCACGATGGCCTACAACGAGAAGACCATGCTTCCGCTCTGGCTGAAGCACTACGAGCGACAAGTCGGGGCTGAAAACTGTTATATCCTCGACCACGGTTCCGACGACGGCTCGACGACCGGACTGCGCGCGAACGTCGTCCGGTTGCCGCGGTTGCCCCTGAACGAGTGGGAGCGCGCCCACACGGTCAGGGATTTCTGCGCATCGCTGTTCATCGGCTTCAAATATGTTCTCTATGCGGATAGCGACGAGCTGATCCTCCCCGATCCGGACGTATCGTCTACTCTCTCCGATTACATCGCCGCGCGGCCGCTGCCCCCCATCCTCGATTTGTTCGGGGCCGACGTCATGCACGTCGGGGACGAGGCCCCTATCGACGTCGCGGCACCGATCTCCGGCCAGCGGGGCTACATCCGGCCGATATCCACCCTGTGCAAGGCGACCATCGTGTCGGAGCGGGTCGACTGGCACGTCGGCTTCCACTGCCTGATCCAGGACCACCGCCCCGATTTCCGCGACCTGTTCCTGTTCCACCTGGCGTATCTGGACCACGACATCCTCTTCAGGCGTCAGCAGAAGCGGAATGCGGCCGCGCCGATCGGCATCCCGAACTCCCACCACGCCATCGACCCGACGGAGTTCCTGGCCTTCGTGAAGGCCGATATCGGTCGCGTCCCGCGCCGCCCCGTTCAGATGCGTCCGGGTGAGGCCCATTTCGAGACCACGAAGCGGTTGTTCGCCGACGCGATCGAGCGCAAGAGCGCGATCCAGGCGCCCGACCTCTGGACGCTGCCCGAGCGCTTCGTCGGATCCTTCTAGGGCAGGACAGTCGAACCGGCTCGGAGAACGCCGCGTCTGTGCCGGCACGGCCATCCGGTATATCTCGGGCCGCCCGACGCCGCTTCGGCCATGCCGGCGAACCCTTGGGGAGCTTCGACCCTGCGCGACGATCAGAGCCTCATCGCGCCGGGCGCGGACCGGAGCAACGCCGCCGCGCCCTGGGCCGAACGCGTCGCGGATCTCGCGCACGCGGCGCTCATCGGCGAACTGGAGACCTGGCCCAAGCCCGGCCTCGTGAGCCCGGTCGATTCCGGCAGCCACGACGACATGGATGCGGAGACGCTCCGCCGCAGCGCGGCGGCGCTCCGGCCGTTCTTCGCGGAACTGGTCGCGGCGGGCGCCCGCGATGCCGTAATGGCGGAACTCCGGGCAATCGGTCTGGCCGCCGAGACCGCGATGATGCGGGCGACCGGCGGCGTCAACGCGCATCGGGGCGCCATCTTCTCGCTGGGGCTGATCTGTGCCGCGGCGGGAGCGCGGGGCGTGGGGCCCGGTGCGGAGCGCGCGAGCGCCGAAGGGCTGGCGGAGGCGGTCAGTCACCTCTGGGGGACAGCGATCACCCGGGCGCCGGTCTCGGCCGTCAGCCACGGCGGCCGCGCGGCGCGGCGCTTCGGCGTCGGTGGCGCCAGCGCCGAGGCCGCGGCGGGCTTTCCGACCATCCGCGCCGTCGCCCTGCCCGCTCTCCGCTTCGGCCGATCGTGCGCCCCCCACGATGCCGAGGCGGCCCGCGTGCACTGCTTCTTCGCCCTCCTGGCGGTCGTCGACGACACGAACCTCCTGCACCGCGGCGGTGCCGACGGCCTCGTCGGCGCGCGCGCGGCCGCCGCGACCTTTGTCGACGCCGGAGGCATCGCGGCCCCCGACTGGCGGGCGCGCGCGGCGGCGATCCACCGCGCCTTCGTGGCCGCGCGCCTGAGCCCCGGCGGCTGCGCCGATCTCCTCGCCGCGACGCTGCTGCTGGACGCCCTCGCCTCCCCACCCTGACGCGCGCGCAGCCCCGGGGCGCGTCGGTCGCAGTTTCGCGGATGCGGGCTCTACCTACATGCGGATTCTATCCCGCCCTCCCCCCCGGACCGCCCGTGACCCTGTTCAGGATCGCCCTCCTCGCGCTCGCCGCGCTCTTCCTCGTGCCGGTGGCGATCTCCGCCCTGCTCTACGCGACGCGGGCGAGCGGCGACTGGCGTCTGGCGGATCGATCCAGCGCCGGCCTGCTGCCGCGCGCGGACGCGCATCCCGGCGCCGTGCTGCGCATCTTCTCGGCGCGGACCGTGAGCTGGCGCGGCATCGTGGCCACGCACAGCTGGATCGTCGTCAAGGAGCGCGGCGCCCGCGCCTACAGCCGGTTCGACTACACGGCCTGGGGCCAGCCGATCTGGATCGACCGGTTCGTGCCGGACGGACGCTGGTTCGGGAACCCGCCGACGGTGGTGTTCGCGGCCGACGGCGCCGAGGCGGAGGCGATGCTCCCGCGGATCCGGCAGGCCGTGGCCGAATACCGGTTCAGCCGGCCCGGCGACTACGTCGTGTGGCCCGGCCCGAACTCGAACACCTTCGTGGCCGCCGTCATGGCGGCGGTGCCGGAGATCCGCGAGAGCCTGCCCACCACCGCGATCGGCAAGGACTTCCCCTATGACGGGCGCTGGATCGGCCTGACGCCGTCGCGGACCGGGATCCGCATCAACCTCGGCGGCTATGCCGGGGTAACCCTCGGCTGGGTCGAGGGCCTGGAGCTGAACCTGCTCGGCGGCGTCGCCGGGATCGACCTGCGCCGGCCCGGTCTCAAGCTGCCGGCCCTGGGTCGGGTCGGGCTCTGAGCACCGACGCGCTCCCGGGGCGCGCGACCGTCGGCGCCCCGGGACGCGCCGCTCACGGCGCGAGGTCGTGGACCGGCTCCTTCACCGGCGTGGCGCTGCTGTTCAGCACGGTGCTGCCGGTCGAGACCGGCTTCAGCACGGCCCGGTCGATCTGCGGCGGGGTCGGGAGCTGGAGCTGCGCGCTCGTGTCGGCCCACTCGCGCGCGACGCGGTCGGGATCGTCGTTGAGCTTCGTGCCGTAGCTCGGCACGATCTCCCGGATCTTCGCCTGCCATTCCGGCGTGGCGACCTTCTGGGCGAAGACCTTCTCCAGCACCTGCAGCATGATCGGCGCCGCCGTGGAGGCGCCGGGCGAGGCCCCGAGGAGAGCCGCGATGCTGCCGTCCCTGGCGTTGACGATCTCGGTGCCGAGCTTCAGCACGCCGCCCTTGTTCGGGTCGCGCTTGATGATCTGCACCCGCTGCCCCGCCTGCCAGAGGCGCCACTCCTCCTTCTTGGCCTTCGGGAAGTACTCGCGCAGCGCCGCGATCCGGTCGTCGTCCGACAGCATCAGCTGCCCCGCCAGGTACTCGACCAGCGGGAACTCGTCGACGCCGACCTTCATCATCGGCCAGATGTTGCTGGTGGTCGTGGAGCTGAGGAGGTCGAAGTACGAGCCCTCCTTCAGGAACTTGGTCGAGAAGGTCGCGAACGGCCCGAACAGGATCACGCGCTTGCCGTTGATCACGCGGGTGTCGAGATGCGGCACCGACATCGGCGGGGAGCCTACGGACGCCTTGCCGTACGCCTTGGCGAGATGGAGCGTGGCGACGTCGGGATTGTCGTTGATCAGGAACGAGCCGCCCACCGGGAAACCGGCATACTCGTCGCCCTCGGGGATGCCGGATTTCTGCAGGAGGTGCAGGGCACCGCCGCCCGCGCCGATGAACACGAACTTGGCGTCGGTCGTCCGGCGCGTCCCGTCCTTCAGGTTCTTGGCGGTCACCCGCCACGAGCCGTCGCCGTTCTTGGTGATGCTCTCGACCTCGGTGGAGAGCCGGAGGTTGAAGCTCGGCTGCTTCTTCAGGTGGGCGACGTACTGGCGGGTCACCTCGCCCCACTCGCAGTCGGTCCCGAGCGGCGACCAAGTCGCGGCGACCTTCTGCTTCGGGTCGCGGCCCTCCATCATCAGCGGCACCCACTTGCGGAGCTGCTCGGGATCCTCCGAGTACTCCATGCCGGCGAAGAGCGGGCTCGCCTTCAGGGCCTCCCAGCGCTTCTTCAGGTAGGCGATGTTGTCGTCGCCCCAGACGAAGCTCATGTGGGGCGTGTAGTTGATGAAGGCGCGCGGGTCCGTCATCACGCCGGTCCTGACCTGATGGGCTAGGAACTGCCGGGTCACCTGGAACGCCTCGTTGATCTCCACCGCCTTGGCGATCTCGATCTGCCCGTTCTTCTTCTCGGGCGTGTAGTTCAGCTCCGCCAGGGCCGAGTGTCCTGTGCCGGCGTTGTTCCAGCCGTTCGAGCTCTCGAGGGCGACCTGATCCAGCCGTTCGACCATCTGGATCGACCAGTTCGGCTCCAGCGCGTTCAGCCAGACGCCCAGCGTCGCGCTCATGATCCCGCCGCCGATCAGCAGCACGTCGACCTTGCTGTCCGCGCCCTCGGCCAGGGCCAGCGCGCCCGGCAGGGCCGCCAGCGCTAGGCCGGTGGCGGCCGTGCCGAGGAGCCGCCGCCGGCTCAGGGGCAGCACGTCCGCGGCCCGGCGGTCGCGCCGGTGTTGGGTCTCGTCGTCGCCACGCATGGGCAGATCCCGCTTTTGCGTACCGCACGGCCCGATCGGCCGCCGCGCGTACGGAAGACACTCGATGCGACGGGCGCGAATCCCGCCCGTCCGGCCTTCCGGATCGTTTCCCCGTTCCCGTCGCGGCACGCTCGCGGTCTCGCTCAACCCGGCACGACGGTCCTGCCCTGGCCCGCATCGCGTCCGTCGTCCCCGAGCCGCACGGATCGTGGGACGACGGGGCGCGCTCGCGCGACGCAGAGGCCTTCCCTCCGCCTAGGCGCGCGATCTCGCCGGAGAACGGATCACCGGTTCAAGACCTCGCTCGCGCGGTGGCGCGATTGCCGGGTGGGCGGGAAGATGCTGGCTGGCTTGGCTCAGCAGATTGATGGTGGCCTCATAGAGGACGGGGCCTGAAAGGACAATTACTGCCAGGGTTGCAATCGCCGCCATCCTGTCAGTCCGTCGCGACGACCGGCGCGCATGGCGGCGACCCGCCGATAGACTGGCCGCGATCGGTCGCCCGGTCCGTCGCCCGGTCCGTCGCTCGACGCGACGGCGTGGCGAAGGCGCGCCGCTACGGGATGTGCTTGAACCGGATGATACTGCGCGACAGGCGGCCGTCATCCCAGTTGGGCATCACGCGCCAGGGAGTCGTGACGTCGGCGTAGTCGCCGTCGATATGGATGGTGCGGCGCTGCTCGGTGCCGACCCATTCGGGCGCCCACGCGGTCTGCACGCTGGTGACCCACTGGTCACCCTCGATCCGGTAGCGGCCGATATAGGCGACGAGGGTCTTCATCAGCGCGGCCCGCTCGGCGTCGGTGGTCGCCGGCGTGCGGGCGCTGCCCTCGAGGTTGAAGGCGACCCAGCCGTCCTTGGTGAAGATGACGCGACCGCGCGGCGTGCCGCCCATGGCGTCGACGAGCGTGCCGGTCTCCTTGTCCTCGACCTTGTAGGAGACGAGTTCCCAGGTGCCGACGATCCGGTCCGCCAAGCGCGCCCCGACCACCGCCGCGCCGACGCGGTCCGGCGCGGAGGCGCTCCAGGCCAAGTCGGCCGCCAGGACACCGGAGAGCGCCAGGAGGATTCGGACGGCCGCGGCGGCCGATCGTTGTGCGGGCATGGTCTGGACCGGGGACTCGCGTGTCGCGGCGCCGGAACGCGCCGCCACCGCGTTCTGCGGGCCGGCACGGCGCGTTCCAAGCGCCGCGCGAGCAGTGCTGGTAGACCGTCTGCGCGCTTGCGGCCGTTGCCGCGGGCGAGCCGTCGTCAGCCGCCGTTGCGGGCCATGCGGGTCGTGACCGTGCCGGCGGCGAGGCTCGGCAGCGGGTCCTGCGTGCCGCTGACGACCACCAGCCGCTGAACCTCGCCGCGCAGGAAGGCCTGGAGGAACCGGTCGTAGTCGCGGAACGATACGCAGCCGTTCGAGTCGCCGCGCGGGCCCAGCATATAGGTGTGTGCCAGCAGGCCGACACGGCCGTAGACCGCCTCGTTGCCGCCGACCGGCGTGAGGCGGATCGCCCGCACGCCGTGGAAGGGCCGTTCGCGCTCGGTGAGATCGTAGGTGCCGGGCGGAGTCGGGCCGCGCATCCGGACGTTGACGAGGCGCGGCTCGTCCAGCCCCTCGCCCAGGCCGGAATGCGCCTCCAGGCGCTCGCCGTTCGGAAGGGTCACGGTCCGGGCTGCGATGTTGTAGACCGCGATGCCGGCCGAGGGGCCCGGATCCCGGGCCGGGGCCAGCGGCGGCGAGACGCGCTGCTGCGGCGGCGCGACGTCAGCCGGCTTGCTCTCGAGCGCCGTGTAGGCCAGCGCCGGTCCGCGCTCGATGCCGAACAGCTTCTCGATGAACGAGCGCTCTTCGGGTTGGGGGATAGGCTGAGCCGCCTGCGGCATCTCGCGGCGCGCCATGCGCCGGTCGGACCGCCGGGCGAGTGCGGTGCCCGCGGGCCCGCGGAACTCGGGCGGACGGGGGATCGGCAGCGGGACCACCATCGCGCTGAGCGGTGTCTCGGTGACCTGCGTTCCGGGCTGCGCGTCGGCGCCGGCATCGGCGCTTTCGGGGACGGGTTCGGGCGTCAGCGAGGGTGGGGCGATCTGATTCCAGGCCCATCGTGACTGCGAATTGCCGAGGGCGTCGCGACCGGGCTCGGGCGATTCGGCGGCCTCCGGCTCGGCGGCGGCGGTCTCGGCCCTGTCCTCCGCGGACGGTGCGGGCACCGGCGCTTCCGTCCGGGCGTTCTCGATGCCGGTTATCGGGACCGGGGCGCGATGCAGGACGCTGCCCCCGAGGGCGGCGAGCGTCACCGCGCCGGTGAGCACCGTCAGGGGCGCGAGCCAAGTGCTGCGCGCGTTCCGGGTCTTGAGGCCGTCCAGCGGCACGGATTCGACAGCCATCGCGGTTGCCCATGCTCCTCGTCGCGAGGCGGGGCTTGCCGGCTGCCGCCTTCCGCACAGGATACGGATCCGCGGCGGGCGGACCGGCCCCGCTCAGCGTGAGACAGCGGGGTCGGGCCGGCTTTTCTGGGGCGATGCGATGGTCGATCTTGGCTCGATCGGGACCATTTTCGGGCGCGCCGCCGCAGTTCTCGCAATACGTCTCGGTCTATTCGAGGCCGAGATACTGCTAATTGTTGTCGATCTGGCGCCCGAGAATGGCGATCGCTTTCTCGTAGACCGGCGCCGCGTTCCAGCCCTGGATCGCCGCGAAGTTCGGCTCGCCGGGCTGGTAGCCGGCGCCGGCCCGCCAGCCATGCGCCTTGAGGAAATTGGCCGTGGACGACAGGGCGGCGCCGACGTTGTTGAGGTCGCCGGTGCCGTAGGCCAGCACGTTCTTCGGCAGGAACTGGGTGTGCCCGACCTCACCGTGCGCCGCGCCGCGGGTATTCGGTGTCAGGAGCCCGCGATCGACCAGGGTCAGCGCAGCGTAGAGCTGGTCCGTGAAGTATTCGGAACGCCGGCAATCGTAGGCGAGCGTCGCCACCGCGGAGAGCGTGTTGACGTTGCCGCGCACCGCGCCGAAGCCGGTCTCCATGCCCCAGATCGCCAGGAGCGGGCCCGGCGGAACGCCGTAGCGCTGCTCGATCGAGTCGAAGAGGGCCGCGTTCTGCTGCTTCAGCGCGCGGCCCCGCTTGACGATGGTCGGGCCGCCGCGCTTGGCGAGAAACTGCTCCAGCGACAGCTTGAAGCTGTGCTGCCCCCGGTCCGCCGAGATGGTGGCGGTCGAGTAGGTTGTGTTCTGCAGCGCCGCGAGGCTGGCCGCGCTGGCCCGGCCGCGCGCCTCCTCGGCGAATTGCCGCTTCCACGCATCGAAGCCGGCCGCGGTGTTGCCGCACTGCGCGGCCTGCGCCTGCCCGGCGCTGAGAGCGATCCCGGCGAAGGCCGCGACCGCGATGGTCTGACGCCGCAAATTCTCGATCACGCGAAACACTCCTTCGGCGCGTCGTCGCGCCCTGTCCTGCTGGGGATACCGGGTCACATCTCGTCGATATCAGGGCGAGAAAATGTCGAAGGCGCGACCTGCAGGCTTCCCGCCCTCAAATCATCGCGCATCTCGGGATCTGCGACGAGACCGCAACGGCAGGGTCTTCGGAGCATCGTGAACACCGCGTGTGCGAGAAGCCGACGCGCGGCCGATGCGCGGCCGAGGCGTTCGTCACCGGGCAAGATCAGGTAGCTCGAAGGGTCGCATATCACCCCTCGTGCATAGATGTGACGCGTGGCACATCAGTATTTTGCCAGCAAATGGAATGGCCGTTGGCGTGTTTGACGGACATGTCACAAGCTTGTCAAACGAACGACATAGCTTTGCCGGCGGAAAGACTTCTGCGGAGAGGCGGGGTGGGGTCGTTGATGATCCGGGCGGCGTGGCACGATCGAGATCCCGCCTCCCTCGCCCATTGTGACCGCCCCCTGCCTTGTCGCGACGCCGCTCGGCGCTCTCGAGGCGGACAAGCGCGAGCCCTTGGCTGGATCTTGGTCTGACCGACGGACGCGCGGTGACGCGAACTGAGCTGGTGAACGCCTGCCTCAGACCTGCAGCCCACGGTCGAGGCGAGCCGTCGGGCCGACCTAGCCGACAACGAGACAGGACGCCCATGGCCCTCGGAATGCACGACACCGGTTCCTCGCGCGCGGGCACGCTCGGGCCCGATCTCGACCGCGACGGCGTCGCCAAGGCCTACGGCCGCTGGGCCCCGGTCTACGATCTGGTCTTCGGGCCCGTCTTCGCGCAGGGCCGTACCCTGGCGGCGGCCGCCGCCGAACGGATCGGCGGCCGCATCCTGGAAGTCGGCGTCGGCACCGGCCTGTCGCTGCCGGCCTACAGGCGCGCCCGCAGCATCGTCGGCATCGATATCTCGGCCCCCATGCTCGAGAAGGCGCGTCAGCGCGTGGCGCGGCTGCGTCTGCGCAACGTGGAGCGCCTCGCCGTCATGGACGCCGAGCAGCTCGACTTCCCGGACGCCGCCTTCGACGTGGTGGTGGCGCAGTACGTCGTCACGGCTGTCCCCAATCCCGAGGCGGCGCTGGACGAGTTCGCCCGGGTGCTGCGCCCCGGCGGCGAGATCGTGATCACCACGCGGATCGGCGCCGAGGCCGGCCTGCGGCGCGCGGTGGAGCGCACCCTCGCTCCGGTGACGAGCCGCCTCGGATGGCGGACCGAGTTCGCCTGGGAGCGCTACGCGGCCTGGGCCGCCGGCGCGCCGGTGGAGATCGTCGAGCGCCGGGCGCTCCCGCCGCTCGGCCACTTCTCCCTGCTGCGCCTGCGCAAGCGCGCCGCCTGAACGCGCAACAGCTTCGACCAACCCACCACCATCGATCGGGGACCCACATCATGGCGAGTTTTCGGGAGGCACTGCGCGTTCAGCGCTGGGACGACCACCGCTACTATCACCACAACCGCGTCAATCAGAGCTTGCACGTGGTGAGCGCGATCAGCTTCCTGGTCGCCTACGCCCTGGCGTTCAGGGATCCGGCCACGGCGGCCCTGATCGGCTGGCTGGTGGCGATGACCTCGCGGCAGGCCGGCCACCTGTTCTTCGAGCCCAAGGGCTACGACCACGTCAACGACGCGACCCACGAGCACAAGGAGGAGATCAAGGTCGGCTACAACCTGCAGCGGAAGGTCGTGCTCCTGGCGATCTGGGCCCTGTCGCCCCTGCCGCTCTACTTCGACCCGAGCCTGTTCGGCCTGATCGCGCCGCACCAGAGCACCGCGGACCTGATCCGCAACGTCGGCTGGATCTGGCTGTGGCTGGCGCTCGCCGGCCTGCTGTTCCGGATGGTGCAGCTCTTCGTCCAGCGCGACGTCCAGACCGGCCTCGTCTGGGTGACCAAGATCCTCACCGACCCGTTCCACGACATCAAGCTCTACCACAAGGCGCCGCTGGCCCTGCTGCACGGCGAGCTGGTCGAGGAGCGGGAGCCGCACGAGCGCGGCGCCTGAGCGGGGGGCGCGCGCCGGGCCCGTTCCCCGGCGCGCCGGATCAACCCTGATCCGGTGCCCGCAGGCCCAGGCGGGCCCCGAGGCCGCCCAGACGGATGGCCGCGACCTCCCGCAGGATCGACCGGCGGATCGCCCTGTCGCTCGGCGCGCCGCCGTCCCACCAGCCGTCCGCCCGCATGGCCCGCGCCGCCGCCTCGAAGCGCGTCGCCACGGCCTCGAAGGCCGCGTCGTCGTACGCGAGGCTGAAGATCATCCGGCCGGTCCCGACCCACGACAGGGCCAGCCCCTCGGCGCGCAGGTAGAATTGCAGCATCCAGTTGTAGCGCGACGGCTCGGTGTACAGGACCGTCCACACCGTCGACATGTTGGCGACCCGCACCGGCAGGCCGGCCTCCGCCAGCCGGGCGTTCAGGTGACGTGCGCGCGCGTCCCAGGTCGCGTCGAGGTCGGCGTAGAGTGCGGCCACCGCCGGGCTGTCCAGCCGGTCGAGGAACGCGCCCATCGCTCCCATCACGTAGGGATGGGCGTTGAAGGTGCCCCGCGCGAAGCAGATGTCGACGGGCCGGTCCTCCCTGTACCGGCGCATCAGGTCGGCGCGCCCGCAGAGGACGCCGACCGGCAGGCCGCCCCCCAGGGTCTTGCCGTAGGTGACCATGTCGGCGCGCAGGCCGAAATACGCCTGCGCGCCGCCGCGGGCGAGCCGGAAGCCGAGGAAGACCTCGTCGAGGATCAGCACGATGCCGCGGGCACTGCACACCGCCCGGAGGTCGTGGAGCCACTTGGTGTAGGCGGCGCGGTCGAAGGACGCCCTGCGGCCGCTGTCGACCAGCGCGGAATCGGCCGGCGCGCCGGCATTCGGGTGCATCGCCTGGAGCGGGTTGACCAGGACGCAGGCGACGTCGCGGCGGCCGGCGAGCACCCGCAGCGTCCGTTCGGACATGTCGGCCAGGGTGAGCGTGTCGCGGGTCGGGACCGGGTTGCCGATGCCCGGCTGCACCTCGCCCCACCAGCCGTGATAGGCGCCGCACAGGCGGACGATCCGGCGGCGGCCGGTGTGGTAGCGGGCGAGCCGCACGGCCTGCATCACCGCCTCGGTCCCGGACATGTGGAACGAGACCTCGTCGAGGCCCGAGATCGCCTTCAGCCGCGCGACGTTGCCGGTGACGACCGGGTGGAGCGGCCCGAGCACGGGACCGAGGGCCGAGACCCGCGCCGCGCCCTCCTCCAGGCAGGCCCGATAGAAATCGACGCCGAACAGGTTCACGCCGTAGGAGCCGGCGAGGTCGTAGAAGACGTTGCCGTCGAGGTCCGTGACGGTGACGCCGGCGGCGGCGGCCGCGAAGGCGCCGGTGCCGAGATGGGCGCGCACGTGCCGGGCGTACTGGAACGGCACCCGGTAGAGCCCGGTGAACTGGAGATCCGAGAGCCCGTCGCGGACCGCCTCGGTCTCGGCGCGTGTCCGGGCGAAGCGCGCCCGGAACAGGTCGGAGAGCCGCGCGAAGCCGGCCTCGCGCCGGCGCGCCACCGCCTCGTCCGGATCGTCCGACCGGAAGAAGGCGCGCTCCGAGTAGGCGTAGTTCGGGATCAGCCCGGCGACGCGCCGGGCCATGCGGGCGTGGCCGGTGAGCGAGCGATGCTTCGCCCGGGAGAGCTGCAGGCGCTCGGCCGCCCGCGGCAGGGCGAGCACCGCGGCGACGGTGGTGGCGGACAGGGTGACGAGGAGCGCGGACATCGCCCCGCGCCCTACCGGAGGCGGTTCACGGCATGATGACGGTTTCCGGATCCCGGCTGCGGACGGTTCTGGCGCGTGTCGGGGCGCAGGAGGATCTCAACTTCCTGCTGACGAACCGCCTGCCGCGCCGTCTCGCCACCCGCTTCATGGGCTGGTTCAGCCGGATCGAGCAGCCGCTGATCCGCGACCTCTCGATATCGACCTGGCGGCTGTTCTGCGACGTCGACCTCCGCGACGCGCGGGAGACGCACTTCCCCAGCCTCCACGCCGCCTTCGTGCGGGCCCTGCGCCCCGGTGCCCGGCCGATCGCGGCCGATCCGGCCGTGCTCACGAGCCCCAGCGACGCGATCCTCGGGGCCCATGGGCGCATCGAGGCCGGACGCCTGTTCCAGATCAAGGGCCTGTCCTACCCGCTCGCCGACCTGCTCGGCGGGGATGTCGCGCTGGCGCGCGCCCACGAGGGCGGCAGCTACGCCACCCTGCGCCTGACGGCCGGGATGTATCACCGATTCCACGCGCCGCACGACCTGCGGGTCGAGTCGGTGCGCCATATCTGGGGCGACACCTGGAACGTGAATCCGATCGCCCTGAAACGCGTCGAGGCGCTGTTCTGCCGGAACGAGCGCGCCGTCCTGCGCCTGCGCCTCGCGGAGGGCGGCCACGCGGTGACGCTGGTGCCGGTGGCGGCCATCCTCGTTGCCGGGCTGCGGCTCGGCTTCCTGCCCGAGGGTCTCGCCCTGCGCGAGACGGGCGGACGGACCCTGCCCACCGCGGCGCGCCTCGCGAAGGGCGCCGAGATGGGCTGGTTCGAGCACGGCTCCACCATCGTGGTGCTGACGCCTCCGGGCTTCACGCTCTGCCCCGGGCTCGCCGTCGGATCGATCCTGCGGGTCGGCGAGCCCCTGATGCGGCTGCCACCGCTCCCCGGATCGCCCGGCCGCTGAGCGTGTCGCCTCAGGCGGCCCGCACCGCTGCCAGGTACTCCGCGACCGCCGCGTTCAGGGTCTCCGACTGTCGCGACAGGGCGGTGGCCGCGTCCAGGGCCGCGGCCGCGGTCCGGCCGGTCTCGCCCGCGGCCTGCGTGATGCGCCCGATCGTGACCGTGACCGCCTGGGTGCCGTCGGCGGCCTGGCTGACGTTCCGCACGATCTCCTGCGTCACCGCCTCCTGCTCCTCCATCGCGGCCGCGACGCCCGTGGCGATGGTCCGAAGGTCCAGGACAGCGGCGGTGATCGCCTGGATGACGTCGACCGCGCGGTGGGTCTCCTTCTGAATGGTCGCGACCTGTTCGGAGATCGTCTCGGTCGCCCGGACGGTCTGCGCCGCCAGCGCCTTGACCTCGGTGGCGACGACGGCGAAGCCGCGTCCCGCCTCCCCGGCGCGGGCCGCCTCGATGGTGGCATTCAGCGCGAGCAGGTTCGTCTGCGCGGCGATCCCGGCGATCAGGCTGACCACGGTCCCGATCCGCTCGGCGCCGTCGGCGAGGCTCATCACGAGGGTGTTCGTCTCGACGCCTCAGTGGCCGCGCGCCGGGCCATGTCCGAGGAGCGCGTGATCTGGCCGTTGATGGACCCGATCGACGTGGCCAGTTCCTCGCCGGCCGCCGCGACGGTCTGAACGTTGACCGCTGTCTGCTCGGCCGCCGAGGACACCTGGAGCAGCTGCGTCGCGGTCTCGCCGGCGCTCCGGTCCATCGTCGCGGCGGCGGCTTCCATGGACGAGGCGCTGGCGGACAGCGCCTCGGTCAGGCGATCCATCCGGGCACGGAACGCCGCGGTGGCGCTGTCCAACGTCTCGGCGCGGCGCGCCTTCGCGGCCGCCTCGTTGGCGGCGGCGGCATCCGTCGCGCGCTTCGCGACGAGCGCGTCCTTGAAGACCTGGACAGCCTTGAGCATCGCGCCGATCTCGTCGCCGCGGTCCGCACCGTCGATCCGCACGTCGAGGTCGCCCGCGGCGAGACGGGTCATCGTTGCCGTGGTCCGCGCGATCGGGCGGGTGACTTGGACGAGGATCACGCGGATGCCGTACCCGACCGCGAGCGCGGCCCCGGCGAGTGTCGCGAAGAGCAGGATTCGCAGGCGCCGCGCCATCGCGTCCGCGCGTTCGAACTCGGCGCGGGCCTCGCGGACCTGCAGGTCGGACAACTCGCCGATGGCCGCCGTCGTCGGACCCATCGCGCGGAGCAGATCGATCCGGGTCGCGGTCACAGCGTCGAGGTCCCCCTTCGTCAAGGCGCGGACGAGGTCGGTGACGATCGCCACGTCCCGATCGAATCGCGTCGTCAGGCTCGCGACGAGCTGTGCCTCCTCGGGCGTGAGGTACGTGGTCAGGTAGGCGGACCAGGCTTCCTTCGCCCGTGCCAGCTGGCGATCGAGGATCGTCACGGCTTCGGACGCCTGAATCGCGTGGAACTCGAAATCCCGCGTCGCGGTCAGCATGGCATCGAAGGCATCGCGCATCGCGCCGAACTGGCTGAGCGGCATGACCCTGTCAGCGTAGATCGATTCGAGGCCCCGGAAATCTCTGTAGAGCGCGTAATTGCTGAGCGCTGCTGATCCTACGAGGAGTGTACCCAGCACCCCGAGAAGCGCGAAAAGCCTACCTTTGATCGTGTGAATCATCGATGGCGACCGTATCGTAGTCGGAGTCTCGAGCGACGATGGCGGTCTAACACTCCGCATGAGCGTTTCAAGAATTTTCATGTCCTTCGAGACGGCGATACCGTGAAAATTTCACGCCGTAGGATCTGGTTTTTTGAGAAAAACGACAGTTTATTGAGATCAAGATTTGTTCATCGGTTCGATCGTGCGAGCAATGTTAATTCTGTTCCTCGGATGGACGTTGAAACGCGGGCGTTCAGGTGATGCGTCCAGTTCGATGCCGGCGGCTCCGTGAACGCCGCGCAGCACCACAGCTACGACTCGCGCACAGCGCCGTCGATTCTGCGGAACGGTGTCCTGCTGTAGCCCGGTGTACAGACCTTCGGGTGGCGGGCCGCGTTCGACGACGAAGCCTGCCGCTCAGCGCTGCACGGCCTCGATATCATCCTCGTAGATCGAGTCCGGCTGGCAGGCGTGCCATTCCTTCTTCTCGTCCGCCTGCCCCTTGCGGCCCCAGCAATAGCCCGCCTGCGCCAAGCGTCCGCTCAGCCGATCGCGCAGCCGACACTGCTCACGCGTGATGGCGGGATCGCCGGTGCTCTCGCAGGCGCGTGCGGCGTTCGCCTCGGCCGTCAGCAATTCCGGGACGGTCGGAAGCTGCTGCTGGGCGCGCGCGCCCGTGGCGGCGAAGACCAGAGCGAGGACGGCGAGATCGGCGCGCATGGGCGCACGATAATCGAGCTCCGGCGTTCCGCAACCGCGGGCCAATCGACGCCGGCGCCTTTGGGGCCGTGGCCGCCGAGGTCGGCTCGTTGCTTCGGCCATCGATCGATCGCTCATGGACTCTCCGCGAGCCGGTCATCACCCTGTGGCGGCCGCGCGGACATGCGCGAACAGGCCGCTCCCGCCGCGCTCGATGTCCTCGCGCACGGCATCCCGGGCCGCCTCCGGGTCACCGCGGCGCAGGGCGTCGATGATGCGGCGATGGGGGTGCGGCTCCCAGTCGGGGACGCCGTCATCGTAGAGGTGCGACAGGATCGGGCCGCAGCGCACCCACAGCAACTCCACGATCTCGTACAGGATCGGCATCTGTCCGAGCCTGCACAGCGTCAGGTGAAACTCGGTGTTGAGGTTCACCGCCCGCGCGAAGTCGCGGCTCGCGTGACAGTGCGAGATCTGCGCGTGGATCGCCTCGAGGTCGTCGACCTCGGCCGCGCGGCTGGCTGCCCCAGCGGCGGCGGCACGCCCCTCGAGATCGGTGCGGATCGCCCGGATCTCCAGGAGCTGATCCAGGGTCAGGCGGGGCACGACGACGCTGCCGCGCGCGTCGAGGGCGAGGGCCTTCTCGGCGACGAGCCTGAGAAGGGCCTCGCGCATGGGGGTCGCGCTGATGCCGAACCGGGCCGACATCGGCCGGAGCCGCAGGCGCGTGTCGGGTCGCAACTGCCCGCGCATCAGCGCGACGCGCAGCTCGCGGTAGGCCCGCTCGCTCAGGCTCTCCTTGACGATCGGACGGACCCAGTCCGGCACGATATCGCCTGTTTCCGGTTCGGACGCCGAAGCGCTTGACATATTCCTCCCCTTCGTCCGATGTTTGTTATAACAAATTACGCCTAGCGTCGACGGCACGTGCCGCGAGGCAGGCCGCCGGGCCGGCAGGCTCGGCGGGAGACAGGGGACGGAAATGCTTGCGTTACGCAAGGCGACCGCCGCCTTCGGGGCGGACCTCGTCCACGTCGATGCGCCCGCTGCCCCGGGCACGGGACGCGTCACCGTCGCGGTCGCCGCGGCCGGCATCTGCGGCAGCGACATCCACGCCTTCGAGTGGACCCCGGGCTACGGGTTCATGACCGCGTTCATGCCGGTCACTCTCGGTCACGAGTTCTCCGGGACGGTCCGGGCGGTGGGGGACGGCGTGACCGCGCTCGCGGTCGGCGACCGAGTCACCTGCTGGCCGACGGTGCCGTGCGGCGCCTGCGCGGCCTGCGCCGCCGCGCGGCCGCAGGATTGCCAGGGCCGCCGCATCGTCGGCCTGCACGCCGACGGGGCCTTCGCCGAGCAGGTCGTCGTCCCGGCCGACAATTGCCGCCGCCTGCCGGACGGGTTGCCGCTGACCGTCGCGGCCCTGGCGGAGCCGCTTGCGGTCGCGGTCAACGCGGTGGATGTCGCGGAGGTCGGTCCCGGCGACCGCGTGGCGGTGCTCGGGCCGGGCCCGATCGGCCTCTGCATCGCCTTCGTGGCACAGCAGCGGGGCGCGGACGTGCTGCTCGCCGGGCTCGACGACGCCGCGCGCCTCGACCTCGCCCGGCGGATCGGCATCCGCCACACGGTCGATCTCGCCGACATCGGCCTGGACGACGCCGTCCGGCGCACCTTCGACGGGGAGGCCGACCGGGTGGTCGAGGCGACCGGTTCCGCCCGGTCGGTCAGTGACGGGTTGGCCGTCCTGCGCTCGGGCGGCGTGATGGTGGTGGCCGGCATCCATTCCGGCTCCCTCGACCTCGACCTGACGGGTTTCGTGCGCAGCAAGCAGCAGCTGCGCGCGGCCCACGACACGACGGCCCGCGCCTTCGACGCCGCGCTCGCGCTCCTCGCGGCGCATGCCGGGACGCTGGCGGCGCTGATCACCCACCGCCGCCCCCTCGCGGAAGCCGGGGCGGCGTTCGAGCTGGCGCGCAGCCGGCAGGCCATGAAGGTGCTGCTTCTCCCGGAAGCGGCGGCGAGCCGGGAAACGGAGCGATGAGCATGGGCATGCGAGCCGTGATCGCCGACGGACAGGGCGGTCCCGAGGTCCTCCGGATCGTCGAGCGTCCGCGCCCGGAGCCGGGACAGGGCCAGGTGCTCGTGCGCGTCGAGGCCGCGGGCATCAACCGTCCGGACGTGATGCAGCGCGAGGGCCGCTACCCGCCGCCCCCCGGCGCCTCGGACGTGCTCGGGCTCGAACTCGCCGGGATCGTCGAGGCGCTCGGGCCCGGCGCGGGCCGCTTCCGGACCGGGGACCGGGTGATGGCGCTGGTCCATAGCGGCGCCTACGCCGAGTGGGCCGTCGTCGACGAGGCGGTCGCTCTGCCCGTGCCGGAGGGCCTCCCGGCGGTCGAGGCGGGGGCGATCCCCGAGACCTACTTCACCGTCTGGAGCAACGTGTTCGAGCGCGCCCGGCTGCAGGCGGGCGAGAGCCTCCTGATCCACGGCGGCTCCTCGGGTATCGGCACCACGGCGATCCTGCTGGCGAAGGCCCGGGGCGCCCGGGTGATCGTCACCGCGGGCTCGCCCGAGAAATGCGCGGCCTGCCTGACGCTCGGCGCGGACGCGGCCATCGATTATCGGCGGGAGGATTTCGTCGCCGCGGCCAAGGCCGCCACCGGCGGGAGCGGGCCCGACGTGATCCTCGACATGGTCGGCGGCCCCTACATCGCCCGCAACCTCGATGCCGTGGCGGTCGACGGGCGCATCGCGCAGATCGCCTTCCAGCAGGGCTCGCGCGTGGCGGAGATCGACTTCCAGCCGCTGCTGATGAAGCGGGTGACGCTCACGGGCTCGACGCTGCGCGCCCGGCCGGTGGCCCTGAAGGCGCGCCTCGCCGAAGCCCTCGCCGAGCACGTCCTGCCGCTGCTCGCGGCGGGCCGCGCGCGGCCGCCGATCGATTCCGTGTTCCCGTTCGAGCGGGTCGCGGAGGCCCATGCCCGCATGGATGCGGGCCAGCATATCGGGAAGATCGTCCTGTCGATGGGCGACGCCGCGCACGGGAGCCGCTGATGTCCGAGATGTCCGAGCGCGCCAACATGACCGGTGCCCACGCCCTCGCGGCCGCGCTCCACCGGCACGGCGTCCGCGACGTGTTCGGCCAGAGCATCCCCTCGGCGCTGTTCCTGGCCGCGCCGCACCACGGCATCCGCCAGATCGGCTACCGCACCGAGAACGCGGGCGCCGCCATGGCCGACGCCTACGCGCGGATCTCCGGCCGGGTCGCGGTGGTCGCGGCCCAGAACGGTCCCGCCGCGAGCCTGCTGGTGCCGGGCCTCGCGGAAGCCCTGAAGGCCTCGATTCCGGTCGTGGCGATCGTCCAGGACGTCCACCGCCGCTTCACCGACCGGAACGCCTTCCAGGAACTGGACCACCTCGCCCTGTTCGCGGGCGTCGCCAAGTGGGTCCGCCGGGTCGCGGTCGCCGAGCGCATCGACGACTACGTCGACATGGCCTTCGCGGTCGCGGCCTCCGGGCGGCCCGGGCCGGCGGTGCTGCTGGTGCCCCTGGACCTCCTCGACGAGCGGCCGGACTTCGAGGCCGCCGCGCCGCGCCGGTCGGCGATCCTGGGCACCTACCCCCTCGACCGCACGGTCGCCGACCCGGCCCGGATCGCCGAGGCCGCGGACCTGATCGCCGGCGCGCGGCGTCCCCTCGTGATCGCGGGCGGCGGCGTCCATTCCTCCGGGGCCTACCCGGAACTCGCCGCCCTGCAGGGTCTCGGACTGCCGGTCGCCACCACGGTGATGGGCAAGGGGGCCGTCGCCGAGACCGACCCGCTCTCCGTCGGCGTCGTCGGGTACTTCATGTCGCCGCGGGCGCGCTCGTCCCACCTGCGCAGCCTCGTCACGGAGGCCGACGTCGTCCTCCTCGTCGGCAACCGCACCAACCAGAACGGCACTGACAGCTGGTCGCTCTACCCGGCGGACGCCCGCTTCATCCATCTCGACGTCGACGGGGGCGAGGTCGGCCGCAACTACGAGGCCCTGCGCCTCGTCGGCGACGCCAAGCTGACCCTCGCCGCCCTCGCCGAGGCGCTCCGGCAGCGCGACCTCGCGGGATTGGAGGGCCGCCGCGCGCCGCTCGCCGACACGATCGCCCGCGCCCGCGAGGCCCAGGCCGGCGACATGGCCCGCCTCGTCGACATGGAGGCCGCGCCGATCCGGCCGGAGCGGATCATGGCGGAGATCGACGCGGTCACGACCGCCGAGACCGTCGTCGTCGCCGACGCGAGCTACGCCTCGATCTGGATCGCCAACTTCCTGACGGCGCGGAAGGCCGGCCAGCGCTTCCTGACGCCGCGCGGCATCGCGGGCCTCGGCTGGGGCCTGCCCTTCGCCCTCGGCGCCAAGGCCGCCCGCCCGGACGCGCCCGTGATCTGCGTGACCGGCGACGGCGGCTTCGGCCACGTCTGGTCGGAGCTGGAGACGGCGCGGCGCATGCGGCTGCCGGTCATCGTCGTCGTCCTGAACAACCAGATCCTCGGCTACCAGAAGCACGCGGAGCTGAGCCTGTTCGGCGACTTCACCGACGTCTGCGACTTCGAGGCGGTCGACCACGCCGCCATCTCGCGGGCCTGCGGCTGTGCCGGGACGCGGGTCGAGCGCCCCGAGGATCTCGCACCGGCGCTGCGCGACGCGCTCGCCGGCGGCGCCGTGACGGTGATCGACGTGATCACCGACCAGCGCGCCTACCCGCCGATCACCAGCTTCGAGGGCAAGGACGCCCTCGCCTACTGACGCCGACGATTGACCCGACCGGAAGGCGCGCGAAGCGCCGGGTCGACGACTGACACGGGAGGAAACGATGAGAGTTCTGGCGCGTGCACTCGCCGCCGCCCTCGTGCTGGGCGCCGCGGCCCAGGCGGCGGGACCGACGACGGCCCGAGCCGCCGACGTGAAATTCGGCGCGCTCTTCCCGTTCAGCGGGCAGCTCGCCCTGCTCGGCGAGGAGAGCGCCCGGGGCGTCGAGATCGCCGTCGACGAGATCAACGCCGCCGGCGGCGTCCAGGGGCAGAAGGTGGTGCTCGCCCGCGGCGACGCCGTCGACAACAACCAGGCGATCGGCGAGGCACGCCGCCTCATCTCCCTGGAGAAGGTGGCGGCGATCTTCGGCTCCTACTCGTCCGCCCGCTCCATCGCCGCGAGCCAGGTGGCCGAGCTGTCCGGCATCCCGTATTTCGAGCTCGGCGCGGTGGCCGAGGAGGTCACCGGGCGCGGGCTGCAATATCTCTACCGCACCAACCCGACGGCCGAGGACATGGCCAAGCTGGCGGTGGAGATGATCGTCAACAAGGTCGCCGCCGGGCTCGGCAAGAAGCCCGAGGACCTGAAGGTCGGCATCATCTACGAGGATTCGAGCTACGGCACGTCGGTGGCGGGCTTCCAGAAGAAGTTCGCCGCCCAGGCCAAGCTCAACGTCGTGACCGCGCAGGGCTACCCCGCCTCGACGGTCGACATGTCCTCCCTCGTCCTCGACCTGAAGGGGCGCGGCATCGACGTCCTGCTCCAGACGTCCTACCAAAACGATTCCGTGCTGTTCCTGCAGCAGGCCAACGAGGCGGGCTTCAAGCCGGGCGCCATCATCGGCGGCGGCGGCGGCTACTCGATGCAGCCCACCGCCGACGCGGTCGGCCACAAGGTCATGGAGGGCGTGCTCGACACGGATTTCACACAGTACCTCGTCAACACGAAGTACACGCCCGGTATCGAGAACTTCGTCGCGGCCTATCAGAAGAAGTACGGGAGCGCCCCGCGCTCCGGGCACTCCCTGAACAACTACGTCGGCGCCAAGCTCATCCTCGAGGCCATCGGCAAGGCGAAGGGCTTCGAGCCCGACACCATCGTCAAGGCCGTCCAGGCCATCGACGTGAAGGACGGCGTCACCGCGGTCGGCTACGGGTTCAAGTTCGGCAAGAACAACCAGAATGAGCGCGCCGCGATGATGGGCATGCAGTGGCAGGGCGGCAAGCTCGTCACGGTCTATCCCGACAGCGCCGCCGTCGCGCCCATGGAGATGCGTAAGTAACCGCAGGTCTCCGAAGGTAACAGCGCCGCCGTCACGCAGGTCCACGGAGATCGGGGATGGACGTCTTCCTCCAAGTGCTCGCCAACGGGGTGATGCTCGGCGGCCTGTTCGCGATCGTCAGCGTCGGGCTGACCCTGATCTTCGGCATCGTGAAGGTCGTGAACTTCGCCCACGGCGAGTTCCTGATGGTCGGGATGTACCTGACCTATCTCGCGGTGACCGGGCTCGGGCTGCACCCCTTCGCGGCGGTGATCCTCGTCGTGCCGGTCCTGTTCCTGCTGGGCGCCCTCACCCAGCGGTTCCTGATCCAGCCCCTGCTCGCCGCTGGCGACCATCACATCCAGATCTTCGCCACGGTGGGCCTGTCGACGGTGCTGATCAACCTCGCCCTCCTCGTCTTCGGGGCCGACATCGCCAACACGCCGCCGTCGGGCCTGCGCCAGCCGCTGGAGATCGGCCCGGTCCGGGTGCTGCTCGGGCAGGTGGTGATCCTCGGATCCGCGATCGTGCTGGTGGCGGGGCTCCAGATGTTCCTGGCGCGCACCCGCACGGGCCGGGCGATCCGCGCGGTCGCCCAGAACCGCGCGGCGGCCGAGCTGATGGGCATCGACGTCGACCGGATCTACGCCCTGACCTTCGGCATCGGCGCGGCCTGCGTCGGGGTGGCGGCGGTGCTGATCGCGCCGCTCTACCCGACCTCGCCCAACAGCGGCACCTACTTCGTGCTGATCGCCTTCGTGGTCGTCGTGCTCGGCGGCCTCGGCTCCATCCGCGGCGCCTTCGTCGGAGCGATCCTGATCGGCCTGATCGACAGCGTCACGGGCTTCTACGTCGGCGCCGACATGCGCGAGGTCGCGGTCTTCGGCGTGTTCCTGGCGATCCTGATCCTGAAGCCCTCGGGCCTCTTCGGGCGGCAGCTGCGGCTGTCCCACGTCTCGCCGTGAGGGAGCCCGCGATGACCGATATCCCGCTCGCCGCAGCACCGTCCGCGGCCCCGACAGCCGCACCGTCCGCCGCACAGTCCGCCGCATCGTCCGCCTTCCCGCGCCGGGGCGCGGCAGCGCTGGCGCTCGTCCTCGCGGCCCTGGTGGCGGTGCCGGTCGCGGTCGGCAACCCGTTCATCTACCACGTCTTCATCACGATCTGCGTCTTCGCCGCGCTCTCGACCGCCTGGAACATCGTCGGCGGCTACGCCGGCCAGCTCTCCCTCGGCCACGGCATCTTCTACGGTCTCGGCGCCTATTGCGGGATGCTGCTCGTCGGCGCCGGGATCAGCCCGTGGATCGGCATGGTGGCCGGCGCCGCCCTCGCCGTGCTGGTGGCGCTGGCGATCAGCTACCCGTGCTTCCGGCTGCACGGGCCGTTCTTCTCGCTGGCGACCATCGCCTTCCTCGAAGTCTTCCGCGTCCTGGCGCTGCATTTCCGGGACCTGACCGGCGGCGCTACCGGTCTGATGATCCCGCTGAAGTTCGGCTGGACGTGGATGGTGTTCCGGGATCGCTGGCCGCCGCTGGCCATCGCCTTCGGGCTCCTCCTGCTGACCCTGGCGGTCGCGTGGTGGATGCGCAGCCACCGGATCGGCTTCTATCTCGTCGCCACCCGCGAGCGGGAATCGGCCGCGCGCGCCGCGGGCGTGCGCACGGTGCGGGTGCGGCTCGTCGCCGTGGCGGTGTCGGGGGGGCTCACCGCGATGGTCGGTACCTTCCACGCCATGTACCTGACCTTCATCGAGCCGGCGGCGATGTTCTCGCTGACCCTGTCGATCCAGATCGCGATGTTCGCGCTGATCGGCGGACTCGGCACGGTGTTCGGGCCGCTCCTCGGCGCGCTGCTCCTCGTGCCGATCACCGAGCTGGCCCGCGGCTGGCTCGGCGCCAAGGCCCTGGGGCTCCACGGCCTCGTCTACGGCCTCGTTCTGGTGCTCGTCGTCCTGTTCCTGCCCAACGGGCTGATGGGCCTCGTGTCCCGCTTCGCGCGGGCCCGCGCTGGCGGCCGCGGCGCGCAGGCGGCGTCGGTTCCGGCCGTTCCGCGGGCCCCGGAGCGGCCGCCGGTCGGCGCGGACCTGATCCGGGTCGAGGGCCTGCAGAAGCGCTTCGGCGGCCTGCACGTCACCAACGATGTCGGCTTCACGCTCCGGGAGGGCGAGATCCTCGGCCTGATCGGCCCCAACGGGGCGGGCAAGACCACCGTCTTCAACATGATCTCGGGCTTCCTCAAGCCCGATGCCGGCACGGTGAGCGTCCGCGCGCCGGACGGGACGTGGCACCGGCCGGGCCGGCCGTCGGATTTCGCGACGCTCGGCGTCGGCCGCACCTTCCAGATCGTGCAGCCCTTCGCGGCCATGACGGTCGAGGAGAACATCATGGTCGGCGCGTTCCACCGCCACGGCGACGTCCGCGAGGCCCGGGCGGTCGCGCGCGAGACCGCCGAGCGGATGGGGCTCGCGCCCTGGCTCGGGAGCGAGGCGCGCGGCCTCACCATCGGGGGCCTCAAGCGGCTCGAGGTCGCCCGCGTGATGGCGATGCGCCCGCGCGTGCTGCTGCTCGACGAGGTCATGGCCGGCATCAACCAGACCGACGTGCGCCGCGCCATCGACCTGATGCTGTCGATCCGCGACACCGGCGTCAGCATCATCGCGATCGAGCACGTCATGCAGGCGGTGATGGCGCTCTCCGACCGGGTGATCGTCCTGAGTTCCGGGCAGATCATCGCCCAGGGCAGCCCGCAGGATGTGGTGCGCGACGCAGCCGTGATCGAGGCGTATCTCGGCAAGGAGTTCGCCCATGCTCACGCTTGAGCGCGTGGATGCCGGTTACGGCGCGACCAGCATCCTGCACGCCGTCTCGCTCGAGGTGCGCGCCGGCGAGGTGGTGACGATCGTCGGCGCGAACGGGGCCGGCAAGACGACGACGCTGCGGACCATCGCGGGCCTGGTGAAGCCCACCCGCGGCCGGATCCTGTTCGAGGACGAGGACGTCACCCGGCTCTCGGGCCACGAGATGGTGGCGCGCGGCGTCACCCTGATCCCGGAGGGGCGCCAGCTCTTCCCCGAGATGACGGTGCGGGAGAACCTGCTGATGGGCGCCTACCGCCGCGCGGCGCGCGAGCGCCAGTCGGAGACGCTCGCGGACGTGCTCGACCTGTTCCCCCGGGTGCGCGAGCGCCTCGACCAGAATGCCGGCTCCCTCTCGGGCGGCGAGCAGCAGATGGTGGCCATCGCCCGCGGGATGATGGCCCGTCCCAAGCTCCTGATGTTCGACGAGCCCTCGCTGGGCCTCGCCCCGATCGTGGTGGCGCAGGTCTTCGCGGTGGTGGACCGGATCGTGAAGACCGGCGCCACCGTCCTGATCGTCGAGCAGAACGTGTTCCACACGCTGCAGGTGGCCGACCGGGGCTACGTTCTGGAGAACGGCGAGATCGTCCTCGCCGACGCGTCCGCGGCCCTGCTCGACAACGACCACGTCCGACGCGCCTATCTGGGGATCTGAGATGACCGAGCGGCAGACGAACCCCGAGGCGATCGTCCGGCGCGCGAGCCACGCCGGACGGCGCGTCCTCGTCACGGGGGCCGGCCGCGGGATCGGCCGGGCGATCGCGGAGGGGTTCGGCGCGCGGGGCGCCCTGGTGGGCGTGGCCGACGTGAACCCGGACGACGTCGCGGCGACCGTCGCGGCGATCGAGGGCGGAGACGGTCGCGCCCTGCCGCTGCGCCTCGACGTCGCCGACTACGCGGCCGTCGAGGCGGCCCTGTCGGAGGCCGCCGCCGCGATGGGCGGCGCGTTCGACACGGTGGTCAACAACGCCGGCATCTCGCCCAAGCACGACGGGGCGGCCCACCGGGTCTGGGAGATGGACCCGGCGGAGTGGAGCCGCGTCGTCGCGGTCAACCTGACGGGGGCGTTCAACACCGTCCGCGCGCTGGCGCCCGCGATGTGCCCGGCCGGGCGCGGCTGGATCGTCAACATGTCGTCGGTGGCGGCCAAGACCCACTCCCCGATCGTCGCCTGCCACTACGCGGCCTCGAAGGCCGGCCTGATCGGGCTCACCAAGCACCTCGCGGCCGAGCTCGGCCCGTTCGGCATCCGCGTCAACGCGATCGCGCCGGGGCGGATCGAGACCCCGATGGTCCGGGCGGTGGGCCGCGCCGTCAACGACGAGCAGGTGCGCCTGACCCCGATGGGCCGGCTCGGCGCCCCCGAGGAAGTCGCGGATCTCGCCCTCTACCTGACCTCCGCCGAGGCCAGCTTCGTCACCGGCCAGACCGTCGACGTCGCCGGCGGCCTCTACATGACGTGAGCCGGGACCGGTCGGACAGGCGATGGACGGGAGGACGGCCATGAGCAGCGCGGTCACCGCGGCCGGGATCACCGGGCGGACCCGGGTCTACGGGATCCTGGCGGACCCGATCTACCACGTGAAGGCGCCCGAGGTGATGGGGGCGCTCTTCGCCCGCCACGGCGTGGACGGCGTCCTCGTCCCGCTGCACGTGACGGCGGACGGCCTCGCCGCCGTGATGGACGGGCTGCGGCACCTGCGCAATTTCGGCGGCTTCATCGCCACGGTCCCGCACAAGACCGCGATGACCGGCCTGTGCGACGCCCTCACCCGGGAGGCCGAGCAGATCGGGGCGGTCAACTGCGTCCGGCGGGAGGCGGACGGGCGCATGGTCGGCACGATGCTCGACGGGATCGGCTTCGTCGAGGCGCTGCGCGCCTCGGGCCTGGAGCCGCGCGGCCGGAGCGCGGCGCTGGCGGGGGCCGGCGGCGCGGCGAGCGCCATCGCCTTCGCGCTCGCCGAGGCCGGTGTCGCCCGCCTGACGATCCTGAACCGCACCGCCGACCGCGCCCAAGCGCTGGCGGAGCGCCTGCGCGCCGCCTATCCCGGGCTGGCGGTCGCGGCCGAAGGCGTCCAGGCGGAGCACGATCTCCTCGTCAACGGCACGTCGCTCGGGATGCGCCCGCAGGACGCCGCCCCCTTCGACCTGGGCGCCCTCCACGCCGGCCAGTTCGTCGCCGAGGCGATCATGGATCCGGAGATTACGCCGCTGCTCGCCGCCGCGCTGAGGGCGGGCTGCCGCGTCCAGAAGGGCCTGCCGATGCTGGAGTGTCAGATCGCCCTGATGGCCCGCCACATGGGCGCCCTCTGAGGCGGGAACCGGGGACTGAGCTTGGGGCGCACCGTGGGACCGACCGACATCGACGCCGTCGCGGCCGGCGCGTTCGACTACGTGATCGTGGGCGGCGGCACCGCGGGCTGCGTCCTGGCCAACCGCCTGACCGAGTCCGGGACGCACCGGGTCCTGCTCCTCGAGGCGGGGGGACGGGCGCGCAGCCCCTGGGTCGCGATCCCGGCGGGCTTCAGCCGCCTGCTCCAGCACCCATCCTACAACTGGCGGTTCCGGACCGAGCCCGAGGCGGCGACCGGCGGCCGGGTGATCGCGGTCCCGCGGGGCAAGGGCCTCGGCGGGTCGACGCTGATCAACGGCATGATCTACGTGCGCGGACAGCCGCAGGATTACGATGCCTGGGCGCAGGCCGGGTGCCGCGGCTGGGGATTCTCGGACGTGCTCCCCTATTTCCGCAGGCTCGAGGATTACGAGGGCGGCCGCGAACCGTTGCGCGCCCGCGGCGGTCCGCTGCCGCTGACGGAAGTGGCCGAACGTCCTGCGATCGCGGAGGCCTTCATCGCCGCCGCGCAGGCGGCAGGCTACCCGCGCAATCCCGACTACAACGCGGAGAGCCAGGACGGCTTCGGCTACTACCAAGTGAACCAGCGGCGCGGCCGGCGGGTCAGCGCCGCCGATGCCTATCTGCGGCCGGCCCTGGCCCGCCCGAACCTCGCCGTCGTGACCGACGCGCACGTCCTGCGGCTGACCTTCGACGCGGGTCGGGCGAGCGGCGTCGCCGCTCTGGTCGGCGGCCGCGAGCGGCTCTTCCGCTTCCGCGGGGAAGTGATCCTCGCCGCGGGTGCGGCCCAGACCCCGCAGATCCTGGAACTGTCCGGCCTCGGCGATCCGGCGATCCTCGGAGGGCTCGGCGTCGCCGTGCGGCGCGCCCTCCCCGGCGTCGGCGCCAACTACATGGACCATTACTGCACGCGCATGAACTGGCGCGTGCGCCTGCCGGTGACGCTGAACGAGCAGACCCGCGGCCTGCGCCTCGGCCTCGCGGCGGCGCGCTACCTCGCGACGCGGCAGGGCATCCTGGCGCTGGGGACCGGTCTCGCCCACGGCTTCGTGCGCACCCGGCCGGGGCTCGACGGGCCCGACGTGCAGTACTTCTTCATGCACGCGAGCTACGCCAACGCCGCCGAGCGCAAGCTCGACCGCCTGCCCGGCATGACGATCGGCGTCACGCAGTTGCGACCGGAATCGCGCGGGACGATCCACGCCGCGTCGCCCGACCCGCTCGCGCCGCCCGCCATCCGCCCGAACTTCCTCGCCACCGCGGAGGATCGCCGGGCGATGGTCGAGGGCATGAAGATCGCCCGCGCCATCGTCGCGCAGGCGCCGATGGAGCGCTTCCGCGGGGCCGAGCTCAACCCCGGTCCGGACTGCCGGACCGACGCGGACTGGCTCGATTTCGCGCGCCGCGACGGCCAGACGATCTACCACATCTGCGGCACGTGCCGCATGGGCGACGATCCGGATTCGGTGACGGATCCCAGCCTGCGCGTGCGCGGCGTGGCCGGCCTTCGGGTGGCCGACGCCTCGATCATGCCGCGCATCGTCTCCGGCAACACGCAGGCCGCGGTGTTCATGATCGCCGAGAAGGCCGCCGACCTGATCCTTGCCGATGCCTGATCCGGTCTGGCCATCGGGCGCCGCGGCGCGTACGGCAGCCCCGCGCCGGTCTCGGCCGCGTCTCGGCGTCGTCCGGCGCTTCGCGACGCAGCAGACCGCAGGTCAAACGCCCCGGCACGACCGGCGGCAGAGGTTCGACGTCATGCTCTACATGGTCCACATGCAGGTCAACATTCCGGCGTCCCTCCCGAAGGAGGAGGCGGCTCGCCTGAAGGCCGAGGAGAAGGCCTACGCCCAGAAGCTCCAGCAAGATGGCCGATGGCGGCATCTCTGGCGCATCGCCGGGCAGTACGCCAATTACAGTGTCTTCGACGTGGCGGGAAACGATGAACTTCACGAAGTCCTGAGTTCGCTGCCGCTCTACCCGTATATGGCGATCAGCGTGACGCCGCTGGCGCAGCATCCCTCCGCGATCGCGGCCAACTGACCGGACCACCGCCATGCCTTACATGATCGAGACCTTCGACAAGGCCGGGAGCCTGGACGTCCGCAGGGCGAACCGCGCGGAGCATCTCGTCTACCTCGACCGGATCAAGGACCGGCTCCTGGCCTGCGGCGCGAAGCTGAACGACGACGGGAGCGACGCCGGCGGCGGCCTCTACGTCGTCGACGTCGAGACCCGCGCGGAGGCCGAGGCGCTCATCCACGCGGACCCGTTCTACAAGGTCGGGCTCTTCGAGCGCGTCGAGATCCGGCGCTGGCGCAAGGCCTACCTGGACGGCCGCAGCTATCTCTGAGACCGAGGGAACGCGGTTTCGAAGGACAGGCGGCCTTCCGGTACGGGGCAGCCGCTGAAGAACAAGAGATTGGGAGGAAACAATGATCCGTCGTCCTTGGGTGGCGGCCGCCGCGTTCGGCGCCGCTGCCCTCACCGCCCTGCCCGCCTCCGCGCAGTACGCGGATGGCGGCATCAAGATCGGCATCCTGACCGACATGTCCGGCGGATACTCGGATCTGGCCGGCCGCGGCTCGGTGACGGCCGCGCAGCTCGCGGTCGAGGATTTCGGACGTCCGATCAACGGTCGGAAGGTCGAGCTCGTCTTCGCCGATCACCAGAACAAGGCGGACATCGCCTCGTCGATCGCGCGCCGGTGGTTCGATACCGAGGGCGTCGACGCCATCTTCGACACCAATTCCTCGGTCGCCGGGCTGGCGGTGCGCGAGGTCGCGCGCAGCAAGGGCAAGATCGACATCAACTCCGGCGCCGGCTCCATGGCACTGACCAACGCCGCGTGCTCGCCGACCGGCGCCCACTGGTCGTGGGATACCCACTCGCTCGCGGCCGGCACCGCCGCGGCGCTGGCGGACGATCCGAAGAACACGTGGTTCTTCATCACGGCCGACTACACCTTCGGGCACGATCTGGAGGCGCAGGTCACCCGGGTCGTGAACGCCAAGGGCGGCACGGTGCTCGGGTCGGTCAAGCACCCGTTCCCCAATCCGGATTTCTCATCCTACCTGCTGCAGGCACAAGCGTCGGGCGCGAAGATCATCGGCATGGCCAACGCCGGTGCCGACACGATCAACACCATCAAGCAGGCAAGCGAGTTCGGCATCCTGCAGGGTGGCCAGAGGCTGGGCGGGCTCAACATCTTCCTGACCGACATCTACTCCGTCGGATTGCCGGCGGCGCAGGGCATGATCCTGACGACGGGCTTCTACTGGGACATGGACGACCAGACGCGCGCCTTCGCGCGGCGCTTCGGCGAGCGGATGGGCGGCCGGATGCCGACCATGGTCCAGGCCGGCGACTACTCGGCGGTTCTCCACTTCCTGAAGGCGGCCGAAGCCGCCGGCACGGATGACGGCCTGAAGGTGATGGCCAAGATGCGCGAGCTGCCGATCCAGGACTTCTTCGCCCGCAACGCCACGCTGCGCCCGGACGGCCGCATGGTCCACGACATGTACCTCGCCCAGGTGAAGTCCCCGGCGGAATCGACGGGGCCCTGGGACTTCTACAAGATCCTGAAGACGATCCCGGGCGACCAGGCGTTCCAGCCGCTCTCCGAGAGCACGTGCAAGCTGGTGAAGGGCTGACGCGCGCCTTCGCGGCTCGTCGCTCACAGGGGGGCGCGGGCCGTGCACCCCTGTCTCCACCGGGGTCGCCGCTCGCGACGGCCCTAGTGGGACGTGCTCTCGACCGCGGCGGCGAAGACGTAGCCGACCCCGCGCTCGGTCACGATGAGCTTCGGGTCGCTGGGCCTGCGCTCGATCTTCCGGCGCAGCCGCAGGATCTGCACGTCGATGCAGCGATCGAAGACGTCGTCGTGGACGCGGGTGACCTGGAGCAGGTACTCGCGCGTGAGCGGACGCTGAGGTGCGTCGAGGAACGCCGCCAGGAGCGCGTAGTCGCGCTTGCCCAGGACGACCTCTTTTCCGTCGGGATTGATCAGACGCCGGCGTCGGCGGTTCAGGACCCAGCCGTCGAAGCGCCGGCACGGCGCCTCCGCCGGACGGGACGAGGCCTGCGCCGCGACGCGGCGGAGGACGACGCGCACGCGCGCCAGGAATTCGCGCAGGCCGTAGGGTTTGACGATGTAGTCGTCGGCGCCGAGTTCGAGGCCGAGCACGCGGTCGAACTCCTCGCAGCGATGGGCCGTCGTCAGGATGACGGGAACATCGCTCACCGCGCGCAGGTCCCGCAGCAGGTCGAGGCCGTTCTCCGCGCCCGGGCGAAGATTGAGCACCACGAGGTTGAACTGCGACGGATCCGCGAGCTCTCCGCGCGCCTCGGCCCGCGTCGACGCCGGGACGACGTCGACCCCGTGCCCGTCGAGGTATCCGGAGACGACACGCTGAACCTCCGCGTCATCGTCGACGAGCAGAATGCGCAGGCCGTGATGATGCATAAGCGATGCTCCTCCGGAGTCCCGACTGGCGCGATCATCGGAGCAGCGGTCCGAAGGTGTCCGGCCGTCCCGGGGCGGCCGGATGCGCGTCGTCATCCCGTCGCCTGCCGATCGGCTTGGCCGCTGCTCCCACGGCGTGACGGTTCATCGGCAGGCCCGCTCGTAGCGGCCCCACACCGGGCTGAAGAACAGGCGACAGTCGCCGAAAAAGCCGCCCGCGGCGTATCCGCCCGCCGGGCTCCACCAGCCATGGCCGCCGAAGCGGTGATGGAAGCCGTGATGGAAGCCCCCGTGGTGGAAGCCGTGATGGAAGCCGCCATGGTGCCCGAAGCTTCCTTGCCCGAAGCCGCGCGCTTCGGCTCGTCCGGGCACGGTCGCCAGGGCGGCGAGGGCGAGACAGGACAGGATCGCGGTCTTCGTCGAGGTGATCGTCATGAGATGTCTCCCGTTGCGATACGGGGACGATGCACCGGAGAGCCCGGGGTGGACTGTGACCCGGGTCACAGTTTCAGTGTGATCCTCCGGCCGGTCAGCGACGCGCTCGGGGGAGCGGCTAGGACGTCGTCGCGCGCGGGTGGCGCAGCCAGACCTCAAGGGGCTGGCTGCGGCCGCGGATCGCCGCGGTCCGGCTCTCGAATCCTCCCTCCGACCGCTCGAGCCCGGCCGCCTGCGCCAGCTCGGCGCTGAGTGCCAGGCGAGCGTGGGCGTCCGCCGCGACCGCCAGCAGGCGGCTCGCCACGTTGACCGTGTCGCCCGTCGCGGTGATGTGCTGGTTGGTGTCGCTGCCGAGGCGCGAGAGGATCACCGGCCCGTAATGCGCGCCGATGCGCAGATCGAGGGCCGGCCCGGATCCGTGCAGGACCGGGCTGTCCGCGATCCAGGCGCGCGTGCGGACGATGAGTTCCTCCGCGGCCTGGACGGCGTGCGCCGCCTGGTCCGGGTCCGGATCGAGGGCGCCGAACAGGATCATGGCGCCGTCGCCCATGAAGTTCACCACGACGCCCCCGCGCAGGGTCACCGCTTCGTCGACGAGATCGTGGAACGTCTTGAGCATCGCCCGCGTCCGCGCCGGGCCGAGCTGCTCGCTCCGGCGCGTGAAGCCGGTGAGGTCGACGAACAGCACGGGGATGTCGCGCGCGATCGGCTCGGCGAGGTAACCCGGGTCGCGCGCGAGCCGCTCGGCCAGGGCGGCAGGCTGCATCCGCCGCAGCACCTGCTCGGACCGCGCCACGCGCGCGCTCTGGCGGCGCTCGAGCGTCTGGCGGCCGACCGCGCAGACCAGCGCCGGCAGTCCCACGGCCGCGAGCGGCAGGGCGGCGCTCAGCCAGATGCCGTGGGCGAACGCGACGGCGCCCGCGGCGAGCCATCCTGCCGTCGCGAGCAGGACCAGGATCAGGCCCGGGCCCGGCGGCAGCACCGCGATGGCGAGCGCGGACCCGACCGCCAGGAGGACCGAGGCCGCGGCGTCTCGCTGCCGCACGCCGGCGTCCCGGACGAGGGCGTCCCCCGTGGTGAGGTGGGCGATGCCGGTAGCGAGGAGTTCGACGCCGGGCAAGACGGGATCGAACGCGGTGGCGAAGGTGTCGCCGCCGCCGAGCGCGGTGACGCCGATCACGACGATGCCGTCCGAGAGCGCCGCGGCCGGCGCCGTCCCGTCGAGGAGGGCGGCCGCGCTCACCGTCGCGATCGTGCGTCGCGGACCGTAGGGGCGCAGCGGAAGGTGGTAGCCGAGGTCCAGCGACAGGGCGCGGTCGCCGATCTGGACGCGCCCCTTGCTGAGCACGGGGTCGTTGCGCGCCGCCAGGGCGGCCGCGCGCAGCACGAAGGACGCGGCGACGCCGTCGGCCGTGCGCACGACCAGGGGGAGATGGCGGGGTACGCCGGACGCGTCCTCGGCGACGTTGACGACACCGGACGCGACGTCTTCGCCGAGCTTCGGCGACGGCCGGTGGAGCGCGGTGGCGAACGGGATGCCGTCCTCGCTGGCGCTCCCGTCGAAGACCGCAGCCGAAGCCAGGATCGCTGTGGTCTTCCCGAGGGCGACGGCGAGCGCGCTGTCCGCCTCCGGCTGCCGCCCCGCCTCGAGGAAGAGCACGTCGACGGCGATCACGCGCGGGCGGGCCTCCGCCACCCGCTCGACGATCCGCGCCATCGTGGTCCGCGAGACCGGGAAGCCGCCTTCGCGCCGCACCGTCGCGTCGTCGACCGCCACCACGGTGAGGTTGGCGGGCGGCGTGCGCGGGCCGGCGAGCCGCAGGCGCAGGTCCGTGAGGGCGGATTCCAAACGATCGAGGGGCGTCGCGCGCCCGGTGAGATGGAGATGGCCGAGCCAGGCGCCCCAGGCGAGCGCGCCGAGCGACGCGGCGAGCAGGAAGACGCGCCGCGCCAGCCGGAAGGTCCGGTCGGGCGTCGGAGCCGCCGGCCGACCGGCCTCGCTCAACGCCCGAACCGCTCGAGCAGACTCCTGACGCGCTCCTGGGGCCAGCGCCGGACCTCCAGAGGGTCGCGGCCGTCATCGACGTCGACCCCCTCGCCCGGCCCGAGCGTGACGGCGACCTGCGGGTCGGTGCGCCGGGCGACGTCGACCCGTCCCTGGGCCACGAAGACGGAGGTGCGCGCCCGCGTCACGTCGACGGCGTAGACCGTGCCCCGCACCGAGGCCACCGCGTGGGGGGTGAGGATCTGGAAGCCGTCGCGGCGGACGCGGCGGCTCGCCGGGATGGTGACGAAGACCGCGTTGCCGCCGATCTCGGCGCCCTTGAGATGTCCGTCACCGTCGGGTCCCACAGGGCGCAGGCTGCCCGCGCGCTCGGTTTCGAGCGTCAGGCCGTCGGCGCAGTGCAGGATCCGCAAGGGCGGATCGAAGCGCGTCGTCTCCGTACATCGCGTCTGCGCTGCGGCGCTCGACGCCGCGATGGTGAGGGCGGCCGTGGCCGCCAGGCGCGCTGTCGTTCTCATGCGGTGAAGCCCTGTCGCCCCGATCATGTCTGCGCCCGCGCGCCCAGCGCGACGAGCCGGTGTGAGGCCCGCACGGTGACGCGCGCGCGGCCGAGATCGATGAGGCCCGATCTCTGCCAGTCCTGCAGGACGCGGTTCACGCTCTCCCGCGCCGCGCCGACGAAGGCCGCGAGTTCCTGCTGCGTCACCTGGATCTCGGCGCCGTAATCCTCCGACAGCATGATCAGGCGCCGGGCGAGGCGCATGTCGAGCGGCAGCAGCGTCGCCTCCTCCATGCGCGCGCTCATCCAGCGCAGGCGCTGGCACAGCAGGCCGATGATCCGGACCGCCAGGGCGGGATCGCCGTGGAGCAGTTTGAGGAAGGCCCGCCCCTCGACGACGAACAGGTCGGCCGGCTCGAGCGCCACGGCCTCGGCGGTCCGTGGATGGCCGTCGAGGAAGGCGATCTCGCCGAAGACGTCGCCCGGCCCGAGCAGGTTGAGGGTGACCGCGCGCCCGTCGTCGGAGCCGGCCCCGATCCGGATCTGCCCGCGCCGCACGGCGTAGAGGGCATCGCCCGGATCGCCCTTCTGGAAGAGGATCTCGTGTCGCGCGAGGCTGCGCGTCGTGCAGAGCCCGGCAATGGTCTCGATCGCCTCCGGACCAAGCTCAGCGAAGAACGCGTTGGCCTTCAGAAACCGAACGAGCGTGTGCGGCGTGCTCACGACTGCATCTCTCCGGCCGTCGAGCTGGGGCTTATGCGCGTGTCGAGGGCCGATTAGCAAGGCTTACACTGCGAGAGCGGAGGAAGATCATGGGCTCCGCCCGCGGGCGTGCTCACGGCGGCGACGATTGTTACAGGCCGCGCGCCCGCTCCAGCATGCCGGTGGCCCGTCCGCCGATCACCCCGCACGGCGCCTGGCTGTCGCCGGCGGCCGCGCGGGGCAGGATCGAGGCGTCGAAGACCGTCCGAACGTCGCGGCCCGCTCGGGCGGTGCAGCCCTGGAGCCGGTCGGTGACCGCGGCAGCACGGATTCAGTCCGCCCTCGCCGCGCCGGACGGGCGGAACGCCCGCGCGCTGCCGCGGGCGCGGCAGAGGTCGGCGCGGGCCGCGTTCGCCGTCACGTCGGCCGGGTGGGACAGGTCGTTCGCCTCGATGACCGGCGGCGTCGCCATATCGGCGCGCCGCGCGCGATCAGGCCTCTCGAGAGCGTCTGCGGCGGGTCGGAGCGACTGTCGCGCGCGGATCGTACCCCCGTGGACGATCACTTGTCCGAGCGCGTCTTCCTCGGATCGTCGGAGGGATTGATGTAGTCGAGCCCGAAGGGCCCTGTTCCCGAGACCTGGATCACGGCCGGGTCGCGCGTCGTCCACAGCGCGTGGGGCATCTCGGCCGGCAGATACAGGAAGGCACCCGGCCGGAGAGACTGACCCCGGCTCGCGTCGATCGTCTTCCCCATGTCGTGGACGAGTGTGCCGGACAGCAAGGTCACGCTCTCGTCGGTCGCGTGCGTGTGCGGAGCGATGACGTAGTTCGGCGGGAACCGGAGCCTGAGCGTGAACGGTCCGGGCTTGTCCGGATCGCCGGCGATGATGCTGATCTCGCTGCCCTTCGGGAGGGAGGGCGGCGCGGCGCGCCACTGGACGGCTTCGTCACCGGTGACCATGACCATCTCGCCCGCGCGCGCGTCCGGCGCGAGGCATGCGAGGAAGAGGACGAGACAGCAGCTCTGGCGCAAACGCATCGACAATCTCCAGATCGGCGCTGGGGCGAGCCCGGATCGAACCTGTCCGCTGACGCCGAGCCCACTCTACCGTCGGCGGCGCTCGCGACAGGGTCCGTCCTGTTAGACCGCGCGCCTTCGGACCCGCTACGGCAGAACGCCCGTACCGACCCGGGCAAATCGCACGACCTTGCCGGAGACCCTTCCAAGACGGTCGCGCGCTCGCGTACTCTCGGCCTTTCGGGAGAACACGGGTGACACCCTTCAGGCTCAAGCAGGTCCTGGCCGTCTGGGACGCGCGCGAGCTGGATCTCAAATGGGCCCTCGTCGGACGCATCGCGCTGATCGCGATCCTCTGCGCTGCCGGAGCGGCCGCCTACGCGATGCACGACGTCGCGGCGAAGACCCGACAGCGGAACGCCGAGACGGCCGATGAGGTGCATAAGCAGCTCCGCCTCCAGCTCCTGCGAATCGAGCGGGCAGCCGACATTCCCCAACGCTTCCCGGATTGGGAGATCATCACCCGGTACGCTCTGCAACCGGGCCAGTGCGTGCAGCTGATCCCGGCGGAGGCCGGTCCGACACGGTCGAGCTGCTTGGGCGTCGAGGCGCACGCGCGCGCCGCACCCGACTGGTTCGCGACGCTCTACCGGTTCCTCTTCTTCGCCGGATCCACCGTCAGCCTGCCGCTCGAGCATCAGGGGTCGCGGATCGGGATCGTCGAAGCGGACTTCGATCCCGACGCGGTCGTCGGGTCGGCGTGGATCGTGCTGAAGCAGGTGTCCGGCGCTCTCGCGGCCATGACCGTCGTCCTGTGCGTGCTGGTCTACGGCGCGGTGGCGCACGCGCTGCGTCCCGCCAACGAGATCCTGATCGGTATCGATCGCGTCGCGAAGGGCGACCTCGCGTGGCGTCTGCCCAGCCTCCGCCTGCGCGAGCTCCGACGCATCGCGACGGTCTTCAATCAGCTCGCCAGCCATCTCCAAGTCGCCACGCGGGAACGTGCCGAGCTCGCGCGCCGGCTGATCGATGCCCAGGAGCAGGAGCGGCGGTGGCTGTCGCTCGAACTGCACGACGACGTCGCGCAGCGTCTGACGGCGTTGAGCCTTCTCGCCCGGTCGATCCAGGAGGGCGCGCGCTCCTCGTCGCCTTCGGTCGTGGCCGAGAGTGCCGAACTCGCCACCATGGCGTCGGACGCCGTGCGCGCGCTCCGGAGCACCCTCGCCGCACTCAGGCCGCCCGAGATCGACGATCTCGGGCTGCGGGTCGCGCTCCGGAGTCTGATCGCCGCCCAGGCGCAGCGCGCCGGGGGCCGGATCCACGTCACGCTCGCGGCCGACGCGCAGGCCGATCGCCTACCCTCCGACGCGGCGGCCCATATCTACCGGATCGTCCAGGAAGGCCTCACCAACGCCGTCCGCCACGCGGCCGCGCGCACCGTCGCGATCGCGCTGAACGTCGCGGAGACCGACGGCGGCGCCGAGGTCCAGCTGATCCTCACGGACGACGGGAGCGGCGCCCCCGTGGAGGCGCTGGAGCGCCCGCATTCCGGTCTCGGCCTGCTCGGCATGCGCGATCGCGTCCACGCGCTCGGCGGGCAGATCGTGACGGAAACGGCCCCGGGCGGCGGGTTCCGCTTGCGGGTCCGCTTTCACGCCGCGCTCGCGGGCGACGAGGTGTCATGACCAAACGGCGCATACGCGTGATGCTCGTCGACGATCACGCCGTCGTGCGGGAGGGCTATCGGCGGCTCCTGGAGCGGCAGCCCGACATGGAGGTCGCCGCCGAGGCCGGGGACGGCGCGGAGGCCTATCGCGCCTACCGCATGGTGGAGCCGGACGTCGTCATAATGGACATCAGCATGCCCGGCCGCGGTGGGATCGACGCCATCCGGCAGATCCGGCAGGTGGATCCGAGCGCCCGCATCCTCGTCTTCAGCGTGCATGCCGCGGTGAGCTACGCGCTCCAGGCCATACGCGCCGGCGCCCGCGGCTACATTACCAAGAGCAGCGCTTCGGATCTCCTCATCGAAGCGGTGCGAAGCGTGTTCGCCAACAAGCTGACCCTGTGCGCGGAGATCTCGCACCTGCTGGCCGCGAGCCGGCTGGCGGAGGAGACGTCGCCGATCGACCAGCTGTCGCCTCGGGAATTCGAGATCCTGCGGATGATCCTCGACGCACGGCACACAGACGCGATCGCGGCCGATCTCAGCCTCTCGCCCAAGACCGTCGCGAACTATCACTACGCCATCAAATCGAAGCTCGGCGTCAGCTCGGACGTGGAACTCGTCTACTGCTGCATCCGGTGCGGGCTGATCGATCCCTTCGCGGTCGTCGGAGCGGACTAGAACGCGCGGGCGCGCGGCCCGCAGCGGTATGCGTCACACGTCCAGGTTCGCGACGCTCAGCGCGTTCTCCTGGATGAACTCGCGCCGGGGCTCGACCACGTCGCCCATCAGCTTCACGAACAGGTCGTCGGCATCGGTGACGTCCTTGACCTTGACCTGCAGCAGTGAGCGGACGTCGCGGTCGAGCGTGGTCTCCCAGAGCTGCTGGGCGGTCATCTCGCCGAGGCCCTTGTACCGCTGGAGCTGAAGGCCCTTGCGGCCGAAGGCCATCACGGCCTCGAAGAGCGCTACGGGCCCGTGCAGAACCGTCTCGTCGGACTTCCGCATCAGCGTGGCCGGCTCGCCGTAGATCTCCCGGAAGGCATCGGCCCGCTCGGAGAGGCGCCGGGCCTCCTGCGAGGTGATCAGGCCGGCGTCGAGGGTCGAGACCTGGCGAACGCCCCGGAGCGTCCGGCTGAGGCGATAGCCGCCCTCGAACGACTCGCCCTGCCAGCCCCGCTCGATCTCGTCGGCGATCGCGTCGAGCCGGCGGGCGGTCATGTCGGCCAGGACCTCGGCCTCACCCGCCCGCGACGCCGCCTCGGCATCGAAGGCGCCGGCCAGCACCGCCTGCTCGACCACGGAGCGGTCGTAGCGCGTGTGCAGGCCCTGCAGGATGCTCCGGAACGTCCGGGCCTCCTCGACGAGGCTCTTGAGCTGCGCCCCGGCGAATTCCGCGCCGGTGGAGAGTCGCAGGATTGCGCCGTCGGTGCCCTGGTCGATCAGGTAATCCTCGAGGGCGCGCTCGTCCTTCAGGTAGATCGCCCGGCGCCCGCGCTCGGCTTTGTAGAGCGGCGGCTGCGCGATGTAGAGGTGGCCGCGCTCGATCAGCTCCGGCATCTGCCGGAAGAAGAAGGTGAGCAGCAGAGTGCGGATGTGCGAGCCGTCCACGTCCGCGTCGGTCATGATGATGATGCGGTGGTAGCGCAACTTCTCCGGGTTGAAGCCCTCCCGGTCCGTGGAGGAGCGCCCGATCCCGGCGCCCAGCGCCGTGATCAGGGTGCCGATCTCCGCGGAGGACAGCATCCGGTCCGCGCGCACGCGCTCGACGTTGAGGATCTTGCCGCGCAGGGGCAGCACGGCCTGGAAGGTCCGGTCGCGGCCCTGCTTGGCCGAGCCGCCGGCGGAATCGCCCTCCACCAGCAGGATCTCGCACTTGGTCGGGTCGCGCTCCTGGCAGTCGGCGAGCTTGCCGGGCAGCGAGGCGATGTCGAGCGCGCCCTTGCGGGTCACGGTCTCGCGCGCCTTGCGGGCGGCCTCGCGGGCGGAGGCCGCCAGCACCACCTTGCCCATCACCGACCGCGCCTGGCTCGGATTCTCCTCGAGCCACGTGGACAGGCCCTCGTTGAGCACGTTCTCCACGGCCGGGCGCACCTCGGACGAGACGAGCTTGTCCTTGGTCTGCGACGAGAATTTGGGGTCCGGCACCTGCACCGAGATGACCGCGGTGAGCCCCTCGCGGCAATCCTCGCCGGTGAGCGAGACCTTCTCCTTCTTGGCGATGCCCGACGACTCGGCGTAGCCGGTGACCTGCCGGGTCAGGGCCGCCCGGAAGCCGGCCATGTGCGTGCCGCCGTCGCGCTGCGGGATGTTGTTGGTGAAGGGCAGGACCGTCTCGTTGAACGAGTCGTTCCACCAGAACGCGACCTCGACGCGAATTCCATCGCGCTCGGAGCTGACGACGACGGGACTCGTCATCCCGTCGATCGGCTTGCGGGAGCGGTCGAGATACCGGACGAAGGCCTCGATGCCGCCCTCGTAGTACAGCTCCTCGCGCTTCTTCTCGGCGTGGCGGGCATCGGTCAGGACGATGCGGACGCCGGAATTGAGGAAGGCGAGCTCGCGCAGGCGCTTCTCCAGCGTGCCGTAGTCGAACTCGATCATCGTGAAGGTGTCGGTCGACGGCAGGAAGGTGACTTCCGTGCCGCGCCTTCCGTTCCCGGGCCCGATGATCTCCAGGGGTGCCACGGCGTCGCCGTGGCGGAACTCCATCGCGTGCTCCTTGTCGTTGCGCCAGATGCGCAGGCGCAGCCACGACGACAGGGCGTTCACCACCGAGACGCCCACGCCGTGCAGGCCGCCGGAGACCTTGTAGGAGTTCTGGTCGAACTTACCGCCGGCATGCAGCTGGGTCATGATGACCTCGGCCGCCGAGACGCCCTCCTCCTTGTGGATGTCCACCGGGATGCCGCGCCCATTGTCGGAGACCGTGCAGGAACCGTCGGCGTTGAGCGTCACGGTGACGAGGTCGGCGTGGCCGGCCAGGGCCTCGTCGATGGCGTTGTCCACGACCTCGTACACCATGTGGTGGAGGCCGGAGCCGTCGTCGGTGTCGCCGATATACATGCCGGGCCGCTTGCGGACGGCGTCGAGGCCCTTCAGCACGCGGATGGATTCCGCGCCGTAATCGGCGGGCTCGGTCTGGGGGGTGTCGGCCATGAACTTCCTCGGCAGGCGGGCCTGATCGCGTCGGTGGCAGATGCGCCCTCGGGCGCCCGCGCCTGAACTCTCGCTTGGTCCGCCTGATATAGGGGTTCCGCGTTGAGATTGCACGATTTTACGGGTCCGCGGCGGGCCCGTCCCGTCGCTTTTGTGACGCCCGTCGCTTAACGCTGCGTTAGCCCTCGATGCCGCCCGCGCTCGCCGCATCCAGGCGGTCGATCGCCCCGGGTGCGAGCGTCAGCCGGACGGCGCCGAGCAGCTCGTCGAGCTGCGCCACGGAGGTCGCGCTCGCGATGGGCGCGGTGATGCCGGGGCGGGCGATGATCCAGGCGAGCGCGACCTGGGCCGGACTCGCGCCGTGGGCCTGCGCGACCGAATCGAGGACGTCGAGCAGCGCGAGGCCGCGGGGGTTCAGGTACTTGGCGACCCGGTTCTCCCGCGGGCGTCCCGCCGCGTCGTCGGCACTTCGGTACTTGCCGGTCAGGAAGCCGGCCGCCAGGGAGAAGTAGCCGATCACGCCGATCTGCTCGGCCCGGCAGAGCGGCTCAAGCTCGGCCTCGTAGCCGCGCTGGGCGAGGCTGTAATCGGGCTGCAAGCACTCGTAGCGCGGCAGGTCCGCGGAGGCCGAGACCGCCAGCGCCTCCGCGAGCCGGGCCGCGGTGTAGTTCGAGGCGCCGATCGCCCGGACCTTGCCGGCCGCGATCAGGCGCTCGTGCGCCCTCAGGGTCTCCTCGAGGGGCACCGCCGCGTCGTCGAGATGCGACTGGTACAGGTCGATCCGGTCGACCCCGAGGCGCCGCAGCGAGGCCTCGCAGGCCCGCTCGATATGGGCTGCCGAGAGGCCCTGGCCGGCCTCGCCCAGGTCCATGCCGACCTTGGTCGCCAGGACGATCCGGTCACGCGCGCCCGGTCGGGCCGCGAGCCACTTGCCGATCACCGTCTCGGATTCCCCGCCGACGTGGCCCGGGGCCCAGCGCGAGTAGACGTCGGCGGTGTCGATGAAGTCGAAGCCGCTCTCCACGAACCGGTCGAGGATCGCGAAGGACGCGGCCTCGTCGGCCGTCCAGCCGAAGACGTTGCCGCCGAGGCAGAACGGCGCGACCGTCAGGTCGGAGCGGCCGATGCGGCGCCTGTCCATGCGCGTCAATCCTGCAGGAAGGGGTTGGACACGCGCTCCGCGCCGAGAGTGCTGGTCGGTCCGTGGCCGGGGATGAAGGCGACGTCGTCGCCCAGCGGCAGGACCTTGTCCTTGATGGCGCGGATGAGCTGCTCGTGGTTGCCGCCGGGCAGGTCGGTGCGGCCGACCGAGCCCTTGAACACCACGTCGCCGACGAGGGCGAAGCGCGCGTCCCGGCTCACGAACACGACGCTGCCGGGCGAGTGGCCGGGGCAGTGGAGGATGTCGAAGCCGAGCCCGCCGACCGTCACGGCGTCGCCCTCGTCGAGCCACCGGTCAGGCGTGACGGGCCGGGCGGCGCCGAGGCCGTAATTGGCCGCCGTCTCGGGCAGGGAATCGAGCAGGAACTTGTCGGCCTGATGCGGGCCCTCGATCGGCACGCCGAGGCGCTCGCGCAGCTCGTCGGCGCCGGCGGCGTGGTCGACGTGCCCGTGGGTCAGCAGGATCTTCTCGACGGTGACGCCCTGCTCGCGGATCGCCGCCTCGATACGGTCGAGGTCGCCGCCGGGATCGACGACGGCGCCGACCTTGGTGGCGTCATCCCAGATCAGGGTGCAATTCTGCTGGAAGGGCGTGACCGGGATGATCCCGGCGCGTGGCGTACCTGGCATGTCGTCCCGCGTGTTGGTGGCGCCGCTCCGGACGCCCTCCGCCCCAGTTTAGCGTAGAACGCCGGTGGGCGGCACCCTGCGCGGCACCCTGCGCGGCACGCTCAGGCCGCGTCGCCCCTGGGGCGGCGCAGGCTGTCGTGAAGCGCCAGCATCTCGGCCATGCCGAGCGACCGCGAGCTCCAGCGGGTCTCCGCGGCGTTGACCTGGGTGAACCGGTCGTGGGACCGCCCGCCATAGGCGCCGAACAGGGCTCTGCCCGCCTCGACGGCACCGTCGCCGGGCGCCGTCTCGTCCGGCCGGTCGATCCGGTAGGACGGCGTCGGGGAACGGCCGGTCACGCCGATCCGCACCCAGGCGTCGCCGTGATGCTTCTGGCACATCCGCATGGTGCTCAGGACCTGGCGCAGGTAGGCCTCGCCGTCGGCGAGATCCGGCAGGACGTCCGCGATCGTCGCGTCCGGGGGATGATGCTTCGTCCGGGCCATGTCCCACCTCGCTCCGGCCTGTCCTACCGTGTCGGCCGGCCGAGGGCGAGCCGGGCCCCGGTATTCCTCACGTCGGCCGCCGCTTCAGCAGCGCGTCGAGCCCGCCGACGCGGAACCAGTGGTAGCCGTATCCCTCCAGGAACAGGCAGTGGCGGCCGTCGTCCTTCACTTCGCTGCGGGCGCCGGTGAGCAGGTCGACGAGGATGTCGTGCTCGCGATCCTCGGATCCCGACGCCATCGCGACCTCCACGGGCTCCGGCGCCAGGTTGTGGACGCACAGGATGGCATTGCCGCGCCACGCGTAGCGCAGCGCCAGGACCGACGGGCGCCCGGTCTCCATCGCAACGACGTCGCCCCAGCCGATCTCCGGCGCCTCTTTGCGCTGCCGGATCATGCTCTGCATCCAGTTGAGCAGCGAGCCCTCCTCGTGGCGCTGGTCGGCGACGTTCACGTGCGCGTAGCCGTAGGGGCCGTGGTCGATCAGGGGCAGGACGGTGCGCCGGGCCGTCGAGAAGCCGCCCTGGTGCTCGCTCGTCCACTGCATCGGCGTGCGGGCGCAGTCGCGCTCCGGCAGAGCCAGCTCGTCGCCCATGCCGATCTCGTCGCCGTAGCGCAGCACCGGCGTTCCCGGGAGGGTGAACATCAGCGAGTAGGCGAGGCGGATCCGGCGGGGATCGCCGGCCAGCATCGGCGCGAAGCGGCGGCGGATGCCGCGGTCGTAGAGCTGCATCCCCTTCTCGGGTCCGAAGGCGTCGAACACGCTCTGGCGCTGCTTGTCGGTGAGGCGTCCCAGATCGAGCTCGTCGTGGTTCCGCAGGAAGATGCCCCACTGGCAGGAGAGCGGGCGCGGCTTCGTCCGCTCGATCGCCTTGACGAGGGGCCGCGCATCGTGGGCCGCCAGGGCGTAGAAGGTCGCCTGATTGACCTGGAAGTTGAACATCATGTGCATGCGGTCGGCGTCGTCGCCGAAATAGTCGAGGTCCTGCTTCGGCAGGATGTTGGCCTCGGCCAGGATGATCGCGTCGCCCTGGCGCCACTGCAGGAACTCGCGCAGGTCGCGCAGCATCTCGAACTGCTCGCGGGGCTTGCCGCCGACATCGGCGCCCTTCTCGGCGATGACGAACGGCACCGCGTCCATGCGGAAGCCGGAGACGCCGAGCTGTATCCAGAAGCCCATGATCTTCAGGATCTCGGCCAGCACCTCCGGATTGGCGGTGTTGAGATCGGGCTGGAAGTTGAAGAAGCGGTGGAAGTACCAGGCCTTGGCCTTCGTGTCGTAGGTCCAGGTCGTCTCTTGCACGCCCGGGAAGACCATGCCCTCGTCAGCGCTCGCGGGGCGCTCCTTCGACCAGACGTACCAGTCGCGGTAGGGCGATTTGGGGTCGGACCGGGCCGACTGGAACCACGGGTGCTGGTCCGAGGTGTGGTTGACGACGAGGTCGATGAGGACACGCAGGCCCCGCTGCTTGGCGGCGTGCGTGAAGGCGACGAAGTCCCCGAGCGAGCCGTAATCCGGATCGACGCCGTAATAGTCGGCGATGTCGTAGCCGCCGTCCTTCTTGGGCGAGGGCTGGAACGGCATCAGCCAGACCGCGGTGGCGCCCAGGCCCTGGATGTAGTCCAGCCGGCGTTCAAGCCCGGCGAAGTCGCCGATGCCGTCGCCGTTGGCGTCCATGAACGTGCCGACGGACAAGCAGTAGATGATCGCGTTCTTATACCACAGGTCGTTGATCATGGGCCCCCCGGCATCGTCTCGCCTCACGAACGTGGGAGCCGGCCAAAGCGTTGCCGTGCGGCGTCTCCTTAAATCAGCCGCGTTGTGCACGCCCTGTTCAGGCGCGCTTCCGAAAGGTCCGCGCTCGCCCCGTCGCGTCCCCCGAATCCGGCCCGTATGAACGCCATCCTGATCAAGCTGTTCGCGACCGCCCTGACGCTCAGCCAGGTCACGACACGGCCGGACGCGGTCCGGACGCAGTTCGATCCCGCGACGGACGGCCCGGAGGTGGTGCGCCTGCTGCGCGACGGCTGCGCCCACATGCGCAAGGCCTTCGACATCGAGGACATCAATCTCGACGAGTTGATCACCACCGCGATGGAGGATCCGTCCACGGTCGCCGGTCCGGCCGCGCCGAAGATCCTGCACGGTCTCGACCTGACCGAGCTGAACACGAGCTACAAGCAGTTCTGCAAGGGCGAGAACCCCGCGAACTCGCCCTTCGACGCGAAGGCGGTGATCGAGTTCTACGACAACGCCACCAAGGATCTGCCCAGCGCCGAGGCCCTGCGCGACAAGGCCCTGCCGGGGATGACCCGGATCCTCGACGGCGCCGGCAAGCCCTTCGCCGAGGCGTCGGAGCCGAACGGCCGCCGCATCGTGGTGCCGATCACGGCGGTCCCGAACCTCGTCCAGAAGGCCTTCATCGCCGCCGAGGACAAGCGCTTCGAGACCCATCACGGCATCGACGAGCGCGGGGTGATCCGCGCCTTCATCGCCAACCTCGCCTCGCCGGGGCGGCCGGCGGGCGGCTCGACCATCACCCAGCAGGTGGTCAAGAACCTCTCGGTCGGCGACGACGTCACCTACGAGCGCAAGATCCGCGAGATGATCGTCGCGTCGCGGCTGGAGCGCATCCTGACGAAGCCGCAGATCCTGGGGCTCTACCTCAACGGCATCTATCTCGGCCGCGGCGCCTACGGTATCGAGATGGCCGCGCAGAGCTATTTCGGGAAGCCGGTGGGGCAGCTGACCCTGCCGGAAGCGGCGCTCCTCGCCGGCATGCCCAAGGGGCCGAACTTCTACAGCCCGGACAAGTACCCCGACCGCGCGCGGGAGCGGCGCGCCTACGTGCTCGCCCGCCTCAAGGAAGAGGGGACGATCACCGAGGCCGAGATGAGCGCGGCGATCAAGTCCGATCTCGGTCTGAAGCCGATCGAGACCGCGCGGCGCGATTCCGGCTTCTACGTCGTGGATTTCCTCAATCGCGAGGCCCGGACCTTCGCGGGCGTGGATTCGCTGACCTCCGGCTCGCTGACCGTCCGTTCGACGATCAACGCGGGACTGCAGCGCGCCGTCGAGGACGCCCTGCAGGACGGCCTCGCCAATTACGAGCGCGGCACCGGCCGTCAGGCCTTCACGGGGCCGGAACTCAACCTCGTCGACAGCGTCCGGCGGATCCAGGCGGCGACGCCGGCCCCGGAGGGCTCCGCCTCGGCCGCGCCCGCCGTCACCGGCGCGCGGCCGGAGGCCGCGAAATCCGACGCCAGGCCGGAGGCCGGGCCGGCCGCGAAGCCGCGCCGCGGCGAGAGGGTCGCGGCCGTGCCGCAGAAGAAGCCGGCGTGGCTGCTGGCGCTCGAGAGCGCCCGCCCGGTCCTCTACGACGTTCACTGGCCGATGGCGGTGGTGCTGGAGACCGGCCGCGGCGGCGTGAAGGTCGGCCTCGCCGATGGCCGCACCGCCTCCCTCGACCCCGGCATCGCCCGCGGCAAGCTGCAGCCCTACGACGTGATCCGCGTGAAGGTCAGCGCCGGCAAGGGCGGCCCGCGCGCGCAGCTCCGGGTCCGGCCGACCGTCCAGGGCGCGGCCCTGGTGCTGGAGAACCAGACCGGCCGGATCCTCGCGATGGCCGGCGGCTTCTCCTACCCGCTGAGCCAGCTCAACCGGGTCACCCAGACGGTGCGCCAGCCCGGCTCGACGCTGAAGCCGCTGACCTACCTCGCCGCGCTCAACGCCGGCCTGCAGCCGAACACCCTGGTGATGGATTCCGCCGTGACCCTGCCGCCGATCGGCGGGGCCGGCGATTCCTGGTCGCCGAAGAACTACGAGGGCGGCGGCTCGGGGCCGACGACCCTGCGGCGCGGCCTGGAATTCTCCAAGAACCTCGTCACCGCCCGGCTCCTCCAGGGCGGGATCGCCCCGAAGGCGCCGGCGAGCCTGAAGCGGGTCTGCGACATCGCCCTCGAGGCGCAGATCTACGCCGAGTGCGAGCCCTACTACCCCTTCGTCCTCGGCGCGCAGCCGGTGCGGATGCTCGACCTCGCGGGCTTCTACGCGGCGGTGGCCAACGAGGGCGCCCGCCCGGCGCCCTACGCGCTCGAATCGGTCGAGCGGGACGGCAAGCCGCTCTACACGCACGCCGCCAAGGAGCCGGTGCGGATCGCCTCGGCGGACCGCGTGGCCTTCTACCAGCTGAAGACCATGCTGCAGGGCGTGACGCAGCACGGCACGGCCGCGGCGCTCGCGAAGGTCTCGGCCTACGTGGCCGGCAAGACCGGCACCTCGGAGAACGAGAACGACGCGTGGTTCGCCGGACTGACCAATGAGATCAGCGTGGTTGTCTGGGTCGGCTACGACAACGCCGACGGCACCCGCAAGACGCTCGGCCGCGGCCAGACCGGCGGCCACGTCTCGGTGCCGATCGCCTCGGCGATCCTGCAGGCGGCCTGGGCGAACGGTGTCGCCAAGACGCCGCTGCGGGGCCCCTCCCCCGAGGCGCGCCCGTTCATCGCCGACCTGCCGATCGACCCGCGCAGCGGCGTGCGGATCGCCGGCGGCGGCTTCCTCGAGCATTTCCGCACCAGCGGCGACGGGCGCATGGCGGACACTCAGTACCGCCTCGTGCCGCGCGAGACGCTCTACGCCATGCGGCCCGACGCGCAGGACGGCGACCTCGCCGGCGACGACGGCGCGAGCGTCGCGGGCGACTACTACGGCAACATGACCGGCGAGCGGCCGCGATCCGACTTCCTCGACCCGTTCGGCGAGCGTCCCGCGCCGCGCAGCCGCCGCGCGCAGGGCGACGTGGATCTCTACGGTCAGGATCCCTACAAGCCCTGGCCGGGCCAGACGAATCGCTCGCCCTTCGGCGGGGACGACGACGCGCGCCGCCCGCGCCGCCGCGATCCCGACTACCTGTTCGGCGAAGACCCCGGTTACTGACAGCCCTCCCCGACAGACGAGAATCCCGTTGCGCCAGCAGCTTCCCGCGGCCCTGGCGGCCGCCCTCACGGCCGCGCTCCCGGCCCTCCCGGCACGCGCCCAGACGCCCGCCGCCAACACCGCCCCGGCGCCGGGGCCCGAGCGGATCAAGGAGGTGCCCTCGGTCACGGCCGTCGATCCGGCCGCGATCAAGCCCGGCCAGATCCTGTTCACCGACCATCGCGACAACCCATCGGCGCCGGAGAACGGCCTGATCCCGTACCTCGACTGGCTGAAGGCGCGGCCGGCCGAGGCGGCGGCGCTCGCCCCGTATCCCGGCTACAAGGAGCCGGACTACACGGTCACGGTGAACGGCGTGACCAAGCCGCGGCACGAGACCCTGAAGGTCTACGTCGCCGAGGGGCGCTTCGTCGTCTCACGGCCGCCCGAGGCGATCGACCTCCAGGCCTTCGCCAACCTCGCCTTCGTGCAGAAGATGGATCCGGCGATCAAGCACCGCACCCTGGCGGTCGCCGACGTGACGCCCAACAAGGACCCGGCCGCCGCCTTCGCCAAGCGTCCCGACCGTCCGTGGTGCGAGGGCGCCGGCGCCTGCATCGAGTCGCGCTACGACCTCGAGGGCAAGCTGCCGCTCGGCGTGAAGCTCGCCAACAAGCTCGAGGAAGGCTCGACCAAGAAGATCGCCGAGTTCGTCTCGTTCCAGAGCGAGCTGCGGGTGCTCGGGCCGGACCAGGGCGACCGTCTCAAGGCGCTGACCAAGATCGACACCGCGGTGACCGGCGGCCTCGAGCAGACGATCTTCTGGGTCAACCAGATCCTGCGCTTCGGCAAGTTCCTGGCCGTGTTCCAGCCGATGCCGAACGACCCGACCAAGACGGTGGTCACCACCTATATGGCGCTGGCGATCAAGGGCGACGTCCTCGACCGCAAGGCCGAGTACGCCCGCGTGCCGGTACTCAAGAATCTGCTGCCCGCGCAGGTGCTGATGGGCAATTCCAGCTTCAACACCGGCAACTCGATCAGCGCCGGCCTGCCGGTCTACGCCCGCAACCGGATCGCCACCTTCGCGGACGCACTCACCAAGCGGTGACGCGCCGCGCGCGCCTCACATCCCGCGGTTGCCGATCGTCGGCAGCGTCGGCTGGGTGTAGGCGCGGTTCACGTCGCGGCGGGTCTGGGTGCCGTTGGTGTTGCCCGAGGCCCGGTAGTTGTCGAGGTTGAAGGTCTCGGCGAGGCCGCTGCGGGAATCCGGGCCGTCGCTGGTGCTGCAGGCGCAGAGGCCGCCGAGCGTCAGCGCGGAGAGGGCGAGAAGGGTCAAGCGCATCGCGTATCCTGAAAGCGGGCCGTGGCCGGCCCGCGACCGGCCACGGCCGGAGCGGCCCTCACGGGACGTCTCGCGGCATGGTCAGCGCGGAGGCGCCTCCGTCAAGGTCGCGCGCAAGATGTAAATCCGTTCTGCCGCCTCCGATGCGCGCCGGCCACGGAAAATCCACCACAGACCCGGATTGCGGCGGATAGGGCCGGCCAATCGTGTTGAGTTCGGCCCCCTCCCCCTGGCGAATCCCGGTCGTTTCGGGCGACAACCCTCCGCGATGAGCAACGTCTTGCCCTTCCGTCCGCGCCCGACCGTCACCCGCCTCGCTCGCTGCGAAGTTGTGACCGTGGCCGGTGATCTCCTCGCCCTGCTGGAGCAGCTCGAGGATGTGAGCGCCCGCGCCGCCGCGATGGGGCGTCCGGCGATTGAGGTCGAGCGCACCGTCCAGCACCTCTTGGATGCCGTGAGCGCCGTGGAGCGCGCCCTCGACTGCATCGGCGAGGGCGAGCAATCGGCGCCGGGCTAGACCGCGTCCCTGCGCGCTCGGGCGCGCCGGGCTCCTGACCGCGGGGACGTCGAATCCCGCGCCGGCGGGTCGCCGCGGGGCATTCCTAAGCAGACTCTAAATCATCCGGAACCCTCCAGTACGCCTTGCGGTTGAGGGTCGGATGCTCGCGTCGGGCGTCGCTTCCGGAGGGTGCTATGAGGCTTCGCACGAGCAGCTTGCTGGCCGTCATGGCGGCCGGCGGTCTCCTCGCCGGGACGGCGATGCGCGCCCAGGCCGCGGAGGTCGGATTCCTCGAGATGCTGTTCGGCGCCCGGCCGGCCCCGCAGCAGGCCCAGCCGGCTTCTACCCCAGCCCCCGCCTTCGACGGCCGCGCCTTCGGCCGCCACGCGACCCCGCGGCTCGGGGCGGCGCGCCGCCGCTTCCAGACCCGCTACGCGGCGCTCCCGCTCAAGATCCGCGTCAAGGAGCGGGAGATCAGCGAGCGCCAGACCCCCATCGACATGAAGGGCGGCGCGACGGCGGCGCTGCTCAAGGACGAGACGCTGCGGCCGGGCGACATCGTGGTGCTGAATTCCGGCGCCCGGGTGTTCACCGGGAATCCCGACAAGCGCCACGCGATCCGGGATTTCGAGCCGGTCCAGAACTCGCGCTTCGTGAGCCGGGGCACGCGGAAGGTCCTGGCCGGGCTGTTCACGCCGGTCGGCGCCGTGCCCGCGCAGGAGGCGCGGCGGATGATGGCCCGTGCCCGGCAGCCGATGCCCGAGGTGGCGACGCCGATCCCAGCGCAGAAGACCGCCATGCGGGTGATCAACCCGTGGCAGGGCGGGCAGTGACCGGCGCGGCGCCGCTCAGAAGAAGCGTTCCTTGATGACGATCGTGTCGCCCGGCCGGACCGCGTAGGTCATCGGCACGATCCCGGAGATCAGCGAGCCGCCGGCGTCGCGGGTCAGGACGGCGTAATCGCGCGCTGCCCGGGGGCCGAAACCGGCCGCGATCGCCACCGCCGTCTCCACGGTCATGCCGTTGACGAACGGGTACTGACCGGAGGTGGTGACTTCGCCGAGGATGTAGAACGGTCGGTAGGCGTCCACCTCCACGGTGACGTGCGGCTCGCGCACGTATCCGGAGGCCAGCTTGGCCTCGATCGCCTTGGCCGCCTGCGCGGTCGTCTGACCGCCCACCTGCACGGTCCCGATCAGCGGCATGGCGATGCGCCCCGCGCCGTCGACCGCGTATATGTTGGACAGGTTGTCCTGGCCGAACACGATCACCCGCAGCTTGTCGCCCGCCGCCAGCGTGTACCGCGCGGCGATCGAGCCGGTGCCGGTGGCATCGAGCTGGTCGGTGCGGAAGCTCGGCCGCAGGCAGCCGCCGAGCGCCAGAGTCGAGCCGAGTGCGAGGAGCAGAGCGCGCCGGTTCATCACCATCGCCGTCATGGATGCAGTTGCGGGGTGATGTAGGCCGTTAAGGTTAATGAAACTTGATCACCGCGCGACGGAGGCGGTGCCGTCACCGGCCCGCGCGGCCCTTAACTCTTGAGCAACCTTAACATCCACTAATGGCCGCGGGACGGCAGTAATGCCCGCCCGGCCTGTCTCCGCGTTCAGAGCGTCCGCATGTCCACGATCCGTCAACGCTCGATCTACGCCGTGCCCGGATCCCAGCCGCGCGCCGAGGAAGGCCTCGGCCTCGCGCAGCTGCCGCGGATCCTGCGGCGCTCGATCGGCTGGGTCGTCGGGCCGACCCTGGTGGTCGCCCTGGGCGCGAGCGTCTTCGTCAACGTGGTCAGCCCCCGCTACACCGGCGAGGCGAAGGTGCTCCTCGAGAGCCGCGACCCGGCCTTCGCCCGCACCGCGCAGGAGCGCGGCGACCAGCTCGCGCCGATCGACGAGCAGGCGGTGGCGAGCCAGGTGCAGGTCGTGATGTCCCGCGATCTCGCCCGCGAGGCGATCCGCCGACTCAAGCTCGTCGGCAACGCCGAGTTCGATCCCGGCGCGGGCAGCATCGGCGCCGTGCAGCGCGTGCTGATGATGCTCGGCATCGGTCCCAATCCCCTGGACCGCCCCGCCGAGGACCGGGTCCTCGACGCCTACTTCGACCACCTCCTGGTCTTCCCTGCCGGCAAGTCGCGCATCCTGACGATCGAGTTCCGCGCGAAGGATCCGAAGCTCGCGGCCGAGGCCGCCAACACCATCGCCAAGCTCTACATCGGCTCGCTGGAGGCCGATAAGGTCGACACCGCCCGCTACGCCTCCACCTGGCTCGGCGGCAACATCGACGGGCTGCGCAAGCGCGTCGCCGAGGCGGAGGCCAAGGTCGAGGCGTTCCGCGCCAAGAACGGCCTCGTAGGCAGCACCGGCCTGGCCGGGCGGCCGCTCAACGCCCAGCAGCTCGGAGAGCTGTCGAGCCAGCTCTCCGCGGCGCGGAGCCTGAAGGCCGACCTCGACGGCAAGGTGAAGGCCATCAAGGACCTGATCAAGGACGGGCGCGCCTTCGAGATTCCCGACGTCGCCAACAACGAGGTCATCCGCCGGATCGTCGAGAACCGGATCTCCGTGCGCGCCCAGCTCGCCCTCGAGTCGCGGACCCTCCTGCCGGCTCACCCGCGCATCAAGGAGCTGCACGCCCAGCTCGAGGACCTCGACGCCCAGATCAAGGCCTCGGCCGAGCGCGTCGTGCGCACGATGGAGAACGACGCCAAGATCGCGGGCGCCCGGGTCGAGAGCCTCCAGGCCGCCGTCGACGGCCAGCAGGACGTCGTCGTCCGCGGCAACGCCAGCGAGATCCAGCTCCGCGCGCTGGAGCGCGAGGCCAAGGCGCAGCGCGAGCAGCTCGAATCCTATCTCGGCCGCTACCGCGAGGCGGCGGCGCGCGACGGCGAGGCCGCGACCCCAGCTGACGCCCGCATCGTGTCCCGCGCGGTGACGCCCGAGGTTCCGTCCTTCCCGAAGAAGCTGCCGATCGTCGCCTTCGCGACGCTGCTGACGCTGATGCTCTCGGTCGGCGGGGTCATCGCCAGCGCGCTGCTGGCCGAGTCCGGCCGCGCCGCCGGCGACCGCGACGGCGATCCGGCTGACGATCGGCGGCGCCGCGAGCCGGTGCTGGATCGACCGTCCTTCACCTTCCCGGAGGCGACGCCGGCCGCCCGCTGGTCCGAGGCGTCGGGCGCGGCTGCCGCCGCGTCGGCGGCGCCCGCCGCGGCCACGGCGCTCCGCTCCCCCGACACGTTCGATCTCGCGCCGCTCGTCGCGCGCATCGCGGCGGCGCCCCGCGCACCGGAGGCGCAGGCGGGTCGCCGCGTCCTGATCGTCGAGACCGAAGCCCGTCGCGGCGTCCCGACGCTGCCCGAGGCCCTGACCCGCGCCCTCGGTCGCGAGGGGAGCCTCGTCGCCGTCGACCTGAACCTGCCGAACGACGGCACGGCGCGGCTCGGCTTCGCCGACCTCATCGCCGGCGAGGCCGCGTTCCTCGACGTGATCCAGGCACGCCGGGACGGCGGCCAGCATCGGATCGAGGCGGGGCTGCTGGAGTCGACCGTCCTGTTCGACGAGCCCGATGCCCTGGCCCTGACCTTCGAGGCCATGGCCGAGGCCTACGACTGGGTGGTCTTCCGGCTCCACGCCGCGCCGGGGGCCGTCGACCTCCTCGAGCTCGTGGCCGGCTTCATGGACAGCGTCGTCATCGCGTCGAACGCCGATGCCGAGGATCCGGCGCTGGCCGACCTCTACGCCCTCGCCGAGGAGGCCGGCGCGGGGCAGATCCTGGTCGCGCAGGATCGCCCAGCCGCGTCCGATGTCGAGGAGGCGCGGGCGGAGCTGCGCCTCAACGCCGCCTAGGCCGCGCGCCGATCAGGACCGGCGCAAGGTGCGGAGCCGCTTGAGGGCGGCGTAGAGGCGCGGGTCGCGCTTGATCCGCCGTTTCGTCCGCGTCAGGCCCCGGCGCAGGGCGCCGTAGGCCCGGCCCCGCAGGGTGACCGGGATGATCGTCTCGACGAGGCTGATCGTCTCGTCGCAGATGCTGGCCTTGTAGCGCGCCTCGCCGACGCCGAGATCGAAGCCCTGCCGGCCGCGGGCGGTCTGGTCGCGCACGAGATGCTGCAGGAGAAGGTCGCCGGGACTGTAACGGGCGACCTCGGGGTCGCCGTCGAACGCCGTCATCATGCCGCTGAACCGTCGGTCGCTGACGGCACCGCCGAAGGTGGCGAGAACGCGGCCGCTCTCGGCGAGACACAGGGCGTACAGCTCCACGGCGGGCTCTGCGCCGGTCGACGCGGCCGTCAGGAAGGACCGGATCGCGGGATCGGCGTAAGGGTCGGCCACGCCCATGCCGGCGAAGCGGGCCGATTTCTGCGCGAAGAACGCCGCCAGCAGGCGCGCCGCCTCGTCGGCGGACTCGGCGCGGCGGTAGACGATCGCGCCGTGCGCCTCCACGAGGCGCTTCTCCTTGGAGCGCAGCTTCTTCCGGGCGTCCGCGCTGAAAACCCGGCGCACGGTCGCCTCCGGATCCGGCCCGAGCATGAGGCCGTAGCCGTCGCTGGCCTCCGCCTCGCCGGTCGCGGCGAGCGGGTTCGCTGCCCCGTCCCACATCCGGGGCTGGTGCTTGAGCGCGAAGGCGTCGATCCCCTCAGCGCGGCCGGCGCGGATCAGCGCGGCGACGATGCTGCCGGGCCCGATGGCCGCCGCGTCGCGGGTGGCGAAGAGCGGCATGTGATAGTTGGCGTGCGTGCCGCCGACCGTGCGCGCGAGGCGCAGCCCGTGCTCCCGGCTCAGGGTGAAGGGGACGAGGATGCGCGGCCGTCCGTCGTCATCCCGCAGGACCGCGACGCGCGCGCGCTCGGCCAGTCCCGTCGCCCGCAGGTAGGCGCTGATCCAGTCGAACCGCTGATACGGCGTGCCGAGGCTCGCCGGATCGGCTTCCAGGCGCCGCCACAGCGCCTCCGCCGCGGTCAGATCGGGGATGACCTCCGCGACGAGCCCCCCGGCGCTGCGCGAATCGACCATGTCCGTTCCCGCTACGTGGACACCGACCGCCATGACCCGATCTCCCGGGGACCGCGCGCGATCCCGTGCCGCGCAAACCCTGACGGCAAGCGGCTGAACAGCCCGTCACTCCGATCGATGATGGCGCGATACCGGCGCCGGACGGTCCGTCAAAGAACAGTCGTGGCTAATGATAGCTTGCTTTCGCCGCGGCCACGCATGCTTTCGGCTTTGTTTACCCGGGCGAGCCAAGGCTGTGCCGAGCTGGGCCGCGGGCCCGAACGGTTCAGGGCCATGCTGTCGTCGCGTGCCAAGCATCGGGTCTTCGCGTCCGGGTTCCGCGCGATCCAGGCGCTCGGGGCGGACCGCTGGCTCAGCCCCGCGGCGCGCGGCCTCGGCGTGATCCTCACTTTCCACCACGTCAGCCCCGACCCGGTCCCGGCCTTCGCGCCGAACCGCCTGCTCGGCATCACCCCCGAGTTCCTCGATCTGACCCTGCGCGAGCTCGATGCCCGCGGCTTCGAGATCATCGGTCTCGATTCGGTGCCGGAGCGGCTGGCCGAACCGGATTACGGGCCGCCCTTCGCGGTCCTGACCTTCGACGACGGCTACCGCGACAACGTCGAGCACGCCCGTCCCGTGCTGGCCCGCCACGGCGCGCCGTGGACCCTGTTCGTCACCAGCGGCTTCGCCGACCAGGCCGGGCGGCTCTGGTGGATCGAGCTGGAGCAGGCGATCGCGCGCCTGGACCGGGTGCGCATCGACGTCGGCGCGCGGAGTCTCGACCTTCCGGCGCGAAGCCCGCAGGAGAAGGCGCTGGCCTTCGAAGCCCTGTACCGCGACCTGCGGCGCGGGGACGAGGCGGACCTCCTCGACCGGATCGCGGCCCTCTGCCGGCAGGCCGGCTTCCCACCCGGACGCCTCGCCGCCGATCTGTGCCTGTCCTGGGCGGAACTGCGCGACCTCGCCGCCGACCCGTCCGTCACCGTCGGCGCCCACACGGTCAGCCATCCGATGCTCGCCAAGCACGCTCCCGCGATCGCGGCGCGCGAGATCGCCGAGGGGCGCGCGCGGATCGAGACGGAACTCGGGCGGCCGGTGCGGCACCTCTCCTACCCGGTCGGGGATCCGACCTCCGCCGGCCCGCGGGAATTCGCCCTGGCGCGGGAGATGGGCTTCGCGACGGCCGTGACCACGCGGCCCGGCCACCTCTTCGCCGAGCACGCCGCGCACCTCCAGGCCCTGCCCCGGGTGTCGGTGAACGGTTGCCACCAGACGCGCGCGGCGCTCGCCGGACTGCTCTCCGGCGTCCCGTTCCTGGCGTGGAATCGCGGGCGACGGCTCAACGTCGCCTGAGGCGACGACCCGCCCGCGGGCGGCGTCAGCGGAACAGCGCGTCGAACAGGTTCTGCGGCTGCTGCTGCGGCGGCGGGGCCGGCGCCGGCCCCTCGTTCGACGGGAAGAACTTGCGCGAGGGCTTCTGGCGGGGCTGCACCGGCACGCCGCGCGGCGCCTCCACGTCCACCTGCCCGTTGGCATTGAGCTGCTGGGCGGTCTTGGTCGCGTCCTTGCCGGGGCGCTTCGCCTTCTCGGGCTTGGCCGCCACGGCCGGGACGTCCTCCTGCTCCTTGGCCTCGGCGATCACGTCGCTGCCGCCCTTACAGTCGACCAGCCACACGTCGTAGATCGGGTGCTCGATCGCGTGCAGGCCGGGGCTCGACGCGAACATCCACCCGGTGAAGATCCGGCGGTACTTGTTGTCGAGGGTGACCTCGTCGACCTCGAGGAACGCCGTGGTCTTGGCGCTCTCGGTCGGCGGGCGCGTGTAGCAGACCCGCGGGGTGAGCTGCAGGGCGCCGAACTGCACGGTCTCGTCGACCGCCACCTCGAAATTGACGATCCGGCCGGTGATCTTGTCGAGGCCGGAGAACACCGCGGTCGGGTTCTTGATCTTGTCGGCGGCGGCGGGGCCGGCGCAGACGAGGAGCGCGAGGCCGGGGGCGAGCGCGCGGCGTGCGAGGGCGATGATGCGGCTCAAGGCTCGGACCCCTGGACGAGGGTGACCGGCCGCGCCAACGGGTGCGCGGCGGGCGATCGGGATTGACCCGTCATGAACACCGGAACGGTGGCGGCAAAAGGGCGCCGGCTCCGCGACGGGTCGCGGCTCTACTCGCCCGGCGTCCAGGACACGTAGTCGCCGGTCGCGGCCGGCCGCTGGCCCCAGGAGAGCTGCGAGCCCGCCGGCCTATACGCGTTCGCGGTGCCGGTCTGGTTCTCGATATGGGGCTTCTGCCACGCCTTCGGCTGGTAGGTCTCCTCGCTCGGCGCGACGTCGACGTTGTGGCAGAGCCAGCCGCGCCAGCCGGGGGGCACCTTCGAGGCGTCGGCGTAGCCGTTGTAGACGACCCAGCGGCGCTCCGAGCCCACCGAGCGGTCGATCAGCGCGCCCTCCGCCTTGTAGTACTTGTTCCCGAACTCGTCCTCGCCGACGAAGATGCCGGTGCGCGCGGTCTGGAGCGCGACGGAGACGGTCTGGCCGTTCCACCACGTGAAGATGCGCAGCAAAGTGTCCTTCAGCGCCATCGCCGGTCCCGGAATCGTGGCGCGCCGCGAGGGCGCTCGTCGGCGCCGTTATGGTGACCGCGCGCGTGTGAGTCCAGCCGCATGACGGAAGTGTCGCCCCGGGGCAACGCTCGGCCCGCGCTTTCGGCCTCCGGTTCCGGCCATCCGCCGGCTCCGCTCCCTAGGGTTGTGAATCTAAAATTTTCCCGATCCGATTCCCGAAAGCCGGAAGGACACTTATCCCGGCCCGGGACGATATCCACAGGCTTTTGCGAGCCGGCACAACATCTAGCGGGGAACAAGGCCGTCGAACACCACTTGTTGACGTGAGAGTGAAGGCGGCGGTAATCTCCCTGCATCGGTCGCGCCCCGCGGAAGTGGTGCGTTGGGCAGGGGCGGCCGTTCCTAATTTTCGTTCGCGGGACCGAGGCACGTCTCTCAGCCGGGCGTGGTCGGCCGCGAATCCCACTATCGGGCTAGACCCCGCGTCGCGCGGGGCCGGGACCCTCGTGTCCCGACGGGAGAGGTGTGTTTCATGCGGTTCGAGCGTCGCTACACCACGGCCGGACAATCGCCCTACGCCGGGATCCCCTTCCGCAAGGCCCTGAGCGAGATCCGCAACCCGGACGGCTCGGTCGTGTTCCGCCTCGACGGCATCGACGTGCCGGAGAGCTGGAGCCAGGTCGCGAGCGACGTTCTCGCGCAGAAATACTTCCGCAAGGCGGGCGTTCCGGCGCGGCTGCGCAAGGTCGAGGAGAACGCGGTCCCCTCCTTCCTCTGGCGCTCGGTGCCGGACGACGCGGCCCTGGCCGAGATCCCCGAGGACGAGCGCTTCGTCTCCGAAGCCTCCGCCACGCAGGTCTTCGACCGGCTCGCCGGCTGCTGGACCTACTGGGGCTGGAAGGGCGGCTACTTCTCGTCGGAGGAGGATGCCTCGGCCTTCATGGACGAGCTGCGCTTCATGCTGGCCCGCCAGATGGTGGCGCCGAACTCGCCGCAATGGTTCAACACCGGCCTGCACTGGGCCTACGGCATCGATGGCCCGAGCCAGGGCCACTACTATTGCGACCCGCAGACCGGCGTGCTGACCAAGTCGGCCTCGGCCTACGAGCACCCGCAGCCGCACGCCTGCTTCATCCAGTCGGTCCAGGACGACCTCGTCAACGATGGCGGCATCATGGACCTGTGGGTGCGCGAGGCGCGCCTGTTCAAGTACGGCTCCGGCACCGGCTCGAACTTCTCGATGCTGCGCTCGGAGAACGAGAAGCTCGGCGGCGGCGGCAAGTCCTCGGGCCTGATGAGCTTCCTGAAGATCGGCGACCGGGCGGCCGGCGCGATCAAGTCGGGCGGCACCACGCGGCGCGCCGCCAAGATGGTGATCGTCGACATCGACCATCCGGATATCGAGGCCTTCATCGACTGGAAGGTGAAGGAGGAGCAGAAGGTCGCCGCCCTGGTGACGGGCTCGAAGGTCGTCTCCAAGCACCTGACCCTGGTGATGAAGGCCTGCACGCAGTGCGAGGCCGAGGGCGATGCCTGCTTCGATCCGGAGCGCAACCCGGCGCTCAAGCGCGAGATCAAGGCCGCCCGCCGCGCCTCCGTGCCGGATTCCTACATCAAGCGCGTGGTGCAGTTCGCCCGCCAGGGCTTCACCAAGATCGAGTTCCCCGTCTACGATACCGACTGGGATTCGGAGGCCTACCTCACGGTCGCCGGCCAGAACTCCAACAACTCGGTCTCGCTGACCGACGACTTCCTGCGCGCCGTCGAGGCGGATGCCGACTGGCAGCTGACCGCCCGCACCACCGGCAAGGTCACAAAGACTCTGAAGGCCCGCGACCTGTGGGAGCGGATCGGCGAGGCCGCCTGGGCCTCTGCGGACCCGGGCCTGCACTTCAACACCACGATGAACGACTGGCACACCTGCCCGGCGGGCGGGCGGATCCGGGCCTCGAACCCGTGCTCCGAGTACATGTTCCTCGACGACACCGCCTGCAATCTCGCCTCGGCGAACCTGCTGACGATGTATGACCGGGACACCAAGCGCTTCGACGTGGAGGCCTTCGAGCACCTCAACCGCCTCTGGACGGTGGTGCTCGAGATCTCCGTGATGATGGCGCAGTTCCCGTCCAAGGAGATCGCGGAACTCTCCTACCGCTACCGGACGCTGGGTCTCGGCTACGCCAATATCGGCGGCCTGCTGATGACCATGGGCCTTCCTTACGATTCCGACGCGGGCCGGGCGCTCGCCGGCGCGCTCACGGCGATCATGACCGGCGTCGCCTACGCCACCTCGGCCGAGATGGCCGCGGAACTCGGCACCTTCCCGGCCTACGACGAAAATGCCGACGCGATGCTGCGGGTCATCCGCAATCATCGCCGGGCCGCCCACGGCGAGGCCGGTGGCTACGAGTTCCTCAACGTCGCGCCGGTCGCCCTCGACCACGCCAACATCCCGCAGGCGGATCTGGGCGACCACGCCCGCGCCGCCTGGGACCGGGCGCTGAAGCTCGGCGAGGAGCACGGCTACCGCAACGCCCAGGCCACCGTGATCGCGCCGACCGGCACGATCGGCCTCGTGATGGATTGCGACACGACCGGCATCGAGCCCGACTTCGCCCTGGTGAAGTTCAAGAAGCTCGCCGGCGGCGGCTACTTCAAGATCATCAACCAGGCCGCTCCGGACGCCCTGCGGGCGCTCGGTTACCGCGAATCCGAGATCGCCGAGATCGAGGCCTACGCGGTCGGCCACGGCTCGATGGGTCAGGCGCCGGGCATCAACCCGACGACGCTGCGCGCCAAGGGCTTCACGGACGAGAAGATCGCCGCGGTGGAGAAGGGCCTGAAGTCGGCCTTCGACATCAAGTTCGTGTTCAACCGCTGGACGCTCGGCGACGATTTCCTCACGCAGACCCTCCGGGTCCCCGCGGAGAAGCTGTCGGACCCGACCTTCGAGCTGCTGCCGTTCCTCGGCTTCACCAAGAAGGAGATCGAGGCCGCCAACACCCACATCTGCGGGGCTATGACCCTGGAGGGCGCGCCGGGCCTGAAGCTCGAGCACTACCCGGTCTTCGACTGCGCCAACCCGTGCGGCCGGATCGGCAAGCGCTACCTCTCGGTCGAGAGCCACATCCGCATGATGGCGGCAGCGCAGCCCTTCATCTCGGGGGCGATCTCCAAGACCATCAACATGCCGAACGACGCCACGGTCGAGGATTGCAAGGCGGCCTACCTGCTGTCCTGGCGCCTCGCCCTCAAGGCGAACGCCCTCTATCGCGACGGCTCGAAGCTGTCGCAGCCGCTCAACTCGGCGCTCATCTCGGATGACGAAGACGAGGCCGATGAGGGGATCGAGGCCCTGATCCAGGCGCCGGCCGCCGCCAAGGCCGCCGCCGCCGCGGAGAAGATCGTCGAGCGCGTGATCGAGCGCGTCGAGCGGATCCGCTCCCGCGAGAAGCTGCCGGCCCGCCGGAAGGGCTACACCCAGAAGGCGGTGGTGGGCGGCCACAAGGTCTACCTGCGCACCGGCGAGTACGACGACGGCCGCCTCGGCGAGATCTTCATCGACATGCACAAGGAGGGCGCGACCTTCCGGAGCCTGATGAACAACTTCGCCATCGCGATCTCGCTCGGCCTCCAGTACGGCGTGCCGCTCGAGGAATACGTGGAGGCTTTCACCTTCACGCGGTTCGAGCCGGCCGGCTTCGTGCAGGGCAACGACGCGATCAAGAACGCGACCTCGCTCCTCGACTACGTGTTCCGCGAGCTGGCGGTCTCGTATCTCGGCCGCGCCGACCTCGCCCATGTCAGCCCCGCCGAGATCGGCGGCACGGTGATCGGCGGCGGCGAGAGCGGCGACACGACCCGCGAGGGCCCGAAGCCCGCGCCGGCCTCCTCGGTCGTGTCCCGCGGCCTGCTGCGCGGCTCGGCTGACCGGCTCACCCTGATCCAGGGTGGCCCGGCCGGTGCCAGCCTCGGGGTCGGTGCGGCGAGCGCCGGCCAGTCGGCGCCTGCCGGCGGCACGGTCCACGCGCTCCGCGGCAGCACGGCGCTGAAGGCGGAGCCTGCGGTGGCCGGTCAGGCCGAGACGATCGCCGACACCCTCCCCTTCGCCAAGGCGGAGAGGAGCGTCGCAGACCGGCGGGCCGAGGCGAAGATGAAGGGCTATGTCGGCGAGGCTTGCCCGGAATGCGCGAACTTCACGCTGGTCCGCAACGGCACCTGCCTGAAGTGCGACACCTGCGGTTCGACGACAGGGTGCTCCTGATACGCCGACGGCTCGTACGATAAAGAAGGCCTAAGTTGCTTGCCGCTCTGAGTTGAACCTGCTGAGGTTTCAGCGAGATATATCTCAGAGCGGCATTCGACCGCCTGCGTCCGAGAGGGGCGCCGATTAGCGGACGGTATCCGCGCTCGCTGTACCGGTCAGTGATCCCCCGAACATGTCGAGCATGTTCGGGGGAAGCTGCGCTTAGACGGACCAATGGTCTCTGCGCTGCGCGTGCGACGAGATCGAGACCTGTTCGCGATGAGCCGGTCGCACCTGTGATGGTGCGGATCAGGCCTTCGCCCTAACCGAGAGCCGGAAGGGTGCACGACGACGCGGTCATCGCGGCTGCCAAGCGGCCAGAGGGCGCCTATGTATCGTGCGAGGCAACGCCAGCCATCGAACCGGGCTGGTCTCGACTGAAGGTAGCCGATCCGCGCGCCCGCTGAGACGACGTCGCCATGACCTCATCGACTTCGACCAGAGCGGTCGTGATCGGCGCCTCCGGCGGCATTGGCCGAGCCCTTGTCTCCGGACTGGCTGCGAGCGGAGCCTACGCTCCGATCTTCGCCCTCTCGCGCTCGCAGCCATCGTTCCCGCACGGCATCCGCAGCCACGCGATCGACCTTACCGACGAGGCGTCGGTCGCTGCGGCCGCGGCTGCGGTCGCGGAGGCCGGACCGGTCGGTTTGGTCATCGTCGCGACCGGCATCCTCCATCAGGACGGCGTCGCGCCCGAGAAGGCGCTGAAGGCGCTCGATCCCGGCGCGATGGCCGCCGTGTTCTCCATCAACGCGATCGGCCCCGCCCTCGTCGCCAAGCATTTCGTCCCGCTGCTGGCACGAGAGGGACGTTGCGTGTTCGCAGCGTTGTCGGCACGGGTCGGATCGATCGAGGATAATCGCTCGGGCGGATGGTACGCTTACCGCGCCTCGAAGGCGGCTCTGAACCAGATCCTGCGGACCCTATCGATCGAAGTGGCCCGCAGCCGCCCGGACGCGATCGTCGTCGGCCTCCATCCGGGCACGGTCGCTTCCAACCTGTCGCGGCCCTTCCGCCCAGATCCGGGCGCCCCCGGCGTCTTTCGACCCGACGAGAGCGCAGCTCATCTTCTGCGCGTGCTCGGCGAGCTCGACGTGGCGGACACCGGAAGCGTCTTCGCCTGGGACGGCGCGCGCGTCCCGGCCTAGGGCTCGGAACCGGTCAGCGCGAGGCGGCGGTCCCGCCAGGCAGATCGCATTGCCCCGGACGGATCAGTCCACGTCGTCCTGGACGTAAGACGCCAGGCCGTTGCCGAAGGACCACTCGTCTCGCGCGTTCGGCGACAGGACGATGAGCACGTCTTCCGGACGAAGACCGGGATCGGCGACGAGGTTGTCGGTGATCGCTCTGTAGAGAGCCTTCTTCTTCGCCGTGTCCCGCCAATTGCCCGCGACGATGTTGATGATCACCACGTCGTCGGTGCGTTGAAGCCCGAGATAGTCGGAATCGTAGATCAGCTCGTCCGGCGCGTGCTGATGGATGAGGTGAAAGCGGTCGTCTGCGGGCACGCCGTAGGCGTTGCGCAGGCCGCGATGGATGCCGTCCGAGATGGCTCTGATATGGGCCGGTGACTTGCCCTTGAGGAGCGAGATGCGAACGAGGGGCATGGCTTGCGGTCTCCTGCGACGTCGAGCGGCTGGCCGCCTTGACGCTCGCCGTTTACGCCCCCAGGATCGTCCGGAAAATTTGAAACACCTGAATAAAGACTTTCCGGAAATTGAAGCATGGCGACGCGCACCAACCTCGACATGGACGTGCTCCGCACCTTCGTGACCGGGTTCGAGCTCGGCAGTTTCGCCCGCGCGGCCGAGCGACTGGGGCGGTCGCAATCGGCCGTCAGCACGCAGCTCCGGAAGCTGGAGGAACAGGTCGGTCAGCCGCTCGTGCAGAAGGCGGGACGCGGTCTCGCGCTGACCGCCGCCGGTGAGAGCATGCTCGGCTACGCGAAGCGGCTCTTGGAACTCAACGACGAGGCGGTCGACCGGCTGCGCGGACCCGAGCTCGAGGGCTGGGCGCGGCTGGGCCTCGCGCAGGATTTCGCCGAGGGCTGGCTGCCGGCGGTGCTCAAGCGGTTCTCGCGGGCCTATCCGCGTGTGCGTATCGAGGTTCAGGTCGGGCTCGGCGCGCAGCTCGTCGAGAAGACCCTGAGGGGCGAGCTCGACGTCGCGCTGGTCTGGGGGGACGGCAGCGGTGCCCCTCACGCGCACCGGGTCGCCGAAGTGCCGATCCACTGGATCGGCCCCCCGGACTGGCCGGGTCTCGCGGACCCGGTCCGGGAACCCGTCCCGTTCGCGGCCTTCACGCCGCCGTGCACGTTCCGGTCCGCGGCCGTGTCTGCCTTGGACGGTCGCGGCTTGCCCTGGCGGCTAGTCTTCACCAGCCCCAGCCTCTCGGGACTCTGGGCCGCCGCCGAAGGTGGCTTGGGTGTCACCGCGCGCACCGCCGTCGGCCTGCCGAAAACGCTGAGCGTTCTCGATCCGGCCGCGACCGGCCTGCCGCCTCTTCCGAGCGCGTCACTGACACTCCACCAGGCCGAAGCCGAATTGGCGCCGGCCGTCGCGCGGCTCACCGATATTCTTCTCGAGACCATAAGGGAGCACGTCGCGTAAGGGCGCGATGGCCAGTGACGGGCTCTCGGCGCGCCGCAGACACCCCGGTCATCGAACATCAGTCCTCTCGGTCTCTGCCCGCGTACGAACGGTGATCGATCGCCCCGGCCAGGACTTCTCGAGGAGAGACCGCGAGAGGCACCCGACCGCTGTTCGGACCTTGCCCTGTCCGCGTCGCGAGGCTCGATCACGGGGCAGCGGAGCCGAGGGTGACGTGGCTCGCGCCAGCGGAGATGAGGCCCCATCATTCGGTTTTGTCGAACACAGGGTGGCGAACTTTCAAATTATCCGAACACTCCAGGTCACGTAAGTCTTCGTCCGTTGGCCGCCGCGGCGGTCGCGAAGCCACGGACCGACGACCATGCCCTTCATCAATGTCAAAGTCGCGGGTACGCCCCTCGCACCCGAGCAGATCACGGCGATCCAGGCGGGCATCACCCGGTTGATGGCCACTGTCCTGCACAAGGTCGCGCCTCTGGTCGGCGTACTGGTCGAGGCGGTGCCTGCCGCGGGATGGAGCGTCGGTGCCGAGCCGATCGCCCGCGCCGCGCAAGTGGACGCCATCATCAGCGCGGACACGAACACGCCCGATGAGAAATCGCGCTTCATTTCTGAAGTAAACCGGCTCCTGAAGACCGTCCTCGGGGCCGAACTGGCGGAGGTGTCCTACATCGTCATCCACGAGGTGCCGAAGGACAGCTGGGGTTACGACGGCCTGACCCAGGCGGAGCGCGGGCGCCGCCGCGCATAGCTCGCAGCGTTCCGCAGGTGGGGGCGCCGGATCATGTGTCGGCCGACCGGCGCCGCCGGCCTGTCACGAACGCGCCCGGCGCTTAATCCGACTGCCGGCACCAACGACGTGAAATTGTGGTGCCTGCAGCTTTTACGACATGTGGAACGGACAATCTGTATTAATCGTCTGGGATCGCCCAAAATCTCAGCTTGACGGCTCGACCCGTCTCGGGAGATCTCCCTCCCAGAGTGCCACGGTGAAGGGCACACCGCGCACGCGGAATCTTGGAGAGGAAACGATGGTCTTCGCAGGTCGCGCTGCAGCCGCGGTGCTGTTATTGACGATGGTGTCGGCCCCCGCGCGGGCCGCGGACCCGATCAAGATCGGGCTGAGCGGGCCCTATACGGGCGGCTCGTCTTCGATGGGTGTCTCGATGCGGGACGGCGCCAAGCTCGCCGCCGCCGAGATCAACAAGGCCGGCGGCGTTCTCGGCCGGCCGATCCAGCTGATCGAGCGCGACGACGAGGCCAAGAACGAGGTCGGCGCGCAGGTCGCGCAGGAACTGATCAACAAGGAGAAAGTCGTCGCGAGCGTCGGCTTCATCAATACCGGCGTGGCTCTGGCCGCCCAGCGCTTCTACCAAGAGGCCGAGATCCCGGTCTTCAACAACGTCGCGACCGGGACGATCATCACCAACCAGTTCAAGGAGCCGGACTACGACGCCAACTACGTCTTCCGGAACTCCGCCTACGACGTGCTTCAGGCCGGCCTGATGGTCGACGAGGCCCTCGCCCAGGGTCACAAGAAGATCGCGGTCCTGGCGGACTCGACCAATTACGGGCAGCTCGGGCGCGAGGACATCGAGAAGTATCTCGCGACCAAGAACGTGAAGCCCGTCGCGGTCGAGAAGTTCAACATCAAGGACGTCGACATGACGGCCCAGCTGCTAAAGGCGCAGCAGGCCGGCGCCGAGGTGATCCTGGCCTACGGCATCGGGCCGGAACTGGCCCAGATCGCCAACGGCATGGCCAAGCTCGGCTGGAAGGTCCCGATGATCACGAGCTGGCCGTCCTCGATGCAGAGCTTCATCGACATCGCCGGCACGAACGGCAACGGCGTGATCATGCCCCAGACCTTCATCGAGGATCAGACCCTGCCGAAGCGCAAGGCGTTCCTTGAGAACTACTACAAGACCTACGGTGTCACGAAGATCCCGACCCCCGTGGCCGGCGCCCAGGGCTACGACTCGATCTACCTCCTCGCCGCGGCGATCAAGCAGGCCGGCGGCACCGACGGCGCCAAGATCCGCGCCGCCCTGGAGAACCTGAACGAGAAGGTCGAGGGCGTGGTCACGACCTACGACAAGCCCTTCACGGCGAAGGACCACAACGCCATCTCGCGCAACATGGTCGTGTTCGGGAAGGTGCAGGACGGCAAGATCGTCTACGCCAAGGACGAGGACGCCAAGAACGCCGGCGTGGTTCGTCTGAAGGAGAAGTCCTCGAACTGAGGATCCGGACGCTGCGCCCGCGACGGGCGCGGCGTCTCCCTCGGGGCCGGCGGCGTCACAGCCCGCTGGCGCTCAGCACAGCGGTCCCGCGGCGCCCGCCGCGCGACCGGACGTCCCTCCGGCGACAGCGATCCCATGGAAATCCTGCTCCAGCTCATCGCGTCCGGCGTCGCGGTCGGCATGATCTACGCCGCCATCGCGTTCGGCTATCAGCTGACCTTCGCGACCTCGAAGACCCTCAATTTCGGCCAGGGCGAGGCGCTGGCCCTCGGGGCCCTGTTCGGCCTGACCCTGGTGCCGTTCGTCGGCTACTGGCTGATGATCCCGCTGGTCCTGGTCTTCGGCTTCGCCCTCGGAGCCGTGGTCGAGCGCCTCGGCGTGCGCCCGGCCGTGAAGATCAAGTCCGAGTACGGGTGGATCATGGCCACCATCGCGCTCGGCATCATCTTCAAGAACGTCGCCGAGAACGTCTGGGGACGTGACGACCTGAAATTCCCCTCCCCGCTGCCCGAGACGGCGCTCCAGGTCGGCGGCGTGCGCGTCCTGCCGATGGAACTGCTGATCGTCGCGGGTGCGCTGCTGATGATGCTGGCGGTGGAGATCTTCAATCGCAAGTCGATCTGGGGGAAGGCGGTCGTCGCCACCTCCAACGACATCGACGCCGCCGGGCTGATGGGCATCAACACCCAGAAGGTCATCACCCTCTCCTACTCGATCAGCGCCATGACGGCGGCCTTCGCGGGCGTGCTGGTGGCGCCCGTCACCCTGACCGGGGCGACGATGGGCTCCGTGCTGGCGCTCAAGGCCTTCGCGGTGGCGATCATCGGCGGCCTCGAATCCGGCCTCGGCGTCATCGTCGGCGGCCTGATCCTCGGCGTCGCAGAGACGCTGACCGGCTTCTACATCTCGACCGGCTACAAGGATGTGCCGGGCCTGATCCTGCTCCTCGTCGTCCTCTCCATCCGCCCGGTCGGCCTGTTCGGCAAGGCCGTCATCAAGAAGGTCTGAGCGTGACCTCCCGCGCAATTCTCACGGCAGCCTGAGCCATGGCGCAGACCCTCGCCCCCACCGAAGCGCCCGCCCCGGCGGCCGCCCCCAGCCTGTCGCGCCACGTCGGCATCCTCGGCGCCGTGCTGCTGGTCGTCGGCCTCGCGGTCTTCCCGCACGTGGTCACGAGCTCGTACTACATCCACCTGATGATCGTGATCGCGATCTACGCGATCCTGATCCTCGGGCTCGACATCGTGGTCGGCTATACCGGGCAGGTGAGCCTCGGCCATGCCGGCCTGTTCGGCGTCGGCGCCTACTCGGCGGCGGTGCTGTTCCTGCACTTCAAGCTCGGGATCTGGTGGGGCATCCTGGCCGGGATCGGGGTGACCTCCGCCTTCGGCGTGCTGCTCGCCGTGCCGGCCCTGCGGGTGACCGGCCCCTACCTCGCCATGGTGACGCTGGCCTTCGGCACCATCGTCCAGATCTTCATCAACGAGCTGACGCCGCTGACCAACGGTCCCCTCGGCATCACCCTGCCGCCGGCCCGCGTCCTCGACTTCTCGCTGCTGGGCCTCCAGGCCCCCTGGGGCGCGGCCGGCCGCAAGCTCGAGTTCTACTACCTGGTCTGTCTGGCGCTACTGGCCACGATCCTGGTCGTCAACCGGGTGGTGCGCTCGCCCTACGGCCGCGCCTTCGAGGCGCTGCGCGACTCGCCGATCGCCTGCGATTGCATGGGCGTCAGCGTCTACCGCTACAAGGTCTACGCCTTCGTGATCTCGGCGGCTTTGGCCGGCCTCGCGGGCGCGCTGTTCGCGTGGTCAGAGCGCTACGTGGCGCCGAACTCCTACGGGTTCGAGCTGACCGTGCTGTTCCTCCTCGCCGTCACGATGGGCGGCCGCAAGTCGCGGGCGGGGCCGATCATCGGCTCGGCGATCATCGTGATGATGCCGAACGTGCTCGCCGATATCGGCCTGGTGCGGATCATGGCGGGGATCATCGCCGCCGCGGCACTGGTCGTGGGCGCTCTCGCCCTCCTGCGTCGCGCAGAGAACCGGTTCGCCCTGCTGGTGCCGGTCGCGCTCTGCCTCGCCTTCTTCCCGGCCACGCTCGCGCTCGAATCGGTCACCGACTTCCGGCTGACGGTCTTCGGCCTGATGATCCTGTTCGTGGTGTATTACCTGCCGGACGGGATCGTGGGCTTCCTCCGTGAGAAGATCCCCGCCCTGCGCCCGGCCCACACGGCCGAGGGCAAGAGCCTCCATGCCGAGGGCGCGGCCCTCAGCGTGCAGAGCGGCGACCGGGGCGCCGACCCGCTCCTCACCGTCGATCAGGCACTGATGCAGTTCGGCGGCCTCAAGGCGCTGGCCGGCGTCGATCTCACGGTGCGGCCGGGCACGATCCACGGGCTGATCGGTCCCAACGGATCCGGCAAGAGCACGATGATGAACGTGCTCACCGGCATCTACAAACCGACCGGCGGCAGCGTGACCCTCGCGCGCGGCCAGGGGACGAAGCGCCTCGACGGGCGCACCCCGTCGGAGATCGCCGCTGCCGGCGTGGCACGCACCTTCCAGAACGTGCAGCTCTTCCGCGAGATGACCGCGCTCGAGAACGTGCTGGTCGGCCTGCACCACAGCTTCCGCGGCACCCTGTTCGACGCGATCCTCGGCACGCCCCGGCGGCGCCGGGAGGAGCGCGAGCAGCGCGCCCGCGCCATGGCGATCCTCGACTTCGTGGGCCTCGGCGCCCTGGCGCAGGTGGAGGCCCGCAATCTGCCCTACGGCAAGCAGCGGCTCCTCGAGATCGGTCGCGCGCTCGCCCTCGACCCGGTCCTGCTGCTCCTCGACGAGCCGGCCGCGGGCCTCACCGCCCCCGACATCGCCGAGCTGACGGCGATCATCCGCAAGATCCGCGATGCCGGCATCACGGTGATCCTGATCGAGCACCACATGGACGTGGTCATGGGCCTGTGCGACCGCGTCAGCGTCCTCGATTTCGGCCACAAGATCGCCGAGGGCAGCGCCCGCGAAGTGCAGGCCGACCCGAAGGTGGTCGAGGCCTATCTCGGCAGCCCCGTCGCCGACGAGGAGATGACCCATGCTTGAGGTCACGGGTCTGTCGGCCGGCTACGGCCAGGTGGAGGTTCTGCACGGCCTCGACTTCCAGGTTCCGAAGGGCCAGGTCGTGGCGCTGATCGGCTCCAACGGGGCCGGCAAGACCACCACGATGCGCGCCCTGTCGGGCATGATCCGGCCGCGGGCCGGTTCGATCCGCCTCAACGGACAGGAGATCGGCGGCCTCGACAGCCACGACGTCGCCCGGTTCGGCCTCGCGCACTCGCCGGAGGGCCGGCGCGTCTTCCCGACGCTCTCGGTCGAGGACAACCTGACCCTCGGTGCCTTCCCGCGCCTGACCGGCTCGCGTCCGAAAGGCGACGTCGCGGCCGACCGCGAGCGGGCCTTCGAGATGTTCCCGCGGCTCAAGGAGCGGCGCGCCCAGCTCGCCGGCACGCTCTCGGGCGGCGAGCAGCAGATGCTTGCCATGGGCCGAGCGCTGATGCTGCGGCCCGAGATCCTCCTGCTCGACGAGCCCTCGATGGGCCTCGCTCCCAAGCTGGTGGAGGAGGTCTTCCGGATCATCCGGCTGCTCAAGGCCGAGCAGGTGACGATGCTGCTCGTCGAGCAGTTCGCCATGGCGGCGCTCGGCGTCGCCGACCACGCCTACGTGCTGGAGAACGGCCGGATCCGCTTCCAGGGCCCGGCGCAGCAGATGCGCAACGATCCGGCCGTGCGGGCGGCGTATCTCGGCGGCAGCCACTGACATCCGACCGCGGATCGGTGCCGCGCGTGGCCTGGGATGTCCCCCAGTCCCGGCGCCCGGCATGAACCTGTCTCGCCGGGGCCGGCGGGTCACGCCCGGCGCACCGTCGTCGGCGCGGCTCGCGAATGCCTGACGGTCGGCGCATCACCCTCGCGGACAAGCGCCCGCGCTCACGAACGCCCTACAGGATTGTCCGACGCCGGGGTGCGGGCGGCCCGGTGTTTGCTGAGGTTCGCCGGGGACAACGCTGAGGCCGGTCGGGCTCTGATGCCCGTAGGCCGCGCCGCCGCTCTCCTGTAGAGACCGTCGGGACGCGGCCGGCGCGACGGCCACACGGGAGGTGTCGATTTTGGACGACGGTTGGGCGACTGCCTTAGGGTTGTTTGCCGTCCTCGCCCTGGTTCTGGCGAACGGCTTCTTCGTCGCAGCGGAGTTCGCCCTGGTCGCGGTGCGCAGGAGTCGCGTCGCCGAACTCGTCGCCGAGCGGCGCGTGAACGCGAAGGCGCTGCTCTGGGCCACGGACCACCTCGACGCCCACCTCGCGGCGACGCAGCTCGGCATCACCATCTCGTCCCTGGCGCTCGGCTGGGTCGGCGAGCCGGCGCTGGCCCACCTGATCTTGCCCACCCTGACGTGGCTGCCGGACATGCTCTCGACGGCAGCCGCCCACACGGTCGCCGTGGTGATCTCGTTCGTCATCATGACGGCGCTGCACATCGTGCTGGGCGAGTTGGCGCCGAAGAGCCTCGCGCTCCAGCGCAGCGAGCGCACGGCCCTGGCGGTGATCCGTCCGCTCAGCGTGTTCCTGTTCGTGTTCCGCCCGGCCATCCTGTTTCTCAACGGGCTCGGCAACGGCGTCCTGCGCCTGTGCGGATTGCAGCCCGGCCACGGCGAGGGCGGCCACCACTCGACGGCCGAGCTCAACCTCCTGGTCGAGGCGAGCCGCGAGGCAGGCCTCATCCGCGAGGCCCAGCAGGAAGCGGTCGAGCGCATCTTCCGGCTGGGGGACCGCCGGGTTCGCGAGATCATGACGCCGCGCCACGAGGTCGAGTGGGTCGACCTCGACGGATCGCCCGAGGAGATCACGCGGGCGGTCCGCGCCTGCAGCCACGCCCATGTCGTCGTGAGCCGTGGCGGCATCGACGAGGTCGTCGGCGTGCTGCGCAAGCAGGATCTGCTCGATCAGATCCTCGACGGGCGAGCCCTCGATATCGCCACCGCCATGCGGCCGCCGAACGTCGTCCACGAGGGCATGACGGTGCTCACGGCGCTGGAGAGCTTCCAGCGCAACCCCGTGCAGCTGGCGGTGATCGTCGACGAGTACGGCAGCCTGGAAGGCATCGTCACGCAGACGGATCTCCTCGAGGCGATCGCGGGCGACATACCCGAGGTCGGTGAGGACCCGGCGGTCGTCGAGCGCGAGGACGGCTCGTTGCTCATCGACGGCATGATGCCGGCCGAGGACGCGTTCGATCGTCTCGCCTTCAACGATCCGCCGGGCACGGACGACTACACGACTTTGGCCGGCTACGTGATCTTCCAGCTCGGCCGCATTCCGGCGGCGGGGGACGCGTTCGTGGCGGAGGGGTGGCGTCTCGAGGTGGTCGACATGGACGGCCGTCGCATCGACAAGGTCCTCGCCACCCGCTTGCCGGCGCGGGCGCCGGTCGGAGGGGCGTGACCGCGTCGCCGGGCCATCAATCGGCGCATATCCAATCGGCGCATATGCCTGCGAGAATCGCTGGCGCGTCGTCTCGCGCGGCGGTAGTCGTCGACCGCGCGAGTTCGGAGCGATATCGCGACCGTCAGTAGCGATCGTAGCGATAGCCACCGTAACGTCGCCCTTCGTAGAAGCGCGCGTCCCTGCGTCCGTAGCCACCGAACTCACGGTGGCGGCGATAGCCGTGCGCGGGCGCCCAGGGTGGCGGGCCGCCGTGACGGAAGCCCCGCTCTCCGCGGGCCCAGGGCGGATCGGCGAAGGCGGCCGAGGTCGATCCGAGGATGCCTCCGGTTAGTGTCAGTGTGCCGAGCAGGATCAGCGTTGGCGTGCGGATCATGGATGCCTTCCTCACAGCGGGGGCGTCCCGCGTCGCCCCAGATACGGTGCTCCGCGGCAAACCGTTCCCCGCCGTCGCGAAGGCACGAGGCCGGTCAGCTCGAAGCCTCTCCGAATAACCGCGCGGTCTTCAGGATCGCTCTGGTCCGAGAATAAGAACAGGTGGCGATGGAACGGCACAGGTCCCGGTGGAACAGGCGTTCACAGCGTGATCGTGCGCAGTCACGACGTCGATAGCGGCACGAATTGTCGGAACGGTCCCGGCGACCCTGCCGTTTAGGGGCTCCAAAACAGGAGACGCCCCATGACACGCTTGCCGATTATCGTCCTCGCCACCCTCGCTCTCGGGGGCAGCGCCGTCGCCGCCGAGCAGGGGGCCTCGTCCAAGACTCCGGGCCACGAGATGCAGGATCGCGGGAGCCGGGCCGGGAGCCCGGGCGCGTCCGGTTACGCGCCGGGCCACGAGATGAAGTCCGGCGGGACGGACTCGGCCGGTTCGACGTCGCGAAGCGGCGGAAGCACGACGGGCACCACCGGCACCAACTCGACCGGCACCCGTCGCTGACACGACCGTCGTCCCGTCCGGTTATTTTGCTCGACGGGACGAACCAGCTGCAAGTCGAGCAATGCTGATCAATAAGGATCCGGGCTCGGTTCCGGCTCATGAGGCGCGGATCGTCGAAGATGAATTGTCGATGAACGGCAGGATTGATTAATTTCGTGAGCCGTGGAACGCGATGATTGGCGACTGCATTTCTCGTTTCAGTTCGATGAACGAGGTTGGAGTATGAAGAAGCTTATCACGACCCTGGTCGCCGGCACCGCGCTGCTGGGTGCAGTCTCTGCCGCTCAGGCCCATGAGTGGGGTGGCGGCTATGGCTACGGCTACGGTCCGGGTCACGGCCATTCTCGCGTGATCGTGCGCGAAGGCTATGGCGACGGCTATCGCGGCGTTCGCTTCGGCCACCGAGACTGGGATCGTCCGGATTTTCGCGTGATCGAGCGTCGCGGGTACGGTCATCGTTACCACGACGACGATTGGGACGATTGATCCGACCCGGATTGATGCGGAGTAGAGAGGCGCCCGACCGGGCGCCTCTTTTTTTATTTCCGATCATCGGCGCACCGCATGCAACGGTTTGGCGCCCGTCCGGCTTTCTGAGCGGTTCATCGACACGAGGAACAGCATCGCTATGCCGGTACGTCTGATCACGACTGCTCTGCTTCTGTCCGCAGGGGCCACGGCCGCGCTCGCCGCGCCCATGTCGGCCGACGACAAGGCGGCGCTCCAGCAGCAATGCATGGGCGATTTCACGACCTTCTGCGGTGGCATGCCGCCCGACGATGGGCCCGAGACCCAGGCCTGTTTCGAGAAGAATATGGCCAAGCTGTCGCCGGGCTGCCAGGGCGCCATCCAGAGCTACAAGCAGGGCAAGAAGGGCTGATCCAACCCGGCTGTCGTCTCCCAAGATCGGACGCGATCAGCCTCGCCATCGGTCCCGCGCGGGACTGATCGCACAGGCAATACAGCGGATCGAAGACCGTAGACGCGGGGGCGGCCCGAGCCGCCCCCGCCGGTGTTCAGTAGCTGTAGGACCGGCGCGGGTAGGCCTGGGGCGCGCCGTACCCGGTGTCGCGCGGCTGGACCCGCGACCCGTACTCGATCTCCTTGCGCCGCGCCTGCCGGTTGGCGAGGTAGCGGCCGCCCAGGCAGCCGGCGACGGCGCCGACGACGCCGCGCTCGGCGAGGTAATGGCCCGCCAGACCGCCGATGATCGCGCCCTTGATACAGCCCTTCGCCTCAGCCGCACCGACGCTCATGAGTGTCACGAGAGCGATGGCGGATGCTTGTCCCACGATGCGCATGCTGATGCTCCTCTTCGATCCGGAAGAGAATGCACCTGCGTCACGACCGTTCCGGACGTCGGAAAAGGGGTCGGCGCCCCCTTGTTCGTCGCCGCGGAGGTCCGACTGTTTCGCGCGCGTCGCTTCGTCCTGATGTCGGCGCCGATCCTGTGGCGCCGCGACCGACGATCGTGCCGGACGGAGCCGTCGCCGTCGGAGGCCGTCCTCCGGAAGCAATGGCCCGGTTCAGGACTGCGGTGCGCGTACGGAGCGACGGTTGCCGCTCCGCTTGACTCTAATACTTAGGACTCCTAATTATCCTCTCATGGACCACGCGGCCGACCCAGATCCCGTCCTGATCCGCCTGCGCGAGGGCTTCGAGCGCGTCGCCCTCGTGCTGCGGGCCGATCTGTGGGCGGCCGCGGGCGATGCGGGCCTGAATCCGACACAGGCGCAGGTGCTGGCGCTGCTCGCGGGACGCCCGGCCGGCCTGAGGGCGAAGGAGATCGCCGCGCATCTGGCCGTCTCGGCACCGAGCATGGCCGACACGCTCGCCGCGCTCGCCCGCAAGGCCCTGCTGACGCGCGCGCCCGATCCCGCGGATGCCCGCGCGGCGATCGTGCGCCTGACCGACGAAGGCCGCGCGCTCGGGCGCGCCCTCGCCGCGGCCACGTCACAGGTGATGTCGGCTCTGGCGCGGCTGGCGCCGCCTGAGCAGGCAGATCTCCTCCTGACCCAGATCAAGCTCATCCGGACCCTGCAGCAGGCGGGTGCCATCCCCGTGCAGCGGATGTGCGTCAGCTGCCGCCATTTCAGGCCGAACGCCCATCCGGCCGAGGCCCAGCCCCACCATTGCGCCTTCGTGAACGCTGCGATCGGGACCCGGGATCTCCGGCTCGATTGCAGCGAGCATGAAGCGGCCGATCCCGACGTCCAGGCTGCCACCTGGACGTCCTTCGCGAATGGATCGCAGCCCCTCCGAGCACCACGAGAGACCTGAAAGGACACATCGTCATGACGAGGATCAAGGCACGGGGCGTCGGCCTCGTGGCGGCGGCTCTGTGCGCGCTCTCCACCGGTGCCTCGGCCGGGCCCATCCGGGCGCAGCCGAGTCCCGCTGTCCTGGCGTCGTTCGACATCGTCGAGACGACGATCGCGACCAAGGGCGACACCGCCGTCTTCACCACCCGGGTCCGGGGCGAGGCGGGCAAGGACAAGCCGAATGCCACCGGCAAGTTCGAGGGCTCGAGCGTCTACGCCTACGTCTGGCCGACGACCCTCGATAGCGACGCGATCGGCTTCGACAAGGCTCAGGGTATCGTGGCGCTCGCCGTCACCTTCCACCCCGATTTCGACGACGCGGCCTACGGTGCCAGGAACCGCCATGTCTGGCACCCGCACTGGGTGGTGCTCGCCAAGGACGCGGCCTGCGGCGGCGGCCTGAAGGTCGTCGATATCCCGGACGGCGCGAAGCCGAAGGTTCCGCCGACCTGGCCGAAGGTCCCGCTCCTGATCGACAGCCCGGACTACCCGACCACCTTCCGGGGCGACACGGTTCAGGTCGAGATCCCGGTCTCGCTCATCACCGGCATCAAGGGTGCCTCGTTCGACGGGGTGACGTCCGGCCTCAAGGTGAACGGCAACCTGCACGCGCCGCTGCTCTGCGTCAGCGACGTCTTCAAGGTCGCCTCGGGCAACCTGTCACTGCCGGGCAAGGTGACCCCTCAGAAGTAGGACGCGCGACAGGAAGCGGTTCGGCGACTGCCATCGCCGAACCGCCGGAAGATCCCCCTCCGAGCATCAGAGAAGGACGAGTCACCATGGCATATGCCCGCCTCGACGATCCACCCCCGGCCGCGGCCGGGCTCTCGCCGCGCGCAGACGTGATCGATCGCCGACCCGTGAGGGCGCCGACCGCGCCGAGGATCGCGGCGCTGGCACGCCTCGGCGGGATCCTTCTCGCGCTCCTCGCGCCGCCGACAGGGGCGATCGCCGCCGATGCCCAGGACTTGGTGGAGGCTCTGCGCTCAGTCGCCGGCAGTCGGCCCGGCGTGCGCCCGACCTTCGCCAAAGGACAGTGCGTCCGCGGCACCTACACCCCTGCGGCCGAAGTGGGACAGGTGACGCGGTCGATCAGTTTCACGCGGCCGTGGCCTCTCGTCGGGCGGTTCTCGGTCGGCGGCGGCAACCCGTCGGTGCCGGACGCGACCAGGACTGTCCTGCGCGGCTTCTCGATCAAGCTCCTGTCGGACGGTGGCGAGACCCATCTGCTGTTCGAGAACGCGCCGGTCCACTTCGCGCGGACCGTCGACCAGATGCTCGCGTTCCTGCAGGTCCGCGTTCCCGGCCCCGACGGCAAGCCGAATCCGGAGGCCATCGCGGCCTTCGCGAAGGCCAATCCGGAGACGACGCGCCAGGCGGCCTTCGTCGCCGGCAAGCCTGTCCCGGGCAGCTATGCCGGCCTCGTCTATTGGGGCGTGCACACGTTCACGGGGCTCAACGCGGACGGCCGTGCCGTGCCCTTCAAGTTCAAGATCGTGCCCCGAGCCGGCGAGATCACCCTCAGCGACGAGGAGGCGAAGGGCAAGCCTGCACACTTCCTGGCCGACGCGCTTCGGGAAGAGCTGTCGAAGGGCCCGGCGGGGTTCGACGTCGTGGCCCTGCTCGCCGGGCCCAACGACGATCTCGGCAGCGACATCACCCAGCGGTGGACCAACGAGGACGACCGGAAGGCGGTCACCCTCGGCACGATCGCGGTGACCGGCATCGAGCCGAACGAGACCTGCGACCAGGGCACCTTCGACCCGGGACAGCTGGCAGACGGCATCGACGCGCCGAAGGACGAGATCTTCGCGGCGCGCCGCACCGCCTACGGGATCTCGTTCGGCCTCCGCTCCCAGTGAGCCTCCGCGGCCCGGCGGCTGCCACCGCCCGGCCGCCACACCCGCGGGCCGCGCCTCGACAGGGCGCCGCGCGGCCAGCGGCCGATGCGACCAGACGGCCGCCCGTCATCGACGACTGGAGCTCCGGAGAAGCGGCATGACCATCCTGGCCCCCGAACTCGTGACCGGTCGCTGGTTCAACACGCCCGCGCCGCTCTCCCTCGCCGCGCTGCGCGGCACGGTCGTCGTGCTGCACGCGTTCCAGATGCTGTGCCCCGGCTGCGTGGCGCACGGCACGCCGCAGCCCGAGAAGCTGCACCGGATGTTTGCCGGCAACGGCGCAGTCGCGGTGATCGGCCTGCACGCGGTGTTCGAGCATCATGCCGCCATGACCGAAGTCGCCCTCGAAGCCTTCATCCACGAGTATCGTCTGACCCTGCCGATCGCCGTCGACTTCCGCGAGGACGACAGTCCGATCCCGCAGACGATGCGGCGCTACGGTATGCGCGGAACGCCGACCACGATCGTCATCGACCGCGACGGACGCGTCCGGGAACACGCCTTCGGGCAGGTCGACGACCTCGCGCTCGGGATCCTCGTGGGCTCGCTGATCGCGGCACCGGGCACGGGATCGATGCGCGGGAAGTTGGCACCGGACGGGTGCGAGGAAGCCGGCTGTAGGCTCACGGAGGCAACGCGGCCATGACGGCGCCTCTTCTCCCACCCGTCCTCCCGCTCGTCCTCGCCGGCCCGGTCGCGCCGCTGGGACCGGACGGTCCGCCGAGCGGCATCGTCAAGAACCCCGTTCCCGGGCCGTGGCGGATCACGGCGACCGGTCTCGTGGGCGATGTCCAGGCCGATCTCCGGTACCACGGCGGTCCCGAGAAGGCGCTCCACCAGTATCCGCAGGACCATTACGCCGCCTGGGCCACCGAGATCGGCGATCATCCGCTGCTCTCCGCACCGGGCGCCTTCGGTGAGAATCTCGCCACGACGGGCTGGACGGAGCGCGACGTCTGCGTCGGCGACGTCGCCCGCTTCGGCTCGGCGCTGTTACAGGTCAGCCAGGGGCGCCAGCCCTGCTTCAAGCTCGACCGACGCTTCGGACGATCCGGGATGGCGCTCGCCGTGCAGAGAACGGGGCGGACGGGCTGGTACTGGCGGGTCCTCGAGGACGGCGTCGCCGAGCCGGGCGACAGGATCGAGCTCCGCGCGCGTCCGCGGCCGGACTGGTCGCTCGCGCGCCTGATCCACCTCTTCTACGTCGACACGCGCAACCGGTCCGAGCTGCACGCCGCGAGCGCGATCCCGGAACTGGCGGAGAGCTGGCGCCTGCTCCTGCGCCGACGCTTGCGGACCGGCGCGGTCGAGGACTGGTCGAAGCGCGTCACCGGACGGGATGGCGGGCCGGGCGCCTGATTGCGGGCGCGTCGATGCGGTTGGGCCTCGGACGAGGGGCCGGGCTGCCGGTCGGATGCCGGCCACGGCACGCGCTCATTGCGGGAAGGCCGACGGGAACAGGCGCCGGAGATGCGCGTGCAAGCCGGGCTCGCGCCACGTCCGGCCGCGCCAAGCGAGGTGCCCGTCCGGCCGGATCAGGCAGGCCATGGTCCCCGCGCCGTAAGCCTTACCGAAGGCCCCCGTCGGATCCGCGAGCGTCGTCACGCCCGGGATGGGCACCACGCTGCCGATGACGACGACCCGGACGCGGGTACGGTGCTGGCGGGCCCAGATCGGCAGATCGGGGCCGGCCACGGCGTCCGACATCCCGGCTGCATAAATGAGGAGGACGTGCTCGGTGCCTCTGAGTTCGTCGAAGAGCCGCGTTGGGAAGCCGAGTCCGTCGCGGACCAGCCCGTTGACGTCGGGCGCCCGGTCGCCGGCCCTCGTGCCGGCCTCCGTCGGCTCCGTCGCGTCGCCGGTGATCCAGGCCGTGTTCCGGTAGCTGACGAGGACCTGCGTGTCGGCGAGGCGGTCCGGCGCGCCGCCGCGCTCCCGACCGTATCCCTCGCTCGCCGTCCGGGTCCGCGCGATCACGTCCGCGCCCACCGGGCGCCGCTCCCCCTCGTAGCTGTCGAGGAGAGCCTCGGGGCTGGCGCCCCGAAGAACCAGGGCGAGCTTCCAGGCCAGATTGTAGGCGTCCTGGATCCCGGTGTTCATCCCCTGCCCGCCGGTCGGCGGGTGGATGTGGGCGGCATCGCCCGCCAGGAAGCAGCGGCCGCGCCGATAGGCGGCGGCGAGGCGCATGCTGATGCGGTACACCGACGACCAGCGCAGGTCCGACAGGCGCGAGCCGTCCGGCAGGAGATCGTCGGCCACGGCCTGCAGGTCGGCCAGCGACGGGCCTTGAAGCTCGGCCTGGATCCCGTGGTCCGACCCGCCCGCCGGCACCAGATGCTGCGGCGCGAGCATCGAGACGCGGTAGCGGCCCGGCTCGGGGAGCGGGATGGCGATGAACATGTCGGGCGGGGCGTCCTCGTTCAGTCGCAGCGCCCGGACCGCGAGGCCGTAGGGTACATCCCAGGCGATATGCACGTCACCGAGCATGAACGGCCAGGGATAGGCCTCGCCCTCGAACGGGATGCCGAGCTGGCGCCGGACCGTGCTGTGGGCACCGTCGCAGCCGACGACGTAGCGGAAGTGCGCCTCCGCGACCGCACCGTCCGCCTCCTGCAGGTGCGCGCGGATTTCGGCGCCGTCCTGCTCCAGGGCCGTCAGGCGCAGGCCGCGCTCGACCCGGACTCCAAAGCGCTCCAACTGACGGTTCAGGACGCGCTCGGTCTCGAACTGGGGCAGACCGAGCGACGCGTAGGGCAGATCGAGCGGTGGACTGACCGCGTCGATTGGCGGCTGGCCGTGCAGGATCGTGCGCAGGCCCGTGAGCCAGAGACCCGCGTCGATCATCTCGCGGGCGAGGCCCATGTCCTCCCAGACTTCCAGCGTGCGCGGGGTAACCCCGATCGCGCGGCAATAGGGCGACGGCCGCGCCGCAGCATCGACGACCCGGCAGCGCGCCCCGTGCCGGGCGAGTTCGCAGGCGAGCGTCAGACCGACCGGACCGGCCCCCACGATCAGTACATCCGCCATCGCACCCTCCCCGGACCGATCCCGAATCGTCCCAGCGCCCGCACCTATCTGAGATCGCCTGACCGGAATCACGCCGTCGACGCGCGGACTATAGGTGCCGTTCGAAGGATCCGCCGCAGGCACGGCTCGGGATGCGCCGCTCCCGACCGACGACGATGCGCCGATCCCGCGACAGCGGCTCAGCGCGCGTTCCGGAGAGCCGACGGCGGAGGGCGCGCTACGACCTCCCCAAGTCGATTGATTTCGTCGACTGTGTTTCGCGCAGACATTGCATTGATGCCGCGGTTCGGGGGGGGGCGAAAAGTCAATGCTTCTCGAGAAAGACATCATTGTATATGGAGCTGACCAGTATGGGGGCCGTGTCCTGGCGCCCCGGGGTCGCGAGAGATGTCGAGTTTCGACGAGTCGGTCGCGCGCCAGCAGCGGTTCATGGGACCGCTCCTGGTGGCGGCGATCCTGTTCGGCCTGGCCGGGCTGCCGGTCGCGGTCTGGCTCGACCTGCGCGGCCTGTCCGAGCGCATGCTCGCCACGCAGGCGATCGAGACCGGCCGGATCATCGACCAGATGCGCAGCTTCTACGCCAGCGACGTCGTCCAGGCGGTCAACGCCGCGACCGGCCGGGTCGAGACGCGTCACGATTACAAGGGGGTGCCGAACGCGATCCCGATCCCCGCGACGCTCTCCCTGGAACTCGGCGAGCGGATCAGCGGCGGCGACGGCGCGGTGAAGTACCGTTTCGTCTCCGATCTCCCGTTCAAGGACCGCAAGCCGCACGATCTCGACAGCTTCGAGACCCAGGCCCTGGCGGACCTCCGGGCGCACCCCCAGACCGGCTTCGTCAGCGAGACGACGGGGTCCATCTTCGACCGGCAGGTGCGCATCGCGGCGCCGATCCGCATGGAATCCGCCTGCGTGCGCTGCCACAACGCCCATCCCCTGAGCCCGAAGACCGACTGGAAGGTCGGCGACGTCCGAGGCATCCAGGAGATCGTCCTGCACCAGCCGATCGCCGCCAACGTCTTCGCCTTCAAGTACCTCCTCGGCTACTTCATCCTGGCGGCGCTCGCCGGCACCACCTTCCTGCTGCTGCAGGCGCGCCAGTCCCGCCTCATCGACCGGATGAACAGGGAGCTGACCGAGTCGAACGGGTTCCTGGCGTCGGTCTCGGTGCAGATCGCCAAGTACATCTCGCCCCAGGTCTACAAGAGCATCTTCAGCGGCGAGCGGGACGTGTCGGTGGCGACCGAGCGCAAGAAGCTGACGATCTTCTTCTCCGACATCAAGGACTTCACCGCGACCACCGAGCGCCTGCAGCCCGAGGAACTGACCGCGCTGCTGAACGAGTACCTGACCGAGATGACCGCCATCGCGGTCAAGCACGGCGGCACGGTGGACAAGTATATCGGCGACGCGATGCTAGTCTTCTTCGGCGACCCGGAGAGCCGGGGCGTCCGCGAGGACGCGCAGGCCTGCGTTCGAATGGCGATCGAGATGCAGAAGCGCCTGGGCCAGCTCAACGCCCGCTGGCGGCGATCCGGCATCGAGCGCCCGTTCCAGGCCCGGATCGGCATCAACACGGGCTACTGCAACGTCGGCAATTTCGGCAGCGACGAGCGGATGGACTACACGATCATCGGCGCGGAGGCGAACCTCGCCGCCCGCCTGCAGGCGGCCGCTGTCCCGGGCGGCATCACCCTGAGCTACGAGACCTACGCGCTGGTGAGCGACATCGTCCAGGCGAGCCCGCAGGAGCCGATCCGCATGAAGGGTATCAGCCGCGAGATCGTCCCCTACGCCATCGAGGGCGACCTCACCGCCGAGGCCCCGGAGACGATCTTCTCCGAACACGCCCGGGGGATCGACTTCTACGTCGACGTCGACGCCCTGGAGATGGAGGGCGCGGCGCGACTCCGGAAGCGCCTGCTCGACACGCTCGCCGCCGTCGACCGCCGGATGACCGGGGCGGGCACCCCCTCGGATGACGGCTCGCGGCCCTCCGCGGCCGGCTGAGGTCCGGGCGACCGCGTCAGAGCGGCAGGGCGGACATCGCCAGGGCGCCGTGGTGGCGGAGCGCGTTCGTGGCCGCCACCTGCCGCTTGAAAGCCGTCATCAGCCTGGGCGAAACGCCCTGGCTGTCGGGCAGGCGGATCGTCATCGGGTCGAGGAAGCGCCCGTTGACGCTCACCTCGTAGTGGACGTGGGGGCCCGTCGAGAGGCCGGTCGAGCCCATGTAGGCGATGACCTGCCCCTGATGGACGGTCGCGCCGACCTGAACGCCGTGCGCGAGCCGCTGCAGGTGATTGTAGGCCGTCACGTAGCCGTTCGCGTGGTGGATCTCGACGCGATTGCCGTAGCCACCGCGCGGGCCCGCATACGCCACGGTCCCGTCGCCCGTCGCCATGATCGGCGTGCCGGCCTTGTTGGCCCAATCGACGCCGTTGTGGAAGCGGGCGTAGTGGAGGATCGGATGGACGCGCGTGCCGAACGGGGAGGTGATCCGCCCGTCGGCGATCGGCATGCGCATCAGGAACTTGCGGAGCGAGTTGCCTGTCTCGCTGAAGTAGCTCGCCGTCCCGGCCTCGGGCGCCTCGAAGCGGTAGGCGCGGTGCTTCACCCCGCCGAGCGTCAGGGCGACGTAGCGCACCTCCGGCGGGCCGCCGACCTTCTCGCTCGGGCTGAACAGCACCTCCAGCCGGTCGGACGGGGCGATCCGGCGCTGCATGTCCAGGCCGAACGCGAAGATGCCGACGATGCGCTCGGCCAGGATGCCGGGCATGCCGTTGCGCAGGACCGCCTCGAAGATGCTCCTGTAGAGGCTGGCGCCCGAACCCTCTCCGTCGCCGTCGTCGCCGGAACGCGACGCCGCGACCTGGGCCGACGGCGGCGCCACCGTGACGAAGCCGCCGGAATCCCGTTCCGCGACGATCTCCTCGACGCCGCCCGCGCCGTAGAGCGTCACCCGGGCGATCCGGCGCGCGGCCTCGCCGGCGCGCGACCGGACGAGGAGAAGGTCAACGTGCTGCCCCTCGGCCAGCCCGGTGCGGGCATGCTCGCTGAAGGCGGCCAGGATGGCGGTCACGCTCGCGGGCTCGGCGCCGTTCGCCGCCAGCGCGTCGGCCAGAGTCTCGCCGCGCTTGAGCACGACGTCGCGCGTCTCGGTCAGGCTCAGGCCGGAGGCGGGCTGGGTCTCGGCGAGGTCGGTGATGTTCTCCGGGACGACCCGCACCTCGATCGCGTGGAACGGGTCGCGGCCCGTATCGGCGCCGGCGGCGGTCGCGGCGGCGTCGGCCGGCGCGGCGACCAGGATCTGCGAGAGCAGCCGCTGCGGCGCGAGCGGCGCGGCGATCCGCGGCCCCGTCTCGCGCGCCTCATCCGACTGCCTCTCCACGAGGGCCGTGACGTCCTCGTCGCTCAGGCCGGGCGCGTCGTCGGGAACCGGCGTGCCCTCGAGCGCGGAGCGCGTGATCGTGACCGTGGTCCCGGACGGATCGTCCACCGGCTCGTCTGCGACAGGGGCGACCTCTCCGTCCGCGGCGAGCTGGCGCGTCGGATCGAAGGGTGGGATCTGCCCGTCGACCGCGTCGCCGGAGGACAGGCTCGTGACCAGTCGCACGAAGGGCTGGGTCCGGATAATCTCGCGCTCGCCGACCTGGTGGGTCACCGGCGCGGAGAACTCCTCCCGGTCCGAGGCGACGAGTTGGCGCCGCACGAGGCGGTCGCCGCGCTGTCCGACCACGCCTTGCCCCTCCGCGACCTGGGCGGGCCCCTGGCGGAATGTCGGCTTGGCTGGCGCGAGATCGGTGTCGACGGACATGCGGAGCGCCGCCCCCATGAGGGCCGCGCCGCAGGTGGCGATCAGGCAGCTGGCGCAGAGCCAGCGCAGGTTCAGCCGTCGCCGGTCGAGCGGCGTCGTCACTCCGTGGGTCGGGGCCGCGACCGCGCTGCGCGACAGGGACCTGTGCAGAATGGGCAGCCCGCCGCGCGGTGCTCGTCCGCCCTCGTTCATCCGGTCCCCTCACGCTCAAGCTCGCCGCTTCGGCGGTGAGTGCGGCCTGAATGAGGCTGCGACTTGCGCCTGGCGCGACGCTCGTCCGCTCAAGGAGCGCACGTGTCGAACGCGGTACCGGCGGGCAGGACGGGGCATTCGTCGACCGCCCACGATCGTTTCGACCGGACTCCGCCACGGAGCCGGGGAACGCCCGGCGCAGATCGCTGTTGCCCCAGTCGCCACGGAGGGATCGGGGTCCGACCGCCGCGACTTCGGCACCTTGCCGCGACACATTCGGAGAACATGGTCATGGTCGACACGGACAGGGTCACGGGCGCCGCGCGCGCGTTCGGCGGGAAGGTGCAGGGCGCGGTCGGCGACGCCGTCGACTCGGACCGTCACGCGCTCGAGGGGCGTCTCCGGGAGGCGCAGGGCACCGCCGAGAATCTCTACGGCCAAGCCAAGGACGCCGTGCGGCACGCGGCCGACGAGGTCTCGGACCACGCCGCCGAGGCCTACGACCGGAGCCGCCACGTCGCCTGGGAAGGTCATCAGAAATCCGTCGAGTGGCCGCACGCCTCCCTGATCGTGGCCGGTCTCGTCGGCTTCGGTCTCGGTTTCCTCGTCAGCCGTCTCTGACACGGATCGCCGCGTGCCGCCGTCGGCTTCACGTCGACTGGATCGCGGGGCCGCGAGCGCCGTGCGCGATTAAGTCGGCACGGAGGCCAGGGCCGAGCCCGTGCCGCGGGAGGCGCGGGCCCCCTCTCCCGCGCGAGAGGGGGATGGCGCCGGTTCTCGACCGGGAACCGCCGTCCTAATCGAACCATCGCACATCGGTCGGAAGCGACCCGAGCGGGTTCAGGCACATGCCGCACGCAGCCGCCACGCCCGTCGGAAGCCCATCGGCGCTGCCTGGCCGATCCTTGCGGCACAGAGGGTGTCGGCGACCTGCGAGGGTCCACGCCCGAGTCCGGGAATGAGCCTCCAGTATCCACGCTGTTGGTAACTTGTGTTCCGTTATGGAACAGAGTCATTGGCTCTATTCTCGCTCTAGACACCGCTGAGAGGTGTCTAATGCATCAGTTTATCGGCCTATTTGCCATCTTCGTCACGCTGGCCGGCGTGCTCCACACCTGGGGTGCGCCGCGCTGGGCGATCGCCGGCCTCTGCCTGATCGGTCTCCTCGGCGTGTCGGCCACCGTCGTCGGCATTCAGCCAAAAGTGGCCCCGTCGCCGGTGTCCCAGGTGCAGTCGCTCAACGACGCGATGCAGCCCGTCTTCGAAGGCGTCTGGGACCCGCTGCGGCCCGGCCGGCTGCTGACGACGTCCCGCTAGCGTCTCCGGTCCGCCCGGGCTCCGCCGCGGGCCGCGGGTCCGGTTGGACAGCCCGCGCCGTACCCTAGAAGGTCGAGCGCGCCTCGATGCTGGAATAGTACCCGGAGCCCTGCACCCGATCCCGGACGTAGCCGGCGGCCACCGACATCTGGACGGGTCCGAAGCGGACGCCGGTCAGGTGGGCGCCGATCCGGTACTGGCGGAAGAAGTCGTCGCCGAGGAACAACGCCTCGGGTCCGATATAGACGCCGTCGGCGAGCATGTAGCCGACGCGCAGGCGCGAGTAGTAGGCGTTGAACTTCGTCGAGTACGAGCCGTAGGCCGAGACCATGGTCCGGTCGGTCGGCGTCGCGTAGAAATTGCCCGCGACCTTCAGCCCGACGCCCGTACCGACGACCGGGTTGCCCGGATCGGGAATCGACAGCTGGTTGCTGCGGACGTTGAAGCCGATGAATCCTGCGAGGGCCGCGTCCTTCCAGACCCACTCGTAACCCGCCTGCAGGGCGCCTTCCTGCTGGTAGCCGGTGACCCGCGTCGCGACGGACCGGCCGGGATACGAGTAGGTGCCACCGATGGCGTCCACGCGGACCCGCAGGCCGTCCCGGGTGGGTGAGCCGTTCGGCGCGGCGGTCACCGTCACGGAGCCGAAGGCCGAGCTGTTCGACGTGACGCTGGTGGATCCGTCGACCGCGACGGCCCAGCTGTCGTCGACCGCCTGCTGCGAGGCGCCCGTGTACCAGTCGGCGCCGGCGCTGCGCGCCGGGAGGTCGGCGGCGGCGGCCTGCGTGGCGGAGGCCGCCGCGCAGGCGCACGAGAGGGCCAGAACGGTCGTGTACGGAGTGCGAGGACGTCGGGCAGCTGATTCCGCAGTCCCGCCCATATTCGAAAGCTCCGTTAAGGTACGATTTACGCTTTAACCAACACTCGTCGACAATAGTTAACATTCACTTTTGGAAGGACTGAGTTTCGATCAGGGCGTCTGCGCGGAGAGCGAGCGCGAGAACCACGCGGTCGCTGCGTCGGGCGGGACGCGCGGCGATCAGGCCGCGCGCGCGCGGACCGCGGCGTCGAGGACGACCTGCAGGTCCTCGTTGCGGAAAGGCTTGTCGATCCGCAGGAAGGTGTCGGCGGAGCGCGGCAGCTGGCCGTGTGGGCTGGCGAGGATGACCCGAATCTGCGGGTACCGCTCGACCACGGTGGCGGCGAGCTGGAGGCCCGCCATCACCGGCATCGATTGATCGACGATCATCGCGTCGAAGGCGGCGTCGCGGGCGAGGATCTCGAGGGCGTGCGCCCCGGAGGCGGCCTGGACCACCGCGTGGCCGAGATCGGCGAGCACCTCTGCGACGCTGGCCCGCACGAGGCCGTCGCTCTCCACGAGCAGGATCTTCAGCCCCGCCGCGCGGATCGGAGGGAGCGTGGCGACGGCCGGGGGCGCGGCGGGCAGCCAGAACTCGGCCAGGAACGGCTCGGCGCCGGTGCCGTCGCGGATCAGGCGCCAGTGGCCGCCGGTCTCGGTCACGAGCGCCGCGGCTGCCGCGAGGGTCGGGCCTGCTGCCGTCGGCAGCGGCGCGGCCTCGGGTCGGCGACCGCTGCTGACGAGCACGCGCACGTAGGCCGCAACTTCCGCCGCGGCGCCCATGTCCTCGGGGGTGCCCTCGACGGCCGCGATGGCGAAGCCGGCGAGGCCGGCGTCTCGAATATGGAAGGCCAGGTTGAGGAGCAGCAGCTCCAGCACGCGCTCGCTGCACAGGACGGGCGGCAACCCGGCGGGGATGCGGTTGAGGACCGGCATCTCGCCGAGGGCGTTCGCGGCCAGGAACGGCAGGTAGCCCTCGAAGGTGGTGGCGAGGTCGGTCTCGGCGAGGGTGATGCCGGTCTCGTCGCCGCGCACGAGGTGCAGCATCCGGCGGGTGAGCGCCGCGCCCCGGCGCGCGCCGGCCGTCGCCCGCCCGACCAGCCGTTCCTGGTCGTCCCCGAGGGTGTGGCGCCGCGCCAGCAGCGTGAGATTCGTCAGGACGACGGTCAAAACGTCGTTGAACTCGTGGACGATGCCGTCGGTCACCCGCCGCAGGACGAGGTTGCGACGCGGCTCGACGGGCCGCGGCAGGGTCGCCCCCTCGCCGCCCGGCAGCTTCCGCATCAGGGCGAAGAGCCGCCGGTCGCCCCTGGCATCGGCGAGGCACAGCAGCCTTACCTGGACCTGCTGCTCCGGCCAGTCGCGGAGGTGCAGAGTCACGTCGTGCGGGCCGTCGGCCGCGAGGGCGGCGTCGCGCGCCCGGTCGAGCACGGGCCGGTCCTCGGCGACGAAGCAGGCGGCGAACGGGGCGGCGACGGGGGCCCCGTCGTCGCCGGCCGCGCTCCGCGAATCCAGCAGGGTCCGGCCGGTATCCGGATCGATCTCGCAGCAGGCCCAGCCGGAGACCGCCTCGAAGGTTGTCAGCCGCGCCTTGAGGCGCGCGACCTCGGACCCGGCGCCGGCCATCTGCAGCCCGGCACTGCGGCGATGCCCCGCGAAGACGTCCGAGAGCGCCGCGAACTCGCCGATCCAAGTGCGGGGCGCTTCGGTCTCGCCGGCGGTCTCGCTCTCACCCCTCAGGAGGCGGCGCAGCGGTCGCGTCAGCCGCTCTCCCGCGACGAAGCCGAGCGCCGCCGCACAGAGGATCAGGGCGAGCCCGACGCCCAGCATCCGCCAGTCCGGTGACGCGGCGAGCGCCGCGCCGGAGGGCACGGCCTGCGCCGTCACCAGCCATCCCGGCGAGCCGATCTCGGCCGCGAGACGCATCGGCGTCGTGGCCGAGACGGCCGTCGTCCGGAACGGGCTCGGGGCCCCCGACAGGACCCGGCTGTCCGGGGTGGCGACGAGGAAGCCGAGGGTGTCGGGCAGCGCCGCGGCGCGCCGCACCTCCTCCTCGACCTTGGTGAGATAGCTCGGGTCGGCGTCGAGGCGCAGCAGGCCGTCCTGACCGCGCTCGCCCAGCGCCACGGCGGTCCCGAACGGCGAGTCGGCCTCCGCCCCGTCGCTGACCACGATGACCCCGGCCGCGCGGCCGCGCAGGAACCACGTCTGCCGCGCGACGCTGCTGCCGACGCGGCGCTCGTCCCGGGCCGCCAGCACGGTACCGTCGGGCGCGACGAGGACGGCGTCCCGGTAGACCGGGTTGAGGTCGAGCCACCCGCGCAGGCGCGCGGCGCGCTGGTCGGCGGAGAGCAGGCCCTCGTCGTCGCGGAGCATCAGGGCGGCGCTGCGCGCGTCGACCACGGTCTGCCGCAGCCGCGCCGCGAGGGCGGCGACGTAGGCGCGCGAGGCCGAACCGACCATCTCCTGCGGGGACGCCGCGGGTCCGGGCCGCGCGGCCGGGACGACGATCAGGACGGCGGCCGCGAACCCCGCCGCCGCGGCGATCGCCACCTGCAGAGCGTTGAGCAATCCGAGGGAGATCTGCAGCGGCTTCGCGGTCATCCGTACGCCCGGGGGTCGGTGCCGAGCGAGGCGCGATTTTCGTTAAGGGTCGATTAAGGCCCGCGGCGCAACCCGGCCGTGCCCCCCGACGCGGGCGCGGTCCGCCGGGCGGGTCGTTCCGACTATCCGTGGCGCTCTGCGTCGCCTGCCCCGCACCGAAGCCGGTTATAGCGAAGCTTTAGAACGGAATATTAATGTATTCGGCGCAACGGCGCGTCCCGATCCCGCTCTCGCAGCCCGATCGACTTCGCCGCGCCGGGCATCATCTGGGTTGCTTGCATTCCTAAGTTAACTGTAATTTCCGGCGAAGTGGAGTGGGCTGGATATTACGAATGGGTTTGTTCATTGACCATCGTCGCTGTACAAACCCGGCGGTAGAGCCGTTGCACCTCGATCCGAGGGATTTTTGGCCCGGGAGGCTGTAGCGTGAGGCAGGCGTTGCGTTGGCTGGCCTGGGTTGGGGCGACAGTCGCCAGCCTCGCCCTGCTCAGCCAGCCGGTCGGGACGCAGGCCCAGCTCGCCATGAGCCTCGCCGCCATGGCGGTGATGATCGTGCTGTGGGCCGTGCTCGACGGGCCGCGCACGCGGTTCGTCTTCATGGCGCTCGGCAGCCTCGTGGTGCTGCGCTACATCCTGTGGCGGCTCACCAACACGCTGCCCTCGCCGGGCGACCCGGTCAGCTTCGGCTTCGGCCTGATCCTGCTGGTGGCCGAGCTCTACTGCGTCTTCATCCTGTTCGTCAGCCTGATCATCAACGCGGACCCGCTGCGGCGCGACCCACCGCCGGCTGCCCCGGCCGCCGACCTGCCCACGGTCGACGTGTTCGTCCCGAGCTACAACGAGGATGCCGCGATCCTCGCCATGACCCTGGCGGCGGCGCGACAGCTGAACTACCCGCCCGAGAAGCTCACGGTGTGGTTGCTCGACGACGGCGGTACCGACCAGAAGTGCAGCGATGCCGACCCGGCCAAGGCCGCGGCGGCGCGCGCCCGTCGGGGCGAGCTGCAGGCGCTCTGCGACGAGCTCGGCGCCCGCTACCTCACCCGCGCCCGGAACGAGCACGCGAAGGCGGGCAACCTCAACAACGGTCTCGCCCATGCCCGGGGGGACCTCGTGGCGGTGCTGGACGCCGACCACGTCCCGTTCCGCTCGTTCCTGACCGAGACCGTCGGCTATTTCGCGCAGGATCCGCGCCTGTTCCTCGTGCAGACGCCACACGCGTTCCTCAACCCCGACCCGGTCGAGCGCAATCTGCGGACCTTCGAGCGCATGCCCTCGGAGAACGAGATGTTCTACGCGGTCACGCAGCGCGGCCTCGACAAGTGGAACGGCTCGTTCTTCTGCGGCTCGGCGGCCCTTCTGCGCCGCACCGCCCTCGACGAGGCCGGCGGCTTCTCGGGCATCACCATCACGGAGGATTGCGAGACCGCCTTCGAGCTGCACTCGCGCAACTGGAACAGCGCCTACGTCGACAAGCCGCTGATCGCCGGCCTGCAGCCCGACACACTGGCGGACTTCATCGGCCAGCGCTCCCGCTGGTGCCAGGGGATGTTCCAAATCCTGCTGCTGAAGAACCCGGCCTTCCAGAAGGGCCTCAAGCCCATCCAGAAGATCGCCTATCTCTCCAGCATGACCTTCTGGTTCTTCCCGATCCCGCGGCTGATCTTCATGTTCGCGCCGCTGCTGCACATCTTCTTCGACCTGAAGATCTTCGTGGCCAGCGTGGACGAGTCGATCGCCTACACGCTGACCTACATCATCATCAACTTGATGATCCAGAACTACATCTACGGCAAGTTCCGATGGCCGTTCGTGTCGGAACTCTACGAGTACATCCAGGGCGTCTACCTGGCCAAGGCAATCGTCTCTGTCATCGCGTCGCCCCGCAAGCCGACCTTCAACGTCACCAACAAGGGGGCGACCCTCGACCACGACCACATCTCGTCGCTCGCCCTTCCGTTCTTCCTGATCTACCTGCTCCTGATGCTCGGCTGCGCCGTCGCGGCGTGGCGCTACCTGTACGAGCCCGGCGTGACCAACCTCATGCTGGTGGTCGGGCTGTGGAACTTCTTCAACCTGCTCACCGCGGGCGCGTCCCTCGGGGTCTGCGCCGAGCGGCGCCAGCTCGAGCGCACGCCCTCCCTGGCGATCGATCGCCAGGGCGTCCTCACGGTCGCCGGCCACAGCGTCGACGTCTCGATCGAGCGCGTCTCCGCCGAAGCCTGCACCCTGCGCCTCCTCGGCGGCGCCCTCGATCCGGGGCTCACGCGCCCGCCGCTGCGGGGGACGCTCAGCGTCGAGCCGACGGCCGGCGCGCGCCGGACCGCGCCGCTGCCGGTGCACCTGGACCAAGCGACGCGCGACGGACAGGAACTCGTCATGCGGGTGAACTTCGGCACGCTGGCCATCCGCGACTACCCGGCGCTCGCGGGACTCATGTACGGGGACGCTGAGGCGATGCGGCGCTTCCAGCTCCGGCGGCGGCGGCACAAGGACATTCCGACCGGCACGCTGCAATTCGCGTGGTGGGGCCTGGTCGAGCCGTTCCGCGCGCTCCGCTATCTTCTCGCGAGCCGACGCCCCAGGCCCGTCGAGATCGAGGAGGCGCCGATCTACGACGCACCGCACGACGCCGCCGCGGCACCGGCGCCGGCTCCGGTGCCGTCCGTCCCGGCACCGGCGGCCCCCGTTGCGGCGCCGTCGCTGCCCGCGACCGCCAAACCCACCGACATCGAGAGCGGGGACGACTGGGTCCGCCTGATGATGGATTACGAGAACGAGCGCACCCTGGCCGAGCTTCGCGGCCGGCGCACGAGCGCGGCGTGACGGCGATGGGTGCTCGGCTCCGCCTCCCCGTGCTGGGACTGCTGCTCGGTCTCACGAGCGTTCCTGCCCTGGCCCAGAGCTTCCTGGGCTCGGGGCCGGCGGAACGGCTGACGGTCCCGCCGAGCGGCAACGCCCTGCGCGCGCCGTCCGAGGACGGGTCGGGCCCCGCGCGCCGGCCGGACGCGTCGGCGACGGAGACGCGGCCGACCGCGCGCCCGTACGAGCCGCCCCGGACCGCCGCGCCTCAGACGGTGCCGCGCGCGGCGATCCAGGCGACCATCGCGCCGGCGCGCCGGCTTCCGTCCGGCCCGCGCGGCTTCCGCCTGACCGGGGAAGAGGATTCCCTACGCTACCCCGTCTACCTCACCGAGGCGCAGACGCGGGGACCGGCACGGCTGCGCCTCTCCTACCTGTCGGCGATCTCGGTGGCGCCGGAGAGTTCCGAACTCGCTGCCTTCGTCAACGGGACGAAGGTCGGCTGGACCCGCATCCAGGCGCCCGGTGCCGTGAAGGTGGTGGAGTTCGCCATCGGCGACGGCGTGCTGAAGCCCGGCTACAACGCCGTCACCTTCACCGCCAGCCAGCGCCATCGCGTCGACTGCTCGGTCGGGGCGACCTACGAATTGTGGACGCAGATCGATCCGTCGCGATCCGGCCTCGTGGTCCCGCCGGCGACCGACATGGACGTCCGGTCTCTCGCCGCCGCGGAGCCGGACGAGAGCGGCGCCCTGCCGATCCAGGTCATCCTGAACGAGCGCCCGAACCTCGCTCGCCTGGAGCGCATGATCGAGGCAGTGCAGGCCCTCGCCCTCGTGGGACGGGTCGCCCGTCCGACGGTGACCTTCGGCCCTCCACTGCAGGGCCGAAACGGCATCAACCTCGTCGTCGGTACAGCCTCCGAGATCGCCGGCATCGAAGGCGTTCCCGAACTCGGGCCGATCAGCGGGCCCCGCCTCGCCATCCTGCCGGCGCGGCCGAACACACCGCCGACCCTGGTCGTCACCGGAACCCGCGACGAGGACGTCCGTCAGGCCATCACCAACCTCGCCGTCCCACCCGACAACGGGACGCCGGGCGGGCTCAAGGCGGTCCAGCTGTTCCGCGGCTACATGGTGCACGGCGGCGAGAATCTGACGCTCGACCGCCTCGGCGTGACGTCCCGCGAGTTCTCGGGGCGCCTGCTCCATGTCGGCTTCGCCCTCCGCTTTCCCGGGGATTTCGTCCCGGCCGATTACGGCAAGGTGATGCTCCACCTGGCCGGGGCCTACGTGGCCGGGCTCTCCTCGGAGGCCCGCATCGTCATCGACATCAACGGGCGCAACGCGGCCAGCGTCCCGCTGCCCGACGGGCGCGGTGAGGTGTTCGACGACAGCGCGATTCCCCTGCCCTTCAGCCTCTGGCGCCCGGGGGTGAACCACGTCGAGATCTCGGCGCAGCTGCCGAACGCCGCCGACCAGGTCTGTGACACCCTCAGCCCGGCGGCCAAGCAGGCGCGCTTCCTGTTCCTCGACCGCTCGCGGATCGAGATCCCGCATTTCGCCCGGGCGGCGCGCAGCCCCGACCTCGCGGCGATCAAGGGGGGCGCCGTACCGTTCGTCGTCCCGGGGCAGCGCGCGCGCCTCGTGCTGCCGACGCCCGACCGCGACAGCGCCGACGCCGCCGCGACCCTCGCCGCCCGACTGGCGATGGCGGCCGAGCGCGTCATCGATTTCGAGGTCGTGACTCAGCAGCAGGTCGTGTCCGACACGAGCCAGCTCGTGGTCGCGCCCGCCCGCGCCCTCGACCCGGCGCTCCTGGAATCGGTCGGTTTCGATCCGCAGCAGGTCCAGCGGGTCTGGGAAGGCCGCGCCGACATGGTCGCCACCCCGGGCCAGTTCGGTCCCGAGGGCGTGCTCACCCTCGATCGGCTGCGCCGCAACCTCCCGATGCGTTGCGCCCTGCCGACCCTGATCCCGCAGGTGCGCCCGGCGCAGCCCGCCCCGGCCCAGCAGGCGCCGCCGTCCCAGGGCGAGACGAGCGCCGGGCCCTCCCCGACCAAGGCCCCGGCCCCCTCGCCGGGCTCCGCGTCGGACCGTGAGCTCATCGACCGCTGGGAGGCGTCGACACGCGGCTCGCGCCAGATCTGGGCGGCCCTGGACAGCGTCTGGAACGAGATCACCGGCACGGTGCACTCCCTGCGCCAGACGATCACGGCGCAGGTGAAGCCGGACGAGACGGTCGAGGTTCCGGCCACGGCCTCGCTGCTCATCGCCGAGGGACCCCCGGTCCAGGCGAGCAACACCGTGATCGTGACCGCGCCGAACGCGTCGCTGCTGAAGGCGTCCGTCTCCTGCCTCGTCGACCCGGTGGTCTGGGCGAGGCTCGGCGGCAGCGCCGCCTTCCTCGACGCGTCGAACGGCACGCTGGTGACGTCCCGGCCCGAGCGGATCGAGATCGTCGAGACGCAGCCGCGATCTCTGCCGAACCTGCGCCTCGTGTCCGCGGCTTGGCTGTCGATCAACACGGAATACTACGTGGGCATGACCCTCGCGATGGCTCTCTGCCTCGGCCTGGCCACCACGAGCCTCGTGCGCAACGTCGGCAGGAAGAATCCATGAGTCGCCGCGCCCGCACCCCCCTCGCCGCAGCTTTCCTCGCCGCGGCGATCCTGCCCGCGGCGGCCGCCTCGCCCCAGGACGAGCCCGCCGTGCCTCCGAGTACCGCGCAGCCGGGCACGCAGCCCGCGCAGGCGCCCCGGACCGCGATTCAGGGGCTCGCCGGCAAGCTCGGCAACGACGCCGCGTGGCGGGCCTACCGCGCGCGGTTCATCACCGACCAGGGGCGCGTGGTCGACACCGCGAACGGTCAGATCAGCCACAGCGAGGGCCAGGGCTACGGCATGCTGCTCGCCGTGGCGGCCGGTGATCGGGTCAGCTTCGAGCGGATCTGGGGCTGGACCCGGGCCAATTTGATGGTCCGCGGCGACGAGTTGCTGGCGTGGCGCTGGTCACCCGACAAGCGTCCGGCGGTCAGCGACATGAACAACGCCACCGACGGCGACATCCTGATCGCCTGGGCGCTCACCGAGGCGGCCGAGGCCTGGAACGAGCCGAGCTACCGGACCGCCGCGCGCCGGATCGCCATCGAGTTCGGGCGCAAGACCATCCTGTTCCGGGACCCGCACGGGGCGCTGCTGCTGCCGGCGGTCTCGGGCTTCTCGGCGCGGGAGCGCCCGGACGGTCCGCTGATCAACCTCTCCTACTGGATCTTCCCCGCCTTCCCGCGCCTCGCCCTCGTCGCGCCGGAATACGACTGGGCGGCCCTGACGCGCAGCGGCCTCGCCCTGCTGCGGCAGTCGCGCTTCGGTCCGAGCAACCTGCCCACCGAGTGGATCTCCGCCAAGGAGGCGCCGCGTCCAGCGACCGGCTTCCCGCCGCTGTTCTCCTACAACGCCATCCGGATCCCGCTCTACCTCGTCTGGGCGGGACTGGTGCGGCCCGACGACCTCGCGCCGTTCCAGGCCCTGTGGTCGGGCGCCGATCGGGAACGGCTGCCGATCGTCGACACCGGCGACGGGCGGAAGGTCGAGTGGCTCACCGAGGCCGGCTACATGGGGCTCCCGGCCCTGGTGGCCTGCGCCCTCGACGGGACGCCCTTCCCCGAGGATGCGCGCGGCGACATCGGCAACCAGAACTACTACCCGGCCACTCTGAGCCTCCTCGCCCTGACCGCGGCCCGCATGCGTTACCCGTCATGCCTGAAGTCCTGACCGGTCGTCCGCCGGCACGCCTGCGACCGGCCGCGCCCTGCCTCCTGATGCTGGCGCTGTCCACCGCGCCGGCCGCCGCGCAGGTCGACGCGCGACCCGGTCCCGCGCCGCAGTCTCCCGCCGCGCCGACACGGTCCGAGCCCCGCATCGTCTACGGCGACGGCCCGCGCGCGCCGGCGATCCTGGCCGACCCGGCCACGTCGCGCACGACCGACATGGTCGACGAGAGCGCGCTGCGCTACTACGCGGCCCAGAAGCAGACGACTCGGATGAAGGCCGAGATCGCCCGCCTGAAGCGGCTCTATCCCGGCTGGAACGAGCCGCCGGACCTCAACGCGCTGCAGCCGAGCCCGCCCGAAGAGGCGCCCCTGTGGGACCTCTTCACCGCGGGGCGGTTCGACGACCTCCGCGCGGCGATCGTCGCGCGCAGGTCGATCGACCCCGCGTGGCAGCCCTCCGAGGAGCTCGCGCGCAAGCTCCGCCGGGCCGAGTTCCGGTCCCGGATCACGGCGCTCACCGGCAAGGACGCCGACGCGATCATCGACCTCTACCGCGCCGATTCCGGCGCCCTCGATCCGCTCGACGTCCAAAGCATCTGGATGGTCGCCGACGCCCTGGGCGATACCGGCTCGGGCGACGAGGCCTTCGAGCTCTACAAGTCGATCCTCGACGGCAACGCCGATTCCGGCGTGCGCCTCGCCACCATCCAGAAGGCGATGGCGCATCTGCGCATGGCGCAGGCGGAGCGCCTGATCGAGATGGGGCACCGGGGCGCGAACGGGGCCTCGGAATTCGACGCGATCCGCCTCGACATCACCCGTGCCCGGATCGCGGCCTTCCTGCACGAGGAGAGCGCCGAGACCCCGACCCCCGCCGATCTCGCGGCCTTCCAGGCCGTCGCCCGCAAGAGCGGCGATCCCACCCAGACGAGCCTCCTCGGCTGGTACGCCTACAAGCGCCGCCAGTTCCGGGAGGCGCTCGAATGGTTCAAGCAGGCGATCGCCCGGGGCGGCGACGCGATGGTCGCCCACGGGCTCGCCCTGACCCTGCGCCAGCTCGACATGGCGCGCGAGGCCGAGGAGGTCGCCTACGCGTGGCGCGACAAGTTCGTGGGCAACGAGCTGCTCTACATCGACATCCTGGAGCAGAAGCTGACGCTGCCCCGCCCGCCCGCGATCGAGCCCGCGCGCATCGCCCGCTACGCCCAGGTCGTGACGGCCTCCACCTCGGGCGAAGGCGCCCAGGGGCTGGCGTGGTACGCCTACAATTCCTGCCAGTTCGACACGGCGCTGGAGTGGTTCCAGCGGGCCGTCGCCTGGATGCCGAGCGAGGGGACCGTCTTCGGCTACGCCCTCACGCTGCAGCGTCTGAAGCGGCAGCGTCCGTACCTCGAGGTCGTGAACCGCTACGACGGCCTCTTCGCGAAGGTGGTCGACCTGCTGTTCCGCGAGAATGCCGGCGGGTCGCCGCTGCCCTGCGACCCCGTGCCCGCCGCCGCCGGGCCCGCACCCGGGCGGCACGCCGCGCCCGCGGCGCGGGTCGAGACGCCGCCGATCAACCGGGTGCCGCGGCCGGACCTGCCGCCGGCCGGCGCGGACGCCAAGCCCCTCGCCGTACAGCGCAACGAGTTTCCCCTGGCGGTCTCCATGGAGAACGCGCTCCGCTACCCGCCGCCGGGGCTCGTGCGGGTCCTGGCCGAACCCGTTCCCGCGGGGACCTACGCCCGCGAGCCCGCGACCCCGGCGCCGCCCCTGGTGGCCCGGCGCGTGCCCGGCGCGGGCCCGATGCCTTATGAGCGGTTCGGCTACGCCCTGCTCCCGGACTATCGCGGCGTCGACAAGCCCGAATTCCTGTCGCCGCCCGCCGCCGGGACCCTGTGGCAGGACCAGCAGGCCGAGCGCGGGCGACCCGAGAATTCCGAGGCGAAGCGGTTCCAGCTGCCCGCGCGCTCGGCCTACGACACCTCCGCCACGACCGAGCGGACCACCCCGTGAGGCGCGCGGCGATCCGTACGGCCCGGCTCTGCGCCCTGGCGTGTCTCCTGCTGCCCGCCGTCGCGCGGGCGCAGACGGTCCCGGTCCTGACCCTGCCCGGCGCCGGGACGCTGACCGCGGTGATCGAGACGCGCGAGCGCGACGGGTTCGACCAGCGGCTGCGCTATGCCGGCGGCGACGGTCGCAACCACGCCGAGATCGCCCTGCGCCGGGAGACCGCCGACCTGCTCCTCGCCTTCCCGCCGCGGCTGGCCAAGCCCAGCGAGTTCGGGATCGCGGGGGAGATCGCCGTCCGGTTTCCCGGGCAGGCGATGACGGTGCGGCCGCCGCTGCGGAACGCCTACGGCCCGGTGGGCATCGCGCTCGGCGCCGACTGCCTCTACGCGTGGCAGTGGATCGAGGGCGGACGCGGCGTCGCGTCCGCCGGCGGGCAGCCGCCCGCTCTGTTCCAGGCGGAGCCGCTCGCGCGCCGCGCGATCTCCCTGCGGATCCGGCTGTGCCGCACCGCCGAGGCCAGCCTCGGCGACCTCGTGCGGGCGGTGGAGGGCCTCAGGATCGCCCTGCCCGGCATCCGCCCCCCGCCGGTTGTCGCGCGTGTCCCGCCGCGTCGGGTCGCGCCGCGGGCCGCCGTCCGCCGCCCGAGCCGGCCGCCCGCGGCCGAGGCACGCCGAGACGAGGTTCCGCCGGTGCGGACGCCGGCCGCGTCACCGCCGCAGGTGCCCGTGGCGTCGCCCGTCGCACCACCCGCGGCGCCGCCCGTCGCGCCGCCGGCACCGTCCCCGAGCGCCGGGGCGCCGGATCAGAAGCGCTACATCGTGCCGCCGACCCCCCAGACCCCCGCACCGGTGCTGACGGAGCCGGGCGGCCAGCGCTACATCACCGAGGGGAGCGGCAGTGGGATCGCACCGAAGCCGGCGCCGGGGCAGGCCCCCGGCGAGACCTTCTTCCGCGACCTGCCGCCGGAGGCCTATCGGCCGCCGAACTGAGTTCAGGTCCGGGCGCCCGCCTCGGATCTGAGCCGTCAAAGCACGAAACGCCCGAGCTCGTTCGCCGGGAAGGTTCGGAAGCGCCGGTATCCGCCCTGCACGGCCTGGGCGAGGGACGCGACGCCCGCGAGATCGCCCGCCTCGGCCCTGCGGGAATCCGCTTCGGTCAGGACGAGGCCCACCGTGATCGAGACCGCGCTGATCGCGACCGGCACGGCGAGAACGTGTCGGCCGGTCAGCCCGTCGGAGGCGACCACGTCGACCGCGTAGAGGCTGAACAGGTAGGCGCGCTCCGCGATCAGCGTCCGCGCCTCCGCCAGGACGTAGCGCGGCTCCTCCCCCGGCACCCGGCGATATCGGGAGATGTCCGGTGCCATCGCTCCCCCGAGCGCCGAGCCTTGGCGGATCCAGGCGGCGATCAGGCGGCGATGCGCTCCGGCTTATCCTCGCTCGCGGCCGGCTCCGGCCCGGCGGGGTCCCGGCTGGCGCGGAAATGATCGAGGATGCTGTCGCCCAGACCGTCGAGCACGAGGTCGGTCGCGGCCTGGACCTCCGGGTCGACCTCCTCGGGCCGGTACCAGGCCAGGATCTGCTCGGGCAGCGCGTCGAGGATCGCGCCCACCGGGTTGACCGGCTCGGCCTCGGCAGGGCCGTCCGCGGCGTCGGCGATCGCCACGACGACCGGGGTCGCCGTATCGCTCTCCTCCGCGAAGGCGGTCCGGCGCTGGCTCTCCAGGGCGGCGCGCCACGCGGCGTCGGCGGCCTCGGCCTCCCGGCGGGCGGTCTCGCGCGCCAGTGCCTGGGCGGCGATGGCGCGGGCCACCTCGCGCGCCTCGTCGCGGGCCGCCTCGGCCTCGTAGCGGTTGAGCAGCGTGATGACCGGGTGCATCTCCGGATCCGACAGGTCGCCGCAGGCTCCGATGGCGGATTCGATGAGGCGCCGCGACAGGCCGGTGCCCCGGACCGGGGCCGCCGCGCGGGCGAGTTCCTGCCAGGCGGAGAGCGCCGCCTGCATCGCCGGCAGGAGCGCTTCGGGCAGCCCGGCGCGGTCGTGCAGGTCCGCGAACAGGCGCGGGTCGCGCATGGCCCGGGCGACTCCGGCATGATCCTGCCCCGACAGGTCGGCCAGGGCGGCGAGCGCGAAGTCCGTCCGGCCCGAGAGCACGGCGCGCAGGATCAGGCCCGCGGTCAGCTGCCGGGTCGCGCGCAGGTGCGTCACCAGCCGCGTCACGGCGGCCGCGCCGAAGCCCTCGCAGGCCTCGAGCGCGACGCGCTCGCCGGCCTCGCGGCTCATCCGGTCCAAGCGCTCGGCGCCGAGCCAGGCGCGGTCGGTGACGAAGCCGGTGAGCGCCCGCGCCACCGCGATCCCGAGGGCGTGGCGCACCTCCGGCGGCAGGTCGGCGCGGGCGAGGAGCGCCTCGCGCAGGGCGGCCTCGTCGCCGCGGCGCTCGATCATGCGCAGCATCCGGCCCGCGGTGATCTTCGCCGTCGGATTGGCCGCGAGTACGACCAGCGTGTCGGTCTCGCCGATCTCCGCCAGGGCGCCCGCGACCGCGTGCGAGAGGTGGTGCCGGGCGGCGATCACCGCGCGGGTGGCCTCGTCGCCGAGGGCGGCCGCGTCCACGAGGTCGGCGTCGGTGAGGACCGGCGAGCGGGCGAGCACCGGCCGCGCCACCTCGGGAACGTCGGAGGACAGAGCGACGACCAGCGGGCGCGGCGCCCGCGCCGAGGCCGCGCAGGTCTCGGCCAGCGCCCGGCGCACCAGCGGCGACGGGTCGTCGAGGAGCGCGAGCAGCGCGGTCTTGGCCTCCCAGGCCGCGTCGGCGCCCAGGTCGCCGTAGAGGTAGGTCCGGGCCAGCGTCGCGGTCGCCTCGGCCCGGCGCTCGGCCGAGGCGTCCTGCGTCCAGGCCAGAAAGTCGCGGATGATCATCGACCGCTCCGGGGGGCGAACAGGCTGGTCCTGCTGCCGGACATGGACGCCGCGGCCGCGAGGTCCGCGGGTCGGCGGGGCGGCAGCGGCGGATTGAGGAGGGCGGCGCCCGGCGGCGTCGCCGCCGGTCCGGCCGTTGCGCCCATGACGGCACCCGTGATGGCACCCGTGACGGCGGGCTCCGCGACGGCGACGCGCGGTGGCGGCTCGGCGTCGGAGCGCGGGAAATAGGTCGGCGCCGCGTGCTGCAGCGGCGCGGCGCTGTTGCGCGCCTGCCAGAGACGGGCCGCGGCGTCGGAGGCCGCGCCGCGCTGGTCCGTCTGGAACAGGCTGCGCAGGTCCGAGGTCCCGCCGAACGCGGTCGCCGCGCTGGCGTAGGCCGAGACGGCCTGCGGCGCCGCGGCGCCGTCCTGGCGCAGGCCGGTCAGGTCGGTGGCGGCGGCGCCCTGGGCCGCCGCCGAGAGGCTGGCATAGAGTTCGGCAGCACTCCGCGGCCGGCCGGCGCGGTCGTAGAACAGCGCCCGGTTGGCACCGGCCGCCTCCGGCAGGTCGAGGGCGGCGGCGCGCTCGGGGAAGGCGCGGGCGGTCGAGATCAAAGCGGCCGCGCCCTTCGCGCCCAGCACGTGGGCCGCGTAGAGATCGCCCGCGGTCGGCTCGCGGCCGAGGGCGCCCGTGAGGGCGTCGGCGTTCTGCTGGGTCAGCGCGCCGGCCAGCGTCGCGGAGATCTTGGGATCGCGGCGCAGGTCGAGGATCGCCTGCCGCTGGCCCGCGTCGGGAACCGTGTAGGTGCCGTCCGACTGCCGGGTGATCGCGTCGGCCTGCGCCTGCAGGCCGAGCCGCGGCCCGGCATTCTTCATCACGCCGAGCCAGGTCTGCTCGATGAACTGGAACAGGCCGGTGGCCGAGGAGGTGCCGGCCTTGGCGGCGGGATCGAGGGCGGATTCCCGCCGCGCCGTGGCGAGGAGATAGTCGAAGCCGACGCCGCTCGCCGTCGCCCCGTCGCGGATGGCCTGGACCACCGGCCCGGAGGCGGGCGTGCCCGGCAGCGCCCGCGCCTGGGGCGGCGGGCTCTCCGGTGGGCTCGACGGCGTGGTGAACAGGAACATCCGGGCGGGCACGGTGCTGGAGACCGCCCGAACCTGCGCCCGCTATGGTAAACAAGTCCTCAATCGGCCGCGCGCGACCGGTTCCTGTTTCAGGACCCGGTGAACTCCCCCGCGCCCTTCGGTCGGCGCATCTGGAAGCGCGTGTCGGCGGTTGCGTGGAAGTAGTCGAAGTACCCGCCGCGCATGATCGGGTGCATCGCCGCCGTATCGACCATTCCGTCCGCAACGTACCGCTCGTCGACGTAGATCGACACCACCTGCCCGATCACCAGGAAGTTCTCCGCCTCCCCGCCCGAGAGGGGCACCAGCGGCACGGTCTGGAGCCACCGGCACTCCAGGGCCGCCGGCGAGGCGGCCACGCGCGGCGGCCGCACCTTCTGCGAGGGCGCGGTCTCCAGGTTGGCGAAGGCGAACTCGCTCGTTCCGCGCGGCAGCGGCGCCGAGGAATCGTTCATCCCGTCGCGCAGGTCCCAGGTGGCGAGACTGCAGACGAACTCCCGGCCCTCCTCGGCGAAGGTCATCGCGTCCTTCCGGCCCGAGGAGGAGAACGCGACCATGTTGTCGGCCACGGCGTTGAAGAACGAGTAGGGCGCGAGGTTGAGCGCGCCCGCGCGGTTCATGGCGCTGATCCAGCCGATCGGTCGCGGCGCGACGATGGCCTTCAGCGGGTTGTGCGGGAGGGCGCGCGACTCGCGCGGCAGGTCGAGGTCGTAGTGCACGGCCGGTCCCTTCAGAGGTAGGTGACGATCTCGTCGAGGGCCGGCCGCGGCCGGTCGGAGGGCACCTCGCGCGCCCGGCCGATATGGACGAAGCCGGCGAGCTTCTCGGTGGGCGCGAGGCCGAGGGCGTCGAGCACGCGGCGGTCGTAGGCGCACCACTCGGTCAGCCACGACGTGGCGAAGCCGGCGGCGTTCGCGGCGATCACGAGGTTCATGGTGGCGGCACCGGCGGAGAGCACCTGCTCCCAGTCCGGGATCTTCACGTGCGGGCCCGCCCGCGAGACCACCGCGACGACGACCGGCGCGTGGGTCAGGCGGGCGCGTTCCTGCGCGAGCCGCTCGGGCGCCGCGTCGGGATTGTCGGCCGCGAAGGTCGCCGCGATGACCTCGCCAACCTTCGCCCGGGCCTCGCCGGCGATGACGATGAAGCGCCAGGGCGCGAGCTTGCCGTGGTCGGGCACCCGCGAGGCGGCCGTCAGGATGGATTCCAGCTGCGCCCTGTCGGGCCCGGGCTCGTCCAGCAGCGCCGGCGGCACCGAGCGTCGGGTCTTCAGGAGATCGAGGGTGGCGGTCATGCGCTCCGTCCCGGTATCGCGTCCCGACCGGGATGTGGCATGCGCGGGCCGCCGGTGGAAGAGCGGCCTTGCCGCCGCCACGGTCGGGAGTCAGAGGCAGGCCCGGACGATCCGGTGTCGCGACCGGCGAGACGAGCAGAGAAGGGCCGACCGATGCGCATGAGGCTTGCAGCGACCGCGCTGGCGATGCTCGCCGCCGGCCCGCCGGCCGCGCTCGCGCAGCAGGACCCGTTCCAGAACCGGCTCGGCGGCGCCCTGCCCTCGCCGTCGATCACGACCCCGAACCTGCCGCCGTCCCTGCCCCCGGCCGAGCCGGACGCGCAGCTGTCCCTGTCGGCGCTCCTGTCGGGACCGGGCACGGCCCTGCGCCAGGGGCTCGCGTGGCGGATCTACGAGGATCGCGGCGACGGCACGCGGCCGTCGATCGTCGCCCGCTCGACCGAGGCCGAGCCGCATTTCACCCTCGCGCCGGGCGCCTACGTGGCGACCGTGACCTACGGCTTCGCCAGCGCCTCGAAGCGGATCGTGATGGGCGGGCAGCCGACGACCGACACGCTGCGGGTGGCCGCCGGCGCCCTGAAGCTCGCGGGTGCGGTGGGCGATCAGAAGATCCCGCCCGGTCAGGTGATGTTCTCGGTCTTCGTCCCGGTCGGGACCAATTCCGAGGGCCGGCTCGTGCGCGCCGGCATCAAGACCGGCGAGCTGCTGCGCCTGCCGGAGGGCACGTACCACGTCGTCTCGACCTACGGAGAATCGAACGCGATCCAGCGCGCGGACCTGCGCGTCGAGAACGGCAAGGTCACGGAGGCGACACTCAACCATCGCGCCGCGACGGTGACCCTGAAGCTCGTCGCCGCCCCCGGCGCCGAGGCCTTCGCGGGCACCGCCTTCTCGGTCCTCACCCCCGGCGGCGACACGATCCGCGAGGCGATCGGCGCCTTCCCGCAGGTCACCCTGGCGGAGGGCGACTACGTGCTGATCGCCCGCCACGACGGGCAGGTCTACACCCGGGAGTTCAAGGTCGAGAGCGGGCTCGACCGCGACATCGAGGTCGTGGCGAAGTCCGGCTGACGCTCCCGGGCCGACGGCTCGGCGTCGTTCTCAGGCGAAGCGCCGCGCCAGCGCCACGCAGGCGGCCACGGCCAGGGCGGCGGCGATCATGGCGGGCTCGATGTGCTCGCCGAGGACCAGCGCGGCCACGCCGAGGCCCAGGAACGGCTGCAGCAGCTGCAGCTGGCCGACCGACGCGATGCCGCCGCGCGCCAGGGCGCGGTACCAGAACACGAAGCCGATGAGCATGCTGAACAGCGCGACGTAGCCGAGTCCCGCCCAGGCCGGCAGCGGGATCGCCGCCAGCTCGGCCGGCCGGAGCAGCAGCGCGAGGGGCAGGCTCACGGGCAGCGACAGGACGGTGGCCCAGGCGATCACCTGCCAGCCGCCCAACCGGCGGGCCAGGACGCCGCCCTCGGCGTAGCCGAGTCCGCAGAGCAGGATCGCGGCCAGCATGAAGGCGTCGCCGGGACCCGGCGGACCGTCGAGCCCCCGCGCGGCGAAGCCGACCGTGACCAGCGCGCCGGTGATCGAGAGCAGCCAGAAGACCGGTGACGGTCGCTCGCCGGAGCGCAGCGCGCCGAACAGGGCGGTGGCGTGGGGCAGCAGGCCGACGAAGACGGTGCCGTGCGCGGCGCCGACCGTGCGCAGGGCCAGGGCGGTGAGGAGCGGGAAGCCGACCACGACGCCCGCGGCCACGATGGCGAGCGCCGGGAGATCGGTGCGCCGCGGGCGCGCCTGCCGGAGCGCCAGCAGGGCGGCCGCGCCGGCGAGGCCGGCGAGCGCCGCCCGGGCCGCGCTGAGGAACAGGGCGTCCATGCCGGTCAGCGCGAGGCGCGTCGCGACCAGCGACGCGCTGAAGATCGCGACGCCGATGAGGCCGTCCACCCAGGCGCCGGTCGCCGGTCCGCGCGTCGTCTCGATCACTCCCCCCGCCACGGCTGTCCCCTCCCGATACGTGCGGGTCCCGGCATGCCGTGCCGGGGCGCGGTCGGCCAGGAACGGTGGGGGCGCGGCCGGGCAATCTGTCCCGGTCGATCTTCGATACAGTTGGCCACCCCGTTCACCGCGTCGGAGCCTCGTGAGGGGTGTCGCCGCGCGGGTCGTGCGCCGGCCGAAGGTTCCATGTTCCGCGCATTAACATTTCCGTGCAGTCGCGGAACGATGCGCCCGAGGCGGCCATTTCAGACCACCCATACCGGGCCACTGGAGTACACCATGCGCCGCCTCGTCATCGCCGCCTTCGCCGCCGCCGCCCTCGCCGGGCCCGCGCTCGCCGCCAACGAGGCGCCGCAGACGGTCGCGCCCAAATTCGAGACCGTGCCGCAGGACGCGGTGCTCAGCTACAACCTCATCGGTCTCAACGTGACCGACGCGCAGAACAACACGGTCGGCGAGATCAAGGACCTCGTGATCGATCACGGGAAGCTGGCCGGTTACATCGTCTCGGTGGGCGGCTTCCTCGGCCTGGGCGAGCGCTACGTCGCGGTCTCGCCGAGCTCGATCGCGCTGGGCTACGACGCCGACGCGAAGAAGTGGAAGGCCATCATCGGCGCCAGCAAGGACCAGCTGAAGGCGGCGCCGGAGTTTAAGTACGAGGGCAAGTTCAAGCGCTGAGGCACACCGCCGCGGCCGGGCCCAGCGCCCGGCCGACCCGGCGCCCCGCACTCAGACGGAGGCGTCGAGGGCCTGTCGCGCCAGGCGGGCGACGAGGGCCTCCCGCTTGGCCTGGCGCAGCACGATCCGCGCCGCGGCCCGCGCGTTGGACGCGCGCAGCTCGGCCCGCGGGCCGCCGTCGCGCAGGGCGCGCCACGCCAGCGCGCGGAACCAGCGGACGTTGGCCAGCGCCGCCGCCCTGCGGCTCAGCGGCCCGCCGACATCCAGCGGCTTCTCGAGTGTTCCGGACGTCATGGTCTCGATCCTGAAGCGCGACTCGCCGCTTGTCCGATTATGGAACAACAGATGGCGATTCCACGGGAGCTGAGCAATAGTGTTGCCAACGTGAACTTTTGAATCGAGCGCGAAGACTGCGCATCCACGAAATGAGGTAGTCCCGCCCCGGGACGGCACCGGGCGACGGGGCGCCGCGCGGCAGGCGATCCTGCGGGAACGCCGCGGCGGGGACCCGACTTCCCGCAACGGGAAGCCGGTGCGGCGCCGATCCGGGCCGGTCGATCTGGAGAGCCGGTCGCGTGCCGACGATTTTCGATGCCCATACCTTCGCCCTCACGGCGCATGCGGGTCAGCTCGACAAGGGCGGCGAGCCGTGCATGCGGCACCTGGAACGCGTTGCGAACGCCGCCCAGACCCGGGCCGGTCACGCCCGACTCATCGACGGGCTCGACATCGACCCGATGCGAGTCATGCAGGCGGCGCTCCTGCACGATGTGCTGGAGGACACGCCGCGTACGGCGGCGGACCTCCGCGCCGCCGGCTTCGAGGCCGACATCGTCGAGACGGTGACGCTTCTCACGAAGCCGCAGAGTCGGATCGCGTATTCCGAGCGGATCACCACCCTGATCGCGGCCGGCAACCTCGCCGCGCTGCTGATCAAGATGTCCGATACCGAGGACAACCTCTGCCCGACCCGGATCCCGCCCAACGCCGCGTTCCTGCGCGAGCGCTACGCGACGGCGTTCGAGCGCCTGAAGGCGGCGGCGGCGGCGCGCGGGTACACCGGCCGCTGAGCACCAACCCAGGCGGGGAACATTCGCGCGAGCGTCCGGTAGATGATGCAACGCCCGGGCTGACCGCCGAGGTTCCGGACCCGGGGATGTGAGTGCCGGAGAAGCGCCGATGACACCGTCGACCCGTTCACCCGCCGCGATCAGCGACGAGGGGCGCCACGCCCGCGACCGCGGCGATCCGATCACCGCCAACCCCTATCCGGCGGATTCGGAATCCTGGGCCACCTGGGATCGCGGCTACCGGATGCCCGACGAGCAGGCGCGCGCCGCCACCCCGGCTGCGGTCCGGGAGGACGCGCCACCGGAAGCATCGTGATCCGGGACCCGTGCCGGCCGGTCGGCGACGCGGTCGGAACAGCGGCGGTGGCGCGGGGTTGCCCGCACGACCGGTAACGGCTCCGCGAGAGCGATTGCCGGACCGAGAGGGAGATCCGCCATGAAGGTCACGAGTCTCGCCATCGCCGCCCTCCTCGCGGCCGCGATTCCCGCCACGGCAGCCGAGAATGCCGGCAGCGCGACCAGCCGGTCGGGCACGGCCAACAGCACCGGCCCGAGCGACGCGGGGTCCGGCTCGACACCCGGCGCCGCCGGGAGTGGCCCGTCGACCGGCTCGATGAGCCGCTCCGGTACGACGAACAGCACCGGCCCGAACGATGCCGGATCCGGCTCCAAGCCGCCGGCCGGCGGCCGCTGACGGGACCGCGTCGCGCAGCGAGCGGCGCGGAGATCCTGTTTGGCGATATCGCCAAACAGGATCTCCGCGCCCTCACACGCTACAGGGAGGATCCATGTCGGCACGCACCCGCATCTCACTCGCCGCTCTTCTGCTGCTCGGCCTCGCCGCCTGCGACGACAAGCAGGCGCAGAACAACACGCCGACGAAACCCGACTCCACCAAGATGGAGCCGCAATCGGCGCCGAACACGCAGAAGCGCTAGAGCCGTTCCCGAACGGGGCAGGTGCGGACGGGGACGCTCGCCTAGCCGCCGCTGTTCGTTACGCGGGTCCGTTGCCTCTGTGGCGGAGGCCACACGTCTCTGCGGCCCGACCGGGGAACCCGGTCATCCGGACCGTCGCGACACCTCCGGGGTCGGCACCGGCGACGGCCGGGCATCCCGGGCAGTCAAGTCCGGATCGGCGAGGGACTTGTCTCGGATTGGCCGGTGGTTGCGCCGGTCGGCGGATCGCCGGACGGGTCGGCGATCAGCGGTACGGCGGCGCCGAAGCCGAGAGCCGCCTCGACGAGGATATCGTCGAGCGCGTCCGCGACCCACACGGCGCCGTCGAGGACGGATGTCAGGATTCGAGTCATCTGCACCTCCCTCCCGCATCCCGGGTCGCCGCCGCCGGACGGCGGCGACCCGGGATGCGGTCTTCAACCGGTTCGCACCCGCCGTCTCAGACGAAGTGCATCGGGAGGGCACGGTCCAGGATCTCGACGTAGGTCCCGGCGAGAACCGCGACGGTGGCGGCGGCGACGGCCGTGGCGAGGGCGAAGCGGGCAACGAGGGTCATGGAAGTCTCCATCAGGTCCGCGACTGTGTTCGCGGTGTAACCCTGATGTAAGCTCAAGCTTTCCCCGCCGAGGTGCTGCGGCACACCCCGGCGATGAACTGGCCGGAGCGGCCTATATCGCCGGGCTCCTCAGTCGGCGCGTCAGGCGGCGCGCACGGTCGCGAGGAACCGACCGACCTCGGCGGACAGGTGCTCGGACTGGCGTGACAGCTCCGAGGCCGCGCCGAGAACCTGGCTCGCCGCCGCGCCGGTCTCCTCCGCGGCGCCGGCCACGCCGGCGATGTTGCTGGTCACCTCGCCGGTGCCCTGCGCGGCCTGGGTGACGTTGCGGACGATCTCCTGCGTCGCCGCGCCCTGCTCCTCGACGGCGGCCGCGATCGAGGTGGCGACGCTGTTGATCTCGCGGATGCGCCCGGTGATCGTCCCGATGGCGGAGACCGCCTGACCGGTCACGCCCTGGATCCGGCCGATCTGACTGGAGATCTCCCCGGTCGCGCGGGCGGTCTGTTCCGCCAGCGCCTTCACCTCGGAGGCGACGACCGCGAAGCCGCGGCCCGCCGCGCCCGCGCGGGCGGCCTCGATCGTGGCGTTCAGCGCCAGGAGGTTGGTCTGACCGGCGATCGAGGAGATCAGGCCCACCACGTCGCCGATCTTGGCGACGGCGCCGCTGAGTTCCTGCACGAGGGCGCCGGTCTCGTCCGCCTCGCCGGCGGCGGAGCGGGCCAGCTCGGCCGAACCCTGGACCTGGCGCCCGATCTCCTGGACGGAGGCGCCGAGTTCCTCGGCGGCGGCCGCGACGGTGCTGACGTTCGAGGCAGCCTCCTCGGCGGCGGCCGCGACCGCCCCCGACTGCGCCGAGGTCTGGCCTGCCATGGCCGACATGGAGCCGGCGGTGGCCTGCAGCTCGGTCGCGGAGGCCGAGACCTGCCCGACGATGCCGCCGACCGCCGCCTCGAAGCTGTCGGCCATCTGGCGCATGCCGATCCGGCGCTGCTCCTCGGCGGCGAGGCGCGCCTGCGCGGTCTCGGCCTCCAGCGCCTTCATCTGGATAAGGCCCTGCTTGAACACCGCGACGGCCGACGCGATGGTGCCAATCTCGGTCTTCTCGCCCTGATGCGGGATCTCGGCCGACAGGTCGCCGGCGATCAGCGCCTGCATCGGCCGCACCACAGCGGCGATGCCGCGGGTGACGCCGAGGACGATGATCACGCCCGACAGAACGGAGACCGCCACGGCGAGAGCGATCGCGACGAGGCTCACCGTCCAGGTCTCGTTGAAGACAGCGGTGCCCTGGGCCTGCGCGGCATCGGCGCCGGCGTTGTTAATGGCGATCAGCTTCTCGAGGGCCTTGGAGGCGGCGCGGCGCGGGATGAGGCCCTTCGTCTCGTAGAGCTGATAGGCCTCGGTCTTCTTCCCGGCCCGCGACAGGTCGACGACGTCGTTGCGCACCGCCTTGAAGGTCTGAGATTCGTGGTTGAACGCGTCGAAGAGCGACCGCTCTTCGGGTGAGCTGAGCAGGCCCTTGTAGACCGCGACCCGGTCGGCCAGCTTCCTGTCGAAGCTGTCCATATCCTTCTCGATGCTGGCGAGCAGCGCCGGATCGGTCGCCTGCGTGTGCCGCAGGAGAAGGCCGCTGCTGCGGGCGGTCAGCGTGTCGATCTCGCCCAGCGCCCGGATGCTCGGCAGCCAGTTCGTATCGATCTCAACCGCCTGCTCGCGCAATTTGCGCGTACTCACGAGCCCGAGCACGCCGAGCCCGATCACGAAAACGGTCAGGACCGAGAAGGCCACGACCAGCTTTGTACGAATGGAGACACTCTGTAGCGACACGGCGGCCTCGACGGAGCCGAATAGAACAATTCTGCGGCTGCACGACGCACGATTAGCGAAATGTATTTAATATCCGCTAATCAGACCTTCCCCTGACTCGCGGGCTGTCGCTCGCCGTCTCACGGAGGGATGCCGGTTTCGCGGCTTGGATCTCCGCGGCGGCGCCCGCGCGGACGCGGGGCGGCACCCGACGGGCTCGCCCGCGCCCGAGGCGCCTGCCGGTGTGCCTATCTGGCCGCCGGTTGGGGCATCTTCACGATCTTGCCGTCGGGCAGGATGATGTCGCCCGGGCTCTGTCCGGCCGCGCAGGGACCGATGTAGGTGGCGTCGATCACCATCTGGCGTCGCACGGGCTCCTTGGCGTTCGGCATGCCGGTCAGCGTCGTATCCACCTCCATGTGGATCTTGCTGTTGAAGTCGCCGCTGATCTCGGTCGTGCCCGCGGCCGAGATCGGGCCGAGCTTGCACTCGGTCTCGCCCTTGTAGCCGGTGCTCGTCTTGACGATGGTGCGCTTCGCGCAGTTCTGGCCGCCCCCGAACGCGGCCTGCGCGATCTGATCGGTCTTCTCGTCGATGCATTGACGCGCGGTCGTGTTGCCGTCGGGCGACGTGGTCTTGCTCTCCCACAGGCCGGCCTTGCGTGCCGGCAACGTCTCGGCGGAGGCCACACTGGTCATCGCGGACAGAATCGCCGCAATCCCGATACCGACGGTACGTGCTCGCATGGATGATCCCTGGCTCTGACGCGACTCAGGCGCCGCAACGGGGCGTGGCTAACCGATGCGATACAGGCGAACAAGTCGATCCTGGACCAGCGTTCGCTCCGGAACACTGGAGGGGATCGGCACTTCGGCCGCGGATACCCGGCTTGAGCGGTCCGAATGCCGGGATGACCGAGGGGAGGTTTCGCCCGGGTTTGACCGGATGATGATCCGACTCACACCGCCCGCTTCAGGCCGACCGCACCGGCGCCGAGACGCGCCTCGATCACCTGCACGATGTACTCGGCGTCGCGGCCGACCGCGCCGAAGCGGCCCGAGCCCCACGTGTTCAGCCAGGGCAGGCCGATGAAGGAGATGCCCGCCTCGGCCGTGACGCCGCGCCTGTGCTTCGGCTGGCCGGCGCCGTTGAACACGGACGCGTCGAGCCACCGGAAATCCGGCGCGAAGCCGATGCACCAGACCACGCTGGCGATGCCGGACCCTTCGAGGGGGAGCGCGGTGACCGGCTCGCCCGGCTCCCAGACCGGCGCGTAGCGCGCCTGGACCGGCGCCGCGATGCCGGCCGCGTCGATATGGGCATCGATGGCCGCGTTGATGCCGTTGTAGGTCCGGTCGGCCTGGTCGAGCGCGGGCCGGAGGTTGTCCCGGAAGCGGAGCGCGCCCGCCGCGTAGTCCTCGAGGACGCCGTAGAGCGCCATGCCCTCCAGGGCGAAGCGGCGCAGGTCGATATCCCGGCCGCCGTCGCGACCGGTCACGTAGTGGTTGGTGTTGTCCCGGACACCGTCGCGCAGCGGGTGATCGTCGACGGTCTTCTCGTAGTAGCCCATGTCGGCGAGCCACGCGACGACGTCGCGGCCGCGGTAGAAGCGGGCGCAGCGGGGTGCGTCGCCCACGGCGAGATGTACCTGCCGTCCGGCGAGATGCAGGTCCTCGGCGATCTGCGCGCCGGACTGCCCCGAGCCGACGACCAGGACCGCGCCGTCGGGCAGCTGCGCCGGGTTCCGGTACTGATTCGAGTGGATCTGGGTGATCGCGGGCGGCAGCTTCTCGGCCATGCGCGGGACGATCGGCGTGTGGTAGCCGCCGGAGGCCACCACGATCTCGTCCGCGGTGTAGTCGCCCTCCGAGGTCCGGACCGCGAACACGCCGTCGTCGCGCCGCGCCACGCGCGTGACCGCCACGCCCTCGCGGAGCGGCGGCCTCACCTTGGCGACGAAGGCCTTCAGGTAGGCGACGATCTCGTCCTTCCTCATAAACCCGTCCGGGTCCGGCCCGTCGTAGGGGTGGCCCGGCAGGTCGCACTGCCAGTTCGGGGTGACGAGGCAGAACGTGTCCCAGCGCTGCGTCGCCCAGGTGTGCGCGGCCGTGTGCTTCTCGAAGACGAGGTGCGCGATGCCGCGCTGCTTCAGGTGGTAGCTGACCGAGAGGCCGGCCTGGCCGCCGCCGACGACGGCGACGGGAACGTGACGGGTCGTTGTCGTCATGGCTGCAACTCCGTGAAGGCTGCCGCGCCGCGGGCGCAGGCGGCGTAGGCGTCGCGGTGACGCGTCGCGCAGGCGCGCCAGGAATGGGCGGCCGCGCGCTCCAGCCCCGCCGCCCGCAGGCGGGCGCGGGTCCGCGGTTCCAGCGCCGCCGCCATGGCGGCGGCGATGCTGGCGGGGTCGGCGGGGTCGACGAACAGCGCGTCGGCCGGCGTCAGGTACTCGGTGAAGGGCGGCCGGTCGGAGACGATCGCCGGCGTTCCGCAGGCCATGGCCTCCAGCACGCAGAGGCCGAACCCCTCGGTCCAGGACGGGAAGGCCAGCAGGTCCGCGGCCCGGTAGAGCGCCGGCATGTCGGCCTGCGCGACGGGCCCCGTCTCGATGACGGCCGCGCCGCGGCCCACCTCCAGACCCGCGGCGACGAGGGCCGCGCGGCAGCGTTCGCGGTAGCCGGCGTGGTCGAGGAGCGAGGCTCCGCCCGCGACGACGAGCTGGGCATGCGGGTGGCGCGTCCGCAGGCGCGCGAACCCCGCGATGATGCCGAGGCTGTTCTTGCGCTCCTCGAGGCCGCCGACGCTGAGGACGATCGGCCCCGCGCCGAGCCCCCAGCGCGCCCGCAGAGCCGCGTCGCCCTCCGCGGCCGCGGGGCGATAGACCGACAGGTCGACCCCGTTGCCGACGATCCCGGCCTCGGCGCCGATCGCGTCCCGAATCCAGTCGGCCCACAAGCGGCTGACGCAGAGCAGCCGGCCCGCCTCGCGGATCGCGCGGTCCTGCCAGCCCGCGAGGACGGGGTCGGCGAAGCTGTCGACGTGGTGGACGGTCCGGACGAAGCCCGGGATCAGGCGCCGGTGCTTCAGGGTCGCGAGGGCGTTGCCGCCGATGCCGTCATGGGCGTGGAACACGTCGAAATCGCGGGCCGCCGGGCTCGCGAAGTGGCGCAGGTAGTCGTGGATGCGGGTTCGTACGAGGTCGGTCGTCCCGCCCGCGACCGGCTCGGCGGCGACCGCCACGGTCGCGCAGGACGCGTCTCGGAAGAACCCGCGGACGGACGGGTCGGGCGCGTGGACCACCGCCGCGTGACCGAGTTCGCACAGGGCCTCGGCGAGGGCGAGGCAGTGGGCGACGCCGCCGCGCGGGTTGGTGGAGTGGGTCAGGAGGGCGACGCGCAGCGGCTTCACGGCGTCGCCCCCAGGCCGTCCCTGCCGCAGCCGATCAGTGGGCCGGCGGCGAAGTCCCACACGATGGCCTCGGCGCCCGAGGCGTCCCGCACCCGGACGGCCCGGCCGGCGTCGAGGCTCCCGATCCGGGCCGCCGCGATGCCGCGCTCGGCGAAGCGCGCGGTGACGGCCGCCGTGCGGTCGGGGCGGACGCTGACGAGGTAGCCGAAGCTCGGGAACGCCGTCAGCCAGCGCGTGAGCGGGACGTGGTCGGGCCGCGGGATCGCGTCGAGGTCGATGACGCCGCCGACGGCGGAGCATTCGAGCAGCATCAGGGCCGTACCGACGACCCCCGCCATGCTGATGTCCTTGGCGGCGCCGGCCAGGCCGTCCTCGGCGAGGCCCGGCAGCAGGGCGAGATCGCCGCGCAGCCGCGCGCCCGGCGCGCCGGTGGAGGCGTCCCAGTAGGGGTGCGGGTCGCGGAAACGCCCGCGCAGGTCGATGGCGGCGACGAGGTCGTCGCCGGGCGAGGCGTCGAAGCTCGTCAGCAGGCGCGGTCCCGCCCGGCCGAGCACCGCGACCGCGAGGTTGCCGGCGGCCGCGCGGGTGTTGGTGTGGCCGCCGACCACCGGGACGCCGTAGAGCGCGGCGGCGTCGGACAGGCCGGCCAGGATCGGGTCGGCGGTCCCGGCCTCCCGGGCCCAGAGGGCGTCGACGACGGCGAGCGGGCGCCCGCCCATGGCGGCGACGTCGCTCAGGTTGACCATGATCCCGCAATAGCCCGCGAAGTACGGATCGTCGGCCACGAAGCTGTCGAGGAAGCCCTCGATGGCCAGCAGCAGGTGCCCGTCGCCGTCGGGGATCGCCGCGCAATCGTCGCCGACCGGCACGGCCGCGTGCCGGCTCCCGAGCCCGAGCCGCCGCACCACCGCGTCGATGTCGCGCTTGTGGCCGACCCCGCGGGCCTCGCGGATCTGGCGGGCCAGCGCCCGGACGTCGATCCCGGCGGTCACGCGGCCCTGCGGAAGGTGAGGAGGCCCTGCTCGGGATCGTGCATCGGCGGGTAGGCCGCGAGGTCCGCCTCCATCAGGCGGTGGGGCCGCCCGTGCAGGTCCAGCGCGTCGAGGCTCTCCCAGTGCAGGGCCTCGAACAGCGCGACGTTGCCCTCCTGGACGTGCGCGAGGAAGCGGGTGCAGCCCCGCGCGTGGGCCGAGGACACCGCGACCCGGATCAGGCCGGTGCCGAGGGCGGCGGCGCTGCGGAACGGTTTGGCGACGGCGAGGCGCGAGCCCCACCACGTTCCCGGGCGCGCGCCGTCTTCGTGGATCCGCACGGTGCCGACGACGGCGTCCGCGTCGCCGCCGAGCGTCGAGAGGGCGCAGACCGGGATGGCGTGCGCGTCGATCGCGTCGCGATCGTCCGCACTGAAGATCCCCTGCTCCGCGCAGAAGACCTGCCGCCGCAGGGCCGCGCAGGCGCGCCGCTCCCAGGGCGCGACCGCGAACTTCACCCGGAAGTGGCTGGGCCGGTACGGCGGAACGGGGTCGAACATCAGGCCGCCTCCCCCGCGCGCTCGTAGGTGGAGAGCGCCGAGCAGGCGCCGCACCGGCCGCAGCCGGCCTTGATGTCGGTGGAGCGCAGGTTCGCCCGCCCCAGCATCTCCGCGAGCGGCTTCAGGACGGCGTGCATGAAGTCGTGCCCGGGGGCCGGATGGCTCTCCAGCGGCGTGCCGGAGATCGGCACGAAGGGCACCACGAACGGGTAGACGCCCATCCCGATCAGCCGGTCGGCCATCGCGAGGATCGCCTCCGGCGCGTCGCCGAGGCCGGCGAGGATGTAGGTGGAGACCTGGCCGCGCCCGAAGACCGGGACAGCGGCCGCGAAGGCGTCGTAGTACCGCTCCAGCGGCACGCCCGCCTTGCCGGGCATGATCCGCGCCCGCACCTCGGGCGTGACGGCCTCGAGATGCATGCCCAGCGCGTCGATGCCTGAGGCCTTCATCCGCTCGAACCAGCGGTCGTCGTCGGGCGGCTCGCACTGGGCCTGGATCGGCAGGTCGACGGCCGCCTTCACCGCGAAGGCGCTCTCGCACAGGATCGCGGCGCCGCGGTCGGTGGCGTTCGGCGTGCCGGTGGTCATGACCATGTGCTTCACGCCGTCGAGCAGCACGGCGGCGCGGGCGACCTCGGCGAGCTGCTCGGGCGTCTTGCGGGCCACCGTGCGGCCGGCCGCCAGAGACTGGCCGATCGAGCAGAACTGGCAGGTCTTCGCGCGGCTCTGGTAGCGGATGCAGGTCTGCAGCACCGTGGTGGCCAGCACGTCGCGCCCGTGCAGGACGGCGATCTTCGCGTAGGGCACGCCGTCGAAGGTGGAGAGGGCGTAGAAGCGCGGGCGGCCCGGGAAGGTGACGTGGCCGACCACGACGCCCGCGTGCTCGATCACCGCGATCCCGTCCGCGTCCGGCGGGCGCACGAGGAAGGGCGAGTCGAAGGCGGCCTCGGTGTGGACCGGCACCATCACGGTGCGGCCCGCGATGGTCATCGCCTTGTGGTCCGAGGGGCCGGCGCCGCCGCGGCGGCTCGGCGCGCCGGCGCGGCTGTCGGCGAGCCTAACGCCGCAGGATTGCAACGCGTTGATCAGGCGCTCCGTCGGCATCCCGATCAGGCCCGTCGGGGCCGGCGGGGATATGGGACGGCGCGTCGGAAGCGGGCTGCTGCTCATGGTCGGGGCTCCGGGGGGCGGTCTGCGAACGGGCCGGCCGCTGCACGAAGGCGGCCGGGCGGTCGTCGTGGAGCAGGCTGAGGAGTTCCGGCCGCGCGTAGTGGCCGACCGAGTCCATCATCCGCTTGCGCTTGGTCACCAGCGCGAGATCCATGTCGGCGATCAGGATGCCCTCGCCCGGTCCCAGGGGATCGGCGAGGTGCTTGCCCTCGGGCGACACGATGGCGGTGCAGTTCCCGCCGCGGCAGGCGCCGCGCAGGCGCTCGTCCGGGCAGACCTGCGCGACCTGCGCGTCGGTGAGCCAGCCGGTGGCGTTGACCACGAAGCAGGCCGCCTCCAGGGCGTGGTGGCGGATCGTCACCTCCATCTGGTCGGCGAAGATCTGGCCGACGAGGGAGCCCGGGAACTGCGCGGCGTGGATCTCCTCGTGGCCCACCATCAGGGCGTAGCGGGCGAGCGGGTTGTAGTGCTCCCAGCAGGCGAGCGCCCCAACGCGGCCGACCGCCGTCTCCACCACGGCGAGGCCGGCGCCGTCGCCCTGCCCCCAGATCATGCGCTCGTGGTAGGTCGGCGTGATCTTCCGGCGCTTGAGCTTCAGGGCGCCGTCCGCGTCGAAGATCAGCTGCGCGTTGTAGAGCGATCCGTGGTCGCGCTCGTTGACCCCGACCACGATCACGGCCCCGTGGCGCCGCGCGGCCGCGGAGACCGCCTGCGTCGCCGGACCCGGCACGGCGACCGCGCGCTCGTAGAGGCGCAGGTGCTCGGGCCCCTGGAGCGCGGGCGGGAGAACGAACGAGAAGTACGGATAGTAGGGCACGAAGGTCTCGGGGAAGACCATGAAGCGCGCGCCCTTGGCGGCGGCCTCGTCGACGGCGTTGAGCACGCGCTCCAGGGTGCCGTCCGGGCGGTCGAGGTCCGGCGCGATCTGGATCGCGGCAGCCCGCACGATCCGGGTCTCTGACATGGGTGGTCCTCCGGCTGAGCCAGCGGCTGCGCGCGTCGCGCGCGGCCGCCGGGGGCGTTGGCGCGGCCGTCAGACGGTCCAGGTGTCGATGATCACCGCGTTGTCGCGCTTGTGCAGGAGGATGCAGTCGAGCACGTCGAGGGGGTTGATCATACGAATACCCTCGATGAAGGCCGCCTCGCTGTGCCCGTACAGCGCCTGTGTCGAGAAGCGGCAGGCGTAGACCTTGCCGCCCTCGGCCATGAACTTCTCGAGCTGGTTGTTGAAGTTGAGATGGCCCGGGAACGCCTCGTCGCCGAGCCGGGGGAACCCGCGCTGGACCCCGAGGGTGATGCCGGGGCCGTAGAGCAGGATCGAGGTCTCGAAGCCCTTGCGCTGCAGGCGGGTGGCCTGGAGCAGGTTGACGAGGCCGATCGAGCCCTCGAACGCCACGGTGTGGAAGGTGACGAGGGCCTTCTGGCCGGGTTCGGCCTTCACGTCCTCGAAGACCTTCTCCTCGTAGTCGACCAGGACGTCGCCCTTCTTGTGCGGCTCGCGGTTCACGGCAGGCATTGCTCACGCTCCTCGATGGTCTGACCGGCGGCAGGGGGGGCTGCGCACGTTCAGACAGTCGGATGGCAAGCCATGTGCCAGATCGGAGCCGTCAGGAATGCATTCAATAACGCGCCCTGCGATGCATACAATGATACGATCAATTGAGCGAAGTCGATCCGCTCGGTTCTACTCGACGACGCACAATTCATCATCAGGATTTGCGCACGTCGTCGCCAGATGACGCGCGCTTCGGCGACGAGTATTGTACGCATTGCACGCATCGGTCGCGCCGTGATAGGCCGTCACGCGCCCGGTACGGCGCTTGCAAGCCATACAATCGATCATTGATCGGTTTTCAGGTCGCGGGTGCTGGACGGATGAAGGCTGGCGGGCGGGGAGGACGGTCGGTCGACCGGGGCGACGCGGCCGGTATCTGGACGCCGGACCTCAGGCGCTGGGGCAAGCCCCATTACCTAGCCATCGCGGACGCGCTGGCGGACGACATCCGGACCGGCCACCTGCTTCCGGGCACGCGCCTGCCGACCCAGCGCGCGCTCGCCGCCACGCTCGACCTCAACTTCACGACCGTGTCCCGCGGCTACGTCGAGGCCCACAGGCGCGGCCTGATCGAGGGCCGGGTCGGTCGGGGCACCTTCGTGGTCGACCCGGCGGACGCCGCCCGCACCGCTGGGCCAGCCCTTCCCCGGCGGCCGGGACCGGTCGACTTCACCATGAACCTGCCCCCGGAACCCGACCTGCCCGGCCTGCGGGCCCGCATGCGGTCGTCCTTCGCGGAGCTCTCGGGCGATCTCGCCGACCTCCTGCGCTACCAGGGCTTCGGCGGGACGGAGGCGGACAAGGAGGCCGCGCTGCGCTGGCTCGCGGGTCGCGGGATCGCGGCGGCGCGCGAGCGCCTGCTGATCTGCCCCGGCGCGCACAGCGCCCTGTCCAGCATCCTGGGACAGGTCGCGCAGGCGGGCGACACGATCTGCGCCGAGCGAATCACCTATCCGGGTATCCGGACCCTCGCGGCGCACCGGGGCCTGCGCCTCGTCGGCCTCCCGATGGACCGCCACGGGCTCGACCCCGACGCCTTCGCGGCCGCCTGCACGCGGGGAGCGCCGAAGGCCCTCTACCTCAATCCGCTGCTGCAGAACCCGACCACCGCGACCCTGTCCCGTGCCCGGCGCGAAGCCGTCATCGCGACGGCCCGCCGCTACGCGGTCACCATCATCGAGGACGACGCCTACGCGCGCATCTGCCCGGCACCGCCGCCGAGCTTCGCCGAACTGGCGCCCGAGATCACCTACTACGTGGCGGGCGTCGCGAAGTGCCTGGGCGCCGGCCTTCGCCTCGCCTTCCTGATTGCCCCGAACGCGCGGGCCGCCCTGCCCCTCGGCGACGCCCTGCGCGCTGCCACCGTGATGGCGTCGCCGATCTCGACCGCGCTGACGACGCGCTGGATCACGGACGGGACGGCGGACGCCATCGTGGATTTCGTCCGCGCCGAGTCGGCCGCGCGCCAGAGCCTCGCGGCCGCGCTGCTGCCCTCCGAGGCCTACGTCGCGGACCCGCACGCCTTCCATGTCTGGATCACCCTGCCGGCGGGATGGACGCGCTCGGCCTTCGCCAGCCATGGCCGCGCGGCGGGTCTCGGGGTGGTCGGCAGCGACCCCTTCTGCGTCGCGGGGACGCCGCCCGAGGCCGTCCGCCTCTGCCTCGGCGGCCCTTCGACCCGGCAGCAGATCGCCCACGGGCTGGAGAGGCTGGCCCACGCCCTGGACGGCTCGCCGGCGCTGGCCTCGACCTACATCTGACGGAGCCGGCCGCGTCCCTTCGACCGGGCGTTAGGTCGGTCGAACCGTGTCGTTGCGTGGCATCCAGCCGCATCGCGCCGCGGCGCGCCGATCCGGCGGCGAAGACCAGAAATCCTATTCTCCGTAAGCATATGAACTTCCGTGCAACCTGAGATCATGACGGCGCCGGATCTCGGTGTCGAAATCCGTACCCTCGATTGTATTTTCCACGAGCACTGAGATCGAAGATTGCGTAAAAATTTACTGCTCTGGTAGTTTTGAACTATCCCAGACCTTCTAAATCTCGAACTATTGTGCCGTTCAGATTTAAGTCATCGTTCACGATTGTGCGCAATCATTATGCGAGGCCGTCATGCCGTGACAGTAAATCAGCGGCAGATCCCAAGCAGAACCGCGTGTTTGCACTCGGGATCCCGGCAATGACAAGAAGGGATGGGATCATGCTCGGCGCCCTGCGCGGTCGTGAAGGTCTGGCGGAGAAATTCGATGCCCTCGACCGCTCACAGGCCGTCATCGAGTTCGAGCCGGACGGCACCATCATCACGGCCAACGCCAATTTCCTGACGATGATGGGCTACGCCCTGCCCGACATCCGGGGCCAGCGTCACGCCCTGTTCGTGGAGGCGGCGCATCGGGAGACACCCGCGTACCACGCCTTCTGGGACGCCCTGCGGCAGGGCACCTGCCAAGTGGCCGAGTTCAAGCGGATCGCCCAGGGCGGCCGCCACGTTTGGGTGCAGGCGAGCTACAACCCGGTGCTCGACCGCGCGGGCCGCGTCGTGAAGGTCGTCAAGTTCGCGTCCGACATCACGGCGCAGAAGCTGCTGATGCTCGACTACGCCGGTCAGATCGCGGCGCTGCACCGGTCGCAGGCGGTGATCGCCTTCGATCCGGCCGGCACGATCCTAGACGCCAACGGCAACTTCCTCGAGACGATGGGCTATCGCCTGGAGGAGATCCGGGGCCAGCACCACGGCGTGTTCGTGGACCCGGCCGAGCGGTCGTCCGCCGGCTACCGCGCGTTTTGGGAGGGCCTGGGCCGGGGCGAGTTCAAGGGCGGCGAGTTCCGCCGCATCGCCAAGGGCGGCCGCGACGTCTGGATCCAGGCGACCTACAACCCGATCCTCGATGCCAGCGGATGCGTCCTGAAGGTGGTCAAGTTCGCCGCCGACATCACCGCGCAGGTCCAGGAGCGCCACCGGCGCGTCGCGGCGCAGCGGGCGATCGGCGTCGACCTCGACGCGATCGGCACCGCCGTCGAGGGCGCCAGCCGCCGGACCGCGGAGGCCGTCGACCTCGCCGGGCGGGTTTCCGGCGACATCCAGAGCGTGGCCTCCGGCGCCGAGGAACTGTCGGCCTCGGTGGGCGAGATCAGCCAGCAGGTCAGCCACGCGGCGCGGATGGCCGGCGAGGCCGTCGAGCAGGCCCGGCACACCAGCACGATCGTCGAGGGCCTGAGCGGGCAGGCGGCGCAGATCGGCGACGTCGTGACCATGATCCAGGGCATCGCGGCCCAGACCAACCTGCTCGCGCTCAACGCCACGATCGAGGCGGCCCGGGCGGGCCTCGCCGGCAAGGGCTTCGCGGTCGTGGCCTCGGAGGTGAAGGCGCTCGCCGAGCAGACCGCCAAGGCCACGGATCAGATCCGCGACCAGATCACCACGACGCAGGCCACCACGCGCGAGGCGGTGTCGGCGATCGGCTCGATCCAGGGCACGATCCGGGCGCTCGACGAGATCTCGGCGGCGATCGCGGCGGCCGTCGAGGAGCAGTCGGCGGTGACCCAGGAGATCTCCGGCAGCATGCACACGGCCTCCCGCGGGGTCGGGACCATCGCGGGCGGCATGGCGGCGATCGCGCGGGCCAACGAGCAGGTCGACGCGGCCACCCGCCAGGTCCGGGAAGCCGCGCGCGCCGTCGGCTGAGGTCGCCCGCCCCGGTTCCGGGCGCGCACCGGCGCTCGCGGGTCGCCGCGACCGGTTTCAGACGGGCGGAATCGCCAGCCGGCCGCTTTGGCCCGGACAGGCCGCCCATGATAGCGAGGGCGCGGCTCCGATGCCGGCCCGGGTCGGCGGCGCGACGCGCGGGAAACGACCTTGGCGGCGATTTGGCTGACGGCCCTGATCCGGGCGCTGACCTCAGGGACCGTGGTGGTGCTCGCCTCCGTCCTGGCCGAATGGCTGGGACCGGTCTGGGGCGCGCTCGTCGTCAGCCTGCCGGTCTCCGCGGGGCCGGCCTACGTGTTCATGGCGATGGAGCACGACGCCGCCTTCGTGGCCGGGGCGGCCCTGAACGGCTTCGCGGCGAACGCCGCGACGGGCCTGTTCCTGATCGTCTACGCCCACCGGGCTGCCGGCCGGGACATGACCGCCACCCTCGGGCCGGCGATCCTCGCGTGGCTCGCGGCGGCCCTGCCGGTCTCGGCACTCACCTGGACGCCGACGACGGCGTTCCTGCTGAACGCCCTGGTCTACGGGGCCGGCGCGCTCTCGACCCGGCACGTCGTGCGCGCGACCCTCGTGCGGAGCACCGTCGTCGCGCGGCCGCGCCCGCTGGATCTGCTGATCCGCGCGAGCGCCGTCGCGCTGTTCGTCGCGGCCCTCCTGGCGCTGAGTACGGCGCTGGGCCCCGCCAGGACCGGGGTCATCGCCGCCTTCCCGGTCACGATGACGAGCGCCTTCGTCATCCTCCATCGCCGCATCGGCGGGGCGGCGATGGCGCGGCTGGCGAGCGTCGCGATCCGCGGGGTGTTCGGCTTCGGCCTGACCTTGCTGACACTCCACCTGATGATCCAGCCCTACGGTGCCGCGCTCGCGCTGACGGTCGCGCTCCTCGTCTCGCTGATCTACTCGGCGGGTCTCCTCGTGGTGCAGCCCCGTCCCGGTCGGCAGGAGCCCGGCATCGTCACGCGCTGAGGCGCGCCGTCCGACCGCGACCTCGTCGCCAGGGCGCAGCCAACGAAGCGCCTCAGAAGCCATCGTCCTCCCGCTGCAGGGCCCGCTTGCGCCAGGCCGTGAGCAGGCTGGCGAGCGCGTCGGGATCCAGCCCGTAGCTGTCCGGCAGACCCGCGTTGCGCCCGATCAGGTGCCGGTTCATCGCCCCGAGGCGCGTCGCGCCGGCGTTCGCGTCATCGAAGGTCACGAGGCGTTGTCCCGAACCCGGCATGGAGACCGGCTCGAACACGCTCACGTCACGCCACCGGACGTGCCGCGCGCGGCCCAGCTGCACGACGGTGAAGCCCGTCTCGTCGAGGTGCAGCGCCGAGCCGCGGATCGCCGTCAGGATGAGGAAGGGGACGCCGCCGAGGAAGAGCGCGACGCCCGGCCAGAGCAGCAGTTGCATCGCCGTGGAGGGCGCCTCGTGCAGCACCATCCAGAGCGTGACGCCGCCGAAGCCGGCGGCCATCAGGGCCAAGAACAGGAGTTTCCGCACCGAGGCGCGCAGGATCACGGGGCCGGGGAACTGCGCCGCCAGCGACCCCGCCGACCGGCTCTCGGATTCGAGCAGGTCCGGCCGCAGCTGCCACACGGCGACGGCCGCGCACACGCCGAAGAACACCGTCGTCGTGACGCCGCCATCCGCGCCGGCGGCGATCATCCCGAGGCCGGCGGCGACGAAGAGGAGGCTGATGCCGAGCAGCAGGACGTTCCGGCCACGGTCGCCGCGCGCGAGTTTCAACACGATCGCCCCGCCCTCCCGCGACGCCGATGGCCGGTGTGGCCACCCGCTTCCGAGACGCGACCATACAGGCCGCGCCGCGAGGCGGCGATCACGCGCGCCGCGCCGTGTGGCCGCTCTCGCCCAGCATCGCCAGCACCTGCGCGGCCCCCTCCTCCGGCGCGATGCGGGACGTGTCGAGGAGCGGCACCCGCAACTCCTCCGCGAGCGCCCGATAGCCGGCGATCCGGGCCTCGGTCATGTGCTCCGACGGGTTCGGGACGCCGCGCGCGACCATGCGGGCGATGGTGGTGGGACGGTCGGCCCAGCACATGACGGTGAACGGGCGCGGCTCCCAGCCCGGACGAAAGGCCGGCGAGAGGAGCTGCGAGGCGGTGAACCAGTGCCGGTCGAACACGACCGGTCCCGGCGGGGCGTTGGCGATCGCCGCCGCCACGGCCGCGTGCGCCACGTCGTCGGCCAGCACGTGCTGCCCCGTCCGGGCGAGGTGGACCAGGATGGCGCCGACCGGACCGCTGAACGGGTTGAGCACCGTGGCGCCGAGCGCCTCGGCGACGTGCCGCGCGATACTCGACTTGCCGGAGCCGTCGAGCCCGTCGACCGCGAGCGCGATCCGCGAGGCCTGGGCGGCCTTCTGCTGGGCCCGCGTCAGGTTCGAGGGGTAGATGCGGCCCTCGCGACGGCCGTGCTCGAGGTAGTGCAGCTGCCCCTGCCACGCGTGCTCGAACAGCGCCGCGAGGTCGGCGTGCAGCCGGATATAGCCGAGGGCGTCGAAATCCTCCGGCAGGGGCCCGTCCCGGCTCGCGAGGTCGGCGAGGCGCAGCGCGGTCTCGCGCGGCGGGCCGGACGGGCGCACCGCATCGGTCCGGCCCGCCCGCAGCGCGATCGCCTCCGCGACGACGGCGAGCAGACCGTCCGCGTAGGTGTCCCAGTCGAGCGCCCGGATCCGCGCCCGTCCCGCCTCGGCCCGGGACGCGGCGCCGGCCGGATCGGTCGCGATCCTGTCCACGGCCTCCGCGATGGCCGCGCCCAGCGCCGCGTCCGGACCGTCCGGCACCACCAGGGCCGTGACGCCGTCCTCGGCGAAAGCCAGCGTGCCGTGCACGGTCGAGACGAGCGGCGTGCCGCAGGCCATCGCTTCCGCAGCCGGGTTGCACCAGCCGGCATGCGCCTCCGCGCTGCAGAACGCGTCGAGCCCGTGATACCACGCGGGCAGGTCGGACTCGGGCAGCGGCCCGTGCACGACGAGGCGGCCCGACGCCACCAGATCGGCGCGCGCGCCCACCAGCCCCCAGTCCGGCCGTCCGAACCAGTGCAGGGCCCACGCGTCACCGAGCTTGTCGAGCGCCGCGAGCTGCGCGGCGGGGCGCTTGTTGGCGATGCCGCCGAGCCGGCGCCGCGCGCCGCGCGCGGGCGGCGAGACGGGCGGCGCGAACAGCCCGCTATCGACCGCACCGACGAGGCGCCGCCACGGCAGGCCGAGGGCCTGGAGGGCGGCGTCGTCCCAGTGGTCGTTGTTCGCCACGACGAGGTCGGGCGCGAGGGTCCGCGTGACGCGCGCGTAGGCGTCGCGCCGCACCGGCGCGTTGAGGAGGTGCTGGATCCGGGCGCCGAAGTTCGGGGCCCGGAGGTCCACGAATCCCTCGATCGTGGCATCCGGGAAGCCGCCGCCGGGCACCATGACGGCGTCCCAGCTCGCGCGCGCGGCGTCCTCGCGGTGCAGGACTGGCAGCCGCGTCTCGAACCCGTCCTCGCCGGTGCCCAGAGTCAGGTACGCGAACGCGTGACCGCGACGCGCGAGCACCCGCCCGACCCGCTCGAACCGGAGCAGGCCGCCCGTCAGCGCCAGGTGGTCACAGGCGACGAGCAGCCGCATCACGGGGTTCCTCTGATGAGACGCAGGAGGCGAAGGGACAGGCCGCTGCCGTCACCGGCTGAAGCGCGGCGGGCGTCGAGGGTGTCCTGGAGGTGGTCGCGCGCGCGGTGCATCTCGGCCGCGTAGGCGATCACGCGGTCGGTGCGGCGGACGCTTTCGCGCGCGGCGGCCTCGTGCGCGGCGGCGTCGGCGGCGCGCGCGGCGCGCAGGGCCGCGTTCTCCTCGAGCAGCCGCGCGATCTCCGCGGAGGCCTCCGCGAGCGCAGCGCGCGGATCCGCGTCGATCCGGGTCTCTTCGCCGACCGGCAGGCGCGTCGCCGCCGCCCAGTCCAGGCCGCGCTCCGTCACCCGGTCGCTGACGATCGTCTGGAAACGGCTTTCCCGGGCCAGCCGGTCGGCGAGCTGCGCATCGTCCAGAGCCAGCCCGAGTCGCGGCAGCAGGGCGCGCAGGGCATCCAGAAGGGTCAGCGTGGACAGCCCGCCGGGACGCCAGTCTCGCGCATCGGTCAGCGCGTTGACCAAGCCCCGCACGGCGAGGTGGCCAGCGTCCAGAGGGACCCCGAGCTCCCATTCCAGGTCTATGAACGTGCCGTCGGCGCCCGAGACGAGATTCTTCGGGATGGCGTCGAGGGCCGGTCCCGGGAGGATCGTCTGGGTCTCGAGCAACGCTCCCGCCGCGAAGCGGCGCGAGACGGCTTGAAGCCACGTTCCGGCCCAGGCGGCGACGGCGTCCGGGCACCAGCCTTCCCGCGCCAGCCGCGCCTCGAGAACTTCAGACCAGAGGGAGCCCGGCACGTAGGTCTCCGACGGCAACAGGTTCGTGACGCCTCGAACCGCGGCGGGAAGGTCGGGATACGCGCGCGCGCGGCGCACCGCGATCTGCGACCCGGCCTCCGCGAAGGTCACCAGCCGCTCGAATTCCGGCCGGCGGCGCAAACCCGCGTGGATCGCCAGCCGGTCGTCCGGCGGCAGCGGCTCCGCCGATGCCGCGATCACGAAGGCGGGCGCCAGATCGCCGATGAGCCCCTGCTCCGCCACCGTCGCCCAGGCGCGCCGCGGCGAGAACAGCGCGCCCGCGCGGGCTGCCGGATCCGGCCCGGCCGCGCCGATCGCGAGCAGTCCGGGATCGAACCCGCCCGGCCGCGCGAGGCCCCGCTCGGCGATGAAGCTCACGGGCTCCTCCCGCCCCGGGAACGGGAACCACCATTCCTGATAGGCCAGGCCGCGGGCCTGCAGGGACCGTTTCAGGCCTGCCCGCGTGGGCAGCCGGAGGCCGTCCGACCTGAGGCGTCCCTCGAGGCTCGGGAAGCCGCGCTGCCCCACCGTCTCGGAGCCCGCAGCGAGTCCGTGGAGCGAGAGGGCGTTGTCGATGACGAGGATCAGCCGCCCGCCGGGCCGCAGCCGTTCCTGGGCCCAGGCGATCGTCGCGTCGAGCGCGTCCCGGCCCCCGTCGTCGCGACACGACAGCAGCCCCGTCAGCACGACGCCATCGAAGAGGGTGGAAGCCGGCAGGTCGGCGCCATCCGCCGTGGTGACGAGGGTGGCGTCGGAAGCCCAGCGCGCGCGGCTCCCCGCGTCGGGCTTCGGGCCCAGCAGCAGGAGCGTGCCGGTCAACCACGGCAGGAAGGGGCGCAACGCCTCGGCGCAGGGCTCGCGCGGCGGGTGCGGCGCGCCTATTGCCACTTCATCCCGTGCCATACTTCCTGATTGCCAACATTAAATTGCCCGGAATTACCCAATCGCCAAGTGGTTGGGGGAAATTAATCGACGAAATGGACATGCGACAGTTGCGTGTCTACTTACAATTGGCATTAACCTGCAATTAAAACTGGCCCGTCTCGCCGAGGTCACGAGGGATGAATTTCGTCAGCGCGATCTCGTTGGCCGGGCCGCACGTCCTGGTCACGAGCACCTTCCCCGATGCGCTCAACAGGAATCCCGGGATCCGGAGCGATCTGGCAGAGGGCTTCGCCGAACTGCTCGGCGCCGAGCGCGTCAGACACACCCCTCTGGAACTGGCGGTCGCGGCGGTTCGGGCGACCCGGCCGGATGTCGTGATCGCGGTCGGAAGTCTCGTGCCTGACCTGGCGGATCTGCGCGCGCTTCGGCGGGCCGCGGACGCCGTGGGTGCCGTCCTGATCTTCTGGCTGACGGACGACCCGTACGAGTTCGACTACGCCTTCAAGGCGGAACTCTACGCCGACATCGTTGTGAGCAACGATTCCTGGGCGGCGCAGCACTACCGGCACCCCGACGTCCACCACCTGCCGCTGGCCGCGGCGCCCGACCGGCATTTCCGGCCGATCGCCCCGGTGGCGGAGCGGGAGACAGTCCTGTTCTTCTGCGGCGTCGCCTACCCGAACCGCGTCGCCCTGATGCGCCGGATCGACGATCTCCTGTGCCGGCACGTCGTGGAGATCCTGGGCGCCGAGTGGCCGGACACGCTCCAATGCGCGGTGAACCGCCGCCTCACGCCGGCGCAGATGGCCGACTACGCCGCGGCGGCGCGGCTGACGCTCAACATCGGCCGCGACCTCGACGTGGCCAATCGCCGGCTGTCGCTCCCGCAGGCGACGCCGGGACCGCGCACCTTCGAGGTCGCCCTGTCGGGCTCGGCGCAGCTGTTCTTCGTCACCGGCCTGGAAATCTGCGCGCATTTCGAGCCGGACACGGAGATCCTGCTGGTGGACGGCGCGGCCGATATCGCGCGCGCCATCGAGCGGTCGCTCGACGAGCCCGGCGCGATCGAGGCGATCGCGCGCCGGGCGCAGGCGCGGGCGCTCCGCGAGCACACCTACCGGCATCGCGCGGCGCGCCTGCTCGACCTGAGCCGCCTGACGGTCCCGGCCTGATCACGCCGCCGCTGAGACGGACGAGACCGCGCATGTCCGACCTGTCGATCCTGCTGCTCGACACCGAGCCGCAGACCCACAACCGCTACCTCGTGCTCGCCATCGCGGACGCGCTGCGCCGGCATCCCGCGGTCGGCCGGGTCCATGTCGGCGGGCACGGCGATGCCCTGGCCGCCTTCGTCGAGCAGGGTCTCGACACGCTGATCGCTTTCGGCGGCGCGCGGGCGCACGCGCCCCTGGTCGGTCGGCTCGCGGGGCTCGCTCGGACCAGCGTGCTCTGGACCACGGAGGATCCGTACGAGCGCGAAGCGAACGTGCGCGGGTCGGGGGTCTTCGATCTGGTCTTCACGAACGACCTTGCCACGGTCCCGGCCTACGGAGGCCGGGCACACCACCTCGCCCTCGGCGCCTCCTCGCTCTTCCACGATCTCCCGGTGCTCGAGGACGACGCGCGCTACCGCTACGACCTCCTCTTCATCGGAACGGCGTGGCCGAACAGGGTCGCGACCCTGAACGCGCTCTCGGCCAAGCTGCCGCGGGACGTGAAGTTCAAGCTGGCGCTGCCGTGGAACGCGCATATCGGTCCGCCGGAGCTGGAGGACGAGGCGCTCGTCACGGACTGGCGCTGCGGCAACCGCGACTTCGCCCTCCTGGCGAACCGCAGTCGCGTCGTGCTCACCCTGCCCCGGATCTTCTCGGCGGCGCGCGCCGATCAGGCGACCGGTTCGACGCCGCCGCCGCGGCTGTTCGAGACGGCGCTGGCCGGCGGCTACCAGGTCGTGGTCTCGCCCGAGCCGGAGACGGCCGCCTACTACACGCCGGGCGCCGAGATCGCGCTCTGCGACGACGAGGCCGGTGCGGTCGAGGCGATCCTGACGGCCCTGACCGAACCGGAGGCCCGCATCGCGCGCGCGCGCGCCGCGCAGGCGCGGACCCGCGCCGAGCACCTCTACGACCATCGCGTGGCGACGATCCTGGACGCGGTGATCGACCGGCGCCGGACGCAGACGCGCCGGCCCCCCCTCGAACCGTCAGCGCCCCGCACGGTCCTGATGCTCACCCACAACCGGATGGGGCATCGTCCCGGCGGCGGGGTCGAGGTCTATCAGGAACTGCTGACCGAGCTCGGCGAGCCGTACCGCGTCCTGTTCCTCTTCTCCGTCTTCGGCGACGGGCGCTGGTCGCTCCGGCTCGAGGGCCCGGGGATCGCGGAGAGCTTCGCCTGCGGTCCCGTCACGCCGCCGCTCTCGACGGACCCGTTCGTGGAGGGGATCTTCCAGAGACTGCTGTTCGAGCATCAGGTCGACCTCGTCCACATCCATCACCTGATGCACGTCCCGCTGTCGCTGCCGCTGATCGCGCGGGCCTGCGGCATACCCACCGTCTACCACCTGCACGACCATTTCCTGATCTGCGAGCGCTGGCTGCTGCTCGATCACACCGGCCGGTTCTGCGACGTCGTCAATCGCGGGGCGGACCAGTGCGACGCGTGCCTGGTCTCGGGAAACCAGTATCCGCCCGGCTCCAAGGCGCGCCGCGACGGCATGATGACCCTGGTGACCGACGCGATCGACGCCTTCGTCACGAGCACGCCCGCCACGGCGGAGTACCTCCGGCGCTACTTCCCCGGCATCCCCGCCGACCGGATCGTCGAGATCCCGATGGTGGCGCCGAACACCGCGCCGGCCGGGGCGCGGCCGGTGTCCAGGCGCAGGCGCGACGGCGATCGGCTGACCGTGGCGATCCTGGGCAATCTCGCGGCCCACAAGGGCGGCCAGCAGGCGATCAACCTGATCCGGAGCTGCGAGGCCTATCCCATCCATTTCAAGGTGATCGGCCGCATCGACGACCCGTACCGCGAGGCGGTCGCGGGCCTCGGACCGGATCAGGTCACCGTGACCGGCGCATACGAGCAGCACGCGATCGGCGGCCTGCTGGCCGGCTGCGATGTCTCGCTGCACCTCTCGACCTGGCCCGAGACGTTCGTCATCGCGCTGACGGAGGCGTGGCAGGCGGGCCTGGTCCCGATCGTCGCCGATATCGGGGCCCTGGCCGAGCGCGTCGAGGACGGGATCGACGGGTTCAAGGTCCCGCCGGACGATGCCGGCGCCGTCCGCGCGCGCCTCATCGCGCTACACTACGATCGCGCCCGCCTCGCCCGGATGCAGGCCTCCATCGGCCGGAAATCCTTCCCCGACACCGACGGCCACCTCGGGTCGGTCCGCGCCCTCTACGAGCGCCTGATCGAGGCGCGGCCGCTGCGCCACGGACGGGTTCCCAGCCACCTGCGGCACGGTTTCGACCTGCGGCTCGAGACCCTGGGATACCGGACGAACGCCGCCTCCTGGACCAGCGCGGCGATCGCGTGGGATGAGGCGGCCCGAGCGCCGGAGGCGTCGCCCACCGTGATGGCGGCGGCGCGCGCGCGCCCGGTTCCGGAGATGCCCGACGCGTTCCGGCGTCTAACGCTGAGGCCGGTCCGGCGCAGCGAGTGCGGCTGGAGCCTCGACGTGCTGCGCACGGACGAGCGCCTTAACCGGAGCCTGGATCTCTCGTCGGTCGTCGCGCGGGCTTCCGTGTTCCTGCGCGGCTGGCTGCACGTCTCGGGGCCGGCGCCGAAGGCGATCTACCTGCGGCTGACGGGTCGCACCGGGACATCGTGGGTCGCCCTGCAGAGCGATCTCCGTCCGGACGTGGCCAAGTGGTACGGTGAACCCGCCGCCGCGACGTCCGGCTTCACCGGCCAGATCGACGTCGCGGGGATGTCCTTCGGACGCTACGCGCTCGCGATCGTCCAGATCGCCGACGGTAGCCTGCGCATCCTCGAAGACGTCGCTTCGATCTTCATCGCCCCCGACACCGAGCCGCCGGCGCGCTTCGTTCCGGAGCCGCGCCATCTCGTCAGCGGGCCGCCGCACGTCCCGGATCTGCACCACAGCCTGCCGGATGCCGGCGACGCGCTCCGCGTGTCGCCGGGGCAGCTCTGGGCCGCGGAAGTCGCGTTCCCCGGGACCGCGCCCCGGCTCGGCAAGGACACGCTGGCGGTGTTTCGCGGCACCAACGGTCAGACGTGGCGGGCGCCCGTCCTCAAGATCGACGAGCGGACGGTGCGCATCACCGCCTCCGTCCCGAACATCGATCCGGGCGCCTACACGGTGTCCCTGGCCGAGCCGCACAACAGGACGTTGCGGACCCTCGCGACGCTGTTCCGCACCCAGGTGGCGCGTTCGGAGTGACGGGAATCACCGGCAAGCCCGGTCTCGATCCCCCGAGCCGACCCCGGACGTGGGCCTACCACGCCTCGACCCGTTCACCGCCGAAGATGCGCGAAGTCGGCAGCTCGAAGATGAAGTAGGGATTGAGTTGCGGCGGAGCCGCGGCCTCATCCAGGCGGGACTGCTGCTCGGGCGTCAGGACGACCTCGAGGGCGGCGATGTTCTGCGCCAGCTGCTCCGGGCGGCTCGCCCCGACCAGGACCGAGGCGACGCCGGGGCGCCGCGCGACCCAGGCCAGCGCCACCTGCGCCATCGGTCGGCCGACGTCCGCGGCGACCGCCCGCAGCACGTCCACCACCGCGAAGTTCGCCTCGGTGAACAGCATGCCGCCGAAGGGGTTGTCGCCGTTGAGCCGGCCGTCGCTGCCGCCCTCGGCCGCGTCGCCGGCCCGGTCCGGGAGCGAGCCTGCCGGACCGGCCTGAGCGAGCTTCTCGCGGCCGTACTTGCCGGTCAGCAGGCCGGCCGCCAGCGGGCTCCAGGGCACCAGCCCGAGCCCGAGGGCGCGGCCCGCGGGCAGCACATCGAGTTCCACGCCCCGGTCGAGCAGCGAGTAGGCGTATTGCAGGCCGATGGGTTCCGGGAGGCCGTGGGCACGGGCCAGCGCGGCGATCTGCGCGGCGTACCAAGCGGGCGCGTTCGAGAATCCGTAATACAGGATGTCGCCGCGCGCGACGGCGTCGGTCAGCGCCCGGAGGACTTCCTCCGGCGGCGTGGTCCGGTCCCAGACATGGGTCCAGTACAGGTCGATCCAGCCGGTCCTGAGACGGCGCAGGGAGCTCTCGAGACCGGAGCGGATGTTCCGCGCGCTGTTGCCTCCGGCGAGCGGCGTGCCCTGCGCGCGCGGGAAGCCGGACTTCGTCGCGACGACCAGGCGGTCGCGCAGACCGCGCGCCGCGATCAGGTCGCCGAGCATCGTCTCGCTCGCACCGCCCGCGTAGACGTCGGCCGTATCGAGGAAGTTGCCGCCCGCTTCGACGTAACGGTCGAAGATGGCCGCCGAGACCGTCGCGTCGCTGCCCCAGCGGGCGGCGCCGAAGGTCATGGTCCCGAGCGCAAGGGGGCTCACGGCCAGACCCGAGCGTCCCAGGGTTCGATAGTGCCTCAGATCCATCGCCGCACCTCACTGTTGAGGGCTTGGTCGTAGTCCGGCGTCGGGATCGGGATTAGCCGTGGTATTCCGCATGCACCTGTGAGCACAGTTCAGGAATGCGGCGCGGCACCCTCGAAGATCTGGCGGCTTTCGCGGCGGTGGCGCGCCATCGCAGCTTCACGCGGGCGGCCGCGGAGATGGGGCTGTCGCCCTCCGCGCTCAGCCACACGATGCGGGCTCTGGAGGCGCGTCACGGCGTGCGCCTGCTGGCCCGCACCACCCGCAGCGTCGCGCTCACTCCGGCCGGCGAGCGGCTGCTGCGGTCGGTCGGCCCCGCGCTCGAGGACGTCGCGCGCGGGCTCGACGCGCTGGCCGAGTGGCGCGGCGCGCCGTCGGGGCGGCTGCGGCTGACGACCTTCGCGTACGCCGCGCGGGCGATCCTCGAACCCAGACTGCCCAACTTCCTGATCGACCACCCGGCCGTCTCGGTGGAGGTGATCGTGGACGACCCCCTGACCGACATCGTCGCCGCCGGCTTCGACGCCGGGATCCGCTTCGGCGAGACGGTCGAGCGCGACATGGTGGCGGTCCGGGTCGGACCCGACCTGCGCACGGTGGTCGTCGCGACCCCGGACTACTTCGCCCGTCACCCGCGCCCGGAGAGCCCGGCTGACCTGGAAGCGCATTGCTGCGTGAACTACCGGCTCGTCGGCGGCGGTGGGTTGCTGCCCTGGGAGTTCGCCCGCGACGGCCGCGAGATCCGGGTGCGCGCGGCCGGCCAGCTCGTCGTGAACGATGGCCGGCTCGCGGCCGCCGCGATCCGGGCCGGTGCCGGGCTCGGCTACATGCTGGAAGACGAGGCGGCCGACGACCTAGCCGCGGGACATCTCGTCCAGGCGCTGGAGGCGTGGTGTCCGTCGTTTCCCGGCTGCCACCTCTACTACCCCGACCGGCAGGTCACGCCCGCCCTGCGCAGCCTGATCGACGCGCTGCGGTGGCGGGAGGCGCCGTCGCCTCCCTGCCCGTGAGACCGTGCCCGCGTGACAATGCCTGCGAGACCGTACCCGCGGGGCCTCCCCGCTCAGGCGCCCCGCCAGTCGCGGGCGACCTCGCCCGCGAAGTCGCGGTAGCTGCGCGGCCTGCGGCCGAGGAGCCTCGCGAAGTCCGCAACCTCGGCCTCGGTCGCGACGGCGCCATCCTCCTGGTAGCGGCGCATCATCACCCGCAGGTCATAGGCGAGCCAGGCGGGGGCGAAGCTCCGGAGCCGCTGCTCCAGCGCGTCGAGATCGTCGCCTCCGTAGCGGACCGCGCGCCCGAGGGCCTCGGACCAGATCTCCGCCAGGGCGTCGCCCGTCAGGGCGTCCGGCCCGACGACGTCGTAGGTCTCGGCCGGAAGACGGTCGGCCGCGCGCTCGCGGCGCAGCAGCGCGTTGGCCGCCGCCTCGGCGATATCGCGCACGTCGACCATCGAGACGCCGGCCTGCCCGAGGGGCACGGCATACAGGCCGGCCCCGAGAAGCGGCTCCTTCTGGGCGAGGTCGTTCTGCATGAAGTAGGAGGGCCGCAGCACCGTGGCGGGCAGGTCGAGGGCCGCGATCATCCGCTCGACGGCGTGCTTGCCGGTGAAGTGCGGGGCATCGACGAAGGCCTCGCTCTTGAAGACCGAGAGATAGACGATGCCGCGCACGCCCGCGTCGCGGGCGAGGCTGAGCGTCGTGATCGCCTGGGTCAGCTCGTCCGGCGCGTTGGCGACGAGCAGGAACAGGGTGTCGACCCCGACCAGCGCCGCGCGCATCGCGTCGATGTCGGCGGGATCGCCGCGGGCGGCCTCGACGCCGGAGGGGAATCGCGCCTTCTCGGGCGAGCGGGTCAGAGCGCGCACGGCGGCCCCCGCGGCGACGAGATGATCGATGACGGCGGAGCCGATGCGGCCCGTGGAACCGGTGACGAGGATGGTCATGGCGGATCTCCTGGATGCGGGGCGGCCCCGAGCGGGCCGCCGATGATCCGAAGATGCGCCGTTCCTTTTCTGAGCCATAGTCGGCAAGATCGGGACTGGGTGTCCCGGATCTGGAACAGCACATGGACCTCGCGGCGCTCGCCGACTTCAATCTCGTCGCCGGCCACGGCGGCTTCGGCCGCGCCGCCCGGGCGAGCGGGCGGCCGAAGGCGACGCTGTCGCGGCGCGTCGCCGAGCTCGAGGCGAGCCTCGGGACGCGGCTGATCGAGCGGGGCGAGCGCAGCCTGCGCCTGACAGAGGCGGGGGCGCTCCTCCACGCCCGGACGGGGCCGCTGCTCAGCGAGATCGCGGAGGCCGGCGCCGTCGTCGGTGGCGGCCTCGACCGACCCCGTGGGCGGCTCCGGGTGAGTGCGCCGCTGCTCCTGTCCGACACGCAGCTCGGCCGCGTCGCCGCGGACTTCGCCCGCGCCTATCCCGAGGTCGAGCTGGAGATCTCCGCCGAGGACCGGTTCGTCGACCCGATCGAGGAGGGTTTCGACGTGATCATCCGGGTCAATCCGAAGCCGGACGAGCGCCTCGTCGGGCGCTGTGTCCTGCGGGACGAGCTCTGGCTGGTGGCGCCGCCCGAGGTCCCGCGTCCCGAACAGTCGGCCGGGACCGACGCGGCGACCGTGCCGGCGGCGGTGCGCTGGACGCCGCGTCAGGACGAGACGTGGCAGGTCCATGACGGCCGGACGCGCCGGACCTACGCGCCCGTGCCGGTCCTGCGCCTGTCCTCGCTGCCGATGCTGCGCGACGCCGTGGTGGCGGGCGCCGGCGCGGCGCTGCTCCCGCGCTCGCTTGTCGGGGGCGACGTGGCGGCCGGACGCCTCGCCTGCTGGGGCTGGCTGGAGGGGCCGCCGACGGAGCTGTGGGCGCTCCACACGTCCCGGCGCTTGGTCAGTCCCAAGGTGAACGCCTTCGTCGCCCATCTGGCAGCCGCGCTGTCGACGGATCGACCCGCCCGGCGGTAGATCGAGCGTTCGAACCGAGGGGCGCCGAGCGCGGCGCGCGCGCGGGACGGTGCCCTATCCGCATTCTGCCGCACCGCCCCGACGCGGCGCCTCGGGCGAGCCCGGCGGACCCGCCATCGTCCGGCCGAGCCAGTCCACGAAGGCCGCCGCCGGCCCTGCGGGTGGCAGGGCACGCACGAGAACGAAGTACCGGAGCCCGTTCATGAGGGCCGCGTCGCAGGCGGGCACGAGGCGCCCGTCGGCGCGATAGGGCGCGACGATCAGCGATCGCCCCAGGGCGATGCCCGAGCCGCCGAGCGAGGCGCGCAGCGCCAGTTGCGCGAGGTTGAAGTAGAGATTCTGGACGCGGCCGCCCCAGGGCGCCCCATGGACGCCTATCCAGCGATCCCACTCCTCCGAGACGCTCGCGGCCGCCTCCCACGGCGTCGCGTCGTGGAGCAGCACGACGGCCCCGCCGGGATCCGCCGCATCCCGGTAGGCCGGGGCGCAGACCGGGTAGACCGGCTCGGGATGGTCGAAGACGACCGTCGCACTGGGAGGCGGCGCCGGGCCGTAGCGGATCGCGACGTCGATACCGGACTGCGCCATGCGTCCCGGATCCAGGTCGTGGGTCTCCCCGAAGACGGCGACGTCGATGTCGGGATGCGTGTCGCTGAAGGCTTTCAGCCTTGGCGCGAGCCATTCCGAGGCCAGGGAGGGGACGCAACTGATCCGCAGCGTCGCCCGGCCCTCGCGCCGTTCCCCCCGGAGCAGGGCCTCGCCCATCCCGTCGAAGCCGCTCCGCGCCGCGGCGAACAGGTGGTGACCCGCGGCAGTCAGCCGGATCTCGCGGGTGCCCCGCTCGAGCAGCGGGTAACCGAGGCGCCGCTCCAGCCGCTGGATCCGCTGCGTGACCGCGCTCTGCGTGACGGCGAGGCGGTCGCCCGCACGGGCGAAGCCGCCCGCCTCGACCAGGACGCGGAAGAAGAACAGGTCGCCGGCCAGGCGCGCGTCGAGCCTGACGGGCATGCCCGATCATAAGCGGGCCTAATAGACCGCACCAGAGAATATAATTGGCCGCATGAGCGCCGCTCGCGCAGGGTCGGCGCGGACAAACCGGGCAGGATCGGGAGCGCCATGGCAGCCGTCGACGGGATGCAGACTCAACCGCCGTGCGACCGGATCCCGGAGGCGGTCAGGCGCGCCAGCCCCACGGTCTGGATGAACCCGGCGCTGGACGCCACCGCGTCCGTCCTGCCCGGACTCGCGACCGGCCGTGCCGACGTGGACGCGGCCGTGGCGCGCTGGCAGCGGTTCGCGCCGCTCTTGGCGCGCCTCTTCCCCGAAGAGGGCGCCGGCCGGATCGACTCGCCGCTCGTCCCGCTGGAAGAGCGCCTGTCCCGTGACGTCCTGGACGGCGCCGACGGGCGCGTGCTGGTGAAGGCCGACCACGCGCTGCCGGTGACCGGCTGCATCAAGGCGCGCGGCGGCGTCTACGAGGTCCTGGCCTATGCCGAGGACCTGGCCGCGCGGGCCGGGCTGCTCACCGAGGGGCGATCCTACGCGGCCTTCGCCGACCCGGAATTCCGCGCCCTGTTCGCCCGCCACGTGATCGCGGTCGGCAGCACCGGCAATCTCGGCTTCAGCGTCGGCCTGATGGGGCGCTCGCTCGGCTTCGCGGTCGAGGTCCACATGTCCCACGACGCCAAGGCGTGGAAGAAGCAGCGCCTGCGCGAACTCGGCGCCCGCGTCGTCGAGCATCGCGGCGATTACGGGGCGGCGGTCGCGGCGGCCCGCGGCGCGTTCGCCGGCCGCGCGGACGCCCATTTCGTCGACGACGAGGATTCCGTCGACCTGTTTCTCGGCTACGCGGCCGCGGCCCTCGACCTTCAGCGCCAGCTCGCGGAGTCCGGGATCGCGGTGGGCCCGGCGCAACCCCTGTTCGTCTATCTGCCCTGCGGCGTGGGCGGCGCGCCGGGCGGCGTCGCCTTCGGCCTGAAGCTCTTGTTCGGTGACGCCGTGCACCCGGTCTTCGTCGAGCCGGTCGCGTCCCCGTGCATGCTGGTCCAGCTCGCGGCCGGTCTCGAGCGCACGGTCAGCGTCTACGATGTCGGCCTCGACAACCGCACCGCGGCGGACGGGTTGGCCTGCGCCTCCGCGTCGATGCTGGTGGCCCGGACGCTCGAGAAGCTGGTGGCCGCCGTGGTCACGGTGCCCGACGACGCGCTGTACCGCTGGCTCAGGGTGATGTGGACCGAGGCGGGCCTGCGCCTGGAGCCCTCGGCGGCGGCGGGCTTCGCGGCGGCCGGGCGCTTCGCCGCCACGCTGCCCGCGGCGGTCGGCGCCGCGGCCACCCACGTGATCTGGACGACCGGCGGCGCGCACCTCCCGGCCGAGGAATTCGAGGCGGCCCTCGCCCGCGGTTGAGGCGCGCTGGACGTCGGATCAAAAACCGAGACCGCGCGGCCGCGGCTCCTGGATCGTGCCCGATCGCCAGGCGATCCGCGGCCGATTCAAAGTGAGGGCCAGACCCGGCCGTCGCTCACTCCATCAGGTCGGTCAGGGCCCCGATCTCGTCGGCGTTCTTCCAGACCGTCTCGCAGCCGATCACCGTGTCGGTGGCGTCGATCGTAAGCGTGAACGCGGGGGGCACCCGCTCGGTCCCGACGAGCCGGAGGCGAACACCCCACCGCGACATGTCGTGCACCACGCAGGGGATGGCGGGATGGCCGGCCACCGAGATGCATCCGCTCAGGTTGACGGAGACGCGTCGGGCGTTGCGCTGGTTGTCCATAAGTACTCCGCGCTAGAGCGCCGGAGGATAAGCGGCGACCGATCAAGGGCCGGTTTACGAACTGAACTCAATTGCGCCTAAAATTCGCGTCGAGGTGGCTAATACCGAAGTCTCGACCTACCGATTGGGAAGCCACCGGGAGACGAAGGTCAGCGGACGCGACGTGCCGGCCCGGCCGTCGGCATCCGCACGCGCGTCCTCGTCCGGCAGCAGCGACCCGATCAGGCGGAGCAGCTTCTCCCGCTCCTCCCCGGTGAACAGCACGAGGAAGGAACCGAGATCCAGTTGGACCTCCGGCGCGTCATCGCCCGGGGAGTGAGAGACGTAGGGCTGTCCGGTCTGGAGGTCGCGCATCAGGGCCCAGCGGTCGCCGCCGACGCCGACATGGAATTCGCGCGCTATCCGTGGGCCCTGTTCAATCATTGCTCATCCCGCACGCCGTCAACGTGCAATTTTCAACGGGATAGAGCGCGCAAACGCCTTGCGATATAACCTGGCTCAAGAATTCACAGGTATCGTCGACTGCAGCCCCACCGGCGCGAGCCGCCGGTGACGGGATGTCGGCGCGGTCTCGGGCTGGAGGTTGGTGCACTTGCGGCGCAGGATCGCGGACGATCCGACGCCGGACTGACATGCCCCATCTCCGCGCGGCAAAGGGCGCGTTTTCGGACCGAGAAGGGCGAGCGCTCCGCTCTCGCCCGGTCGGCGCCGGCCCTAGCGATACGCGTGGGGGCGTGAGCGCTCGAAGGCGGCCGCGCAGGCCGTGTCGAAGAGCTTGCAGGGCGGCGGGGCGTCGCCCGGTTCGACGAGCATCGGCTGTCCGCGGATGTCTCCGGTGGCGTGAGCCTGCGAGTACCGTGACCGCGGGTCGAAGTAAGGATCCGAAGTGTAACTGCTCATGAAGGCGCCTCCTGCCGGCATCTCGCTCTCGGACAGCGCCACGCCGGTCTGCAGCGACAGTGAGAGCACCGAGACCAAGATCAGCAGACATCGTCTGGTCATAGGCCTGCTCCTCCTTGAGCGCACGAGATCGGCAGCGCGGAAGCCGCGCTCCGGATGTCCTGGATGTGTCCGACGAGACCGCCGCGGGCGTCAGCGGCCGGTCTCTGCGAGCAGGCCCGCCACAACGCGTGCGCGCTTCGGAACAGCCGCCCGACGGGATCACAGCGTGGCCGCGACGCACTGCCTTCAGCGACGTTGGCGGGTCAGCCCATCTCGACATTCGGAAGATGGCGCAAGCCGAGCACGCACTGCAATAAAATAGGCTTTTCAGCAGTGAAAACGAAATTGATTTGAGAAATTTTCTTTAAAATTCGATGCGCGCCCGTCCGGCCGCGGCCTGGGTCGGAGACAGTTCAAGCATCGGTTTCGCGACGCACTTTAGAGATCCGCTGCCGCTTTAAGTTTCTTAAACGCGCTTTATTTTGTCGTGCCGAATTCATTCGAAGAGTGTCTTTGCCAGGACTATAACTTCGGCGTGCCGGGCATTCGCCCTGCCTTCTCTTCGCACACGAGGCTTGATCGGCTCCCAGTTCACGCGGGCATCCCGCGGGAATGGGAGCCGGGTCACGGCGGGACACCCGACTGATCACATGGAACTCGTCCGGTTCGCTCTGAAGTTTCGCAAGAGCTTCTATGTTCTTGCCGTCCTCATGTTCCTCGCGGGGCTCGGCTCGATCACCGTCGCGCCGAAGGACGTGCTGCCCGCCGTCGATATCCCGGTGGTGGTGGTGGTGTGGACCTATAACGGTCTCGACGCGACCGACATGGTCCAGCGCATCACGAACTACAGCGAGTTCTCGCTGTCGAGCAACGTGAACAACATCCGCCGAATCGAGTCGACGTCGATCCAGGGCACGGTGACCGAGCGGATCTACTTCGATTCCGCGGTCAGCATCGATCTGGCGATGACCCAGGTCGACTCGGCGATGAACGCGATCCGCTCGCGCATGCCGCCGGGCGTGCAGCCTCCCGTCATCATGCGCTTCTCCGCCTCGTCGGTGCCCGTCATTCAGATGGCGCTGTCGTCCTCGAAGCTGCCGCTCACCAAGGTCTTCGACTACGCGCAGTACCGGACCCGTCGCCGGCTCGCCGAGGTGCCGGGCTCGACCCTGCCCTCGCCCTACGGCGGCGCGCCGCGTCAGGTCATGGTCGATCTCGACCCCGGCAAGCTGCGCGCGATCGGCATGACGCCGCTCGATGTCCTGAACGCGGTCCTCAAGCAGAACCTCGTCGTGCCCTCGGGCCTCGCGAAGATCGGGACGCAGCAATACACGGTGCGGCTGAACTCGAGCCCGCAGCTGGTCGATCAGCTCAACCGCATTCCGATCAAGGTCGAGAACAACCAGCCGGTCCTGCTGCGCGACGTCGCCCATGTCCGGGACGGCTCGCCCCCGCAGATCAACATCGTCCGCGCCGACGGCCACCACTCCGTCCTGTTGCAGGTCCTCAAGAACGGCGCGGCCTCGACCCTGGACGTCGTGAACGCCGTCAAGGCCGCCCTGCCGGACATCCACGCGGCCGCGCCGAAGGGCATGACCATCACGCCGCTGTTCGATCAGTCAGTCTTCGTCTCGGACGCCATCTCCGACGTGGTGCGCGAGGCGGTGATCGCTGCGGGGCTCACCGGTCTCGCCATCCTGCTGTTCCTCGGCTCCTGGCGCTCGACCATCGTGGTGCTGGTCTCCATCCCGCTCTGCATCCTGACCTCCCTGTCGATCCTGGTTGCTCTGGGCCAGACCGTCAACGTGATGACCCTGGGCGGCCTCGCCTTGGCCGTCGGCATCCTCGTGGACGACGCGACGGTCGCGATCGAGAACACCTACCGGATGTTCGAGGAAGGCTTCTCCTTCCGGCGCTCGGTGGTCGAGGGCGTGGCCGGCATCGCCAAGCCGGCCCTGATCTCCACGCTGGCGATCTGCTCGGCCTTCTCGGCGGTCTTCTTCCTCACGGACGCGCCCCGCTACCTCTTCGTCCCGCAGGCCGAGGCGGTGGTCTTCGCGATGCTGACCTCCTACCTCCTGTCGCGGACGCTGGTGGCGATCCTCATCGACGTCCTGGTCGCCCCGGAATACGCCCGGCATCACGGCCCGGCCGCCGAGGTCGATGGGGCGTCACCACCCCGCCGCCGCTCCGTCCTCAGCCGGATTCTCCGTGCGCCGACACGGCCCCTCGCTTGGCTGCTTCAATATCCGCTGCGCGGCGCCCTCGCCTTCCGCAACGCGTTCGAGCGCGGGTTCGCGCGCTTCCACGCGGGCTATGTCGGCCTCCTGTCCGCGGTGCTCGGGCACCCGGCCCGCGCGCTGTCCGGCGCGCTCGCCGTCGTCGCGGTGACAGCCGCGATCTTCCCCTTCGTCGGTCAGGACTACTTCCCGCAGATCGAATCCAGCCAGATGACCCTGCATATCCGCACCCGGCCGGGCGAGCGGATCGAGCAGGCGGAGAAGACCTTCGCGCAGGTCGAGGACGTCGTCCGGCAGGTTGTCCCGAAGGACGAGCTCGGGCTCATCCTGGACAATATCGGCCTCCCCGCCTCGAACTACAACTTCGCCTTCATGGATGCGTCGTTCGTCGCCTACAATGACGGGCAGATGCTCATCAACCTGAAGGGTGAGCATAAGCCGATCTCCTTCTACGAGAAGCGGCTGCGCCAGGTCCTGCACCAGGCCTTCCCCGACGACACCTTCTACTTCCAGCCGTCCGACATCATCACGCAGATCCTGAATTTCGGGACCGTCGCGCAGATCGACGTGCAGGTCTCCGGGCGGCACGATGCCGAGGACCTCGCCGTGGCGCAGGACCTCGTCCGCCGCATCGCGGCGGTCCGCGGCGCCGTCGACGTCCACCTGCACCAGATCGTCGACGCCCCGCAGATGTACGTGAACGTCGACCGCAGGCTGGCCTCCGAGATGGGCGTCAGCGAGCAGTCCATCGCGCAGAACCTGAACGTCTCGCTCTCCGGCTCCTTCCAGGTCAGCCCGAACTTCTGGGCCGATCCCAAGTCCGGCATGCCGTATCAGCTCTGGGTCCAGACGCCGGAGTGGCGCAACGCCGACATCACGCAGCTGATGAACACGCCGGTCTCGGTGCACACGGACGCGGGTGACAGGCCCGGCATCCCGATCCTGCTGTCGAACATCGCCACGATGCAGCGGCAGCCTGAGCAGACCGTGATCAACCACGTCAACCAGCAGCCGACCTTCGACATCCTCGCCAACGTCCAGAACGCGGATCTCGGCAGTGTCCGAAACGCCGTGGACCGGATCGTCGCCGAGGAGCAGGTCAAGCTCCCGGCCCCGGACAAGATCCTCGTCCGCGGCCAGATCGAGAGCATGGAGAGCGCCTTCTCGCGCATCGAGCTCGGGCTCGGGATCGCGCTGGTGGCGGTCTACCTGCTGCTCGTCCTGAACTACCAGACGTGGGTCGACCCCTTCGTGGTCATCGCCGCCCTGCCGCTGGCCTTCTGCGGCATCGTGATGAGCCTGTTCATCACCAGCACGGCGTTCTCGATCCCCGCCCTGTTCGGCGCGATCATGTCGGTCGGCGTGGCGAGCGCGAACTCGATCCTGCTCGTCACATTCGCCAAAGAGCATCGCGAGGCCACCGGCTGCTCTGCCCGCGAGGCCGCCCTGATGGCCGGCCATACCCGCCTCCGGCCGGTGCTCATGACCGCCTCCGCGATGTTCCTGGGCCTGATCCCGATGGCGATCGGGTCCGGCGAAGGCGCCGAGCAGAACGCCGCCCTTGCCCGCGCGGTGATGGGCGGGATCGGGATGGGCACCGTCTCGACCCTGCTCTTCGTCCCCCTTCTCTACACCCTGCTCCGCCGCAACCCGATCAAGCCCCTCGAGGATTATTGATGACCCGTTTCAACGACGCCCCCGGGAGCGGCGCCGAGGCTGCCGCGCGGGCGCACCAGCACGCGGTCGAGATCGACCCGCTGCGGCAGGACGGGGCCGGCGAGGCCCTCGTCCACGCGGTGCCGCCGCCGCCGCGCAAGCGCCCGTTCCTCGTGGCGTTCCTCGCGCTCGGCAGCGCCCTCGGGCTCGGCGCCTGGCACCATTGGGAAACCTACCAGGCCTCCCTGGAGACCCAGGCCGAGGCCGTGAACTTCGTTCCGACGGTCCGCACCGGGCCGGCGCAGGTGGATGACGGGCCCATGACGCTGACCCTGCCGGGCCAGACCGAGGCCTTCGACCATGCCGACATCTTCGCCCGCGCCACCGGCTACATCGCCGAGCGCCGGGTCGACATCGGGTCGCGGGTCAAGAAGGGCGACCTGCTGGTCCGGATCGCCGCGCCCGACCTCGACCAGCAGGCCCGGCAGGCCGAGGCCCAACTCGGCCAGTTCAAGGCGCAGCTCGCCGTCGCGCAGGCGGATGTGGAGCAGGCCAAGGCCAGCGTGACGCTCGCGAACGTGACCGACGCCCGCACCGCGACCCTGGCCGGACAAGGCTGGGCCTCGAAGCAGAACGCCGACCAGACCCGCGCGGGGATGCTGACCGCCACCGCGACCCTCGCCGCCGCGCAGGCGAAGGTGAAGGTCGCGGAAGCCAACATCACCGCCCAGCAGGCGACCGTCGACCGGCTCCGCACGCTGACCACCTTCGAGAACGTCGTCGCGCCGTTCGACGGCATCGTGACCGCCCGCAAGGTCGATGTCGGCGACCTCGTCCACGGCGATGCCGGCTCCGGGACGCCGCTCTTCACGGTCGACAGCACCGATGTCCTGCGCGTCGCGGTGCAGGTGCCGCAATCGGCCGCCGTGGGCATCCGCGACGGGGTGAAGGCGCGCGTCCAGGTCGCGCAGATCCCGGACCGGACCTTCGACGGCACGGTCTCGCGCAGCTCGGTGGCTCTCCAATCCTCGGTGCGGACGCTGGACACGGAGGTCGACGTCGCCAATCCCGACGGAATCCTGCGGCCGGGCCTCTACGTCGCCGTCACTTTCGCGGTGCCGCGCACGCATCCGCGGGTGATCGTGCCGTCCGAGGCGCTCATCTTCGACGCGGAGGGGACGCGCGTGGCCGTGGTCGGGGCGGACGACACCGTCCGGCTCCGGCCGATCACGATCGCGCGCGATCTCGGCACGCGCCTCGAGCTGCGCAGCGGCCTCGACAGCGGCGAGACCGTCGTCCTCAACCCGCCCGCCGGCCTTCAGGACGGCAGCCGCGTCGTCCCCCGCGGCTCCGTCGCCTCTCAGGTCCCGACAGCCAAGCTCTCCGAGCAGGCGAGCGCGGAGTGAGGCGCATGGTCCAGATCCCTCGCTCCCTTGTAAGCTTCGCCGGCGGGATGACGCAGGTCGGCCGCCGCGACCGAACCGCATTTGACTCCGGCTCCGAAGAGGATAATTCCACCTCTCCCTCCGAGCCGCAGGAGACCAGACAGGGCCGGCGAATACAAAATAAGAAGGAAAAACGAATGGCCAGCGTATTGGTAGTCGAGGACGACCGGCGGGTCGCCGCGGAGATCGGTTCGGCCCTCGCGGAATACGGATTTCAGGTCGACGAAGCCCCCAGTGGCAGCATCGGACTACGCAAGGCCCTGGACGGTAACTTTGACGTGATCGTGCTCGACCGGATGCTCCCGGAGATCGACGGCCTGTCGCTGCTGACCGAGCTGCGCGCCGCGAAGGTCTCGACGCCAGTCCTGATCCTCAGCGCCCTGTCGGCCGTCAACGAGCGTGTCGACGGGCTGCGCGCCGGCGGAGACGACTACTTGGCCAAGCCATTCGAGTTCATCGAGCTGACCGCCCGCGTCGACGCGCTGGCGCGGCGCAAGATGGCCGCGGAGGCGGTGAACGAACTCGTCGTCGGCGACCTGCGCCTCGACCTGATCGAGCGCGTCCTCCACTGCGGGAACCGGGAAATTGAGCTCCTGCCCAAGGAATTCGCGATCATCGAGTTCCTGATGCAGAACGCCGGCACGCTGGTGAGCCGGAAGATGATCTTCGAATCCGTCTGGGGCTACAGCTTCAATCACCAGTCCAGCGTCATTGACGTCCACATCGGCAAGATCCGCAAGAAGCTCGATCCCGACGGGCTGAACCCGCGGATCCACACGGTGCGCAACACGGGCTTCATCCTCCGTGCGCCTTCTTGAGGTCCGGCGCACCAGCGGATTCCGCGTCGCGTGCCTGTTCTTCGCGACCTTCGGGACCGCCTCGCTGGCGCTCTCGGGCTTCCTCTACGTCGACACGCGCAGCTACGGCCGCAAGGCCGCGTTCGAGTGGGTCGAGTGGGAATCGAAGCACCTCCTGAACCTGTCGCCGCGCGCGCTGCGCGAGCGGATCGACGCGTCCGAGGATTTCGCCGAGGGCGGCCGCCCGCTCGTCCTGTTCGGGCCCGACCACGTTCGCCGGGCCGGCGCGCCGATCGCCTTCCCCGACAGGGCGCCGATCGGGAAGCCGTTCATCCTGGCGCAGCCGCTGGATCACCGCAGCCGCACGCTCTTCAGCCAGCTCACCGAGCTTCCGAGCGGCGAGTACGTGCTGGTCAGCCGCTCGGCCCAGGATCTCCAGTCCCTCGAGAAGGCGCTGGTCGAGACCTTTGTCTGGGGCATGGCCGCCACCATCGTGATCGGCCTGATCGGTGCCGTCGTGTTCGGCGCCGGCTCGCTGCGGCAGAACGATGCGATCACCAAGGCGGTCGAGCGCATCATGCGCGGCGACCTGAGCGAGCGCCTGCCGACGCGCGGCGTCTCGGCCGACCTCGCTCACCTCACGCGCGTCGTGAACGACATGCTCGACCAGCTCGAGCGGCTGATGCTGGAGATCAAGGGCGTCAACGAGAACATCGCCCACGACCTGCGCACCCCGCTGACCCGGGTGGTCGGCACGCTGGAGCGGTCGCTGCGCAAGGCCGACAGCGTCGCGGCCTTCCGCGCCTTCAACGAGGACGTCCTGGCCGAGGTCAAGAGCATCGTCGTCCGGTTCTCGGCCCTGCTGCGCATCTCCGAGATGGAGGACCGCCTGCGCCGATCTGGCTTCACCCAGGTCGATCTCGGCCGGCTGCTCGAGGATGCGGTGGAGTACTACGAGCCCCTGGCGATCGAGCGCGACATCCGACTTCTCTGGGACCGGCCGGACGGCCCGTGCGCGATCGAGGGCGACCGCAGCCTGATCTTCGAGGCGGTGAGCAACCTGATCGACAACGCCCTGAAGTTCACGCCGGCCGGCGGGCAGGTGACGGTCGCGCTGCTCCGGAATCCGACGGGGATCCAGGTCACCGATACGGGCTGCGGCATCCCCGCGGAGGAGCTGAGCGCCGTGCGCGCCCGGTACCGCCGCGGCGCGCTGAAGACCGACAAGAGCGGGTTCGGGATCGGCCTGAGCCTGGTCGATTCCATCGCGCGGCTGCACAGCGCCACCTTCGACATCGCCTCCGACGGGAGCGGCTGCCGCGTGACCCTCAGCTGGACCCACAGCGTCGCGGGGCACCCGTCGATCGACCTCCTGCCGGCCGCATCCCTCTGACGCCGTCGTCACGCCGTCGCGCCCGGCCGGTCCCGCATCGCGGGGCGTGCCGGGCGCGGGGCCGAACCGGGTGGGCGCTCAGTAGGCGGGCTGGCCGCGGCGGCGCTCGCGGCTGTTGAGATGGCTCCACTGGCGATTGGCCGGGACGGTCTCGACCGCGCTGGGCCGCTGGATCGCGGCGCTGTAGCCGGTCGCTCCCTCCCACATGCCGCCCGCCTTGTCGTTGCCCTCGGAGGCGGACCACGCGTCGAGGCCGCTGCCGTTGGTCCGGACGATGAGGCTGGGATCGATGGTCGCGCCACCGTCCTGAGCGAGAGCAGGTCCCGCGATCAGCATCGCGCCCATCGAGCAGGCGAGGACGATGTTCTTCATGATGATCTCCCGTTACACAAACTGTCGCTCACCGGCGACGTGGTAGTAAGATGCTGCAATACCCATTTAAACTCTATATTTTATTGCGGAATAATTCTTTCGCTCTTTGGACGGGCTTCAATCTTGAAACGATTTTTGAATTTCTCGTGGAGGATGGCCTCAGGTCGGCCACATCCCGGTCACCGGGATCGGGGCTTGTGTCGCCCAGGCCTGACGGACAATCCTGCCCGGCTTGCGCCGGCAGCGAGCACGAAAAAGCCGACCGGTTGCCCGGTCGGCGAAGTCGTATGGGTCTGAAGCTCTGGGTCAGACCGGCCCTGCCCTGGTACCCGGGCCAGCCGCTCTGAAACCATAGCATCCGCTCGGTCGGCGGCGAAGCAAGCCGCTGAAGAGCTGACTCTCTTGTAGATGATTTTGCGACGATCGCAAGCAAAAGATCTTTTATTTGTTGAATATGGCCCAATTTACGAGATAACTTACTTGGCGTTCCAAATAGAGAAGCCCGGCCTTGCGGCCGGGCTCGAGACTGGACGTTGCGCCCGCGAAGGCGCGTCGGATCGGTTCAGAAATCCCGCTGCACGCGGAACCGGAATTGGGCCGCATCCTGCGAATTGACGTAGCGCAGCGCGTTCTTCGAGATGTCCGGCGTGACGCCGCTGTTGAGCGCCGTGCGGATGTACTCGCCCTCGACGCCGATATCGAGATCCTTCACGGGGGTCCAGATCAGGCTGGCGCCGGTGATCATCTGGTTGTTGCCCCGCAGGATGGGACTCGTGGCGAAGGCCAGGGCATTCGACGCACTGGCGCCGGCCGGGGCGAAGCCGAAGCCGAGGAGGCCCAGCGCGTTGCGCCCCTTGGAGCTGTAGTCGATCTGCGCGTAGCTGCCGAAGAAGGCCGAGCGCCAGGCGGGCGACCAGTAATGGAGCAGGGAGGCGACAGCGGAGAACGAGGTCGACAGTTCGAGGCGGCCGGTCGCGGGGTTGAGCACCGCGTCCGCGTAGTATTGCGCGAACGAGCCGCCGCCGACCGGCGCCGCGCCGAGGGCGTCGTACGGCGCCGTGTAGTTGGAGATGCCCGTATAGGCGATGGCACCCTGCCCGTAGGCGCCCTGGAGGTAGAGCGTGTCGCCCGTCGCGATGAACGGCAGGTTGACCTTCAGGCCGCCCTGGACCGCCCAGCCGTAGGCGTTCGAGGCGCGTCCCGTCGGCGAAATGCCCAGGCCGGTCGTGGCGGTGGTGATGCCCGCGACCGTGCTGCCGGCGTCGCCGGCATTGATCTCGTGGACGGCGGCCGAGAGCTGCGCCGAGCCCCAGGCCTGGTCGATGCGGGCCGCGCCGACGAAGTCCGGCATGCGGCTCTTCTGGGTGACGTCGACGAAGGCGACATTGCCGGGACCGACGACGATCGGCGCCAGCCAGGTCGAGGGGGTGAACGGGTTGAAGGCGTTGCTGTAGCCCGCGAAGCCGCCACCGGCCGTGAAGGCCCCGACGGCCGAGCCTGTGCCGAAGATCGGGAAGCGCCGGTAGGTCGGATCTTCCATCGAGGCGGTCAGCGTGATGCCGTTCCCGAGGATCGCCGAATAGGCGAGCAGGTTCGTGCTGAACGTATCGGAGCCGGCCGTGCCGCCGATCAGCTCGAAGTCGTGCGCGTAGAAGTCGAAGAAGGAGGACGCGCGGCCCGCGGTGAGCCCGGCGAACTGAATGAAGGCCTTATCGGCGTTGACGTAGGTCTGCGTGCGCCCGAAGGCGTCGGCGCCGAGGCCCGCGATGGCCAAGCTCTCGCGCTGCCGGGATCCCGAGGTCAGGAACGGGCCGCTGCGGTTGGCGACATCGATGCGCAGGAAGGCGCGCAGGGTTCCGTAATCGGTCTGGGTCCGCGAATCGAGGTTCAGACGCATCAGGCCGAGATAGCCGGTGAGGTCGCCGCCGCCGCCCGTGCGAACCTTGCTGGTCTGATACAGAAAGTCATACCGCGCCCGTCCGGACAGACGAATGCAGGTATCGGTCCCGGGGATGTAGAAGAAGCCGGCGCCGTAGGCGTTGCAAACGCGTACGAACTCGACCGGCGCAGCCTTAAACGTCGGGAGATCGGCAGCGTACGCACCGCCGATCGGGATCATCAGGGCCGAGGAGCCCAGTAACAGCGCCTTGATTCTGGTCATCATATCCCCGCATCCGACGCCGTGGTCGTGCCACTGCCAGCGTCAACCCAATGATCCGCGTTCACGCACGTGTACGGGTCCCGACACGGTGCGACGTCGCAGTATTTTTTGAGAATTGGCCGCTCTATCGCTCGGCAGCTTGACCGTATCTGTCAAGATTTGATTTTACAAATAAATTGCGATTGCGTTTTTCAACCGAAATTGACTTCCTGAAATTTGTTTTTGTATCTGAATTGATCACGGAAATGGGAGCGCGCGGGTGAGGCGAGCTGCGGATCGCGGCCGCGTCGGCTCAGCGAGGCTGGTTGATGGCGCGGTCCATCGCGTGGACTCCGCCGACCGAGACCTTGAGTTCTGCGCCGTGGATGTCGCTAGCAGCGATGAAGAGGCATCTGCCGCCCTATCAGGCCTGCTCCCTGAGATCCGGCGACAGATCCCGTGCCGGCGCTAGGAGACCCTGTCTTCGAGCATTCTTGACTGAGCGCTCTGTCATGACAGGTGGCTGAGGTGCCGCTCTGAGGCCGTACCCTGTCGGCCGCGTCCGCCTCTCGTCGACGCGCGACCCGAAACAGTTTGCGCCGCGGCGGGGCGGAGCCGCCTTCCCGGCTGACCGACCGAGCCGAGACCGCCGTTAAGCATATCGATCAAGAGTTATAGATTGCAAAGCTCGGCTATATCCCGCGGCCGGCATCATGATTTACAAAGTTCTAACGTAGCGCGTCCAATTTGCGGCGACGGTGCGGAGGATCGAATGTCGGAACCGCTGACCCTCGCGCCGCATCCGCCCGGCGGAGCCGAGACCGCCCCCGGGTGGCGTAGTACAGCCGCCGCGCAGGTCGACCGGCATCCCCGTTCCGATGTCGGGACCATCGTGATTCACTGGGTGGTCGCCATCGCTATGGTGGCGAGCCTGCTCACGGGCCTGCGCATCTCGGCCGACGCGCCCGTGGCGCGGACCGCCAAGTTCCTGGCGCCCCTGCTTCCGCAAGGTGAAGTCTGGACCGTCCACTTCGTGGCCGGCCTGACCCTGTTCTTCGGAGTCACCGCCTATCTGGTCTACCTCGTGCGCGGGCGTCTCACGGATCGCAACGGCCTGTCGCGGCTCCGCGCCCTCCGTGTCAGCGGGCGAAGCAAGGCCGCCCGGAAGGCACGGTGGGGCGGCATCAACGTCGCGCTGCACTGGCTGATCTACGCCGTCACGCTCGTCCTGACAGGCACCGGGGTCGCGCTCTACCTCGGCTATGGCGGCTGGGTGGTCTGGCTGCACGCCACCTGCGCGCTGGTCGCCCTGGCCTACATCGCGGTCCATACCCTCGCGCACTTCATGTACGGCGGCCTGTGGCAGCTCCTTCGGTTGTTCCGTCCGGCGGCCCTGGCGGACGATGCGGCGCGGCGGCGGCGACCGCTCCTGGCCGCCGCCATCATCGGCCTCCCCGTCGTCGGCGGCCTCGCCTTCGCGGACGTGAAGGGCCGCTCCACGCTGGTGATCGACAAGGTGTCGGCCGGGCCCGACCTGTCGAAGCTCCTCGAAGACCCGGTCTGGCGCACCGCGCGCCCGGTCTCGGTCCGGACGATGCAGGGGGCCAATTTCGGCGGGACCGGTGAGACCACCGTCGAGATCCGCGCCGTGCGCGACGCGACGAACGTGTATTTCGCCTTCCGCTGGTGGGACCCGTCGCGCTCGCTCAAGCGCGTCCCGATGATCAAGAAGGCGGACGGCTGGCACCTCCTCGACGCGGACGCGGCGCGCGCGGACGTGACCGCCTACTACGAGGACAAGCTGGCGGTGATCTTCTCGCGATCCGACGCGTTCGGCAGCGGCGGGTCGACCCATCTCGGCGCCCGGCCGCTGCCCGACGCCCCCGCCCCGCTCAATGGCCGCGGCTACCACTACACCACCGACGGCAGCTACATCGACATGTGGCAGTGGAAGGCGGCCCGCGGCGGCATGCTCGGCGTCGTCGAGGACATGCATATCGGTCCGCCCACCGACCCCACCGCCGCCGAGCGGGCCGTGAAGGGCCGCTACCAAGCCGGCTACTGGGGCGATCCCGGCACCAGCGCGTACCGCTACAACTTCAAGTTCGAGGGTCCGGGCGGCTACGCGGGGGCGGTCGAGCCGCTGCGGCTTCCCAAGGACTGGCAGGCGACGGTGGCCAGGCTCGGCACCGTGGATCTGGACTTCGATGCCAGCACGTCGCCGGGCTCGGCGTGGTGGATGGTCGAGAAGACCGAGACGGTGCCGTACTCGGCGGCCGCCGACGCGGAGATCCCGGTCGGCACCGTGATGCCGGGCGTGCTCATGACCGACGGCTATACAGGGGACCGCGCCGGGATCTCGGCGGCCGCCGACTGGGCCGACGACCACTGGACCCTCGTCGCCGCGCGCAAGATCGCGACCGGCAGCAAGTACGACGTCGATTTCCTGCCGGGAAACACCTTCTACCTGTATGTCTCGGCCTTCGATCACACGCAGACGCGGCACACGCGGCACATGCGGCCGGTCGAAGTCTTTCTGCGCTGAGCCGGGAGCGCGCCGTGGCCGAACGCGTCACCCTCGTCATCAACGGAAGGCGGGTCAGCGCCAGCGCCGGCCAGACCCTGCTCGACGCGGGTCTGGCGGCCGGCCAGGCGATCCCGCACGACTGCGCCACCGGGCAGTGCGACACCTGCCGCGTCCGGATCCATGCGGGCGCGGTCGACGATGCGGGGACGCGCATCGGCGAGACCGTGCAGGCCTGCCGGGCTCGCCTGACCACCGACGCGGTCATCGAATTCGACGAGGTTCCGGAAGCCGTCCGGCGGGCCGGCACCGTGGACCGCGTCGTCGATCTCACCGCCGAGATCGTCGAGGTGACGGTCGCGCTGCGCAAGCGGCTGACCTACCTGCCCGGCCAGTATGTCCGGGTCTCCTTCGCCGGGCTGCCCGCGCGGGACTACAGCCCGACCCTGCGCGCGGACGGCTCGGGCGAACTGAACGAATTGATCTTCCAGATCCGCCGCCAGCCCGACGGCGCGGTCTCGCCGCTGCTCGGCGGCAGGATCGGACCGGGAACCGCGGTGAAGGTCGAGGGCCCGTTCGGGACCGCCTTCCACCGGCTCGGGCGCGGCCGTCTCGTGATCGTCTCATCGGGCGTCGGCTGGGCGCCCGCCTGGGCGGTCGCCCGCGCGAGCCGGATGCGTGAGCCGGAGCGCGACCTGCTCGTCGTGGCCGGCGCGCGGCACCCGCAGAATCTCTACATGCGCCCGGCGCTCGACTGGCTGCGCGCGCGGGGGGCGACGACGGTCCTGACCTGCAGTGGCGGCAACCCGCCTCCGGATGCCCGGCCCGGGCGGCCCACGCTCCACATGCCGATGCTCACGCGCGACGACACCGTCCTCGCGGCGGGCGCCCCCGAGATGGTCGCGGCTGTCCAGTTCCTCGCCGCGGCGACCGGGGCGACCTGCTACGCCGATCCCTTCTACGCGGCCGCGCGCGGCGCCGACGGGAGGCCGCCATCCGACACGAACTTCCTGCAGCGCTTCCTCCAGCGCGTCGCGGGTCATCGGACCGCTAAAACGGAGCCTGTCGCCTAGCAGATCGTCAACCACACCTTCGGTGTACGGTATCCGGTGACCTCGGGTTAAACACTCGAGGCGCATTCTCGGGTTATGGCACTGTTATTCACGTCTCTTCGGCGCATCATCGCGGGCGGAATCATCCTCCTGGCCCTGCCGGCCGCCGCGCGCGCGGACGACCTCGCGGTCGTCGGCACGGGCGACGGGATCGAGATGCTCCAGGCCGTGGCGGCCGCCTACAATGCCGAGAGCGGCGACGCGCGCGTGTCGGTGCCGCCGAGCATCGGTTCCGGCGGCGCCGTCGCGGCCGTAGGCGGCGAGCGCCAGAGGCTCGGGCGGGTCGCGCGCCCGCTGACCGAGGCCGAGAAGGCCCAGGGACTCGTGGAGGTGCCGCTCGCCCGCATCCCCTCGGCGATCTTCGTCCATCAGGGCGTCGGCGTCACCAACCTGACCAGCGCGCAGACCGCCGCGATCTTCGCCGGCACGGTCGACAATTGGAGCGCCCTCGGCGGTCCCGATCTGAAGATCCGCGTCGTCCGGCGCGAGGACACGGACAGCACGCTCACGGTCCTGCGGGCCACCATGCCGGGCTGGCGCGACCTCGTCCTGACCAGCCGCTCGAAGACCGCGACCACGACCCAGGACGCGATCGCCACGGTGCGGGAGACGCCCGGCGCGATCGGCTTCGGACCGTACTCGCCGGCGCTCGCGGGCGATCTCGCGGTCCTGACGATCGACGGCCGGGCCCCGCGCGATCCGACCTATCCGAGCGCCGTGACCCTCGCGCTGATCTACAAGGCCGCCACGCGCGACGCCGCGGCGTCGGCGTTCCTCGCCTTCGCGACCTCCGACCGCGCGGGACAGGTCATGGCGGAGCGGGGCGGCGCCCCGCTCAGGCCGTGACGGGCACCGTCTTCTCGCGTTCCCTGCGCGCGCGCCTCGTCGGCGCCACGCTCTCGACGGCCGCGATCGCGCTGGCGGCGTTGGTTTTCCTCGTGGTTCTGCGCTCCGGCCAGACGCTCCGCGAGCAGGCGCAGGAGGTCTCGACCTGGTCCGAGGCCCAGCTCTCCGACCGCCTGCTCAGCGACGCCAAGCTCGCCGCGGCGCGGCTGCAGATGCAGCGCGAGGACGTCGAGCGGCGCTTCGCCACCATGTCCAAGCGCTGGGACGTCGCGAAGGCGGTCTTCTCCGGCAACACGGTGGCGGCCTCGGAGCTTCTGCGGCCGGCTCTCGCCCTCGCCGATCTCGACGGCGCCATCGCCTTCGACCTCAATCTCCGCGCCCTGACCGCCGACCGCGTCGAGGCGGACCTCCTCGCCGCCAACGCGGCGTTCCGGACGTCGCCCGTCGCGGCGTCCCTGCGGGCCGTGCTCGCCCGCAACGATCGGGAGCACGCGGACGGGTTCGTGCTGTCGCTGCGCTGGGACGACGCGCTCGCGCGGGCGCTCGCCGCCACCGAGAGCGGCACGGTCGCCGACATCTTCGGCGAGCCGCTGTTCGACGATTTCGGCGAGGTGATCGGCGGCCTCGTCGGGTACCGGGTCCTGCGCGCGCACGAGCCGACCCTGACGGCGTTCGCGTCCCTCAGCAACCGCGACGTCCTGATCCTCGCCGACCAGAACCTCCTCTCCTCGGCGGGCTCGGAGGTCTCCAACGCCCAGCTCGGACCCGCGTCGGGCGCTGAGCTGCACGCCGTGCTCGGCGCCGAGAAGGTCGCGCGCTGCATCCCGCAGCCGCCCGACATACGCCTCTGCGTCGCGGCGCCGCTGCGGGAGCTGCAGCAACTCACCGGCAAGGTCGTGGGCATCGGCGAGGAGAGCTCGCGCGCGCTGCTGCGGACGCTCAGCGTCGTCGCCGGTCTCACGCTGTGCCTCGTCGCCGTCGTCATGCTCTTCCTGTCGAGCCGGATCACCCGTCCCCTGGTGCGCATCACCCAGACCGTCTCCGAGGTCGCGCGCGGCAACTGGCACGTCAGCGTGCCCGATATCGACCGTGCCGACGAGGTCGGCGATATCGCGCGGGCCGTCGTCGTGCTCGAGCATTCCCTCTCGGAGCGCGATCAGCTGCGCGACGACGTGTTCCGGCAGAACACGGTCCTGACGGAGCGCGAGCGGCAGCTGCAGGAGCAGAACGAGCGCTTCGACGCCGCCCTGAACAACATGTCCCAGGGCCTGTGCATGTTCGGCGTCCACGGCCGGCTCAAGGTCTACAATTCCCAGTTCTGCCGGATCTACGGGATCGCTCCGGGCGTGCTGGATCTCGACCCGACACAGGATGAGGTTCACCGGCTCGCTGGTCTCACGGACTGGTCGGCCGCGGAGAGCGGGCCGATCCGCCGGACCCTCACCCGGACGCTGGCCGACGGCCGCTGCATCGAGATCACGGTCGAGCCGATGGCCGATGGCGGCTGGGTGGAGACCCACGAGGACGTCACCGCGAGCGTCACCGCGCAGGCGCGGATCGCGCATCTCGCGACCCACGACGCGCTGACCGGCCTCTCGAATCGAGCGCTCCTGGCCGACCGTCTGGCCGCCGCCTTCGCGGACCATGCGGTCGGCGGCCGGGCGGTGACCGTCATCTGTCTCGACCTCGACGACTTCAAGGGCATCAACGACACCCTCGGACATCCGGCCGGCGACGAGCTCCTCCGACAGGTCGGCCGCCGCCTCACCGGACTGTGCCCGTCCGGCGGCACGGTGGCGCGCCTCGGCGGCGACGAGTTCGCGATGGTCCTCTTCGAGGCAGACCTGCCGGACGGCGTCCTCGCCCTGGCGGAGCAGATCCTGATCCAGCTCAGGCGGCCATTCTTCCTCGCCGGCCAGTTCGTGTCCGTCGACGGGAGTCTCGGTATCGCCGTCTCCGGCACGGAGGATGCCGACGGCGACGATCTCCTGCGCCGCGCCGACGTCGCCCTCTACGCCGCGAAGGCCGACGGCGGTCGGCGCGTCCGCGTCTTCGAGCAGGAGATGGAGGAGCGTCAGAACCAGCGGCGCTGGCTGGAACGCGAGCTGCGGCTGGCGATCGGCACCGCGCAGATCGAGCTGCACTATCAGCCGCTGTTCGACCTGGCGACGAACGCGGTGACGAGCTTCGAGGCCCTCGCGCGGTGGCACCACCCGGAACGCGGGATGATCTCGCCCGGCGAGTTCATCCCGGTCGCCGAGGCGACGGGGCTGATCGACGCCCTCGGCGCCTACGTGCTCGAACGGGCCTGCGCCGATGCCATGACGTGGCCCGGCTCCCTGCGGGTCGCCGTCAACATCTCGCCGATCCAGTTCCGCGAAGGCAATCTCGACCGTTTCGTCGAGGAGGTCCTGCTGAAGACCGAGCTGCCGAGCCACCGTCTCGAGCTGGAGATCACCGAGTCGGTGATCCTGAGCCAGGATCAGGCGAGCTTCGAGATGCTGAGCCGCCTGCGCTCCTTAGGCGTGCGGTTCTCGATGGACGATTTCGGGACCGGTTACTCGTCTCTCTCCTCCCTGAACACCTTCCGATTCGACAAGATCAAGCTGGACCAGTCCTTCGTCCGGAACCTCCTGGAGAAGGACGAGGCGGCAGCGATCGTCCACGTCGTCGCTGAACTCGGCCGCAGCCTGAAGATCACGACGACGGCCGAGGGCGTCGAGACCCCGGAGCAGCTGGCCCGGCTGCGGGCGAGCGGGTTCTCGGAGGTCCAGGGCTACCTGCTGAGCAGGCCGATCCCGGCCGCTGGCGTAGCGGCCTTCATCAACGCGCAGGAGCATATCCACGTCGCGGCCTGACCGAGCCCCGCAAAGGCCCGTTGGGCGGCTCGGTGGCTCGCGCTCAATCGGCGACGCGCTCTACGCGGGACAGGAGGCACCCGGGCCGCGCCGTGTGGATGTTGACGAAGCGGGTGCGCGGATCGTCGAGGGCGCGGCGGAGCGGAACCTCGGCCTCGCTCCCGGGACAGACCTGCCCGAGATCGTAGAGGCAGAGATGGTCCGCGTCGTAGGCACGGACCGAGACCAGCGTGTTCGCGCGGACGATCGGCGCGAGGCCGTCGGCCGCCTCGGCGCGCTTACACTCGTCCGCATGCAGGAAGATCGGACTGGGTGTCCAGTAGATCCCGCGCGGCTCGGGCAGATCGTAGGATCCGAGCAGCATGGTCTCGCCGGGCCGGCCGAGCTGCAGGCAGTGTCGGCAGGGAAAGCCGCCATCCGCCGTCGCGACGACCCGACGAACCGGGTTGTCCCGGTCGTCAAGGCCGGTGGTACGGAAGCGATCGGCGGTCTCCGTCGGGATCGGAACGCAGCGATAACGGGTCATGGTGCACCTCCGGGACGGGGCCCTAAGCTCCGTCCCGGCGCGCCGCATCCCGCTTCTTGCTGCGCAATCCGGAACGCTCCGCGGCCGCCGCGGGCGTCTCAGGCCGGGGTCGCGTCGCCGGCCGCGAGGGCGTGGCAGTACACGTCGACCGCGCCCTTGCCCTTCAGCGTCACCGGGCCGATCGGCCGGACGTCGCGCGGGTCCGGCAGGCGCGCGAAGGCCTCGCGCGACAGGTGCAGCGCGCACCCGTCGCCGAGGCCCGCGAGCCGGGCGGCGACGTTCACGGTGTCGCCCCACAGGTCGAAGGTGAACTTCGTCCGGCCGACGATGCCGCCGACGACCGGCCCGATATGGATGCCGCCGCGGATCCGCCAGCCCGGCTCGCCCTCGGCCGCGATCGCCACCATGTCGGCGGCGCAGCGGATGGCGGCGGAGACCGGGTCGTCGTGCGGCCGCAGCAGGTTGGCCGTGGCCATGAAGGCGTCGCCGATCGTCTTGATGTTCTCCAGGCCGCGCGCCTGCGCGACCACCTCGAAGGCCTCCGCGAGTCGCTGGATCTCCGCGACGACGACGTCCGGGCTCTGATCGTGGCACCACGTGGTGAAGCCGACGAGGTCGATGAACAGGACGCCGACGTCGCCGAACAGCCGCGGCTTGACCTGCCCGGTCTCCATCAGCTCCGCCACGGCCGAGACCGGCAGGATGGCGTGCAGGAGCTCGTCGGCGCGCTTGCGCTCGCGCTCGATGGTCCGCAGATGCGCGACCTCGCGGTCGTGCGCCCGCTTCCGCTCCAGGCAGGACCGGATGCGCGCCTCCAGGATCACGGGCTCGAAGGGCTTCGGCAGGTAGTCGAAGGCGCCGAGCTCGATGCACCGGACGATGCTGCCGATCTCCATGAGGGCGGAGATCATCACGACGGGCGTGTGGCGCCACGCCTCGTGGGCCTTCATCCGCTCGAGCACGGCGTAGCCGTCCAGGGCCGGCATCATCACGTCGAGGAGCACGAGGTCGAACGGCTCCTCGCTCAGCCGATCGAGGGCCGCCCGCCCGTTCGCCGCCCGCACGCTGGCGTGGCCGAGGAGCTCCAGCTCCTGCTCCAGCAGGTCGAGGTTGAAGGGCTCATCGTCGACGATCAGGATGCGGGCTGGCTCCACGGGTCCTCCCTTCCTGGCGTGAGACGGCCGCGCTCAGCCGAGCCAGTGCTGCAGCTTCGCGAAGAGCAGGTCCTCGTCGACGGGCTTGGTCATGAAGTCGTCGCAGCCGGCGGCCCGCGCGCGGTCCTCGTCGCCGGTCATCGCGTTGGCGGTGATCGCCATCACGGGGATGGCGGCGGTCGTCGCGTCGGCCTTGATGCGGCGCGTCGCCTCCCAGCCGTCGACGAGCGGCAGCGACAGGTCCATGAGGATGAGATCCGGCCGGTGCGCGATCGCCATGTCCACGCCGGCGGCCCCGTCGACGGCGATCAGGATCTCGTACTCGTCCTCGAGCAACTGGGTCAGCAGATCGCGGTTGAGCGCGACGTCCTCGACGATGAGAATCCGCTTCATGGGCCGGTCCCGGGCGTCGCGGGCCGCCAGGAACGGGTCGTGTCCGACCTCATCGGTCACCGTCGGCGGTCTCGGTCTCCAGGACCGGCAGCACGCGGCGGACCTCCCGGACCAGGGCGGCGCGATCGAGTCCGCCCTTGTCGATCAGTCCGAGCACGCGCTCGCGGAGCATGCCGCGCTCGGCGGAGTCGAGGGACGCGGCGGTCAGGACCACGACGGGGATCGACCGGGCGGAGGGATCCGCCTGCAGGGCATCCAGGAAGGCGAGGCCGTCCATCCGCGGCATGAGCAGGTCGAGGAGGATGACGCTCGGGCGGGCCTGCGCGATGCGCTCCAGTCCGGCCGCCCCGTCGGCCACCCAGTCGACGGTGCAGTGCTCCGAGTCGAGGAGCTGGCGCACGAGGTCGGGCACGTTGGGATCGTCGTCGATCACGAGGACTCGCTCGTTGTCGGGGGCGATCCGAGCAAGGGCGCCGATCAGGGCCTCCCGCTCGAACGGCTTCACGATGTAGTCGGTCGCGCCGAGCCGGAAGCCGAGCTCCTTCTGGTCGACGATGGAGATCAAGACGACCGGGATGTCCCGGGTCAGCGGATCGGTCTTCAGCGCGTGGAGGACCTGCCAGCCGTCGGTGCCGGGCATCATGATGTCGAGGGTGATGGCCCGCGGCTGCAGCTCCCGGGCCTTGACCAGCCCTTCCTGGCCGCTCGCCGCCCCGACGACCGTGTAGCCGGCATCGGCGAGGTTCTCCTTCAGCAGGTAGACGACGTTGGGATCGTCGTCGATCGCCAGCACGACCTTGGCGCCCGAGCGCGGCGCGGTGACGGCGGCGGGTGCCGGCTTCGGGGGCGGCGGCACCTCGGCGCCGCCGGCGATCCGCGGCGGGATGGTGAGCGTGAAGGTCGAGCCCTCGCCCTCGCGGCTCTCGACGCCGATCCGGCCGCCGAGCAGGCGCGCGAGCCGGTGGCTGATCGCGAGCCCGAGCCCGGTGCCGCTGTGGGACCGGGTCGCGCTGTTGTCGACCTGATGGAACTCCTCGAAGATCGCGCTCAGGGCGCCCGCCGGGATGCCGATGCCGGTATCCATCACGGCGAACTCGATGCCCTCATCGACCGAGCGGACGCGGAGCGTGACCGATCCGGCCTCGGTAAACTTGATGGCGTTGCTGAGCAGGTTGATCAGGATCTGACGTAGCTTCTCCTCGTCCGTGCGCAGCATCGGGGGCGGGTCCCGGACGTCCCGGACGAGGCGCACGCCCTCGTTCTTGACGAGGGGCTCGACGGTGCGGAGGCACAGGTCGAGGACCGGCTCCAGGGCGAAGTCCGAGGGTTTCACCTCCATGCGCCCCGCCTCGACCTTGGCGAGGTCGAGGATGCTGTTGATCAGCGAGAGCAGGTGCTCGGAACTCGCCAGGATCTTCTCGAGATTCTCGAACTGCTTGACCGGCAGGACATCCTTCGCCCGCCGCATCACCAGCCGGGTGAAGCCGATGATCGCGTTGAGCGGGGTCCGCAATTCGTGGCTCATGTTGGCGAGGAAGCTGCTCTTGGCGCGGCTCGCCTCCTCGGCCGCCTCCTTCGCCTGACGCAGGCTCTCCTCGGCCTGCTTGCGCTCGATCACGCGGCCGAGCTGCGCGCCGATATTGCTCATGACCCGGAGCAACGAGGCGTCCGGCGGGGACGCGTCACGGGCGAAGAACTCCAGTACCGCGACGACGTCGCGCCCGACCGTCACCGGAAAGGCGAACCCCGCCCGGATGCCGTGCTCGACCGCCGCCGGCGCGCGCGGGTCCGCGGCCATCGACGGGTCCCCGACGCTCCATTCCGGCGCGCCCGAGACCAGAACGCGGCCGGCCAGGCCCGATCCGGCGGCCAGCGACGTGGCGGCCGTGGCAGCCTGGAATCGCGCGACATCCGCGCCAGGGTCGCAGTGCCAGATGCCGGTCGGGAGCAGCGTCCGCGTCCCGTCCCGGGCCAGGATATGGGCGTGACCGACGGGCCAGCCGGCGTGCTGCGCGACGCGCTCGAGGCAGAAGCGCAGGGCGTCCTCGACCGTCGGGGCCTCGTTGGCGGCCGCGGCGGCGGCCTGGAGCAGCTCGACGAAGGCGGTCTGCTTCTGCAGCGCCAGCTCGGCCTCCTTGCGCTCGGTGATGTCGCTCCAGGACTCGACCACCTCGACGGGCTGGCCCGTCGCGTCCCGCAGGAGGCGCTGCTCGTCCCGGACCCAGCGATAGGTGCCGTTCGCGTGCCGGAACCGGTACTCGATGACGTTGTGCCCGTCCGCGAGCAGATTCGGGAACTCGGCGAGAACGCGGTCGCGGTCGTCGGGATGGAGCCGCTCCAGCCAGAATTCCGGCCCCGACAGGTAGTCGCCCGGCTCGTAGCCGAGGAGATCGCGCACGTTCTCGCTGATGAAGGTCGGCGCGTTGCGGCCCCCCACCTCGAAGCTGCAGATCATCGACGGGGACGCGGTGAGCAGGTAGGTCAGCCGCCCCTGCGTCGCCTGGAGCACCTGCTCGGCGCGCTTGATCTCGGTCACGTCGGTGTATACCGCGACGACGCCGCCGTCGTTGGTCTTGCGCTCGTTGACTTGGACCCAGCGGCCGTCGACGCGCTGCTGCAGAAGCGGACCGCGCGGCGCGCGGTAATGGGCGATGCGCTCGGCGACCCAGGCCTCGACGCTCATCCCGTCCGGCCGTACAACGCAGGACTCCGCGACGGCGTTGGCGATGGCTTCGAAGGTCACGCCGGGCACGATGATGGCCGACAGGCCGGGATGGAAATCCTGGAAGTGCCCGTTGCACAGGACGAGGCGATCGTCCGGGTCGAACAGCGCGAAGCCCTCCGAGCTGCTCTCGATCGCCTCGACGAGCTTCTGCTTGGCGACCCCGGCCTCATCGAGAGGCCCGGCGCTCCGGCTAGGGCCGGCGTCGGCGGCCCGACCTGTCTCGCTGGGTGATCCGGCCGGCGCGTGGGACATACCTCGAACCACTCCGACACCGACGCGCCAGTGGTGACGCCTTGCCCTGCCAAGCCTGATCTGCGCGATGCCCGCGGGCGCGCAATTCATTATTCGGCACCGTCGCATGGTCTATTTTGCGGATCAAGCTGTACGGGAATCGCTGTCCCGCCCCAGTCACGGGCTCGCCGTTCGTCGCCCGGTTCGTCGCCCGTCTGCCGGCTTCTCGCTTCCAATCCCGTCCGGAACGCATCGGTGCCATGTCTCGGCGCGGCGTGGCGGCACGCCGAGAAGGTGTATCTTCCGTGAAAACGGAGGAAACGATGGCTTACAAGATCACTTTTCGCCGCGGAAAACGCGAGAGCTTCACCAAGCTGTGGCCGTGCGACCTCGAGGCGGCGACGGCCTACGCGCTCGCGCAGCTCCCCCTGCAGCAGCGCGAGAACGGGGCGACCTCTGTCACCGTGGTCTGCGAGCGGACCGGCGAGGTCGTGTTCAACTCGACCGAGCAGCCCGAGGCCGCGACGGTCTAGGGCGTCGCCCGGCCGCGGACCGGACGCTCCCGGAGGGGCTGCGTCGTGCAACCAGATCCCCTCCGTGCGCCCGAGCCCGTCCCCGCATCGCCGGGTCGGGCCGACCCGGGATCCGGCGCCCACGTCTCACCGCCCCGCGTCCTGCACGCGCTCGATCCGCGCTTTCTCGGGCTGACGGGCGCGCTGGCCCCCCATCCTGATGACATCCCTATGCCGGACGCCCCGCGCGCGTCTTGGTCCCTCACGGCCGATGCCGACGTGGTCGCGCCATCGGGCATCAGCCCGGATGGAGCCTCCGCATGCCGATCGTCCGTTACATCCTCGCCGAGTGCAGGGCCGACCGCGTCTTCGCGCTGATGGTCGTCGCGCTCGGCGGGTGGTCCGCCGTGTCCCTCGCGCTGCTCGCGCTGAACGTCTTCGAACCCCTGCGAGTCCAGTGAGCGCCGGAGCCGCGTCGCCGTCCGGCACGGCACCCCCGGGGTTATCCATCCAGCCGCTTGCGGGCCGCTGCCGCGTCTGCGGCCTCGCCTACGGCGGCATCCTCGGCCGCGAGGCGGGGGTGATCCGGCTCGATCGCGCCCGGTGGCGCCGTCTCTGCCCGGGCGCGGCGTGGCTGACCGTGCCGGCCGCCTGCGCGGGTCTTCGGGCCAGCTTCGGCGCGGACGCCGGATCCTAACGCGGCCCTTATAAACTCCCGCCCGGTCCCCGCTCGAACCCTAACGCGGTTCCCGGCGACACTGCCGGTCGGCCAAGGCCGGTTGCGGAGCCTCCGCGGCCGGTCCGCCGAACCGGACCCGACCACCATGCTCGACATCGTCTTCCTCGCAGCGGGCCTCGCCTTCTTCGCCGCGGCGGCCGGCTACGCGGCCGCCTGCGACCGGCTCTGAGAGAGGCCGCCATGACCCTCGATCTCGCCCTCGGCGCCTGCGTGACCGCCGGCCTCCTCGTCTACCTCACCTACGCCCTCGTCCGCCCCGAGCGGTTCTGAGCGGCCCTGACGGATTCTCCCCATGACCCTCAACGGCTGGATCCAGATCGCGCTGTACGGCGCGATCGTTCTGGCGCTCGTGAAGCCCCTTGGGTCGTACATGACCCGCGTCTTCACCGGAGAGCGCACCCTCCTCTCGCCCGTTCTCGGACCGATCGAGCGCGGGCTCTACCGCGTGTCCGGCATCGATGACCGCCAGGAGCAGCACTGGCTGGCCTATACGGGCGCGGTCATCCTGTTCCACGTGCTGGGCTTCGCGGTGCTCTACGCGATCCTGCGCCTGCAGGCGGTACTGCCGCTGAACCCGGCCGATCAGAGCGCGGTGGCGCCGGATCTCGCGTTCAACACGTCGACCAGCTTCATCACCAACACCAACTGGCAGTCCTACGGCGGCGAGACCACGCTGTCGTACCTGTCCCAGATGCTGGGCCTGACGCACCAGAACTTCCTGTCGGCGGCGACCGGCATCGCGGTCGCGGTGGCGCTGATCCGCGGGTTCGCCCGCGCCTCCAGCGGCACGATCGGCTCGTTCTGGGTCGATGTGACCCGCGCGACCCTCTACGTGCTGCTGCCGATCTGCATCCCCTACACGCTGTTCCTGGTCTGGCAGGGCATGCCGCAGACGCTCAGCGCCTACGCGGACGCCACGACGCTGGAGGGCGCCAAGCAGACCATCGCGCTGGGCCCGGTCGCGAGCCAAGTGGCGATCAAGATGCTCGGCACCAACGGCGGCGGCTTCTTCAACGCCAACGCCGCGCACCCCTTCGAGAACCCCACCGCCCTGTCGAACTTCGTCCAGATGGTCTCGATCTTCGCGATCGGCGCCGCGCTGACCAACGTCTTCGGCCGCATGGTCGGTGACGAGCGTCAGGGTTGGGCGATCCTCGGCGCCATGGGAATCCTGTTCCTGGCCGGCGTCGCCGTCACCTACTGGGCCGAGGCCAACGGCAGCTCGGTGCTCAGCAGCTTCGGGCTCACCGGCGGCAACATGGAGGGCAAGGAGGTCCGCTTCGGGATCAGCGCCTCGGCGCTGTTCGCGGTGATCACCACCGCGGCCTCCTGCGGCGCGGTGAACGCGATGCACGACTCGTTCACGGCGCTCGGCGGCCTGATCCCGCTGCTCAACATGCAGCTCGGCGAGGTCATCATCGGCGGCGTCGGCGCCGGCCTCTACGGCATGCTGATCTTCGTCATCGTGGCGATCTTCGTGGCGGGCCTGATGGTCGGCCGCACCCCCGAATACCTCGGCAAGAAGATCGAGGCGAAGGAGGTGAAGATGGCCATGCTCGGCATCCTCTGCCTGCCGCTGATGATGCTGGGCTTCACCGCCCTGGCGACAGTGGTGCCGGCGGGCCTCGCCGGCCCGGCCAATGCCGGCCCGCACGGCTTCTCGGAGATCCTCTACGCCTACACGTCGGCGGCGGCCAACAACGGCTCGGCCTTCGGCGGGCTGACGGCCAACACGCTGTTCTACAACAGCACGCTCGCTGTCGGCATGCTGGTCGGCCGGTTCTTCGTGAAGATCCCGGTGCTCGCCATCGCGGGCTCGCTGGCGGCCAAGAAGACGGTCCCGGCCTCCGCGGGCACGTTCCCGACCCACGGCGGCCTGTTCGTCGGGCTGCTGGTCGGCGTCGTGCTCATCATGGGCGGCCTGACCTTCTTCCCGTCGCTCGCGCTCGGCCCGATCGTGGAGCACTTCGCGGGCGCGGCCGGCCAGACCTTCGCGACAGGGGGCTGAGATGCCGCGCGCTTTCCCCGCCCGGCGCGTCCCGCGCCACCACCTCGCGCTGCACCGCTCTCCACTGCGGCACGACCGCGGCGGCGCTCAGCCCCTGCGGACCTCCGACCTCATCCTGGCGCTCCTCGGCGTCGTGATGCTCGGCGGCTTCGCCCTGCTGGCCGCCTACGCGCTCACCCTCGGCGCCGTGGGCTGAGCCTCCGCAACCGTGATCGCGCGCGCAGCGAAGCGCGGCCCTGGGCTGCTTCGCTGCGCTCGCAAGGACGGCAGCCTCACTTCAATCTCCCTTCCGGACATCTCCCATGTCGCGTCAGACGTCATCCCTGTTCAGCGCCGCCCTGATCGGGCCGGCCCTCCTCGGCTCGCTACGAAAACTCGATCCGCGGGCCATGATCCGAAACCCGGTCATGTTCGTGGTCGAGGTCGTGGCGCTCCTCACCACCGTGCTGTTCGTCCGCGACCTCGTCACCGGCGGCAGCGACCTGCTCTTCTCGGGCCAGATCATCCTCTGGCTGTGGTTCACCCTGATCTTCGCCAACTTCGCCGAGGCGCTCGCTGAGGGCCGCGGCAAGGCCCAGGCCGACAGCCTGCGGCGCACCCGCACCGAGATGACCGCCAAGCGCCTGACCGGCCAGGGCCGGGCCTTCGAGACGGTGCCGGGCACCACGCTCAGGGTCGGCGACGTCGTCCTGGTCGAGGCCGGCGACCTGATCCCCTCCGACGGCGAGGTGATCGAGGGGGTCGCCTCCGTGAACGAGGCGGCCATCACGGGCGAATCCGCCCCGGTGATCCGCGAATCCGGCGGCGACCGCTCGGCGGTAACCGGCGGCACGCAGGTCCTCTCGGACGAGATCAAGGTCCGCATCACCGCCGCGGCCGGCTCGACCTTCGTCGACCGGATGATCGCCCTCGTGGAGGGCGCCTCGCGGCAGAAGACGCCGAACGAGATCGCCCTGAACATCCTGCTCGCCGGCCTCACCATCGTGTTCGTCTTCGCGGTGGCCTCGATCCCGAGCTTCGCGAGCTACGCGGGCGGGTCCATCCCCGTGATCGTGCTGGTCGCCCTCTTCGTCACGCTGATCCCGACGACGATCGGCGCGCTGCTCTCGGCGATCGGCATCGCCGGCATGGACCGGCTGGTCCGCTTCAACGTGCTCGCCATGTCGGGCCGCGCCGTGGAGGCGGCGGGCGACGTCGACACGCTGCTCCTCGACAAGACCGGCACGATCACCCTCGGCAACCGTCAGGCGACCGAGTTCCGCCCCGTCCGCGGCGTCAGCGCGCAGGATCTCGCCGACGCGGCGCAGCTCGCCTCGCTCGCCGACGAGACGCCGGAGGGCCGCTCCATCGTGGTGCTGGCCAAGGAGAAATACGGCATCCGCGCCCGCGACATGGCGAGCCTGAACGCCACCTTCGTGCCGTTCACCGCGCAGTCGCGGATGTCGGGGGTGGATCTGCAGGGCACGTCGATCCGCAAGGGCGCCGTCGATGCCGTCATCGCCTCGGTCTCGGGCCAGCCCATCGCCTCGCGCGACTCCAACGTCGCCCTGGCCGTCCGCCCCGAGGCCGAGACCGGCGTCGTGACCGAGATCCGCGCCATCGCGGAGGAGATCGCCAAGGCCGGCGGTACGCCGCTCGCCGTCGCCAGGGACGGCCGCCTGCTGGGCGTGGTCTACCTCAAGGACATCGTGAAGGGCGGCATCCGCGAGCGCTTCGCCGAGCTGCGCCAGATGGGCATCCGCACGGTGATGATCACCGGCGACAACCCGATGACCGCGGCGGCGATCGCCGCCGAGGCCGGCGTCGACGACTTCCTCGCCCAGGCCACCCCGGAGGACAAGCTCGCGCTGATCCGCAAGGAGCAGGCGGACGGCAAGCTCGTCGCCATGTGCGGTGACGGCACCAACGACGCCCCGGCGCTGGCCCAGGCCGATGTCGGCGTCGCCATGAATACCGGCACCGTCGCGGCCCGCGAGGCCGGCAACATGGTCGACCTCGACAGCGACCCGACCAAGCTCATCGAGATCGTCGGCATCGGCAAGCAGCTGCTGATGACCCGCGGCGCGCTGACGACCTTCTCGATCGCCAACGACGTGGCCAAGTACTTCGCCATCATCCCGGCGATGTTCCTCACGCTCTACCCGCAGCTCCAGGCGCTGAACGTCATGGGCCTGGCCTCGCCGCAGAGCGCGATCCTGTCGGCGATCATCTTCAACGCCCTGATCATCGTGGCGCTGATTCCGCTGGCCCTGCGCGGCGTCACCTACCGGGCCGTCGGCGCGGCCGCGCTGCTGCGCCGCAACCTCCTGATCTACGGCCTCGGCGGCGTCCTGGTGCCCTTCGTCGGCATCAAGGCCATCGACCTCGCCGTCAGCGCCCTCCACCTCGCCTGAACCGGTCCCCGGAGACCTGCCATGCTCAACCAGCTTCGCCCCGCCCTGGTCCTGCTCACCGCCCTGACGGCGATCACGGGCCTCGCCTACCCCCTCGCGATGACGGGCCTCGCCAGCGCCATCTTCCCCGCGAAGGCCGCCGGCAGCCTGATCGCGCGCGACGGCACGGTCGTCGGCTCCAGCCTGATCGGCCAGAACTTCACGGGAGCCGGCTACTTCCACGGCCGGCCCTCGGCGACGACGGCGCCGGACCCGTCCGACGCCTCGAAGACGGTGCCGGCGCCCTACAACGCGGCGAACTCGTCGGGCTCGAATCTCGGGCCGACCAGCGCCGCCCTCGCCGAGCGGGTGAAGGGCGATCTCGACGTGGTCAGGGCCGAGAACCCGGATGCGCCCGTCCCGGTCGACCTCGTCACGACCAGCGGCTCGGGCCTCGACCCGGACATCTCGCCCGAGGCCGCCTACTTCCAGGTTCCCCGCGTCGCCAGGGCCCGCAACATCCCGGCGGACAAGCTGCGCGCGCTGGTGTCGTCCCGCATCGAGGCGCGCACCCTCGGCATCCTGGGTGAGCCGCGCGTCAACGTGCTGGCGCTGAACCTCGCGGTCGACGATCTCGCCCGTCGCTGAGGCGCGCCCGACAGCGGCTCTGGATGACATCCCGTCAGGCCGGATCGATGTCGATCGGCCTGACGGACATGACACGTGTGGTTCGACAGCGTGGGCGCACCTCGATGCGGCACGCTGCGGATTCCGCATCGTCATTGCGAGCGGAGCGAAGCAATCCAGCCGCGCCACGCTCACCGGCATCCCGCTGCCCTGGGTTGCTTCGCTCCGCTCGCAATGACGCGACGATCCCGCGTTGTCCGCGGCGTTTTGCTAAGATGGCGATCATGCCCGAGACCGGCCGCGACCCGACCCGCCCCTCCCCCGACGCCCTGCTCGAAGCGGCGCGCCGCGGGGAACGGACGCGCGGCCGACTGAAGGTGTTCCTCGGCGCCGCCCCCGGTGTCGGCAAGACCTACGAGATGCTGACCGTCGGGCGGGCGCGGCTGAAGGCAGGCCTCGACGTCGTGGTCGGCGTCGTCGAGACGCACGGCCGCGCCGAGACCGAGGCCCTGCTCAACGGGTTCGAGACGATCCCCCGCCGTTCCGTTCCGTATCACGGCACCGTCCTGCAGGAGATGGACCTCGACGCCCTGCTGGCGCGCCGGCCAGCCCTCGCCTTGGTCGACGAGCTCGCCCACACCAACGCCCCGGGCTCGCGCCACCCGAAGCGCTACCAAGATGTCGAGGAGCTGCTCGATGCCGGCATCGACGTCCTGACGACGCTCAACATCCAGCACGTCGAGAGCCTCAACGACGTGGTCGCGTCGATCACCCGCATCCGGGTGCGCGAGACGGTGCCGGACGGCGTCCTCGACCGGGCGGACGACATCGAGGTGGTGGACCTCAACCCCGACGACCTGATCCAGCGCCTGAAGGACGGCAAGGTCTACGTCCCGACGCACGCCGAGCGCGCGCTCAAGCACTACTTCTCGCGCGGCAACCTCACGGCGCTCCGCGAGCTGGCGCTCCGGCGCACCGCCGACCGGGTCGACGACGAGCTGCTCGGCCACATGCGGGCCAACGCGATCGCCGGTCCCTGGGCGGCGGGCGAGCGCGTGCTGGTCTGCGTGAACGAGGATCCCCGCTCCGCCGGCCTCGTGCGCCACGCCAAGCGCCTGGCCGACCGCCTGCACGCCCCCTGGACGGCGCTCTCCATCGAGGGCGCGCGGGCGGCAGCCCTGAGCGAGGCCGAGCGCGACCGCATCGCCGAGGCCCTGCGGCTCGCCGACCGCCTCGGCGGCGACGCCGTCACCCTGCCGGGCGGGCGCCGGATCGCCGACGACGTGCTCGACTACGCGCGCTCGGCCAACGTGAACCACATCGTCGTCGGCAAGGCGAACCGCTCGTGGCTCTTCGAGCTGGTCAACGGATCGGTGGTGTACGACCTCGTGCGGCACAGCGGCGCCATCAGCGTGCACGTCGTCCCCGGCGAGGCCGTCCCCGACGAGAAGCCGGCGCGCCGCGCCGTGGCGGTGACCGCGCCGCGTCCGGGGCGCGACGCGCGGCCCTACGCGATCGCGCTGGCGGCGATCGCCGCGGGCCTCGGCGCGGCCATCGTCGCGGAACCCTACGCGGGCGTCGAGAACGCCGACCTGTTCCTGCTGACCGCGGTCGTGGCGGTGGCGGTGCGCTGGGGCCTCGGGCCGTCCCTCGTCTCGGTGGTGGCGGCCTCGCTCGCCTACAACTTCTTCTTCCTGCCGCCGGTCTACACGCTCACCATCGCCGATCCGACCAACGTCGCGGCGTTCCTGCTCTTCACCCTGGTGGCCGTCCTGGTCTCGAACCTCGCCTCCCGCGCGCGTCGCGTCGCGGTGGTCAGCCAGGGCCGGGCGCGGGCCACGGAACGGCTCTTCGGCTTCTCGCGGAAGCTCGCCGCCTGCGGCACCCTCGACGACGTGCTCTGGGCCACCTGCGCCCAGGTCGCCGCGATGCTGAAGGTGCGCGTCGTCCTCCTGCTGCCGGACGGCCAGGCCGTCACGGTGCGGGCGGGCTACCCGCCCGAGGACATGCTGGACGAGGCCGATCTCGCGGCCGCGCAGTGGGCCTTCGACAACGACCAGCCCGCGGGCCGGGGCGCCGACACGCTGCCGGGCGCCAAGCGCCTGTTCCTGCCGATGCGGACCGGGCGCGGGACGATCGGGGTGATCGGCCTCGATTCCGACGGCACCGGGCCGATCCTGTCGCCTGAGGGCCGCCGCCTCCTCGACGCCCTGGCCGACATGGGCGCCCTCGCCATCGAGCGGGTCCGGCTCGTGGAGGATCTCGACCGGGCCGAGCGCGCGGCCGAGACCGACCGCCTGCGCCAGGCGCTGCTCACCTCGATCAGCCACGACCTGCGCACGCCGCTCGCCTCGGTCCTGGGCGCGGCCAGCACGCTGCGCGACCTCGAGGCGGCGCTGCCCGCGGACGCCAAGGCGGAGTTGCTGGCGACGATCATCGAGGAATCGGAGCGGCTCAACCGCTTCATCGCCAACCTCCTCGACATGACCCGGCTGGAGGCCGGCGCGGTGGCGCCGAACCTCTCCGCGCAGGACGTGGCCGAGACCGTCGACACCGCCCTGCGCCGCACCCAGAAGATCCTCGCCGACCACCGCGTCGCCGTGGAGGTCGAGGCCGACCTGCCGCCGCTGGCGCTCGACCCGGTCCTGTTCGAGCAGGTCCTGGTCAACCTCCTCGACAACGCCGCCAAGTACGCGCCCGAGGGCTCGACCGTGACGGTCCGGGCGCGCCGCGCGGACGACCGGGTCCGGATCGCCGTGCTGGACGAGGGCGACGGCCTGCCCGAGGCGGATATGGAGCGGGTCTTCGACAAGTTCTACCGCGTCCGGAAGGGCGACCGTGTCCGGGCCGGCACGGGGCTGGGCCTCGCCATCTCCCGGGGCTTCGTCGAGGCGATGGGCGGCACCGTCACGGCCGAGAACCGCCCCGACCGCGGCGGCGCCTGCTTCACCGTCAGCCTGCCGGTTCCGGCCCGGAGCGCGCCCAGGGACATCGCCGCATGAGCCCCACGATCCTGGTCGTCGACGACGAGCCGCCGATCCGCAAGCTCCTGCGCATGGGCTTGGCCACGCAGGGCTACGCAATCCTGAAGGCGCCCGATGCCCGGACCGCCCTGGCGCTGCTCGGCCGGGAGGGCGTCGATCTCGTGATCCTCGATCTCGGCCTGCCCGACATGCGCGGCCACGACCTGCTGCGGTCGGTTCGATCGAGCCATCCCGACCTCCCGGTCGTCGTGCTTTCGAGCCGCGACGACGAGAGCGGCAAGGTCGAGGCGCTCGATCTCGGCGCCAACGACTACGTGACCAAGCCGTTCGGCATGGCGGAGCTGCTGGCGCGCCTGCGGGCCGCCATGCGCCACCAGCTCGCCGCGCGGGGCGAGCGGCCGATCTTCCGCGTCGACACCCTGTCAGTCGATCTGGTCCGCCGGATCGTGAAGGTCGACGAGGCCGAGGTGAAGCTGACGCCGCGCGAGTACGATTTCCTGCGCGTCCTGGTCCTGCATGCCGGCAAGGTGCTCACCCACGCGCAGCTGATGCGCTCCGTGCCGTCCTCGTCCGATCCGCAATACCTGCGCGTCTACGTGCGCCAGCTCCGCCAGAAGCTGGAGGCGGATCCCGAGCGCCCGCGGATCTTGCTGACCGAGACCGGTGTCGGCTACCGCCTGCGCGCGCCCGACGACGAGCCGGCCCCGCCGCACCGCGGCGCCGGCGGCGCGACCGCCCACTGATCCCGAGGACGACCCGATGTGTCCCAGCGCCCGCGATCCCGCGCGATGAGTGTGGACCGGATCCTCGCGCCCTCCGACGCGCTCGTCGGCCTGCGCGCCGCCGGCAAGGGGGCGCTGCTCGAGGAGCTGGCGCGCCGCGCCGCCGGCGTCCTCGGCCTCGCCGCGGAGACGATCCTCCCCGCGCTGATCCGGCGCGAATCCCTGGGTTCGACCGGGGTCGGCGACGGCATCGCCCTGCCGCACGCGCGGCTCGAGGGCATCGCGCGCCCCTACGGGATCCTGGCCCGGCTCCGCGACCCGATCGATTTCGACGCGGTCGACGATCGGCCGGTGGACCTCGTCGTCCTGCTGCTGCTCCCGGCCGTCGCCGAGGGCGAGACGCTGAACGCGCTGGCCTGCGTGGCGCGGCGCCTGCGCGACCCCGGGGCCGCCGCGGCGATGCGCGCCGCGCGGGACGCGGCGGCGCTCTACGCGGCCGCGACGGGCCGGTAAGGGCGCCGCGCGGCCGTCAGTGCGCGCCGCCGGTCTCGACGAACTTGAACAGGAAGACCGCCGCGATCACCCAGACGATCGGCTTCACCTCCCGGGCGCGGCCCGCCAGCAGCTTCAGCGCCGCGTAGGTGATGAACCCGCAGGAGACGCCGGTGGCGATCGAGTAGGTGAACGGCATCAGCAGGGCCGTGACGCAGGCCGGCACGACCTCGGTGATATCGTCCCAGTCGAGCTCGACCAGCTCGCGCAGCATCAGGCAGGCGACGTAGAACAGCGCCGGCGCCGTGGCGTAGGCGGGCACCGCGCCCGCGAGCGGCGCGAAGAAGAGGCAGGCGAGGAACAGCACCGCCACGGTGGCTGCCGTGAGCCCGGTGCGGCCGCCCTCCTCGACGCCGGAAGCGCTCTCCAGGTACGCCGTCGTGCTCGACGTGCCGAGGAGCGAGCCCGCGAAGACTGAGACGGAATCGGCCATCAGCGCCCGGTCGAGGCGGCGCATCTTCCCGTCGGTCAGGAGTCCGGCCCGGCTCGCCACGCCCATCAGCGTGCCCGTGGCGTCGAACAGCTCCACCAGGAACAGGACCAGGATGACGTGGAGCAGGCCCGCCGAGAGGGCACCCGGGATGTCGAGGGCGAACAGGGTCGGGGCGATCGACGGCGGCAGGGAGACGATTCCCTGGAAGGTGTTGCCCGCGAAGACGAAGCTCAGCGCCGTGACGGTGAGGATGCTCGACAGCAGCGCCGCCCGCACCTTCCGGGCGGAGAGGACGGCCACCATCAGGAAGCCCAGCACCGCCAGGATCGCTTCGGGCTTGTGCAGGTCGCCGAGGGTGACGAAGGTCGCCGGGCTCGCCGCGACGAGGCCGGCGTTCTTGAGCGCGATGATCGCCAGGAACAGGCCGATCCCGACCGTGATGGCGATCCGCATGGAGCGCGGGATCCCCTCGACGATCAGCGCGCGCAGGCCTGTCAGCGTGACGATCAGGAAGCACACGCCCGAGATGAACACCGCGCCGAGGGCGGCCTGCCAGCTGAAGCCGAGCTGCTGGACCACCACGTAGGTGAAGTAGGCGTTGAGCCCCATGCCGGGCGCGAGGGCGATCGGGTAATTGGCCCAGAGCGCCATGATCATCGAGCCGAGCGCCGCCACGAGGCAGGTCGCCACGAAAACCGCGCCCCGGGGCATGCCGGCATCCCCGAGGATGCTCGGGTTGATGAAGACGATGTAGGCCATCGTCAGGAAGGTGGTCAGCCCCGCTAGCACCTCCGTGCGTACGCTGGTGCCGTGCTCGGCGAGGCGGAAGGTGCGTTCCAGGAGGCCGGGCCTCGCCGCCGGCACCGCGTCCCGCGCGCGATCCATCACGCGAGCCCCGCCCGGCCGGCCGCCACGGCCCGGTAGATCCTGTCCGGCGCGAAGGGGGTCGCGGTCAGGCGAGCCCCGGTCGCGTCCCGGATGGCGTTGCCGAGCGCCGCCGCCACCGGGTTGAACGGCGACTCGCTCATCGACTTGGCGCCGAGGGGGCCGACGCTGTCGTGGGTATCTGCGAAAAGGACCTCGGTGTCGGGCACGTCGGCGCAGGCGGGGATGTGGTAGTCGCGGAACGTCTGGGTAACGAGGCTTCCGTCCGCGGCGACTTGGACGTCCTCGTAGAGCGCCGCGCCGAGCGCCTGCGCGATGCCGCCCTCGACCTGACCGCGGCACTGCATCGGGTTGATCACCCGCCCGGCATCGGCTGCGTGGACGCTCCTGAGGATCCGCACCGCGCCGCTCACCGGGTCGACCGCCACCCGGAAGGCGTGGACGTTGAACGCCACCGAGCGCGGGCTGCCGTCGGCCCGGCCGGTCGCGTCCAGGGGACCGACCGCCGCCAGCGTGACCGGTCCGGCCGGCGTCTCGACCCGCTCCCCGTCGAAGCGGCAGGATTCCGGGGTCGCGCCCGCGATCTCGGCGGCCCGCGCGCGGATCCGGAGCGCGAGCGCCTCGGCGGCGCGCAGCGTCGCCAGGCCCGCCACCACCGTGCCGGTGCTCCCGTAGGCGCCGGTGTCGTGCCCGACGATATCCGTGTCCGCGCCCGCGACGCGGACACGCTCCGGCGCGGCGCCGAGCGCCGAGGCCGCGATCTGCCGATGCACCGTGCTGGTGCCGTTGCCGAACTCGGCCGTCCCGACGCGCACGGTGAAGTGCCCGTCGGCGTCCAGGCTGACCCGCGCGTCGGCGTGGTGGCCGCGCGGCGGGATCGTGTCGATCATCGCCATCGCGATGCCGGTCCCGGCGCGCCAGCCGGGTTCCGGCTCGGGCCCCGGATCGGACCGCAGCGCCTCCTCGACCAGGGTGAGGCACTGGTCGAGCCCGTAGCTGCCGAAGATCACGTCGTGCGGTTCCAGGCTGTTCGACACCATGGCGTCGCCCGGCTTGACGGCGTTGCGCCGCCGCAGGGCGAACGGGTCCAGGCCGAGTTCGCGGGCGACCTCGTCCAGCGCGGATTCCAGCGCGAAGATCGTCTGGCTCAACCCGTAGCCGCGGAAGGCGCCCGCCGGCACCGTGTGCGTGTAGACGGCGCGGCCGCTCACCTGCTTGTTCGGGCAGACATAGGCGGCCAGCACCTCGTGGCAGGCGTGGTGGATCACGCCGCCCGCGTGGTTCCCGTAGGCGCCGGTGTCGGACAGGACGTCGAGGCTCAGCGCCGTGAGGGTGCCGTCGCGGCGGGCGCCGACTTTCACGTCCATCCGCATCGGGTGGCGCGTCGTCGTCCCGACGAACTGCTCCCGGCGGGTCAGCTCCCAGCGCACCGGCCGGCCGGTGTGCAGGACCGCCAGGGCGACGAGATCCTCGGTCAGCATCTCCTGCTTTCCGCCGAAGCCGCCCCCGACCCGCGCGCAGACGACGCGCACCGCGTCCTTCTCGAGCCCGAACAGGTCCGCCAGCGCGTCCCGGGTCAGGAACGGCACCTGGGTGCTGGTGCGCAGCGTCAGGCGGCCGTCCTCGGCGTGCCAGCCGATGCAGCCGTGGGTCTCCATGGCGGCGTGCTGGACGCGCTGCGACCGGAACGTCCCGGCGTAGACGAAATCGGCCCCGGCGAGGCCCGCCGCCACGTCGCCGACCGCGCCGTGCACCTCGCCGGCGAGATTGGGATGGCTCTCCAGGGGCGGTGCGTCCTCGCCTGGGCAATCACGGGGATCGTGGACGCGGGCTGCGTCGGGATCGAGGGCGCGCTCCGGATCGAGGAGCGCCGGGCGCACCTCGTAGGTCACCTGCAGGGCGCGGCAGCCGGCCTCGGCGGCGGCTTCCGTCTCCGCCACCACGGCGGCGACGCGCTGCCCGACGAATCGCAGGATCGGGTCGAGGACCCGCGTGTCGGAGGCGTCGTCGCGCGGATCCTCGTGGCGGGCGGTCGAGAAGCGGCGCGTCGGCGCGTCGGCGTGGGTCAGCACGGCCACGACGCCCGGGACGGCGCGGGCGGCCGTCGCGTCGATCGCGACGATCCGGGCATGGGCGTGGGGCGAGCGCAGCACCTTGAGGTGGAGCGTGTCGCCGAGCGGCGCGTCCATCGTGAAGCGGGCGCGTCCGGACACGACCAACGGCGCGGCCGGTGCCGCGAGGTTGCGGCCCACAGGATCGCCGCAGCCGCCGCTCTCGACCGAGCGCGCGCTGCCGGCGATGGCCTCGCGCACGGCGCGGTAGCCGGTGCAGCGGCAGAGATTGCCCTTGAGGGCGGTGCCGAGATCCTGCTTCTGACCCTGGTCGAGGCTCGCCGCGGTCATGATCATGCCGGGCGTGCAGAAGCCGCACTGGAAGCCCTGGGCCGCCAGGAAGGCTTCCTGCATCGGGTGGAACGCCGCCGGCTCGGCCGCGTCGGCGCGGCAGGGACCGGCCAGCCCCTCGATCGTGGTCACGCTCCGTCCCTCGGCGCGGAAGGCCGGTACCAGGCAGCTGTGCACGGGCTCGCCGTCGAGATGGACCGTGCAGGCGCCGCAATCGCCGGCGTCGCAGCCCTTCTTCACGCCGAACCAGCCGGCCTCGCGGAGATAGGTCCGGAGGCACTGCCCGGCTCTCGGCGCGCCCTCGTGCGCGGCACCGTTGATCGTGAGCTTCATGACGCGGCTCCCGGCGACGGCGCCGCGTCGAGCGACCCGCGGATCTCCTCGGCGAAGTGCCGGGTCATGTGGCGGCGCCAGTCAGGCCGCCCGTGGACATCGTCGTGGTAGAGCGCGTCCGGGATCGCCTCGTCCAGCGCCCGCATCAGCGCGGCCGGATCCGGCAGACCGTCGAAGGCGAGGCGGAGCGGGCGTTTGACGGAGGCCGTGACCGTGAGCGCGAAGGCGCCGTCCGCGCCGCGCGTCCCGATCAGCAGCGCGCCGGAGCGCCCGTTCGGGCTGAGGCTGATGCGGCGGAAGGCCGTGCGACGCGCGAGCGCCGCGGCCGGCATCGACAGGCTCCGCAGGATCTCGCCCGGTGCCAGGGCGTTCCGCTGCGGCGCGAGGACGAAATCGAGGATCGGGAGCTCCCGCTCGGCCCCGTCGGCGGACCAGATCGTGCAGGTCGCGTCGAGGGCCGTCGCGAGGGCGATCATCGGCCCGGCCGGGAGTGCGAGGCAGACGTTGCCGCCGACCGTGGCCACGTTCCAGATCTTGAAGGAGCCGAGCAGCGCGCGGCAGCACTGGCCCACCAGCGGCGCCGCGTTCCAGCCCGGCGGCAGTTCCAGCCGGTCGAGCTGGGCGATGGTGCAGGTCGCCGCGAGGGTCAGGCCCTCCGCGTCGACCGCGTGCGGTGGCCAACCGAGCGCCGCGAGGTCGACGAGGCGCCGCATCCCGACCTGCGGCTCGGAGAACAGCCACGTCCCGCCTCCCAGGCAGGCATCGCCGTCCGCCCAGTCGGGAAGCTCGGTCCGACTCCGTGGCCGGACGACGGTCTCGATCGTGTTGAGGTCCATGCCCGCTCGCCGGTCCGAGGCCGGTTCGGCCCGGCCCAACACTATGCCGGTTCTAATCGGGCCCCGGTCAAGCCGCGCCGGCAACTTCGAACCTTGGCGCCCCCACGCACGTCGGCCTAGGATGAATCAGATTTGCGTGAGATGGCCGGCGGCGGTCCGGATCGGAGATCCCCATGGCCCTGACGGCATCGCGGTACGGCAAGGAACGGGTTCGCGTGCTGCGCCTCGCCCGCGACGGCGACCACCACACGCCGCGCGAGCTGACGCTGTCGGTCATGTTGACCGGGCGCTTCGAGGCGGCCTGGACAGAGGGTGACAACCGCGCCTCCATCGCCACCGACAGCATCCGGAACATGGTCAACGTGACGGCGGCGCGGCATCTCGGGCTCGACGCCGAGGGGTTCGTCGCCGCGGTCGCGCGGGTGCTGCTCGAGACCTACCCGCAGGTCGAGACCGTCACGATCGAAGCGGAGGAAGTTCGCTGGCTCCGCCACGCGATCGCCGACGCGCCGCACGGCCACACCTTCACGCGCGACGGGAACGGCGCCGGCTACGTGGGGCTCACCGCCGACCGGACTGGGTCGACCCTGCGCTCCGGATTGCGCGGCTACACCTTCATGAAGACCACGCAATCGGGCTGGACGGGGTTCGTGGCGGACCAGTACCGGACCCTGCCCGACACGACCGACCGCATCGCCGCGACCAGCATGGACGCGACCTGGACCTGGGCCTCGGCGCCGCACGATTACGCCGGAACCAACGCTCGCATTCTCGCGACGCTGTTGACCGTCTTCGGCACCACCTACAGCCGCGGGATCCAGGACAGCATGTACCGGATGGGCGAGGCCGCCCTGGCCGCCGTCCCGGAACTGGCCGAGATCGGCTTCGTCATGCCCAACAAGCACTACCTGCCGATCGACCTGACACCGTTCGGCCTCGACAACCCGGGCGTTGTCTTCCTGCCGACCGACGAGCCCTTCGGCCGGATCGAGGCGACCATCGGCCGGACAAGTTGATCAGTCCGCGCCGCGACGCCCTTCCCAGATTCCCCACGCATCATCGCGCGCCGCGTCGATCGGTGGGCTGTGGATCAGCGGTGCAATCCTACAACCGCAGGCTGGCAAGCGGCGGGCGAACGCGGGCGACGCACAACGCAAGATAGTCTCGCCCTTGATCTATGCTATCCCATGGCTTTTCATTAAGTGGGACTGTGCATTTAGCGGCTCACCGCGAATTTCTTGAGCAAAGCGAACCATTTTAACCGCCGCGCAACGGCATCCCGTTATCGAAGCCCGCGCTAGAGCCGGGCATCGACAGGTTTATGGTGTCGCCCGGCGCAATAAAAATTTATCTCGATTAAGAAATTCTTGATCCGACCGGCTCGGTGCGCGCTTCGGCCGCACCCTCATCTCAGGATGCGGAGACATCGATGTTCGAGGGTGTTCTGGCTGGTAGGGATCACGCGGCCAAACTCGCGGCGTTGAGCCGGTCCCTCGCCACCATCGAGTTCGCGCTGGACGGCACGATCCTCGACGCCAATCCGAACTTCCTGGAAGCCATGGGCTACGCGCTCGAGGAGATCCGCGGCCGGCATCACAGCCTGTTCGTCCCGCCGGCCGAGCGGGAGAGCGAGGCATATCGGGAATTCTGGGACAAGCTGCGGCGCGGCACCTTCGCCAGCGCCGAGTACAAACGGCTCGCCAAAGGCGGGCGGGAGGTCTGGATCCAGGCCTCCTACAACCCGGTGCTCGACGCGCGCGGCGGACCGGTCAAGATCGTCAAGTTCGCCACCGACATCACCGCCCCGAAGCTCCGCGCCCTCGATCTGGAAGGGCAGATCAGCGCGCTGCACCGCTCGCAGGCGGTGATCGCCTTCGCGCTCGACGGCACGATTCTCACCGCCAATGCGAACTTCCTCGACGCGGTGGGCTATCGGCTCGACGAGATCGTGGGGCGGCATCACAGCCTGTTCGTCGGCGAGGCGGAGCGCGCCAGCGAGGCTTACCGGCTGTTCTGGGCCGCCCTGGCACGCGGGGAGTATCAGTCCGGCGTGTTCAGCCGCACCGGCAAGGGCGGGCGGGAAGTCTGGATCCAGGCGACCTACAATCCGATCACGGACGCGGATGGACGGCCCGTCCGGGTCGTCAAGTTCGCCACCGACATCACCGCCCAGGTCCACGAGCGGCAGCAGCGCGCCGCCGCGCAGAGCGCCATCGGCGCCGAGCTGGACGCCATCGGCGACGCTGTGGCGGATGTGACGCGCCAGGCCGACGCGGCGGTCACGCGGGTGGACCGCGTGTCCGGCGACATCCGCTCGGTGGCCACCGGCGCGGAGCAGCTGTCGGCTTCGGTGGATGAGATCAGCCAGCAGGTGAGCCACGCCGCCGAGATGGCCGGGCAGGCCGTGGAGCAGGCACAGCGCACCGGCCGGATCGTGACCGGCCTCAGCGACCAGGCCGCGCAGATCGGCGCGGTGCTGAGCCTCATCGCCGGCATCGCCGCGCAGACCAACCTGCTCGCGCTCAACGCCACCATCGAGGCGGCCCGTGCCGGCGAGGCCGGTCGCGGCTTCGCGGTGGTGGCGTCGGAGGTGAAGACCCTGGCCGCGCAGACGGGGCGCGCGACGGAACAGATCCGCCAGCAGATCGCCTCGACGCAGGCGGCGACCCGGGAGGCCGTCGACGCCATCGACACGATCCAAAGCACGATCCGGGCCCTGGACGCGGCCTCGTCGACCATCGCGGCGGCCGTGGAGGAGCAATCCGCGGTGATGCGCGAGATGTCGGGCACCATGCAGACCGCCGCACAGGACGTCTCCGCGATCTCCGGCGGGATGACCACGATCGCGCGGGCGAGCGGCCGTGCCGACCGCGCGACGCGGCAGGTCCGGGAGACCGCGCGGACTTTCGGCTGAGGCGATCCGGGCGGTCGCCGCCGGGTCAGCCCGGATCGCCGCCTTCGTCCGCGCGCTCGTCCTCGACCAAGCGCCCGATCCGGGGAATCAGCGGGCAGGTGACCGTGCAGCGCAGGCCGTCGGGCTCGAAGGCGAGCGCGACGGTTGCCCGCAGCTCGTAGCTCAGCATCTCGGTGAGCACCTGCATGCCGAAGCCGCGCCGGCTCGGCTGCGCGACGCCCGCACCCCCCGATTCTTTCCAGACGAGCGTCAGGTCGCCCGGCGGGCTCGCCCCGGCGCCGGCGACGACCCAGGTGACGTCAACGCCGCCCTTCGAGAGACCGAAGGCGCCGTGCTCGATCGCGTTGCTGCAGAGTTCGTGGACCGCGAGGGCCATCAGCTGCGCGGCCTTCGGCCGGAGGCGCACGGTCGGCCCCGCCAGCGTCGCCTGTTCGCCTTCGCGGATCAGGTGGATCATCAGCTCGTCGGAGATGAGCGTGTGCAGGCTCACCTCGCCGAACGTGTCGGCCGCGACCCGCACGCGCGCGATGGCGTCCAGCCGACCTTCGAGATGCGTCGCGTAGCCGTCGACGGTCTCGGCGGTCTCGGCCGAGAGACGCAGGACCGCCCGCAGCATCGCCAACGTGTCGCGCAAGCCGTGACGCAGACCATCCGGTGTCCCGGACTCGTCCAGGAGGCGGCGAAGACGGGCGTTGTCCGCTTCGAGGTGCGCGACGCGCGCGGCCATTGCTTGGGGCTCTGCCATGTTCGCTCTCTCAGCGCCGAAAGCCGGGAGGTTCCGTTCAGCTCACATAACGTATCGCGGACCTGCGCCAGCATCACAGACCGGAGATTTTCGCTGAACCGGGCGGGAAGTGCCGGCTCGTGCCCGTCTGACCTGAACACGCCCCGCCGCGGAGCGATCATCGAGCTCCGAGATGCTGTCAGCCAATACCGGCGATCATTCGTCCAGGTTTCAGGCTGCGTTCTGACCAGAGGCCGATCTTCGACGAAGCACCTCCGAGCCGCACGCGAAGCTTCGGCCTTGATCACCCCGAGCGACAATCCGGCCGCGTCGACGTTCGCGATCATCCCGAGCCGGCCGAATGCCGGATGGCGGTTTCGGCAGGATCCGAGCGTCGTCGGGCCCGGTTCGACCTGCACCATCCGCCGGCGATCCGGAAAACGCCAGCGGTAGGGCGGCGGACGCGCCCGCCCAGGGGGCCTCGCATACGCCCCACGCCGGGCCGGAGTCCGACCCTTGTTTCGGTTCGGCTAACCGTCCCTGCCCCGGTCGCCTACCCGTGGCCGCACTTCGTTGTGTGGGAGACGGATGCGTGGCGGGACAAAGCTTGCGGAAGGCAGGACGGCTGAAGCGGCTCTGGCCCGGGCGCGCGGCTGCCCTTCCGCCGGCACCGCGTTCGCCGGGACTGGCCGACCTGCCTGAACCGCCGCCGCCGCGCGGTCTCACGGCCTCCGAGCTGATCGCCATGGCGCGCCAAGCCCGGGCCATGTCCGATCAGAGGGATCCGGCAAAAACCACGAGCGTTTCCTGAGGTCCGCCGCACGCTGTCGGGAGGTCGTCATGGGGCTGGTCGCCTTCATCGTCTTCGTCTGTCCCTGGATGGGCATCGCCGGCCTGCTGTGGATGCGGGCACAGCAGGCCAAGCCGCTCTGATCGAGCCTCCGTCGCCGCGTCGCCCGGCGATCGTCTCGGCTGCGATATGCCCTCCGAGCAGCCCGCCCGGAGGCACGCCATGGCCCGCGCGTCGGCCTGTATCGAGCCGGTCCTGAAGCTCACTGACGAGCGCGGCCGCGAGACTCTCCGGCAGCGACAGAATCGGACGCCTAGCAGCTTCCCCTACAATAATGCATCGCCCTCTCGCTCGCCATTCCGATATTTGTCTTATATAGTTTGATTGTGTAAATTATAAGTCTGCCGATATAAGCCTATGATCCAGCTTAACCGAGGGTCGAAGCGAAATTTCAAAAATTTTGACGCATTTGTTGGCCCACTGAAGGCAATTGATTTTTCCCGGTAGGTAAAATAGATGCACCATGGTGATCCTTCCTAGGGTCAGGATTGTGGTGCCATTCATTATTCGAACAACCCATCGCTGCACCCTGCGTTTCAGAACGATCCTGATCGTCTTCGCAGGATCGATGACCTCGCTCACATTTGTAATTGTCTACGTCCTGCTATTGCAGGTCGGAGCGATCGACGCTGCCAGCCGCACTCTGGCTCAGGAGATCGGGGCTGCCCGGGCTCTCGGCACCATGAAGCAGCGGACACAGGAGCTCGGTGCGTCGGAACGTCTCGCGCGCGCCGTATCGACCGAGGCCGACCCTCGAGAGGACATCGACCGGACAATTGAGCCGCACGAGGCATTCCTGAAGGCCTGGACCGCCTATGTGTCGACGATCAGGACGGCGGACGAGCGGGAGCGCGCTCGAGGTCTGTGGGACGCGTGGCAGCATTTCCTCGCCGTGGAGGCGGAAGCGGCCGCCCTCGACAGGGCTGGGGAACGTGATCTCGCCGACAGGGTGCGGGCGACGGCGCTTCAGGCCGACGCGGCAGCCGTCGCACGGGATGTCGACGCGCTGCTGACCGACCGCGACGCCGCGGTCGCCGAGCAACTCGGAGCTGTCGACGCCGCCGGCTCGACCTTGCGCCCGAGCCTCGTGGCCGGCTTGTCCGCCGCTGCGCTGGCTGCCCTGGTCCTGGTGCAGGCCATCCTGCGCGGCGTCGCGCAGCCGATGACAGCGCTCGCCTGCGCCATGCAGCGACTGGCCGACCACGATCTCACCGTCGCGGTCCCGGCGGCAGCGGTCTGCACCGAACTCGGCGTCATGGCGGCCGCGACGAGAGCTGTTCAGGAAACGCTGCGGCAGGCCGTGTTGCGGGACGCGGAGGCCGATCGGTCGCGCGCTCAGAGCGAGCAGCGCCGCGCCGTGATCGAGTACGCGACCGAGCGGGTCGAGACCATGATCGGCGGCATGGTCGAGGCAGTGTCTTCGACCGCCGCGGCACTGCGCGTCACCGCCGACGACGTGGGCCAAGCGATCCGCGATGGGGCGGTTCGAACGACCACGTTAGGCGCCGCGCTCGCGCAGACGCGATCGAAGGTCCGGCAGATCACCGTCTCTGCCGACACGTTCGGCGCGGCGGTCGAAGAGGTTGGGGCGCAGGCCGAGGCCACCGCGGCCCTGGCCGGAAGCGCCGCGGCGGACGCGGCCCGGACGACCACCCGCGTTCAGGCGCTGAGCAGCGCCGTCGACCGGATCGGCGACGCGGTCCGCCTCATCGCCAAGATCGCCGCACAGACGAACCTGCTGGCCCTCAACGCCACGATCGAGGCCGCCCGGGCCGGCGACGCGGGCCGCGGCTTCGCGGTGGTCGCCTCCGAAGTGAAGGCCCTGGCCGCGCAGACCAGGGAGGCCACCGAGATCATCGGCCAGCACGTCTCCGAGATCCGAGGCTCGACCGACGCGGCGGTGTCGGCGATCGCGGGCATCACGGCGCGGGTCGAGGACATGAGCCGCGCGGCGAACGTTATCGTCGAGTCCGTGGAGCGGCCGGGTGCGACCGCGCGGGAGATCGTGACGGCCATCGCGGAGGCGACCGACGGCACCGAGGAGTTCGACGCGGAGGGCGCGGGCGTCACCGAGATCCCCGAGGCGGCCGAGCCGACGACGGCCGTGTTGACCGCGGCCGACGGCCTGACCCAGGACGCCGCCCGTCTCGGCGAGGCGCTCGCTGGCCTCCTGGAGAGCCTCCGTGCGGCGTGAGGCGGGCCCGCTGAGAGCGGGACGGAACTGGCCGCATGAACTGGATTGAGTGGGCACGCGGCCGCTCGATCGGCGGGTCGCTCCGGAGGGGATCCCTCGTCCTCGCTCTCGCGGCTTGGGCGCTGCCGGCCTCGGCCACCACCATCGCGTTCCTGACACCGGTAGGCGTCGCCCGGCGCCTGCACGACGGCCTCGACGAGCAGGCACGCGCGCGGGGCGTCGCGACTCGCTTCGCCTACGCGCCCGACGGTGCGGGCGACGAGCAGATCGCGCAGGCGCGGCGGCTGATCGCCGAGAGAGCCGACGCTCTCGTGGTCGTGCCGGTCGACTCCGCGGCGCGCGAGTAGATCACCCGGCTGGCCCTGGAAGCCGACGTACCACTCGTCCTCATCGGCCACGGCGCACGGACCGACTGGTTCGCCGGACGCGTCACCCAGGTCATGCCGAGCGATCTCGTTGCCGGGCGGCTGCAGATGCGCAAGCTCGCCCAGATGTCGGGTGGGGCCGGACGCGTCGCGATCCTCGCGGGCAGCGCCACCGATCCCGTCTCGGCGCTCCGCAGCAGGGGTGCCAGGGAGGTGCTGGCGGAGAGCCCGCGCCTCCGCCTCGTCGCGGAGGCCGCGACGGATGCGAGTCGCGCGACGGCGCGGGCCACCGTCGCCGGGTGGCTCGCCCGAGGCATCGGCATCGACGCGATCGCCGCGACCAGCGACGAGATGGCGCTCGGCGCCGCCGAGGCGGTCGAGGCTGCCAGGATTCCGGCGGGCCGGATCCGCATCGGCGGGTTGGATGCCACCGCCGAGGGCATGCAGGCGATGCAGGACCTGCGCCTCGCCGTGACGATCTTCCAGGACGCGGGCGTCCAGGGCCGGCGCGCGGTCGACGACGCCCTGGCGCTGATCCGACGCGAGCTGGTTCCGCCCAGCGACTGGGTCCCGTCCGAGCTGATCACGGACCGCATGTCGACCACGCACTTCTCGCGCTAGACCGCGCCGGCGGGCAAACGCCAGTCGTCCCGGCGCCGGTTCGGCCCGTCAGTGCGCCATGAGGCAGCAGAGGGTGCTCGCCTGCAGGATGTCGCGGGTGGCGCGGGCGAGGGCCTTGATCCAGCGCAATCGCGCCGACGCCCTCAGATTCACGGCACCGGCCTTGAGCTGAATCAACGCGTCGCGATCCGTGCCACGGCAGAGCTGCCGCGTTCGTCCCCTGGAGACCGCGATGTCCGCCCTCGAACTGCCGAGTGCAGTCAATCTCGCGCGAGCCCAATTCGCGCTCACCGTCGTCTGGCACTTCCTGTTCCCGGCCTTCACCATCGGGCTCGCGAGCTACCTCGCCGTGCTCGAAGGCTTCTGGCTGCGCACCGGGAAGGCCGTCTATCTGGACACCTACCGCTACTGGCTCCGCATCTTCGCGGTTGCCTTCGCGATGGGCGTCGTGTCCGGCCTGGTCATGAGCTACCAGTTCGGCACGAACTGGTCGGTCTTCGCCGACCGGACGGCGCCGGTGCTCGGGCCGCTTCTCGGCTACGAGGTGCTCACGGCCTTCTTCCTGGAGGCGGGCTTCCTCGGCGTCATGCTGTTCGGCCTGGAGCGGGTCGGCAAGGGGCTCCACTTCCTGGCGACCTGCCTCGTCGCCGTCGGCACCCTGACCTCCGCGTTCTGGATCCTCTCGGCCAATTCCTGGATGCAGACACCCACCGGCCACGTCGTCGCGCCGGACGGCCGCTTCAACCCGGCCGACTGGTGGGCGATCGTCTTCAACCCGTCCTTCCCCTACCGCTTCGCCCACACGGTCACCGGCGCCTACCTCACCACCGCGATGATCGTCGGCGCCGTGGGCGCGTGGCACCTGCTGCGGGACCGGGCCAATCCCCGGGCCCGGCTGATGTTCTCGATGGCCATGTGGATGGCCGCCGCTGTGGCTCCGGCCCAGCTGGTGATCGGCGACCTGCACGGCGGCAATTCCTACGCGCACCAGCCCGCCAAGGTCGCCGCCATGGAGGGTCATTTCCAGACGGAGCGCCGGGCCCCCGCGATCCTGTTCGGGTGGCCGGACGCGGAGGCGGGCGCGGTGCGGGGCCGGATCGAGATTCCCGGCCTCGCCAGCCTCTACCTGACCCACGATCTCGACGGTGAGGTCCGCGGGCTCAACGACATGCCGCGCGACCTCTGGCCGACCAACCTCCCCCTGGTGTTCTGGTCGTTCCGGATCATGGTCGGCCTCGGCCTGCTGATGATCGCCCTCGGTCTCGCCGCGCTCTGGCTGCGCCACCGCGGGCGGCTCTACGACACGCCCTGGCTGCACCGCTTCGCGGTCGGCATGGGGCCGTCCGGCCTGATCGCGGTCACGGCCGGCTGGACGGTGACCGAGGCGGGGCGTCAGCCCTTCACCGTCTACGGCGCGCTGCGCACCGTCGACAGCGTGTCACCGGTGGCGGCCCCGGCCGTCGCCGCCTCGCTGGCGGCCTTCGCGGCGGTCTACCTCGCGGTGTTCGGCGCGGGCATCTGGTACCTCCTGCACCTGTTCAATCAGGCGCCGCACGCCCACGAGCCCGGCCCGCCGCCCGGACAGCCGATCCGCACCGCCGGCATCACGCCCGCCCCCGCCCTCGTCGCCGGCGCTCCGACTGCCGGCCGCCCCCTCGCGCAGCCCGCGGAGTAGCCCGATGCCCCTCGATCTCACGCTCATCTGGGCGCTTCTCATCGCCACGGCGGTCTTCCTCTACGTGGTGATGGACGGCTTCGACCTCGGGGTCGGCATCCTGTTCCCGGCGGTGCGCGGCAAGGCGGACCGGGACGTCATGGTCAACACCGTGGCGCCGGTCTGGGACGGGAACGAGACCTGGCTCATCCTCGGCGGCGGCGGGCTGTTCGCGGTGTTCCCGCTGGCCTACGCCACGATCCTGCCGGCGCTCTACATGCCGCTGATCCTGATGCTCCTCGCGCTGGTCTTCCGCGGCGTCGCCTTCGAGATGCGGTTCCGCGCGGCCTCGCCCGCGAGCCAGCGGACCTGGGACCGGTCCTTCTCGTGGGGCAGCTACGTGGCGACTTTCTGCCAGGGCATCTGCCTCGGGGCCCTGGTCCAGGGCATCCGGGTCGAGGGTCGCGCCTACACGGGCGGCTGGTGGGACTGGCTGACGCCGTTCTCGGTGCTGACCGGGGCCGCCCTGGTCGCCGGCTACGGTCTGCTCGGCGCCTGCTGGCTGATCTGGAAGACGGAGGGCGAGCTCCAGCTCCGGGCCTACCGGCTCGCGCGCCGGCTCGGCCTCGTCACGCTGGCGGCCATCGTGGTCGTCTCGGCGGCGATGCCGATCCTCAGCGACGCGTTCCGCGCGCGGTGGTTGTCCTGGCCGAATCTCGCCCTGGCCGCGCCGGTGCCGGCGCTCGTCGCGCTGCTGGCGTGGCGCTTCTTCGTCGCGCTCGATCGGCGGGCCGAAGTGAAGCCGTTCCTCTGCGCCCTGGGCCTGTTCCTCATGTCGTATGTCGGGCTCGGCATCAGCCTGTGGCCGATGATCGTCCCGCCGGTGGTCACGATCTGGGACGCGGCGACCCACCCGAGCAGCCAGGCGTTCCTTCTGGCCGGCGCGGTGATCCTGGTCCCGATGATCCTGGCCTACACCGGCTACGTCTACTGGCTGTTCCGCGGCAAGGTCGCGGCGGGCGCGCCGGGCTATCACTGAGACCCGCGGCCCGTCGAATGGGGACGCAGGGATCGGCGCGCCGCGCCGGTCCCTGCCCTCGCGCGCTCGGCCTCACGGGCCGGCACGGGCGCCCTTAACGAAACGCGCGACGTCGTCCGCGACCGAGTACCGGAGACTGAACGGGAAGCTCATCGCGTGGACGATCTGCCCGTGCCCGAGACCCGGGTAGATCTTAATCGTCTCCCTGCCGTCGAAGCCGCGCAGCGCCCGGTCGAGCGACAGGGTTCCGGCGGGGTTGACGTCGAGATCCGCCGCGCCGGTGGCCAGCAGCATCGCCGGATGGGGATCGGCGGCGTGGTTGATCGGCTGCAGGGCCGGATCGCTGCCCGCGAACACCTGGCGATCCAGCGGATCGGTCAGCGCCGAAGTCGCGTAGGGTCCGGCCAGCCCGACGATCCCGGCGAGCTTGGCGGGACTGGAGCCGGCCCGCTGGAGCCAAGTCGCGTCGAGGCCCAGCATCGCGGCGGCCCAGGCCCCCGAGGAATGCCCCACGACGGTGACGCGGGCGGGATCGCCGCCGTACTCGGCCGCGTGCGCGAGGGTCCAGGCGACGGCGGCGGCGTTGTCCGCGAGGATGTCCTGGAGGCTCGCCGCCGGCACGTGGCGGTACTCGGGGATGACCGCGACGACGCCCCGCCGCGCGAAGGCCGCGCCCACGTAGGCAACCTCGTCCTTCGATCCGGTCCGCCACCCGCCGCCGTACAGGAACACGGCGACCGGACGCGGCTTCCCGGCGGCTGGCCGGTAGATGTCGGCGCGGTGCGCGCTCCCGTCGGCATAGGGGACGCCCTTGTCCACGTGGACTTCGAGCGGCGCCAGCGCGTTCAGGACCGCGAGGGTCAGGCCGACGATCGTGTCACCCAGGTAGCTCAGCATGGATCAGGCCTCCGCGAGAATCGGAGATCGGGCGCGTCACGGAACGACTCCGTCGGCGGCGACCCTAGGTGAGCTCGACGACGCCGAGGCGGTCCGTGACCGGGACCGGCACCCGCCTGTCCGCGGGAAGCTCCACCACGCTCACGGCGCCGTCGTCGTCGAAGCGATGGAGGCGCACCCGCCGGGGCTGCCGTGACAGCCGGAGCTCGGCGGTCTGCGCCGGCAAGTCCGGCCGGGGTGCCCGGCTACGCCGGTCCCAGCCGTCGAGGCCGAGCCAGATCGGGACGAGCGTCGCCCCGTCCCGCCGCGCGAACCGTGCGGTGATGAGATCGGGAACGGGGCTGCCGAGCGTGACGTCGCGATCGGCCGGAACGGCGGCGATCTCCCCGGCGGGGGCGCCGAACAGCCGGACGAGGTTGCGCACCGCCGCGAAGGCGGGTGTGGGGCGACCGTCGTGGGCGAGAAGGCCGAAGCGGCTCTCGGGATCGGCGTCGCCGCGGTCGAAGCTGGAGATCAGCTCGTACAGGTAGGTCCGCCGCACGCTCTGGAGGTAGCTCCAGAGCAGCATCCGCGGGAGGTAGCGGGCGCGCAGTCCCGGCGAGATCGGCAGGTGGGCGCTGCCGGTGGCGAGCGCCGTGTGGTAGCCGTTCTCGGTCGCGATCACGGGCGCGTCGCCGAAGACCGGGCGCGCGGCCGCGACGAAGCGCGCGAGGCTGCCGCCGCCGTCGGTTTCCGGGTGCTCGGCCCCGGGATAGGCGTGGATGTTGGCGAGGTCGACGACCGCCGCGAGGTTCTGCGCCGCCGCGACGTTACCCTGGATGTAGCTCGGTCCGGCCACACGCACGGCCTCGGCCCGCGTGTCCGCCCGCACCGCGCGGAACAGGGCCGCCTGATGATCGGCCGAGAGCCGCGCGAGGCCCGGCCGCGCCGCGACCGGCGGCTCGTTGCCGCCCTCCGCCACGATGAGCCCGTCGCCGGCCCAGCCGGCGATCTCGGCGAAGCGCTCCGGCGGCACCCGCGGCCCCGGCGTGAGCCCGTCGTAGAAGATCAGGCTGAAACGGTAGCCCCGGTCGGCCAGATCGGCGATGCGCTCGAACTGCCCGGCCGGCTCGTCGCCGACGAGCACGATGTCGTCGCGCAGGTGCCGGATCCCGAGTTCGTCGAGCGCCTGGGCGCAGGCGGCGAAGCGGTCGACGTAGGGGGTGCCGCGATGGCCGAGATGCACGTTGACGCCGATCGAGTCGATCAGCGCCTCGCAGCGGTGCAGCGGCTCGGCCGCGGCGGCCCGCCCGGCCGCGAAGACGCCCGCCGCCAGGGCGAGGGCCGACCGGCGCGTGAGACGGGTCACGTCCGGCCCGCCAGGGTGAGACCGCTTCCCGGCGCGGCGGCCTTCGCCGCGACGGTGCGCGTCGCGTGGGCGCGGCGGACGGCGCGCAGGAGGTCCTGCAGCGCCTCCGCGACCCGGGCCTGGGCCTGGCGGGAACCGAAATTGTGGTCCACGCCCGGTACCACCGTCACGGGCGCTCCGACACGGCGGTCGGCCGGTCCGGGCGAGCGTCCCAGATGGCGGCGGACGGCCGCGAGGCCCGGATCGCCCGCGCTGAAGAGCAGGCGGATCTCCGCGCCCCGCCGACGGAGGGCCGCGACCCGCCGGGCGGGCGAGCCCCCGAGCGGACCGGGGCGGAGAGCCCGGCGCAGGCGGCGGATCCCGGCCTCGATGCCGCGCCGGGCGAGGACCGAGGCGATGGCGGCGATCCGGATCTCGCCGCGGATCAGCCGGCGCCAGGTCGCGCCCCGCTTGAGCAGGGCCGCGTAGGTGGACGCGCTTCCGAAGGTCTGCCGGATGACCTGTTCGAGGTCCTGATCCGGGTCCCAGTCGAAGCAGTAGAGGTTGAGCAGGAGCGCGCCGTCGATCCGGCGGTCCCGGCAGAGCGCGTGGAAGGCCGCGTAGGCGCCGCTGCACCCGCCCACCAGCAGGATCGGGCCGCCCGCGCCGGCGATCAGGTCGACCGCCGCCGCGACGTCGGCGAAGCCGTCCCCGGCGAAGAGGGGCTTGCGGCCGTCCGGCCGCTCGTCGCTGTCGCCGATGCCGCGCAGGTCGAACCGGACCGACGCGATCCCCTCCGCGGCGAGGCGCCGGGCGAGATCCGTGGTCTGGCGCCCCCATCCGGAATGCACGCTCATGCCCGTCGAGACGAACAGGATCGTCGGCGCCGCGCTTTCCGCCCGGTCGGGCCGGCAGCGGATGCCGATCAGGCCGCGCCCGAAGCGGACCGGCGCCTCCGCCCAGCCCGGTCCGGTCAGCCCGTTCCGGCGCCCGTCGATGGCGATGCCGCCGGGTCGCGGCCCGGCGGCCGCCATCCCGTCGGTCGCGAAGCCGATGACGCGGGCGAAATCCGCGGTCGGGACATCCGAGAAGATCGGATCGGCGACGAGCGCCGCGAGACCCGGGAACGCTCCCGTCGCCACGTCGCAGCCGAGAGCGCCGAGGTTCGCGGCCAGCGCCTTGGTCTCGGGTGCGAGGAGCAACGCGTGGCGGGCCGGCGCCCGCGCGAGCCGCGCGAGGTTCAGGTCGGCGAGATCGGTGAGGAACGCCGCCTCCATCCGGAAGCCGCCCACGGTGAGGCTGTCCGGCTCCTGCGCCGGGGCGGACCCGTCCGGCAGGCGGCCGATCGTCTGCGCCCGCAGCCGCATCTCGCGCAGATACGCGCGCCCGGTCGTGACCGGCGCCAGCAGGACGAGGCGGTCGACGGCCTCCGCCTCGCCGGCCAGAGCCGCGAAGGTCGCGCCGAGCCGCAGGCCGACGACGACGATCTCCGCGACGCCGGTCGTCGCGCGCAGGTACGCGATGGCCCCACGCACCGCAGCGACGCAGCCAGCGACCCGCGCCTCGTCCAGATCGGCCGAGTCGCCCTCGCCCGGATAGTCGAAGCGCAGCGTCGGGCAGCCCGCCGCGGCGAGGCCCTCGGCCAGGGAGCGCCAGGGCCGATGCGCGGCCATCTGCTCGAAGCCGTAGGCCCCACAGAGGACGACGCCCCGCGTCCCGGCCGCCGGATGAAGCCACCCGAACAGCCCGTCGAAGGTCACCGGCACCGACACCGCGGCCTCGGACCCGACTTCACCCGTCATGACCGAATTCCACGATCTCGTCGCTGTTGATGGCCCGCACGCGCCCGCGCGGGAGCCGGGCGGCCTCCGCGAAGGAGATGATCCGGCTCGACCTCGGGGCGAGGTGGAAGCCGCTGTCGGCCGGCCGTGCCCCCGGGGCCAGCACCTGGACGCCGCGGGCGAAGCGCTCGGTGCTGATCCGCAGACCCGGCCCCGCCTCGGTCGCGACAGCTTCGGCCCGGAGGCCGACGGTCGACCGGTCGAGCGGCCCCGCGCTCAGGACGTGGAAGCTGTCGGCGATCACGCGCCCGTCGGCGTCGGTCAGCCGCGCGTGCGCGAGATCGTGGATCCGGGGCCCGAAGCGGTAGCTGTCGGTGGCGTCGAAGAAGCGCCCGAGAAGGGTCGCGGAGGTGAACGTGAGCGCCGCCCGCGGGCCAACCACGAGATCGCGCTCGGCGCGCGCCGCGACGCGGCCCGCCACATCGCAGAAGATCAGGGACAGCGTCAGCGCCCGGGCCGTCGCCGTCTCGTTGAGGACGTGGACATGGAGGCCGTCGAGGCCCTCATCGGTCAGGAGGACTTGGACCGGGCGGAAGGCGCGCCTCAGCGCGTACCAGGCCGATTTCGGGCGCTGCGTCCAGTCGATCACGCCCCAGCCGGCTCCGGGCGCGAGGTCGCGCATCATCAGGACGAGGCCGCCGGCCGTCGGCGAGCGCGGCCGGCGCCACTCGGAGAAAGTCGCCTCCATGACCTCGGCCACCGCGGCGCGGCCGAGCTCGAGGTAGCGGTCCGGGTCCTCGGCGCGCAGGGACGCCGGATCGACGCCGTAGAGCGCGCCGACGTAGTGGTCGCGCACCGTCTCGAAGTCCCAATCGGTGCCGCGGTCCTGCGGGATGCCGGCCTGCCAGAGCGGGTCGGCCGGTCCGGTCGGGCCCAGCGTGCCGGGTTCGGGCGGGTTGGCGAAGGCGAGGCACTCGCTGGCGAACCCGACCTCGGCCCGGCGGGCATCTTCCAGGGGCCGTCGATAGGCGCCGACGCCGAAATAGTGCGTGCAACCCCCGCGCGGCGAGAACGGCAGGTCGCCGCCGGAGGGCGAGTTCGGCACGACGACGAGATCGGGCCGCCGCGCTGCCACCCGCTCCGCCAGCGTCTCCGCGCAGTAGGCGTCGGCCCAGACGGCGCGCGGCGCCCCGAGCATCGCCGCCTGCTGCCAGACCTCGCTGCCGCCGCAGACCACGCAGAGCGACGGCGCGGTCTGCGTGCGGTCGAGGAATCCGGTCAACTCGCGGTCGAGCGCGGCCGCGAAGGCCGGTTCGACGTGCGGGTAGTCGAAGTTGGCGAGCATCAGGTCCTGCCAGACCAGGATGCCGAGCTCGTCGCAGAGATCGTAGAAGTCCGGGGCCGGATAGAGCGTCGTCCCGGGCACGCGCAGCATGTTCATGCCGGCCTCGCGCGCCAGCTCGAGCGAGGCGCGGGTGCCGTCCGAGCCCAGCCCGACGAGGTCCGGCGGCGTCCAGACGGCGCCTCGGCAGAAGAGCGGCACGCCGTTCACGGCCAGCGCGAGCCCCTCCGCGAACGGTCGCGTGAGCGACAGGGTCCGGAAGCCGACGCGGCCCAGGTCGATTTGCGCCCCGTCGACGCGGACTTCGACCGGGTGGAGGTTCGGTGCGCCGTGGGTATGCGGCCACCAGGGCGCGATGCCGGGCAGCGCCAGCGCGCCCGCGAACAGGCCCGGCTCGACCTCCGCGAGCGGGGCTTCGCCGCCGCCGCATCGGAGGAGGACGATGCCGACCGGACCGTCGACCCGCAGGCGCACGGCCACCCGGCCGACGTCGCCGTCGAGGGTCGTACGCACATCCGCGGCGCTCGCGCGGGGGCGGACCGGCTCGACGGTTATCGGGCGGTAGGGCCCGACGAGGTCGATCTCGGGACACCAGCCCGGCATGAAGCCGAGGACGCTGGTGCGCACATGGCGCAGCGACCCGGGCGTGATCATCCGCGGCCGCCAGCGCCCGCGCTTGGCCGGGCGGTCGAGTTCCGCGCGGAGCGCGCGGAAGCACAGCGCGAGGTCGGAGGCGCCGCCGAGGTCCACGTCGACGACGTGCTCCTCGAACATTGCGCGGGCGCACAGGACTGGGACACCGTCGAGCCAGACCTCGGCGAGGGTGGCGAGGCCCCTGAAACGCAGCCGGGCCGGGCCAGAACCGGAGATGCGTGTCCGATACCAGACGTCGCGGTCGTGGATCGGCTCCGGCGCCGCCTCGCTCCAGCGTCCGGCGGCTCGAAGGGCGTCGGCGGCGGTGCCCGGAACCTCGGCAGCGATCCAGCCGGTGACCTCATCAAGATTGCCGGGACCCGCGCAGGCGCCCGCCGGCGTCGCGGCGAGTCGCCAGGGTCCGAACCGGACCTCCGGCGCGCGGTCGTCGACGCTGCGGATGCGGGCCACGACGCCTCTCAGCGGTCCAGCGCGCGGTCGAGATCCGCGAAGACGCGGTCGTAGGTCGCCGCGAGGCGGTCGAGGCGCGGCGCCAGGCCCTCGGCCGAGCGGCGATGGAACGCGCGGGCGAGCTGGAACTGGAAGGCCTTGGCCTCGCGGCTCAGGTCCGCGGCGGCCGCGGCGGCTGGCCCGAATCCGTCGGCCTCCCGGTCCTCGAGCCACGTGAGATGGCTGGCGAGCATCTCGAAGTTGCCGCCAAGCTGGCGCGTCGTGTTGAAGGCATAGGCGTGGAACACGCTGAGCGGCCGGACGACCAGCTCCGCGGCCGTCGCCGCGAGGGTGTCGCGGAACGCCAGGACGGGGTTGCGCCGGGGCGCCCGGGCGCGATGCCGGACGAGCAGTTCGCGCGCGACCGCCGGCAGATCCGCCGCGCCGAGCGACGGTGCGACGGTCTTCACGAACTCGGCGTAGGGCGGCAGCGTCGCCGGCCCGAAGATCCCGGCGTAATCCTTCCCGGCGAGGCGGAAGCGACCCGCATTGTGCAGGTAATCGAGCTCCTGCGCGGCCGGATCGAGGGCCAAGATCCCGATCGTGGTCTTGCCGTGCTCGCGTCCGTAGGTGGTCCCCTGGGTGTCCGGCAGGTAGATCGCGTCGACCTCGACCAGCACCGGCCGGCCGGCCGCGGCCTGGATCACGGCGTGGTTCTCGAGGCCGCCGTAGACCGCGAGTTCCAGCACCTCCAGACCGTAGAGGCGCTCGATATCACCGGTCGGCGGTTTGAAGAAGGTGAACTGGTCGCCCTCGAAATCCTGCCGCAGGGTGAAGCCCAGCATCGCCTCCGGCACGAGGCCGCGTCCGTGCAGGAGCTCGATCCAGAGGTCGACGTAGCAGTTCGTCTCCGGCCAGTCGCGGCCGGAATCGTGGAGCGGGTGCGGGACGTAGGGTCCCGCGGCTCTGAGACCCTCCGGCAGGCGCAGCGCGGCGGTCACCGCCTCAGCCCCACAGCTCGGCGCGCACGGCGGCCGGCCACGCGGCGAGATCGAGCCCGTGGTGGCGCAGGAGCGCCAGCGTGATCCGCTCCAGGCCGAAACCGACGCAGGCCGTGTGGGCGACCTCGCCGTCGGCCTGGCGCAGCTCCCAGGTGCTGCCGAAATGGTCCTGGTGATAGTTGAAGCTGAGGCAGGCCGTCGGCTTGTCGACGCTGTTGACCGGGACGTTCAGCTCGAACTTCAGTCCCTGCGCCCGCTGGTTGTTGGCGAGCATCCGGCCGGCGCGGCCGAAGAACGGGTCGTTGGCCGCGTCGATCGCGAGCGGGAGACCGAGGGCGCGGATCATGGCCGTGCCGCGCTCGAGCCAGGCTTCGCGGAAGGCCAGGACCTGCTCGGGGCTGCCCATGCGCACGTATTCGCGCATCCGGAACAGCTGCATCCGGGTCGGCTCGAGCGAGGGCTCGCGCCGGAAGCAGTAGGATTGCAGGTCGAACAGGCGGCCTTCGGCCGGCAGCGCGCCCCGCGCGGCGGCGACCGGGTAGACCGGGTAGCAGGCCGCGGGCGTCAGCACGATGTCGGTGGCCTCCTGCTGCCCGGTCCAGTCGGTCCCGGCTTCGAGGCAGGCGAGGATCTCGGCGTGGCCGCGCGCGTCGCCGCAGAAGCTGTGTACGGTGCCGGCGAGGTTCGGGAAGCCCTTCAGGTAGCCGCTGCGCTCGAAGGCCGGGCGGCTCATGGCCGGCGGGAAGCGCAGCACTTCGGCCTCCTCGGCGGCTCCGAGTCGCGTGATCATCCGGTCGAGGGCGTCGACGACGCTCTCGAATCCGCCGCTGCGGCCGTAGAGGCCGTCGACGCCGGTTCGGACGAGCAGGCCGTGGTCGAACAGGCGGTCGAGGAAGGTGGGACCGCCGGCCGGCTCGTCCTCGAGCACGACGTCGCCGGGGGGAGAGGAGATCGATTCCATCACGCGCTCATGAGCTGGCCGCTGCCCTTCTGCACGAGCAGGAGCTTGGCGGTGTTGGCGAGGATGCGGTCATTGCCGATCATCAGCGGCGCGGAGAGGACGTCGCGCAGCGGCCGGCCCAGGCTGAAGGGCGTGTCGTTGCGGTAGCCGGCGAGGCCGACGATCGCGAGCGCCCGCCGGACGATGTCGACCGCCATGTCGGAGACGGTGATCTTCAGGTTGTTGAGCATCACGCAGAAGCCGACGGAGCCGATCGTGTCGGCGTCGCCGTGCGCGTCCTCGAAGCGGCGCAGGGCCGACACGATGGTGCCGCGCATGGCCTGATGCGCGCTGGAGACCTCACCGAGGCGCGTCGCGGTCGGCGGCACCTGCCCGGGCCGGCGCCGCGCCTCGGCCTGCACGAAGGCGCGGGCGCGGTCGACCGCGTAGGTCGCGATCCCGTACCAGACGCTGCTCCACAGGAGGTGCGATGAGGCCAGCATCGACTGGGCGGCGATCTCCGCGAACGGCTTCGGGAGGATCTGCTCGACCGGGACATTCCGCGCCTCCAGGCGGAAGCCGTCGCTGCAGGTCCCGCGCATCCCGAGCGTGTCCCAGTCGCCCGTTCGCGCGAGGGAGATCTGGTCGGCCATCAGCGCGACGAGGACCTGATCGGACGTCGCGGCGTCCGGATGGCGCCGGGCTGTGGCGAGAATCAGGTCGGCGTGGGCGCCGTAGGAGATCACCGACGCGTCCTTGCCGAGGGCGAAGACCTCGCCGGTCGTCTCCACGGCGCAGAGGCTGTTGCGCAGGTCCCCGCCGATGCCCGCCTCCGTGGTCGAGGAGGCGACCAGCAGCTGCTCGCGCGCGATGCGCTCCATCAGGCGCCCGTGCCACGGGCTGTCGATGCCGTGGGTCACGAGGCTGGAGACCTTGATGTGGTGCATCGCGAAGACCATCGCGGCCGCGCTGCAGGCCTGCCCGAGCGTGCTGCACAGCTCGGCGATCTGCGTCAGCCCCGCCCCCTCCCCGCCGAACTGGCCCGGGATCTGGAGGCCGAGTAGCCGCTCGGACCTCATCGCGGCCACGGCCTCCTCGGGAAAGCGGCCTTCGCGGTCGACGGCGTCGGCGTGGTGCGCCGCCACCGCCGCGGCCCGCTCGGCGCGCGCGGCGAGCGTGCTCATGCGGCTTCCTGCTGGATGAGGGTGGAGACGGCCTCGCGGATCGCGCGGATCGACGAGAACGACTTGCGGTTCAGGAGCTCGTCGGGGAACTCGATGCTGAAGCGCTCCTCGAGGCCCAGCATCAGCTGGACGGAACCGAACGAGTCCAGCCCGAGATCGAACAGGCTGTCATCCTCGGAGAGCTGGTCGGCCTTCCCGGCGAAGGCTTCGTTCGCCCCGAGAATCTCACGGATGTCTTGAGCGATGTTCAAGGCGGAACTCCTTATTCCAGTTATCACGACGCTATTGAACGGATCGGCTCGGCGTCAAATTATCTATTGATTAATAGTAAATAGCGGTCCGTAGAGGGCGACACAGGGTTGCGCGCCGTGCAAACAGGAACCGGATGTGGCCGGCGGCTTACATTCGGCGGCGCGACCTTTACGATCACTTTCCAGCTCTTGCTTTCGTGATCGTCCGTCCAGAGATTTCGCGGATTTAGCAACTCATGCGTGTAAATGCCCCGCCTGATCTTAAATTCGAGACCCGGGCCATTTAGGACGTTTCCGGACTCGTCGTGACGCGGCGGGGCCATCTCGGCCATAAGGGCGCGACGTCGCCCTTCCCGGGCGGGCCCAGCGATCAGCCGGCGCGCGATGATCTACAACCTCCAAATCCTGCGCGCCGTCGCCTCGTACCTCGTCTTCCTCACGCATTTCGGCCTCTACATCGGCCCCGTGCTGCCGAGACCGGATCTGCTCGCCTTCGGCGCGAGCGGGGTCGACGTGTTCTTCGTGCTCTCCGGGTTCATCATGTTCGTGAGCACGAGCGGGCGCCGCGAGAGCCCGGGCGAGTTCCTGCTCCGCCGCGCGTCGCGCGTTGTCCCGGTCTACTGGCTCGTCACGCTCGCCCTGGCGCTCATCGCGCTGACGGGCCTGAAGCCCATCGGGATCGTGGAGATCCGGCCAGATTACGTCGTCCAGTCCCTGCTGTTCCTGCCGTTCTCCCGCGGCGGCTTCGTCGAGCCGCTCAACTCCGTGGGCTGGACACTCAATTACGAGATGTTCTTCTACGTGGTCTTCGCGGCGCTGCTCATGGTGCCGAGACCCGCCTTCCGGGCGTTCGGTGCGGCCGCGATCTTCCTGGCGCTGATCCTGCTCGGATTGCTGCCCGCGTCGAATCTCTACTGGGCGTACTACACGAAGCCGATCCTGATCGAGTTCGCCGCCGGCATCGGGCTGGGATACGCCTACCTGCGGCTCCGGGCGCCGGCCGCGGGCTTCCCGGTCCGGCGCGTGGCGTGCGCGGCCGTCGCGGCCGCTCTTGTGCTCATCCTCGGCGGCCAGATCGTGGCCGACGCGCTCGGCGTCAGCCCCGAGCTGTCCGGCTTCGCGCGCCCGCTGATCTGGGGGTCAGCGGCCGTCCTGATCGTCGGTGCGATGCTGCTGCTGGAGCGGGGCGGCATCGCCCTGAAGTCGCGCTGGCTGCTGTCGCAGGGCAATGCCAGCTATTCCTTCTACCTGGTCCACAACCTGCTGCTGCACAGCGCCGCCAAGATCGCGGCGCTCGTCGTCGCGCCCGGCTTCGCGCGCGCCGCCCTGATCTTCGCGATCGCGTTCCCGGCGGCGGTCGCCGCCGGCGAGTTGCTGTTCCGGTATGTCGAGACGCCGGTGATCGCGGCCCTGCGGCGCCGGCTCGACCGGCGGCCCTCGCCCGATCCCCTGCCCGTTCCGGCCGCTTCGTAGGCCGCGCAGCCGGGCCCCCGCCGCCGGTGTGCCGACCCGGCGCAGCGGGCACCCACGGGGAGTCATGCCGAAGATTGCAGGTCTGAGAACACCCTTCGCTTAACGTTAATTATTGGCAAAAATTAAGTTTACACGCCGCGTCTCTCGTCTAAACAGGCGCTATTTTCGACTGTTGCTGCGGCGGTGACCCCTTTTTTACAGATCACGCTGCTATTACCCTCTCGTGTGTGCCTTGGCCCGCTGTCACCGGCGGGACCGGCAGGACGTAATGCATGGTCCAGCGTCCGGCGCACCGACGAGGAAGCTGTGATGCGTGTCGCGATCGTTCACGACTGGTTGTACATCGTCGGTGGCGCCGAGCGTGTCCTCGAGCAGCTGCTGCGGATCTATCCGGACGCGGATGTCTTCGCGCTCTTCGACTTCCTGCCTGAAGCAGACCGGGCGCGGCTGGGCTACACCCAGGCGCATACGAGCTTCATCCAGCGCATGCCCTTCGCGCGGACGCGGCACCGCAACTACCTGCCGCTGATGCCGCTCGCGATCGAGCAGTTCGACCTGTCGGCCTACGATCTCGTCATCTCGAGCAGCTACGCGGTGGCGAAGGGCGTCCTCACCGGGCCCGACCAGCTCCACGTCTCCTACATCCACTCGCCCATGCGCTACGCCTGGGACATGCAGCACACCTACCTGCGGGAGAGCGGCTGCGACGCGGGCATGAAGAGCGTGCTCGCCCGGCTGATCCTGCACCGGATGCGCGTCTGGGATTTTCGCACGGCGGCCGGTCCCAACGCGATCGTGGCCAACTCCGCTTTCGTCGCCCGCCGCATCCACAAGGTCTACGGCCGCACCGCCGAGGTCATCCACCCGCCGATCACGCTGCCGATCCAGCAGTATGACGGGCCGCGCGGCAACCACTTCCTCGTGGCCAGCCGGCTCGTGCCGTACAAGAACGTCGAGGCGGTGATCCGCGCGTTCGCGCTGCTCCCCGACCTCGAACTCGTGGTGGCGGGCACCGGGCCCGATGCCGCGCGGCTGCGCGAGATCGCGGGGCCGAACGTGTCGTTCTCCGGCTTCGTGCCCGACGCGGAGCTGCGCCACCTCATGGCCACGGCCCGCGCCTTCATCTTCGCGGCCGAGGAGGATTTCGGGATCATCGTGGTCGAGGCCACGTCGGAGGGCACGCCGGTCCTCGCGTTGGGCCGCGGGGGCGCCCGCGAGACGGTCCAGACCCGCGGCCCGCAGCGCACCGGGATGTTCTTCGACACGCCCGAGCCCGTGGCGATCGCCGAGTGCGTCCAGCGCTTCCTGCTGCAGGAGAGCCACTTCACCCGCGAGGCCTGCTGGGCGCAGGCCGAGCTGTTCTCGGCCGAGCTGTTCCGCAGCCGGTTCTCGACCTTCGTCGACGACCAGATGGCGATGCACCGGGCCGCCTGCGAGACGCGCCCGCGGATCCTGCCGCGCCTCGAAGCCGTCGGCTGAGGACGCGCCGCATGTCCTTCCTGACTGTCGATCTGGCCGACCGGACGCCGGTTCGCGCCCTCGCCCAGGAGCCGGCGCGCGGCGGTCCGCTGGCCGCGGCCCTCGCCCGGATCTGGCATCGCCGCTACCTGTTCGCGGCGGTGTTCGCCACCGTCCTCGGCCTCGCCGTGACCGCCCTGCTGATGATCCAGCGGCAATACGTGGCGAGCGGCTCGGTCATCGTGGCCGAGGCGGAACCGGGCGCCAATAACGCCTCGATGGCCTGGATCCAGAAGATCGGCGACCCGGCCGACATCGAGAGCCAGATCCTGGTGATCCGCTCGCCGCGGCTCCTGCGCCTCGCGATCGACGACAACCTGGTCGCCGCGGTGCTGGCCGAGTGCCGCTACGCGGCCACAGGGGGGCATCCCGACCGGATCAGCGAGAAGAAGGACGCCGCCTGCACGAAGCTCACGACCGACCGCAACGCGCTCGTCGACTACCTGCAGAAGCGCTACACGGTCCTGAGCTCCGGTCGCTCGCGCATCATCACCATCGGCTACAAGTCGCCGCTGCCCGAGACGGCGCAGACGATGGCCAACGGCCTGATCAACGCCTTCTTGGATGACCAGCGCGAGGCGCAGGCCTCGAGCCGCAAGGCGGCGGCCGACTGGCTGCACACCGAGATCAGCCAGCTGGACGCCTCGATCCGGGCCGACGAGACCCGCATCCAGACCTTCCGGCGCCGCAAGGGCCTGCTGAAGGGCTCGCTCGCCCCGATCAGCGCGGAGCGGCTCACCAGCATCAGCCAGCAGCTCGCCGCGGCCGAGACCGCCAAGGCGGACGCGGCCGCGCGGCTCTCCGAGATCGAGGCCAAGGGTGCCCGCGGCGCCGACAGCGCCCCGGCCGTCCTGGCAAGCCCGACCATCGTCTCGCTGAAGCAGCAGCTCAGCGGCGTCAGCGCGCAGCTCGCCAACCAGAGCACCCTGCTGGGCGCGAACCACCCGGTGATCCGGGCGCTCGAGACCGAGCAGGCGAGCCTGCGCGCTCGGATCGAGCAGGAGATCGGCAACGTCGCCAAGGGCCTGCGCAAGTCCTACGAGGCTTCGAACGCCCTGGCCAAGTCGCTGCGCGCCCAGCTCGAGACGGCGAAGACCGACGCCGCCGCCGCCATGGACGACGAGGCGTCGATCGAGGGCATGGTGCGCAACGCCGAGATCAAGCGCACCCGCTACGCCGATCTGGTCAAGCGGGCGGGCGAGCTGGAGACCGAGCGGCGCATACTCACCGGCAGCACGCGGCTCGTCAGCCTCGCCGAGCTGCCGCAGGAGCCGTTCTCGCCCAAGGCCGTGCCGTTCCTGGCGGGCGGCATCGTGCTGGCGGGCGTGCTCGCGGCCGCCGCCGCGCTGCTGCGCGACTACACCGACCGGCGCGTGCGCACCTCGGCGCAGCTCATGGCCGGCACCGGCGCCCCGGTCTTCGCGCAGCTGCCGAGCCTGGAGCCCGCCGGCCTCGTCGGCCGCTTCTCCGAGCGGCAGCGCGAGCTCGACCTCGCGGAGGCCCTGGCGCGGGCGCGGGTCGACCCGGTGATGCAGAACGTCCTGCGCAACCTGCACGCCCATCTCGTGCTGGCGGGCGCCTGCAAGTCCCGCGTCATCCTGGTGACTTCGGCGAAGCCGCGGGAGGGCAAGTCGTTCACGGCCTTCGCGCTGGCCGGCATCGGCGCCGCGAGCGGCCGCCGGGTGCTGGTGGTCGAGTGCGACCTGCGGCGGCCGAACTTCGAGGCCTCCCTAGGACTCGGCCGCGGCCCCGGCCTCGGCGGCGTGCTCCGCGGCGAGATCGACCCGGCCGACGTGGTGGTCCAGGCCGGACGCTTCGACGTCATCCCCGCGGGAACGCCGACGGCCGACTCGACCGAGCTCCTGATGGGCGACCGGATGGCCGACTTCCTCAAGTGGAGCCGCCGCTACGACCTCGTCCTCTTGGACACCCCGCCGACCAGCCTCCTGATGGATGCGGCGATGCTGGCCCGCCACGTCGACGGCGTGCTCTGCTGCGCCCGCTACGGGCGCTCGCAGCTCTCCGATACGGTCGAGACCGTGGCGAACCTGCGCCGCGCCGGCGGACACGTCCTCGGGATCGCCATGACGATGGTCCGCCCGGGCATCCAGTCGACCTACGACGTGATGCCGCTGCCCGATCCCCGCACGGCCGCGAGCGCGCGATGACCGAAGTGCTCCCCGCCGACGCGCTCGCGAAGCGCGGCCTCCTGGACCGGGCGCAGGCCGCGCGGTCCGTCGTCGCCGCGCGGCCGCGGGTCCTGTTCGTGAGCCATACCGGAACGATGTCCGGTGCCGAGCTGGTGCTCCGCGACGCAGTCCGGCCTTGGGCGGGCTCCAGCGCCTTCCTGTTCGAGGACGGCGCGCTGACCGCGGCCCTCCGCGACGCGGGTCTGGAGATCCGTCTCGCGCGTCGCCAGTCCGCCCTGGCGGGCCTCCGGCGGGACGTGTCACCGCTGAGCGCGCTCCCGGTCCTGGGCCAGCTCGGCGCCCTGGCGCTGGAGATCGCCCGATCGGCCCGGTCCTGCGACGTGGTCTACGCCAACTCGCAGAAGGCCTTCCTGCTCTCGTCTCTGGCCGCGCGCGCCGCCGGGCGCCCCCTGATCTGGCACCTCCACGACATCCTCGACGGGGCGCATTTCGGCCGGGCGCAGCGCATCCTGCAGATCCGGCTCGCCAATCTCTGCGCCGCCCGGGTGATCGTTCCCTCCGAGGCCGCCGCGCGGGCCTTCGTCCAGGCCGGCGGGCGCCGGTCGCTGATCCGCGTCGTGCCGAACGGCCTCGACGTCGATCCGGCACCCTGCTCCGCCGCCGTTCTGCGCGCGGAACTCGGCCTGCCGGACGGCCCCCTCGTCGGCGTCTTCAGCCGCCTCGCGCCCTGGAAGGGGCAGGACGTTCTGATCGAGGCGCTGGCGACCCTGTCCGGCCTCCGCTGCGTCGTGGTCGGGGCGCCGCTATTCGGCGAGGATGCCTACGCGGCGCACCTGCGCGACCTCGCGGCGCGGCGCGGCCTCTCGGACCGGGTGCTGTTCCTCGGACAGCGCGACGACGTCCCCCGGCTGATGCAGGCGGTCGACGCGGTCGTGCACCCCTCGGTCGATCCCGAACCGTTCGGCCGCACCCTGGTCGAGGCGATGCTGGTCGGCGTGCCGGTGATCGCCACCGACGCCGGCGCGTCCACTGAGATCCTCGACGGCGGCGCGGCCGGGACGCTGGTGCCGCCGCGTCGGTCGGATCGCCTCGCGGCGGCCCTGTCGGCGCTGTTCGCCGATCCCGACGCCTTCAGGGCGCGCGCCGCGCTCGCGCGCGAGCGGGCGCTGTCCCGCTACGGCGCGGAGAGCATGCAGCGCGATCTCGCCGACATCATCCTCCAGGTCGCCGGCCGGGCCTGACGGGCCGGCGATCCCCCTTCCCGTTCGGAGCCGCCAGACCCGCCATGCCGCGCGTCCTCGTCAACATGCCGAGCCAGCATGCCGGTCGGCCGTCGGGCGTCGCGCTCGTCGCCTTCCGGGTGATCGCCGGCCTGGTCGCGCGCGGCACCTTCGCGGTGGTGCTCCGCTCCCCGTGGCGCCGCGACCAGCTGCCGGCGTCGATCCGCGACCGCGTCGAGGTCGTGACGGTGCCGCGGCCGCGGATCATGCTGCTCGACGTCCTGCGCCAGTGCCTCGCCGTCCCGCGGCTGTGCCGCGCCCGCGCCATCGACGTCGTGCTGAACATCGACCCGTACGGGGCGGCCTTCGGCGGCCGCGTCCGCGTCAGCGTGGTGCACGACCTGTATTTCCGCACGCTGCCCGAGCGCGTCCGCTCCCGCGAGGCCCTGACCACCGACCCGATCTTCCGCCTGGTCCTCGGCAACAGCGCCCGGGTAATCGCCGTCTCGGACGCGACACGGCGCGATCTGGAGTACCATTACCCGCGGCTCCGCGGCCGGACGCGCACCGTGCCGTCCGCGGCCATGCTGGACCCATCAGTGGCTTGTTCCGTCGCCGAAGTCCCGGCGGGGCCGTACGTGCTGGCCGTCGGCAACGCCCTCTACAACAAGAACTTCGCGACCCTTGCGCGCGCCGTGGTCGCGCTCGGGAGGCCGGGGATCGGGATCGTCCACGTCGGCGAGGATTCCGACGAGGCCGTCGCCGCCGCAATCGGCGACGCGCCGATCCCCCTGACCCGCCTGTCGGGCATCGGCGACGACAGGCTGGCGGCCCTCTATCGCGGCGCGCTGTGCCTGTGCGTCCCGTCCTTCGCCGAGGGATTCTGCCTGCCCGTTCTGGAGGCGCAGGCCCTTGACTGTCCCGTGATCTGCTCGGACCGCTCCGCGACGCCCGAGATCGCGGGAGCCGGCGCCCTCACCTTCGATCCCGCCGACGCGGCGGCGCTGACCGAGTGCCTGCGCCGCCTGCTGGACGAGCCCAATCTCAGGGACACGCTGATCGCCCGCGGCCGCGACAATGTCCGGCGCTACGACTGGGCCGAGACCGCCCGCCGCTACGAGACACTGCTGCTCGACGCGCTTCAAGACGGCGCGGCGGCGCGTTCCGCCCGGGAGGTGCCGCATGCGCATCCTGCACCTTAGCTCCCTCTACGCACCCGAGCAGGTCGGCGGCGCCGAACTGATGGTCGAGACGCTCGCCCGGACCCAGGCGGATCTCGGCCACAGCGTCGCCGTTGCCTGCGCGGCGCGGACCGAGGGCGGACCGGTCCTGCAGGACGGCGTCACGGTTTACCGGATCGGCTACGGGACGCCGTTCCACATCCTCGATTGGCCGCAGCGCGGGCGGGTCGAGCGCCTCCGCTACAAGGTCGCGGCGCAGTGGAACCGCCACGCCGTCGACCGGATGGAGCGGGCGGTCCGGGACTACGCCCCCGACCTCGTGAACACGCATTCCATCTCCGAGCTACCGCCGGCGCTCTGGCCGATGCTCCGGCGGCTCCGGGTGCCGGTCGTGCACACGCTGCACGACTTCACCAGCCTCTGCACCAACGGCGCGATGGTGCGCCACGGGCGTCCCTGCGCCCGGCAGCATCTCAAGTGCCGCCTCTACGCCGCGCCGCACCGGCGCTGCCAGCGCGCCGTGACGGCAGTCGCCGCCGTGGGCTCGGACATCCTCGACCGCCACCTCGCCGCCGGCCTCTTCGCTCATGTGCCGCCGTCGCTGCGCCGGGTGATCTGGAACCCCATCCCGCCCGGCTCGCCGGTGACGCGGGCGAAGCGGGCGCCCGGCGCGCCGGTCCGGTTCGGCTATCTGGGCCGGATCGAGGGCGCAAAGGGCCTCGACGTCCTCCTCGAGGCCTGCCGGCGCCTGCCGGAAACCGGCTGGCACCTCGCCGTCGCGGGCCGTGCCGTGGACGGGCTGGACCGCTACCGTGCCCTGGCCGAGGGCCTGCCCGTCACCTTCCCGGGCTACGCGGAGCGCGACGCCTTCCTCGACGATCTCGACTGCCTCGTGGTCCCGCCGATCTGGCCCGAGCCCTTCGGCCGGACGGTGGCAGAGGCCTACGGGCGCGGCGTCCCGGTGATCGGCACCGCGACCGGCGGCATCGGCGAGCAGGTCGGGTCCGGCCCCTGGCTGGTCCCGCCCGGCGACGCGCCGGCGCTCGCCGCCGCGATGGCCCGGATCATCGCGGAGCCGGCCCGTCTCGCCGAGGGGCTCGCCCGCGCCGCACGCATCCGCGCCGGCACCGATCCGGTCGCTGTGGCGACCGCCTATCTCGATCTCTACGCCGCGACCCGCGACGCGGCCTCCATCGAACCGCTTCCCGAGCCTTCCGCCCGCGCGGAGCGCCCGCACCTCAGCGAGTGCCGTTCATGATGACCCCCACCCTGTCGTCGAGCTACGCCCGGGTCCTCTCGGAGGAACCCCGCGCCCAGGACCGGGACCGCCCGAGGGATCAGGCGGCCGCGCGCGCGGTGACCGGCCCCCTGCGGATCCTGCATCTCAGCGCCCTCTACCCGCCCTACATCGTGGGCGGCGCCGAGCGCTCGGTGGAGCACCTCGCCGAGGAACTCGTCGCGGCCGGCCACACGGTGGCGGCGGCCTGCATCGCCCGGGAGCCCGAGCCCAAGAGCGTGCGGGGCGGCGTCACCGTCTACCGCATGGCCCACCACAACGATTTCTGGCTCGAGGACTGGCCCCAGGCGAGCCGCTTCGGCCGCGCCTGGGCGAAGCTCAAGCAGCAGTGGAATTTCGCCGTCGCGGCCGAGTTCGGCCGCGTCCTCGACGATTTCCGGCCCGACATCGTGAACACGCACTCGCTGCTCGACGTCTCGACTCTCGTCTGGCGCGAGGCGGCCAAGCGCGGGATCCCGATCGTCCACACGGTCTGCGAGTACGACCTGATCTGCGGCAACGCCGCGATGTTCAGGGACGGCAAGCCGTGCGACCGCTGGCACCTGGGCTGCAAGGTGGTCAACGCCGCCAAGCAGATCACGAACCGGTCGGTGGACGCGGTCGTCAGCGTCGGGACCGAGATCCTCAAGACCCATGTCGGCCACGGGTTGTTCGCGCATCTCGCGCCCGAGCGGCGCCGGGTGATCTTCTATTCCTGCACCGTCCCAGAGGGCGACCCGGAGGCCAGGCGCCGGATCGACCGGACCGGCCAGCCGATGACCTTCGGCTATCTCGGCCGGATCAACAACGAGAAGGGGGTCGGCACGATGATCGACGCCTTCCGGCGGATCGGTCCCGGCGATTGGCGCTGCCTCGTCGCCGGCCACGCGATGGACGACTCGATCGAGCGGTTCAAGGCGCAGGCCGAGGGCCTGCCCATCGACTTCGTCGGCTGGGCGAAACCCGCCGAGTTCCTCAGCGCGATCGACGTGCTCATCGTCCCGTCGTTCTGGGCCGAGCCGTCGCCGCGGACGATCTACGAGGCCTACACGATGGGCGTTCCGGTGATCGGGGCGGGCTCGGGCGGCATCCCCGAGCTGATCGGCGAGGACAATGCCGACTGGCTGTTCACGCCGGGCGACGACGCCGACCTCGCCGCACGGCTGCGGACCGTGATCGCCCGCGGCCGCGGTGACCTGCCGGACGAGCGCGCCTTCCAGCACGTCATCCGCGAATCGACCTCGGAGCGCGTCGCCGAGAAGTACCTCGATCTCTACGCCGAACTCGTTGCCGAGCGTCGGGCGAGCCGCCCGTGAGCGCCGCCGCGCCGGTCCTGTCGGAGGCGGCCGCCGCCGAGGAGGAGCCGGGGCTCGCCTCCGGCGCCGCGGTGACGCGGCGCTCGTTCGACGCCGCGCGCTGGGTGGCGGTGGCCTCGGTCGGCAACGTGGTCCTCAGCTTCGGGGTGTTCCTCGTGCTCGCCCGCCTCATCGGGCCCGCCGAGTTCGGGATGGTGGCGATCGCCGCGGTCTTCATCGACATCCTGCAGATCGTCGCGCGCTGCGGCCTGCCCGACGCGGTGGTCCAGCGCGCCGACCTCGACGAGGACTTCGCCGCCACCGCCTTCTGGGTGATGCTCGCCACGGGTGTCCTGTGCGCCGTGGGCCTCGTGGCCCTGGCCGGCCCGATCGCCTGGATCTTCGACCTGCCAGCGCTGCGGCCGGTCCTGTGCGCGCTCTCCGCCTGTTTCGTCATCACCGCAGCGGGTGCGATCCACGAAGCGCGGCTCCAGCGGAGCTTCGGGTTCCGCAAGCTCGCCCTGCGGGCGCTCGGCGCCAACGTGCTCGGCGGCGCCGCGGCCCTCGTGCTGGCCCTCGACGGCTACGGCGTCTGGAGCCTGGTGGTGCAGCGGCTCGTCGCCGCGACCGCGACCACGCTCCTGACCTGGGCGGCGGCCCGCTGGATTCCGCCGCTGCGGCTGCATCTCGCCTCCGTGCGCGAGCAGATCGCGTTCGGCTCGCGGCTGTTCTGCACCTATCTGCTGCTCGTCGCCTCGATCCGGAGCCAGGAAGTCATCGCGGCCTACTTCCTGTCCGCCACCGATGTCGGCTACCTGCGCCTCGCGTGGCGCTGCATCGACCTCGTGAGCCAGGTCGCGGTCATCCCGCTGACCACGGTCGGGCTGACCACCTACGCGCGCCTCCAGGACCGTCCGGGCGAGCTGGCCGCGGCCTTCCACGGATTCACCGAGGCCTCGGCCTTCCTGGCCGTGCCCGCCTTCTTCGGCATGGCGGCCGTCGCCCCGACCCTCATCCCGTTCCTGTTCGGCGACCAGTGGCACGACGCGGCGCCGGTGCTGCGGACGCTCGCGCTCCTCGCCCCGGAATTCGTCGCCACCTCGATGCTGTGGATGATCTTCACGGCCCTGGGCCGCAACGGCACGGCCCTGCGGCTCGCCGGCGCGCAGTTCGGCCTCGGCGCCGCGGCGGCCCTCGTCACCGCGCCCTTCGGCCTCGCCGCACTGGTCGCCGGGCACGTGGTGCGGGCCTACCTGTTCACGCCCGCGATCGTCGCCAGCGTCGGGCGCGTCGTCCCGGTCACGAACGGGCGGCTCGTGCGGCTCCTCGCGCCGATCACGCTCTGCGCCGGCGCGATGGCCGGGCTGGTGCTGCTCGTCCAGGGGCCGATCCACGCCGCCCTCGGGGACCGGGTCGGCCTGTTCGCGGCGGTCGGAATCGGGATCGCGGCCTATCTGGGCCTCGCCTGGATCTTCATGCGCGGCACGCTCCGCACGGCCGTCGGCCTGGTCCTGAGACGCCCCGCCTGATCTGCACCCTCCGCCAACCTTTGTGGGCGACACTGCCCGCTAGAGGCCGCGGCCGGCGGAGCGTTCATCGGCGGCCGATGCGCGGGGACGGTGCAGGGTGATGGCGGGACAGGCGTTGCCGATCGAGACGCGTGCGCCGGCCGCGTCCCTCCTCGCGGACCGCGTCGCCGTGTTCCTGCTCGGCGCCGCCCTGAACTTCAACGTCCTGACCTCGACCTTCGGGCTGCCGTTCCAGCGCCTGTCCGACCTGCTGCCGTTCCTGCTCATCCCCTGGCTCGGGTTGCGCCGCGCCGTCGTCGCGGAGGCACTGCGGCAGGCCGCGCCCCTCGCCGGCATCCTGGCGCTGATCGCGGCCTCGTTGGTGCTGAAGGCCCACAAGCAGGCGGGCGACGTCTACCTGACCCTCGTCCTGCTGCTCTACGTGGTCCAGGCGTTCATCCTGCTGGTGATGTTCCGCGACCGGCGCGTCGAGGACGCATTCTGCGTCGGCCTGCTCGCCGGAATGCTCGCCTCCCTCGCGGTCCTGCTGCTCGCCGCCTCCGGCATGCCGCTCGACCGGTTCGGACTCGCCGTTCCCACGGACGGGCTCGACGAGGAGCTGAAGCTGTTCGTGCAGGACAAGCAGGGCGGCCTCTGGGCCTCCGGCAACGAGACCGGCCACGTCTTCGCCCTGGCCGGGGCCGCGGCCCTGCTGCTCAGCCTGCGCTATCGCCTGAAGATCGTCTATCTCGCCTACTTCGCGGCCCTCCTGGCGAGCTTCCCGTTCACCAACAACCGCGCCGGCCTGTTCATGCCGATCCTGTTCCTCGGCCTGCTGATGCGGCGGAACCTCAAGGCGCCCGCGGTGCTGGCCGCGCTCGGCGTCCTGGGCGTCCTGCTCGTGGCCTGGGCGGTGACGGGGGAGATCCCGCTGCCGGGGACGCTGTCCCAGGCGATCGAGCGGCGCTTCGCCGAGGACCACAACGTCACGGGCAATTTCGACGAGCGGTTCCTGTCCGGCGTGACCGCGCTCCAGCTGGTCCTCGAGTACCCGTTCGGCGTCGGCGAGGTCGCCCGCCGGGAGGAGCTGCAGGCCCTGACCGGGCTCGTGACACCACACAACGGCTTCGTGTCGCTGGCACTCCAGAGCGGCATCGCCGCGGCGCTGCTGCTCGTCGCCGGCCTCGGGCGGATCCTGCTGGCGCCCGCCGCCTTCGGGCCGTTCCTGACCTACAGCGCGGTGTTCCTGATCCCGTCGCTCATGTTCGAGGAACTGTCGGTCAACCAGTACTTCCTCTTCTTCATGGGCTTCGTCCTGGCATCCCTCGCGCTGCCACCGGACCGCGCCCAATCGACCCCGGATTAGGGACCGCGCCGCCACGGATCGCGGCGCGGCCCGCGGGCTCAGCGCATGACGAAGGGGTTCTCCGGGGCGTCGCGGCTCGTGGAGATCCAGACGCTCTTGGTCTCCAGGTACTCGCGGATCGACTCGATGCCGCTCTCGCGGCCGATGCCCGAGCGCTTCATGCCGCCGAACGGCATCATGTAGCTCACCGCCCGGTAAGTGTTCACCCAGACGGTGCCGGCCCGCAGACCCTTCGACATGCGCATCGCGCGGCCGATATCCTGGGTCCAGACACCCGCCGCGAGCCCGTAGATCACGTCGTTGCCGACCCTCAGCGCCTCGGCCTCGTCCTCGAAGCCGATGATCGACAGCACCGGGCCGAACACCTCCTCCTGGGCGATGCGCATGTCGTTGGTGACGCCCGTGAAGATCGTCGGCTCGACGAACTGGCCGCCGAGCACGCCGGGTCCGGAGGCGGGGTTGCCGCCGAAGACGCAGCGCGCGCCCTCGCTCTTGGCGAGCGCGATGTAGTCGAGCACCTTCGTGTACTGGGGCGGCGTGGTGATCGGCCCGATATTGGTGTCGGCCTGCATCGGGTCGCCGAGCTTGGCGGTGCGGGCCAGCTCGATCAGGCGCTCGGTGAATTCCTGGCGGATGCTGTTCTGCACCAGCAGGCGCGAGCCGGCGATGCAGGTCTGCCCGGTGGCCGCGAAGATGCCCGAGATCGCCCCCGCGGCGGCGGCCTTCAGGTCGGCATCGGCGAAGACGATGTTGGGCGATTTCCCGCCTAGCTCCAGGGAGACGCGCTTGATCTGCCGGGCGGCGGCCTCGTAGACTTTCGCGCCGGTGACGTCCGAGCCCGTGAAGGTGATCTTGGCGACGTCGGGATGCTCGACGATGGCGGTGCCGGCCTCGCCGCCGTAGCCGGTGACGACGTTGAACATGCCGTCGGGCAGCCCGGCCTCCTTGGTCAGGCGGGCGAATTCCAGCGTGCTCGCGGAGGCGAACTCGGACGGCTTCACCACGACCGCGCAGCCCGCCGCGAGCGCGGGCGCGCATTTCCAGGCGACGAACAGGAGCGGCGAGTTCCACGCCGTCAGCGCCCCGACCACGCCTACGGGCTCGTGCCGGGTGAACGCGAAGGTCTCGGGCTTGTCGATCGGCACCTGCGCGCCCTCGACCTTGTCGGCGAGCCCCGCGTAGTACCACCACCATTCCGGCTGGTAGCGGGTCTGGCCGTACATCTCGGCGAAGAGCTTGCCGTTGTCGCGGACCTCGATCTCGGCCAGCGCCTTGGCCTCGCGCTCGACGAGATCGCCGATCCGGCGCAGGACCTTGCCGCGGGCCGAGGCCGTCATGATCGCCCAGGGTCCGTCCCACATGGCGCGCTTGGCCGCGGCTACCGCCCGGTCGACGTCGGCGCGCCCAGCGCGCGGGATCCGCGCCCAGGGCTCGCCGCGATAGGGGTCGATGGACTCGAACCACGAGCCCTCGACCGGATCGACGGACTGGCCGTCGATGTAGAGCTGGTAGGTCTTCACGGCGCGCCTCTCCGTCCGGGGATGCGCGCCATATGGATCCGGAGCCCGCTCGCGGCGAGCCCGACGGCTCAGGCGTTGGCGCTGAGGCGCTTGATGTCGGCGTCGACCATCTCGGTGATCAGCGCCTCGAGGCTGGTCTCGGCCTCCCAGCCGAACGTCGCCTTGGCCTTGGCGGGGTTGCCCAGCAGCACCTCGACCTCCGCCGGCCGGAACAGCGCCGGGTCGACGATCAGGTGGTCGTCCACCTTCAGGCCGACATGCTTGAACGCGATCTCGCACATGTCCCGCACGGTCGTGGTCCGGCCGGTGGCGATCACGTAATCGTCCGGGCGGTCCTGCTGCAGCATCAGCCACATCGCCTGCACGTAGTCCCGGGCGTGGCCCCAGTCGCGCTTGGCGTCGATGTTGCCCAACCGCAGCTCCTTCTGCTTCCCGAGCTTGATCCGCGCCACCGCGTCGGTGACCTTGCGGGTGACGAACTCGACGCCGCGCAGCGGGCTCTCGTGGTTGAACAGGATGCCGTTCGACGCGTGCAGCCCGAAGCTCTCGCGGTAGTTGATGGTCATCCAGTGCGCGTACAGCTTGGCCACGCCGTAGGGCGAACGCGGGTAGAACGGCGTCGACTCGCTCTGCTTGGCCTCCTGGATCAGGCCGAACATCTCCGAGGTCGAGGCCTGGTAGTAGCGCGCCTGGGGCGCCGCCGAGCGCAGGCATTCCAGCATGTGCACCGCGCCGAGGCCGGTCACCTGCCCGGTGAGCAGCGGCTGCTGCCAGGACGAGGTCACGAACGACTGGGCGGCGAGGTTGTAGATCTCGTCGGGCTTCGTGGCCTGGACGATGCGCAGCAGGGCGGACTGGTCGAGCAGGTTGCCGTCGACCAGCTCGACGTCGTCGGTGATGCCGAGCCACTTCAACCGGTGGTCGAAGACTCCGGCGTGGCTGGAGCGCCGCACGATGCCGGTGACGGCGTAGCCCTTCTGCAGGAGCAGCTGCGCCAGATACGCGCCGTCCTGGCCCGTCACACCCGTGATCAGCGCTCGCTTGGCCGTCATGAACCCGTCCCGTCCCGAAGATGCCCGGCTGCTACGACCGCAACGGGCCGCGCGTCAAGGCGATGTGTCGACATCAGTATTGCGCCAAGCAAGCGGAGCCGGAGCGGCACATCGCCAGACTAGCGTCGCAACTCGACAGCCATCTGCAATGGTCATGCGACCCCAGTGCGGCACGGCTAAGGTCGCGCGAGCCAGTCCGCCACGCCGTCGAGCGAGCGGAATTCCTCGACGGCGTGGACGCGCGCCGCCGGGAGGGCGGCCCGGGCCATGGTGGCGAGGGCGTGGCCCGGCCCGAGCTCGAGGACGCGGTCCGCGCCGTACTCGCGGCACGCCTCCAGGCAGGCGGCCCAGTCGATCGTGCGCGAGATCTGGAGGGCCAGCTTCCCGCGACCCTCGGCATCCCGAAACACCGTGCTCCCGTCCAGCCCGCTGAGCAGCCGGGGCGCTCCGGGCGGCGGGCGGCGCGGCGGCACCGCGGCGAGCGCGTCCCGGAATGCGACCGTCGCGGCGTCGAGCAGGGGCGTGTGCGACGGCGTGTGAACGGGCAGGACCACGGCGCGCTGCGCGCCCGCGCCGGTCGCCTCCCGGCACAGCACCTCCAGCGCCGCGCGCGGACCGCCGACGACGCCGCTGTCGGCCGCGTTGCGGATGGCGAGGTGACAGCCGTGGCGCGCCGCGAGATCCGCGAGCCTGTCGAGGCTCAGGCCGCGGACGCCCGCCAGCCCGAACCCCGCGCCGGAGGCGGCATCCATGGCCTCCGCGCGCCGCGCGGCCAGGGCGAGGACGTCCGCAGGATCGAGGCGTCCGGCCACGCCCCAGGCGGCGAGATCGCCGATGCTGTACCCGGCCACGATCGACCGGTCCGGCATCGCCCCGACCAGGGCCCGCCACGCCGCCAGGGCGGCGACGCAGCACAGGATCTGGCCGGTCCGATTGGCGGTCAGGGTGTCGCCGCCGGCGCGCGCCAGGTCGCGCGGGTCGGCGCCGTCGAGGAGCGGTCTGGCGGCCGCGAACACGTCCTGGGCGGCTGGATGATCGGCCGTCAGGTCGAACATCGCCGGGTGCTGGCCGCCCTGGCCGGAGAGGAGGATCGCGAGGGTCATGCCGGGGGCGCGCCCCTCAGGCCCGCGACCGGCCGCAGGACCAGCCGGTCCAGGCTCTTGGCGAGCACCGAGCCGTCCTCCGGCGCGTCGCGCAGCTCGCGCCAGTGCAGGTCGGCGCCGTCCGGCAACTGGATCTCGCCGTCGATGCCCATCGGCGCCGTCTCCGCCGCGGCGGCGATGCCGTCGAGAAGGTTGACCGGCACCGGTGGTGGGCACGGCCAGAGCAGGTCGAGATCGGAGCTGGCGCTCAGGTAGGTTAGGCCGGTGACCGCCTGCCAGAGCAGGCTGCCGAAGGGGCGCGGCACGAGGCCGTGCCGCCGGCCGAGCGCCGTCAGGGCGTCGAGGCTCGGGCCCCAGGCCGCCGGCGCGCGAGTGGCGGCCTGGGCGAGGGTCACCACCGGTGCGGGCGCCAGCGCCGATGCCGGCAGCGCTAGCCCGATCCGCCGCTTGCCGTCCGCGGGCGGCAGCGGCAGGCCGAGCGGCACCGCGTCGCCGGTCTCTCCGGGGACGCGGCGGCGGACGATCAGCGGCCGGCCCGCAGCGGCCCAGCCGTCGAGATGGGGGACGGCGCCGAGGTCGGGCCGGTCCGCGCGCCACGCCGCCCAGGCCGCCGGATCGACCCGGACGAGGTCGTGGCGTCGGAACGGCTCAGCCAAGACGGGCTTGGTCGGCCACGGCCGCCGCGACGGTGCGGGCGACCGGGCGACCGCCTCGCTCGGCGCCCAGCCGGTCGCGGATATCCTCCGCCGGCAGGGTATCGATCACCGCGCGGATCTGGCCCTCCAGGGACAGGTCCGGGTTTAGAACCACGTGGACGGCGCCGGTCGCCACCATGTTGTCGAGGCCGGGCGCGAAGACGGGCGTCGACTTCGCCATGTCCTTCAGCGTGTCGAGCGGCAGCTTGGTCACCCGGGCGACGGACGGCAGGTCCATCACGCTCGGGTTCGCCCCGGGCAGGGCCGCGAGGACCCGCGTCGCGAGGGCCGTGGCGATGAAGGCGCCGGCGGCCGAGTGGCCATAGATCAACCCGATCGTCGGATGGCCCGCCCGGTCCGCGAGGAGCAGCGCCTTGGCGAGATGCGCGAGGCACTCGTTGAGACCCAGCAACTCGTCGCGGCGGCTCATGCGCTGGCTGTCGGAATCCACCGCCACGAGGATCGGCGCGCGGTCGCCAACCCGGACGGCGTCGAGCACGGCGCGCGACAGGACCAGCGCCCCGTCGACGCCCAGGGGCGTGTCGCCGTCGACGCCGACCACGTGCATCCGGCCGTCCGCGAAGGGGCCGGTCCCGGTCACGAGGCCGTCGCGCACCGCCACCGCGTGTCCTCGCGGGAACAGGGAGGCGAGGATCTCAGCGAGCGTCATGGTCGGCCTCCGGGCTCCGGGCCACGGTCTCGTCGAAGGCGGGCGTGTCCATCGCCGGCACCGCGTCGGGATCGTTCACGCCGAGGCGCGCCCAGACCTCGGTGGCGTCGCGGCAATCGCCGAATCGCTCGATCCGGGCCTTCAGGCGCGCCTGCTCGGCGTCCAGGGTCGCCAGATCGAAGGCCGGCGCTCGGCCGACGAGGTCGCGGGCGGCCGCGCGGAAGGCCGCGACCGTGTCGGCGCAGAAGGCGTCGGCGCCCCCGATCAGACGACGGTGCTTGCCACCCATGGTCCGCCAGACCAGAGCGCGGTCGCGGGAATCGAACTCCTCGGCGCCCTTGTTGGTCTCGATCACCTCGGGGCCGGAGACCGAGATGCGCCCGCTCTCCGACACGGCGAGCCGCGAGCAGGTGCCGGCGATGAGGCCGCCGCCGCCGTAGCAGCCGGCCCGCCCGCCGATCAGCCCGACGACCGGGATGCCGGCCGCGCGGACGTCGACGATGGCCCGCATGGTCTCGGCGATGGCCGTCTCGCCGGCATTGGCCTCCTGAAGGCGGACGCCGCCGGTGTCGAACAAGATAAGGACCGCCTTCGGCTTCAGCTCCAGGGCCGCGCGGAGCAGGCCGACCAGCTTGCCGCCGTGCACCTCGCCGAAGGCGCCGCCCATGAAGCGGCCCTCCTGGGCGGCGACCAGGACCGGGTCGCCGTCGAGGCGCGCGCTCCCGACCACGATACCGTCGTCGAAGGCGCGGGGCAGGTCGAAGAGCGGCAGGTGCGGGCTCATCCGCCGCTCGGTTGGCGGCAGGAACTCGCGGAAGCTTCCCGGATCGGTGAGCGCCAGCACGCGCTGGCGGGCGGTGGCCTCGTACCAGCTCAGGGCGTCCGGATCGAAGCGCGCGGCGCGGTCGGCAGCCATGGTCAGGCCTCCATCAGCCGCGCGCCCTGGAGCAGGCGCAGCGACACGGTGTCGGGGCGAGCGCCGCCGTCGTTGATGCTGATGCGGAGGCCGCCCGGCTGCGCCCGGGCAACGAAATCGGCCACCACCGCCTCCCAGACGTCGCCGTAGCCGGCGATCGGGGTCTCGATGGCCACCTCGCAGGCATCCGGCGGCAGCACCCGCTCCAGCAGGATCTCCAGGTTGCCGGAGGCGACGACGCCGGTGATCGCACTCGGCGCCGAGCCGGCCAGCGGCTTCTTGGTGGTGTGGCGGAAGGTCAGGGATTCCATCGCCGGCTCCTCGGGTGCGGATACGTCATCGCGCGACGCTACCAGTTCCGGAAGCGGGCGGGCGGCTCGTAGAGCCCGCCGGACCAGTGCACGAGATCCTTGATCGACTTCGCGGCGAGCAGTGCGCGGTCGGCGTCGAGCGGCTCGATGCCCAGATCCTCCGGGCGTCGGATGACGCCCCGGGCGCGCAGCTCCTCGACCTTCGCCCGGTCTCGACCGCGACCGACCTCGGTGTAGCCGGCCACGCCCCGGATCGCCTGCTCGCGCTCGTCGGCGTCGCGGCAGAGCAGGAGGTTGGCGATGCCTTCCTCGGTGACGATGTGAGTGACGTCGTCCGCATAGATCATGACCGGCGCCAGCTCGAGGCCGATCTTTTTGGCCAGTTCGAGGGCGTCGAGCTTCTCCACGAAGGTCGGCACCAGCTTGTCGCCGAAGGTCTCGACGAGCTGCACGACGAGCTTGCGCCCGCGCATCAGTGCCGGATCGCCGACGATCTGGCCCTCGCGGCCGGCCTTCATCCAGGCGTCGGAGGGGTGGCGTCGTCCGTGCGGGTCCGACCCCATGTTGGGCGCCCCGCCGAAGCCCGCCACCCGCGACTGGGTGATGGTCGAGGAATGGCCCATCAGGTCGATCTGCAGGGTCGCGCCGATGAACATGTCGCAGGCGTAGAGGCCGGCGGTCTGGCAGAAGGCCCGGTTCGAGCGCAGGCTCCCGTCGGCGCCGGTGAAGAAGACGTCCGGCCGCTCGCGGATGTAGCGGTCCATCCCGACCTCGGAGCCGAAGCAGTGAACCTGCTTGACCCATCCGGACTCGATCGCCGGGATCAGGGTCGGGTGCGGATTCAGCGCCCAGTGCGTGGCGATCTTGCCCTTGAGGCCGAGCTTCTCGCCGTAGGTCGGCAGCAGCAGCTCGATCGCGGCCGTGCCGAACCCGATGCCGTGGTTGAGCCGCTTGATGCCGTACTCCGCGTAGATGCCCTTGATCGCCATCATGGCGATCAGGATCTGCGTCTCGGTCATCGCCGCCGGGTCGCGGGTGAAGAGCGGCTCCACGTAGAAGGGCCTGTCGGCCTCGACCACGAAGTCGATCCGGTCGCCCGGGATGTCGACTCGCGGGACCGCGTCGACGATCTCGTTGACCTGCGCGACCACGACGCCGTTCTTGAAGGCGGTCGCCTCCACGACGGTCGGCGTGTCCTCGGTGTTCGGCCCCGTATACAGGTTGCCGTTCCGGTCGGCCGAGACGCCGGCGATCAGCGCCACGTTGGGCGTCAGGTCGACGAAGTAGCGGGCGAACAGCTCCAGGTAGGTGTGCACCGCCCCGAGCTCGATCTGGCCGCCGTAGAGCATCTTGGCGATGCGGGCGCCCTGCGGGCCCGAATACGAGTAGTCGAGCCGCTTCGCGATCCCGGTCTCGAACACGTCGAGGTGCTCGGGCAGCACGATTCCCGACTGGACCATGTGCAGGTCGTGGACCTTCCCGGGATCGCAGGCGCTCAGGCCGCGGGCGAGGCAGTCGGCCTGCTTCTGGTTGTCGCCCTCGAGGCAGACACGGTCGCCGGGCCGCAGGATGGCCTCCAGGAGGTCGACCACGGCTCCGGCCGGCACGACCTTGCCGTCCGCATGGGCGCGCCCCGCCGCGATCCGCGCGTCGCGCGCCTGCCTCTCACCGCGCCACTCGCCCATCCGCGTGCTCCCACCGGTGTACCGAACGTCATATAGCGGGCGATCTGGTATTCTCAAACCCTTCTCTATCACAGTTTCGTATACGGGATTGCGCACCTGTCAATATCTTGCATACTTTCACCAACGGCCCCCGAGGCCGATCCGGGAGGGCAACGCGCTATGTCGCACGCGTCCATACGGCCGTCGGATGCGGCCGGAAGAGCCGCTTCCTGGAAGGGGCAACGCCGATGATCGTCCTCGGTGTCGCCCTGCTCGCCGCCTGCACGCTGGTCGGCGTGTATCTCGGCGATCTCCTCGGCCTGGCCCTCGGCGTGAAGGCCAATGTCGGCGGCGTCGGCATCGCCATGATCCTGCTCATCGCCGCGCGCCTGTGGCTGTCCCGCCGGGGCCGCCTGACGAAGGGCGTTCAGTTCGACGTCGAGTTCTGGGCGGGGATGTACATCCCGATCGTGGTCGCCATGGCGGCCCAGCAGAACGTCGTCGCCGCCGTGAGCGGCGGCCCGATCGTGCTGATCGCCGCGACCGGCTCCCTGGTCCTGTGCTTCGGCGCGGTCGCCCTGCTGAGCCGGATCGGCCGGCGCGATCCCGGCGGCGGCCCCGTCGAGCACGGCGGATCCGTGATCGACGGCGACGCCGACCCCATCGCCAGGAAGGGATGATCGCCATGGGACCCGACATCTGGCACGGCATCGAGCACGTCTTCGTCGAGCAGAGCCTCGTGGCCGCCTTCGCGGTGGTCGGCGCGCTGATCCTGGTCTCGAACTTCGCCGCCAAGCACCTGACCAACGGCCGGGTCCACGGCTCCGCGATCGCGATCGTGCTCGGTCTGGTGCTCGCCTATGTCGGCGGGCTCTACACGGGCGGGAAGAAGGGCCTCGCCGACATCCCGGCGCTCGCCGGGATCGGCCTCATGGGCGGGGCGATGCTGCGCGACTTCGCCATCGTCGCCACCGCCTTCGAGGTGGACGTGATCGAGGCGCGGCGCGCGGGCCTGCTGGGTGTCCTGGCGCTGGCGCTGGGCACGATCCTGCCGTTCATCGTCGGCACCCTGACCGCCGTGGCTTTCGGCTATCACGACGCGGTCTCGATCACGACGATCGGCGCCGGGGCGATCACCTACATCGTCGGGCCCGTCACCGGCGCGGCGATCGGCGCGGATTCCACCGTGATGGCGCTGTCCATCGCCACCGGAGTGACCAAGGCGGTGATGGTGATGGTCGGAACGCCCCTGGTCGCCCGGCTGATCGGCCTCGACAACCCGCGCTCGGCCATGGCGTATGGCGGCCTGATGGGTACGGTCAGCGGAGTCGCCGGGGGCCTCGCGGCGACGGATCCGAAGCTCGTCCCCTACGGCGCACTGACGGCGACGTTCCACACCGGCATCGGTTGCCTCGTCGGACCGTCGATCCTGTTCCTGACGGTGCGGGCCCTGGTCGGCTGACGCGTCGGCTCACCGGCTTCCCGGCCGAACAGCGGATCCGCACGCGCGGATTAGGGTATGGTCCCGCATCGTCTTCCCGAGGACGGGCAGGCGCCGCTCAGGGGACGATCGAGGAACGGCGGATGCACGGCGACTTCCAGAAGATCGACAGCGGGCTGCTCTCGGACCGGATCCGCGACGCGCTCACCGACGCCATCGCGTCGGGGACGATCGCGGCCGGTACGGCCCTCGACGAGCAGAACCTCGCCGATCGCTACGGCGCATCGCGCACGCCCGTCCGTGAGGCGCTGCGCCAGCTCGCGGCCTCGGGCCTCGTGGAGATCCGGCCCCGGCGGGGCGTGGTGGTGGCGCGCCTGACGCCGCAGCGGATCGCCGACATGTTCGAGACGACCGCCGAGATCGAGGCGATGTGCGCCCGGCTGGCCACCTACCGGATGACGCCCCTCGAGCGCGGGGAGCTGATGGAGCTCCACGAGGAATCCGCCAAGGCGGTCGAGGCGGGCGACGTCGACGCCTACGACCGATTCAACCGCGCCTTCCACGAGGCACTCTACACGGCGACGCACAACGGCTTCATGGCCGAGCAGGCCCTGGCGATCCGCGAGCGGCTGGCCGCGTTCCGGCGCACGCAGCTCCGCCACGCCGACCGGATCCGCCGCTCGCGGGAGGAGCACGGCGAGATCCTGTCGGCCATCGCAGAGGGGGACGGCGAGACGGCCGCCCGTCGCATGCGCGCCCACATGCTCAGGGCCGCGGCGGCGCTGGGGCGCTACATCGCCGAGACGGAGTGACGGGCCGGCGCGGGTTCAGAGCCGCGCGACGGCGTCGCGCACCGTGGACCGGTAGGGCGTCGTCGGCCTGCCGATCAGCGCGCTCAGCTGACGCGTGTCGTCGTTGAGGGCGCCGCGGGCCGCGGCCGCGTCCGAGTCGGCGAGCAGCGCCGCGAAGTCCGCCGGCATCCCGGCGCCGACCAGCGCCGCGCGGTATTCGGCCTGCGGCAGATCGCGGTACGTGACCGGCTTGCCGGCGGCCGCAGCGATCGCCGCGGCGAACTCGGTCAGCGTGTAGGCCTCGTCGCCCGCCAGCTCGTAGACGCGGCCGCCCTGCCCGTCGCCGGTGAGAACCGCCGCCGCCGCCGCGGCGTAATCCGCCCGCGCCGCCGAAGCGATCCGCGCGTCGCCCGCGCAGCCGAGGACGGCCCCATGGGCGAGCGCCGGCGCGATGCCGGCGGCGTAGTTCTCCGTGTACCAGCCGTTGCGCAACACCACGAACGGCACGCCGGAGGCTTCGAGCAGATGCTCGGTCCGACGATGCTCCTCGGCCAGGGCGAGGGCCGACGTGTCGGCGCGCAAAACACTCGTGTAAGCGATCAGGCCGGCACCGACCCGCTTGGCGCTGTCGATGACGTTGCGATGCTGCGCCACGCGCCGGCCGATCTCGCTGGACGAGATCAGCAGGAGACGCTGGATGCCCTCGAGCGCCGCGTCCAGGCTCGTCGGGTCCGCGTAGTCGGCCCGTCGGACCGCGACGCCGAGGCTTCGCAGGCTCCGTGCAGCCTCGCCCTCGGTGTCGCGCGCGCCGGCCATCACCGCGCTGGCCGGTACGCGATGCAGAAGCGCCGCGACGACTTGGCGGCCGAGTTGGCCCGTGGCGCCGGTCACGAAGTAGGTCGGCTGACTGGTCGAGCTCATGCTGGCTCCTCATGGTTCAATATCGGAGCAAGGTCACTAGATGAGACCGTCAGCGCGGTGAAGGAGGCAGGATTTTGGGACCAGGTTACTCGAAGGAAACCGCGGTGCCGCTCGCCCGCGCCGAGCTGGCGGCCAAATACGCGGCCTGGCAGGCCGGCACCCTCGATCCGGCGGCGTGCCCGGTGCGGGACGTGCTGGATCGGGTCGGCGACAAGTGGTCGATGCTGCTCCTCATCGCCCTGGCCGACGGGCCGCACCGGTTCAGCGCCCTCCTCCGGACGCTGCCCGACATCTCGAAGCGGATGCTGACGCAGACGCTCCGGGACCTGGAGCGGGACGGTTTCGTCGCGCGGACGGTGTTCCCGACGAAGCCGCCCAGCGTCGAGTACCGGCTCACGGATCTCGGGGCCGCCTTGCTCGAGCCGCTGGCGCGCCTCGTGCAATGGGCGGAGGAGCGTCACGGCGCGATCCGGGCGGCGCGGACCCGGTTCGACGCAGCGCCCCTCTAGGAGCGTCGCGCGCGGCCTGCCACGGCTTCTTGGGGACGTCGGACCTCGCGCTGTCCGCCCGCGCGAAGAGGGTCAGGCCCGCGGCGCCGATCCGCCGAGGGCGTCGGCGAGCCGCCCGATATGCTCGGCCGCCCGGCCGATCCCGAACGCCGCCCGCTCGGCATCGTCGACCCGCCCACGCTCGGCGGTCTCGGCGGCAGCGCGCAGCTCCGCGACGCTGCTCTCCAGCGACGCGATCCGCGACCGCAGCTCCGCGAGTTCGTCGGCGATGGTCAGCGCCGCCATGACCTGCAGGCGCATGTCGCCGATCTCGCCGAAGCTCTTGCGCATCTCGCCGATGCGCCCGTCGAGGAGGGCAGCGAGACCGGTGAGATGCGCCTCCTCACCCTCGCCGCAGGCCATGCGGTAGCTGCGGCCGTCGATGGTCACGTTGATCTGCGGCAAGGATCGCTCCGGTGGTCGCTCCGACAGGCTTGAGCGGTGGCGTCAGGCGCGTCCGAGCACATCCTGAACGGTCTCGATGGCCCGGTCGAGCCGGTGGCCGACCTCCCCGGTCGTCGCCGAGACCGTGGCGAGGCGGGCGCTCGCCGCGTCCAGGGCGGCGGCGAGCCGGGCCCGGTCCTCGTCCATCAGGGCGAGTTCCGCGTCCCGGTCGTCGGGCTGCGCGTCGGTCTCGAGGTGATGCTGGACGACGGCGTCGAGGCGGTTGATCGCCGCTTCGAGCCGGTTGAGGGCGTCGTCGATGGAACGGGTCTCGGTCTCGTCGGCCATGGTTCTTCGTCTATCCCGACGCGAAGCTTTCCGTCGAATGCAGGCGAAATTCCAGCGCGAAAACGCGTTCGATCCCCGATCCGGTCGCTGATCGAATGGATCGTCGCGATCCCTGTTTATTGGTCGGTGGATCGAAGGTCTTTGTCACAGCCACGCGTTTGACAGGTCGAGGCTCCATGCTAGACAGCCGCGCGATCCCGAGAGGGACCGCGCGAGACATGCCGGAGGGCCGGTCCGCGACAGTTCCGAGGCCTCAGCCAGCACCGTCCGAATTGACGGTCACGGGCGTGGAAGCCCGGCCTCTCCCGGTCCGGTTCATCGCAGGTTCAAACCCGCCCGCCCAGATCCCGCCCGGCCCGGCCCGGACGGTATGGCGGGCCGCCGAGACCGCTCCGCGGACCGCCCCCCTGAGGTCCGGCGCGGCGAGCCGCATCAGGAAGGAGTCACGCCGTGACGAAGGTTGCCATCAACGGGTTCGGGCGCATCGGCCGCAACGTCCTGCGCGCGATCGCGGAAGCCGGCCGCAGCGACATCGAGGTCGTGGCGATCAACGATCTCGGCCCGGTGGAGACCAACGCCCACCTGCTCCGCTACGATTCCGTGCACGGCCGCTTCCCCGGCGAGGTCGCGGTCGACGGCGAGTTCCTCGTGGTCAACGGCAAGCGCATCAAGGTCACGGCCGTGCGCAACCCGGCCGAGCTGCCGCACCGCGACCTCGGCGTCGACATCGCCCTGGAATGCACCGGCATCTTCACCTCGAAGGACAAGGCGAAGGCCCATCTCGACGCCGGCGCCAAGCGCGTTCTCGTCTCGGCCCCGGCCGACGGCGCCGACCTGACGGTGGTCTACGGCGTCAATCACGACAAGCTCACGGGCGAGCACCACGTGGTGTCGAACGCCTCCTGCACCACGAACTGCCTCGCCCCGGTGGCGAAGGTGCTGGACGAGGCCGTCGGCATCGAGCGCGGCTTCATGACCACGATCCACTCCTACACCAACGACCAGCCCTCGCTGGACCAGATGCACAAGGATCTGTACCGGGCCCGCGCCGCGGCGCTCTCGATGATCCCGACCTCGACCGGCGCGGCCAAGGCCGTCGGCCTCGTGCTCCCGGAGCTCAAGGGCAAGCTCGACGGCACCGCGATCCGCGTGCCGACCCCGAACGTCTCGGCGGTCGACCTCGTGTTCACGGCCAAGCGCGCGACCACGGTCCAGGAGATCAACGACGCCATCAAGGCGGCCGCCTCCGGCCCACTCAAGGGCGTCCTCGGCGTCACCGACCGGCCGAACGTCTCGATCGACTTCAACCACGATCCGCACTCGTCGACCTTCCACCTCGACCAGACCAAGGTCATGGACGGCGTGCTGGTGCGCATCCTGACCTGGTACGACAACGAGTGGGGCTTCTCGAACCGCATGGCCGACACGGCCGTGGCGATGGCCAAGCTCATCTGAGCCGGACTTCAGCGGTCGCCGCCTCCCTTGAGGCCGGCGGCCGCACCTCTCTTCGGACGGCCTTTCTTCGAACCAGGGACTCTCCAGGGATGACCGACGCTTCGCAGGGCACGTCGAGCGGGCCGGCTGCCGTGCCGCCCGCCCCCAGGCCGGCTCCGCCGCCGCCCACCACCCAGACCGCACCACCTCCCGTGGCGACCGCCGCGCCCGCCGCCTCCGCGCTCCCGTCCCACGCGCTCCCGGCCAACCAGCTCTTCGATCAGCTCGCGCGCATCGAGGACAAGTGCTCGCGCATCGAGGACAAGTACGCCCGCTCCGAGGCGCTGCTGTCCCGCGTCGAGGACAAGGTCGAGAACGCGGCGAACCGGATGAACGAGTCCGCCCGCCAGTCCGACCTCGCCGCGCTCCGCACGGAGATGCGCGGCCTCGCCGAGCGCACCCGGCGCCTGCCCGGGACCGGCGCCCTCGTCCTCACCGCCGTGATCACCGCCATCCTGACCGTGGTCCTGATGGTCGCCGTCCAGCGGCTCAACCTCGACCGCCTGCTGCCGCAGCGGGCCACCATCGGCACCACCGCGCAGTAACCGCCCCGCCCCGAACAGGACCGCACCAGACCGCATGAGCGCCTTCCGCACCCTCGACGATGCCGGCTCCCTCAAGGGCAAGCGGGTCCTCATGCGCGTCGACCTGAACGTGCCCATGGAGAACGGGCGGGTGACCGACGCGACCCGCATCGAGCGTGTCGCGCCGACGATCCGCGAGGTCGCCGAGCAGGGTGCCAAGGTGATCCTGCTCGCCCATTTCGGCCGCCCGAAGGGCAAGCGCGAGCCGAAGGATTCGCTGGAGCCGGTGGTCCCCGCCCTCGGCGCGGCCCTCGGGCGCAGCGTCGCGTTCGCGGCGGACTGCGTCGGCGACGCGGCCGCGCAGGCGGTGGCGGCCCTGAAGGACGGCGATGTCCTCCTGCTCGAGAACACCCGCTACCACGCGGGCGAGGAGAAGAACGACGCGGCCTTCGCGGACGCCCTGGCGGCGAACGGCGACGTCTACGTCAACGAGGCCTTCTCGGCGGCTCACCGCGCGCACGCCTCCACCGAGGGTCTGGCGCACCGGCTGCCGGCCTACGCGGGCCGCGAGATGCAGGCCGAACTCGACGCGCTGACCAAGGGCCTGGAATCGCCCCAGCGCCCGGTGATCGCGCTGGTCGGCGGTGCCAAGGTCTCCTCAAAGATCGACCTCCTCGAGAACCTCGTCGCCAAGGTCGACATGCTGGTGATCGGCGGCGGCATGGCCAACACCTTCCTGCACGCGCAGGGCAAGGCGGTGGGCAAGTCCCTCTGCGAGAAGGATCTCGCAGAGACCGCCACGCGCATCCTGGCGGCGGCCGAGAAGGCCGGCTGCCGGATCATCCTGCCGGTCGATGCCGTCGCCGCGACCGAATTCAAGGCGCAGGCCCCGCACGAGACCGTGCCGGTCGATGCCGTGCCGGACGCGAGCATGATCCTCGACGCCGGTCCGCGCTCGGTCGCCGAGATCAACGCCGCCATCGACGGGGCAAAGACCCTGGTGTGGAACGGCCCGCTGGGCGCCTTCGAGCTCGCCCCGTTCGACGCCGCGACCGTGGCCGCCGCCAAGCACGCGGCGTCCCGGACCGAGGCCGGCCAGCTCGTCTCGGTGGCGGGCGGCGGCGACACGGTGGCCGCACTCAACCACGCCGGCGTGGCGCAGGACTTCACCTACGTCTCGACCGCCGGCGGTGCCTTCCTCGAGTGGCTGGAAGGCAAGGCCCTCCCGGGCGTCGAGGCGCTGCGGGCGAAGGGCTGAGACGGCCGCCTTGCTCTCCTCCCCCTTCGACCGAGCCCTATCTACGGTACCGGCCTCCATCGGCTGGGGGGCCGAGTCGATCGGTGACGACGTGGCGAACGCGACCTTCGAGATCCTGAAGGGCATCCGGGCGCGTGGCGATGCCGGCTATGGCGGGCGGCTTCGACGCGCGTGTCAGCGCGATCGCGGAGGCCGTCGTAGCCCTGGAGAACCGGTCCGGGTGCCGATCATCCGCCGAAAGAATGCCCTGCGCCGCGTCGGAGATTGACCGAAAGCAAGGCACTCGGCAGAGCGACACGATACAGCTCAGCTGAGGGCCTGACGGCAACTCCAGCGATCGGGCGGACGACGAAACGGGAAACGGGAAGACACGCACGATGGCACGCATCACCCTCCGGCAGCTCCTCGATCACGCCGCTGAGTACGAGTACGGCGTGCCCGCCTTCAACCTGAACAACATGGAGCAGGGGCTCGCCATCATGGCGGCCGCCGACGCCACCGACTCGCCGGTGATCCTCCAGGCGAGCCGCGGCGCCCGCGCGTACGCCAACGACGTCGTGCTCGCGAAGCTGATCGACGGCCTCGTCGAGATCTACCCGCACATCCCGGTCTGCATGCATCTCGACCACGGCAACAACGAAGCCACCTGCGCCACCGCCATTCAGTACGGCTTCACCTCGGTGATGATGGACGGCTCGCTGAAGGCCGACGGCAAGACCCCGGCCGATTACAACTACAACGTCGAGATCACCCGCAACGTCACCAAGATGGCCCATTGGGCCGGCGTCTCGGTCGAGGGCGAGCTGGGCGTGCTCGGCTCGCTGGAGAGCGGCCAGGGCGAGGCCGAGGACGGCCACGGCGCCGAGGGCACCCTCAGCCACGACCAGCTCCTGACCGACCCGGACGAGGCGGTGAAGTTCGTCGAGGCGACCAAGGTGGACGCGCTGGCGGTCGCCATGGGCACGAGCCACGGCGCCTACAAGTTCACCCGCAAGCCCGACGGCGAGGTGCTGGCGATGAACGTGATCGAGGAGATTCACCGCCGCCTGCCGACGACCCACCTCGTCATGCACGGTTCCTCCTCGGTGCCGCAGGACCTACAGGACATCATCAACCAGTACGGCGGCCAGATGAAGCCGACCTGGGGCGTCCCGGTCGAGGAGATCCAGCGCGGCATCAAGCACGGTGTGCGCAAGATCAACATCGACACCGATAACCGCATGGCGATGACCGGCCAGATCCGGAAGGTGCTCACCGAGAACCCCTCCGAGTTCGATCCGCGCAAGTACCTGAAGCCCGCCATGGAGGCGATGACGAAGCTCTGCAAGCAGCGCTTCGAGGAGTTCAACACCGCCGGGAAAGGCTCGAAGCTCCGCCCGATCTCCGTCGCCGAGATGGCCAAGCGCTACGCCAGCGGCGCCCTCGACCCGAAGATCGGCCCGCAGTAGGGCGCGGATTGTCGGCCGCGATGAGCAACAGCGCCCGCCTCGCCCTGCTCGGACCGCACGGTCTCGACGCGGAGGGCATCGCGGACTTCGTGACGGTCCTGAAGGCCGCCTGCGAAGCCGGCGATGTCGCCGCCGTGATCCTGCGGCTCGCCGCCACCGACGAGCGCGGGCTGACGGCCCGCGTCAAGTCGGTCGCCCCGATTGTGCAGGAGCGCGGCGCGGCGCTGGTCGTCGCCTGCCCGGGCTTCGCCGGTGACCTCGCCACGGTGGCGATCCGCGGCGGGGCCGACGGCATCCACGTTGACAAGCCGCGCGACTTGAAGGACCTGCGCGGCCGGCTCCGGGACGGCCGCATTCTCGGCGCGGGCGGCCTCGAGACCAAGCACGGCGCGATGGAGGCCGGCGAGGCCGGCATCGACTACCTGATGTTCGGCGGCCTCTACCCGGACGGCGTCGCGCCCGAGGCGGAGACGGTCCGGGCCCGCGCCGCGTGGTGGGCCGAGATCTTCGAGACGCCCTGCATCGCGGTGGCCGCCGCCGCCGACGAGATCGCGCCGCTCGCCGCGACGGGTGCGGAGTTCGTCGGCCTGGAGAGCGGCCTATGGCTGCAGGATTCGGGCGCGGTCGAGCGGGCCCAGCGCGCCGTCCGGGAGATCGAGGCGTGAGGGGCCGCGACGTTCGCTTGGCGGCTGCTCTCGCCGGGGCCGCGCTGCTGGCGGCGCCGGCCTGGGCGGCCTCGGGGCCGGCCGATCCGGCCCGGACCGCGGCGCCCGGCTCGCTCGGACCCGCGGCGCAGACCGGCAAGGCGTCGATGCCGGAGCTGCCGAGCCCCTACACGCCGAACTACGCGCGGGGCGCCGTGCCGCCGCCGGGGAGCCAGCCGCCGGATTTCGCCTACGGCGCCTACCAGAAGGGCCAGTACGTCACCGCCTTCCGCGAGGCGACGAAGCGCATCGAGGCGAATCCCAAGGACGCCGCCGCCATGACGCTGCTCGGGGAGCTGTACAATCAGGGCCTCGGTGTGAAGCAGGATCCGGTGAAGGCGGCCGACTGGTATCGCCTGGCCGCGGCGCAGAACGACGCCTCCGCCATGGCGTCCCTCGGGTTGATGGCCCTCGACGGCCGCGGCATGCCGAAGGACCCGAAGGGCGGGCGGCGCTGGCTCGAGCAGGCGACGGCCCAAGGTTCGCCGACCGCGGCCTACAATCTCGGCCTGATCCTGATCGGCACCGGCGCGACCGCCGACGAGGCGGCAGCGGCGGCGCAGTTCCGCAAGGCGGCCGACGCCGAGATCGGCCCGGCCCAGCACGACCTCGGCGTGCTCTACCTGCAGGGCCGCGGCGTGCCCAAGGACCCGTCGAAGGCCGCGGAGCTGTTCCGGCGCGGCGCCGACAACGGCGATCTCGCCAGCGAGGTCGAGTACGCGATCCTGCTGTTCAACGGCACCGGCGTCACCAAGGACGAGCGGGCGGCCGCACGGTACTTCCTGCACGCGGCCTCGCGCGGCAACGCCATCGCGCAGAACCGCGTCGCGCGGCTCTACGCCGTGGGTCGCGGCGTCGCCAAGAATCCCGTGGAGGCGGCCGCCTGGAACCTAGCGGCGGCCGGACAGGGCCTGTCCGACGCGTGGCTGGATCAGACCCTCTCCGGTCTCTCGGCCGACGAGCGCACCCGGGCGGAGCGTCTCGCCAACGAGCGGATCGAGCAGCGCTGAGCCGCTAGACCTCGGCCTTCGACCAGTCGACGCCGGCCTCGAGGTGCGGCAGCAGGACGACGCTCTCCTGCTCGTTCGGGTCCGTCCGAGCGATCACCGCGGTGACGGGCTCCGTCTGGCTGCGGTTATAGGGCAGGTGCGGCACGTCGGCGGCGATGTAGACGAACTCGCCGGCGCCCGCGATCGCGTGGTTCTCCAGTCGCTCGCCCCAGAAGCAGCCGGACACGCCCGACAGCACGTAGATCGCCGTCTCGTGGGATTCGTGCTTGTGGGCGTGGGCCCGCTCCCCGGGCGGGATCTCCAGGAGCTGCATGTGCAGCGCCTTCGAATCCACGGACTCGGCCGAGACGGCCGGTCGGTAGATGTGCCCCTGCTTGCCGCGGAACGGCGCACTCTCGTGCACCACCCGGAACCCCTGCTTCTCCGTGCCGGACGCGGAACTCATGGACCTTCCTCCACTCTGAAGGCGGGATCGACGGGGATCTGCATGCCGTTGACCAGCGCGTTCGTCTGGTTGGCCATCCCGACGACCGCCAGGAACTCGCCGTGCTGGGCCTCCGTCAAGCCCTTGGCCCGCGCCGCCGCGGTGTGGGAATGGATGCAATAGGGGCAGCCATTCGCGATCGAGACCGCGATGTAGACCAGTTCCTTGGTCAGCGGATCGAGGGTACCCGGGCCCATGACGATCTTGAGCGTCGACTAGGTCCGCTCCAGCAGTGCCGGATCGTTGGCGAGGCCCCGCCAGAAGTTGTTGACGAAGTCGGATCCGCGGGTGGCCCGGATGTCGGCGAAGACCGCGCGGACGCGCGGGTCGGCCTCGGCCTCGGAATCGGACCAGAGTTTCACGGTCGCCATCGCAGTCCCTTCCTCGAAGCTCGCGCCGTCAGAGCCTGCACGCCTCCTCGAGCGCCCGGTTCTCCGCTTCGGAGAACAGGCGCGAGCGGATGTGGAAGCGCTTCTCCCGCCCGTTCTCCAGCGAGAACATGCCACCGCGGCCCGGCACCACGTCGAGGATCAGGTGCGTGTGCTTCCAGACCTCGAACTGCGACCGGCTGATGTAGAAGTCCGCGCCGCCGACGGTGCCGAGATGGACGTCGCCGTCGCTCACCAGGAAATCGCCGACGGGATAGCACATGGGAGACGAGCCGTCGCAGCAGCCACCCGACTGGTGGAACATGACCGGACCGTACTCGCCCCGCAGCTCGTCGATCAGCGCGAGGGCCGCCGGGGTTGCGGTGACCCGCAGCGGCGTCCCGTCGGCGCCGGCCTGCTCGGCGACATTGGCGTCCACACTCTGCTCCGAACTCATGCGATCCTCCCGGTCGATGCCTGAATATGCGTGCGCGCCGGCCGGTTTCCACTGCTGCGCCCTCCGGAGCGCGGAGTGCATGGTCACCGGGTCCGGGATCGAAAAAGCCCCGGCCTTGCGGCCGGGGCTGAAGTTGTCTCGGGGGTTGACCCGGGAAGAAACTCAGAAGAACCCGAGCTTCTTGGCCGAGTAGCTGACCAGCATGTTCTTGGTCTGCTGGTAGTGATCGAGCATCATCTTGTGGGTCTCGCGGCCGATGCCGGACTGCTTGTAGCCGCCGAAGGCCGCGTGGGCCGGGTAGGCGTGGTAGCAGTTCGTCCAGACGCGGCCGGCCTGGATCGCCCGGCCGAAGCGGTAGGCGCGGGTCCCGTCGCGGGTCCAGACGCCGGCGCCGAGGCCGTAGAGCGTGTCGTTGGCGATGGAGAGCGCCTCGGCATCGTCCTTGAAGGTCGTGACCGACAGGACCGGCCCGAAGATCTCCTCCTGGAAGATGCGCATCTTGTTGTGGCCGCGGAACACGGTCGGCTTCACGTAGAACCCCTCGGCGAACTCGCCGTCCTTGACGTTCCGCTCGCCGCCCGTGAGCAGCTGCGCGCCCTCCTGCCGGCCGATGTCGATGTAGGAGAGGATCTTCTCCATCTGCTCGCCCGAGGCCTGGGCGCCGATCATCGTGGCCGGATCCAGCGGCGAGCCCTGCGTGATCGCCTCGACGCGCTTCACCGCGCGCTCCATGAACCGGTCGTAGATCGACTCGTGCACGAGCGCGCGGCTCGGGCAGGTGCAGACCTCGCCCTGGTTGAGGGCGAACATCGTGAAGCCCTCGAGGGCCTTGTCGAGGAAGTCGTCGTCCTCGTTCGCCACGTCGGCGAAGAAGATGTTCGGCGACTTGCCGCCGAGCTCCAGCGTCACCGGGATCAGGTTCTGCGACGCGTACTGCATGATGAGGCGGCCGGTGGTCGTCTCACCCGTGAAGGCGATCTTGGCGATCCGCGGCGAGGAGGCCAGCGGCTTGCCGGCCTCGAGGCCGAAGCCGTTGACGATGTTCAGCACGCCCGGGGGCAGCAGGTCGCCGACGATCTCGGCCAGCACCAGCACCGAGGCGGGGGTCTGCTCGGCGGGCTTCAGGACCACGCAGTTGCCGGCGGCGAGGGCCGGGGCGAGCTTCCACACCGCCATCAGGATCGGGAAGTTCCACGGGATGATCTGACCGACGACGCCCAGCGGCTCGTGAAAGTGGTAGGCGACCGTGTCGTGGTCGATCTCGGAGATCGAGCCTTCCTGCGCCCGCACGCAGCCGGCGAAGTAGCGGAAATGGTCGATCGCCAGCGGGATGTCCGCGTGGGTCGTCTCGCGGATCGGCTTGCCGTTGTCCCAGGTCTCCGCCAGGGCGAGCAGATCGAGGTTCTCCTCCATCCGGTCGGCCATCTTGAGGAGGATGCGGGCGCGCTCGGCCGGCGCCGTCTGGCCCCAGGCCTCCCGGGCGGCGTGGGCGGCGTCGAGGGCCTTCTCGACGTCCTGGGCGTCGGAGCGAGCGACCTCGCACACCACCTTACCGGTGATCGGCGAGGTGTTCTCGAAGTAGCGACCGGCCGCGGGGGCGACCCACTGCCCGCCGATGAAGTTGTCGTAGCGGGCCGAGAAGGGCGACTTGACCTTCGAGTCGCCGAGGAATTCCGGCTTGTTCATCGCTGTGTTCCCTCCGTGGGCCCCGGCCTCGCGAACCGCGGCTCTTGGGCTTAAGCTGGCGCTCGGGCGACCGAATCTGGGGGCCGCATCCGCTTCCGCTCTGTTCGCAGCCAATGGCTTTTGGCCTGCCGAATCAAGGTGGACTTTTGGCCAGTGCGCGAGTGCGCCGATCCTACGCGCTTCCCGGCATCACCGCGAGCGGGCAAAAGTGCCTCGTCTCCGGCACCGTCCGGCCGGCCGCCGGGCGACGATCGGCCGGACCCGGCGACCGGCCGAATCGATGATGTGCCGAATCGGCGCGCCGTTCCTCAGCCGAGCAGGGCCAGCGGAACGGACGCCGCAGCGAGCGGGAGCGCCGCCAGGGCCGCGTTCCGCAGCCACGTGGGCCGGTACGCGACGATCGCCACCACGGCGAGGGCGGAGCCCGTCAGCGATCCGACCCACTGCACCGGGCCGAAATTCCAGCCCCCCGCCGCGACGGCCGCCGCGAACGAGAGGCCGAGCCCGCACCAGCCCGCCATCCGCAGGCTGCCGACCCGCGCCTTCGGCACGCCGACGCGGTAGGCGGCCCGATGGTGCCGGTCGAGGCTGAGGGCCAGGGCCGCGAAGCCCGAGAAGCTCAGGAGCAGGCTGAGGATCAGCGCGGCGGCTGTCATGCTTCGACCGTCCGGGACAGGGTTACCTTGGCCGGACGGGCCGCGGCCACGCCCCGCCGCGTGGCCAGCCGGGCCGCGAGGCCGAGCGCGAGGCCGACGGCCGCCATGGCGGCGTCGAAGGCGAGGAAGCGCTGCTGGCCGATGAGGATCACGTCCACCAGCGGGATCGCCAGGAAGGCGCAGGCCGGCACCGCCAGGGCGAGCGACCACGCGCGCCGTCGCGGGTACAGGGACGCCGCGAGCGCGGCCACGAGCCAGGCGGCGAAGAAGGCGCGCACCTCCCAGTCCGCCCGGGCCCCGAGCCCGTCGGGCAGCAACCGGTTCGCCAGGAAATACGCGGCGAGGCCCACCGGCAGACCCGCGATGGTGCCGAGGTTGAGGAACCGCACGAGACGCAGGCCGAAACCCTCGGGATCCGCGCCCTTCGGCGCCCGGGCCACGGTCCAGAGCACGAGGCCGCTGGCGACCGTGGCGGCACCCATCACGCCGCAGAGGAAGAACAGGAGGCGCAGGGGGGCGGCGGCGAAATGCGCCTCGTGCAGCCCCACCATCACGGCCCCGGTCCGGGTCGCCGCGCCAGCCTCGCCGACCCGGGCGATCTCCCAACCGGTATCGGCCGCGTAGGCGATCTGCGGGTGCAGGTGCGCGAGCCCGTGCGGCTCCTCGAAATACGCTGTCACGGTGGCGCCGGCGTCGCCCGGCCGCGTTACCAGCACCACCTCGGGCACCTCGCCCCCGGCGGCCGTCGCGCGGGCGACGATCTCGCCGAGCGGCAGCGGCGTGCCGGGGCGCCCGACCGGGGCCGCGCCCGGGATCGCCAGGCCGGCCTCGGCGTAGTAGCGCAGCACGTCGTCGCCGTAGACGGCCTTCATGCCCCAGGGCATCAGCATCGCCGACAGGGTGACGAGGCCCGTGTAGACGATCATCAGGTGGAACGGCAGCGCCAGGACGCCGACCACGTTGTGGGCGTCGAGCCAGCCGCGCTGCGCCGAGCGGTCGCGCCGGAAGGTGAAGAAGTCGGCGAAGATGCGCCGGTGCGTCACGATCCCGGAGATCAGCGCGATCAGCAGGACCATGGCGCAGGCCGAGACGATCCAGCGACCCCAGATCGGCGGCAGGCTCAGCTCGAAGTGGAATCGGTAGAGGAAGTCGCCGCCGCGCGTGTCGCGGATGCGCGCGGGCTCGCCCGTGGCGGGATCGAGGAGCGCGTGGTGGAACGGGCCACCCGGACGCGGCCACCAGTAGACCTCGACGGCCGGGGTCTCGGCATTCGGCAACTTGACCGACCATCCGGCCGCGTCCGGCATGGTCCGGCGCAGGAACGCCCCGGCCCGCGTCGCCGCTGCGGCGGGATCCGGTGCGGTCGCGGACAGTTCGGGCCGCATCCAGTGCGAGATGTCGGTGCGGTAATAGCTGGCGGTGCCGGTGACGAAGATCGCGAACAGCACCCAGCCGACCACGAGGCCGGACCACGTGTGCAGCCACGCCATCGCCTGGCGGACACTCCGCGCCCGGCTCACGCGGCCGCCCCGTGCGCGAAGGCGCCGGCGAGCCACAGGGCACCGGTCAGCAGGAGCGCCGTCAGGCCCAGGACGACGGCCGCCCGGCCGAGCGTGCGGGCCGCGAACACCCAGATCGCCGCCCCCGCCATGATCGCGAAGCTCGCCAGCGTCCCGGCCGAGACCGCCTCGGCCCGCGGGAAGGGAAGAACCAGGGCCAGCAGCGCGCTCGACAGGGCGGCGACCGCGTAACCGCCGAGGATCGCGAGCAGTACCCGGCCGGCGACCGCCGCGCGGTCGGCCAGCGTCGGCATGGCGCGGGCGCTCATGGCGCCATCCCTCGTTCCCGTGAGCCCATGGCGCGACGTACCAGCGGTCCGGGCCGCCGCGCAACGCCTATGTTCCGGAACGATTCCAGTGTGAAAAGAGGCGTTTAGGACGCCGGAAAGCGGCGCGTCCCGAGGTCGGATCCGACGCTCGCAGCCCAGCGCTACGGGCCGGCGGCTCCCGACGCACCGTCGCGGCTCGGCCTGCGGATCGCCACGGCCGCATTCCGCGCGCTCGGCGGCAGATCGGCCCCGGGATCGGGTTTGCTGAACGCCGCGGCCGATCCGGGTGCCGGGCCGACCGCGCGGCCGTCGCGCGCGTGTCCCCAGCCGTAGCCGGCGTTGATCCCCGCGTAGAAGCCCGTGAAGTCCTCCGCTCGCGCAGTTCCCGCGAGCAGCACCAGGGCCGTGGACAGCACAAGGCGGCGCATCGATCGTCCCCGAACGAGAAAGGCGGCGGCCCCGCTCGGAGCCGCCGCCTCATGATCTTCGCGGAACGCGGCGGCAAAGAGACCGCCGCGAATTCCTCAATCTTCGACGTTGATGCTCTGGGCCTCACGACCCTTCTGGCCCTCGACCACGCCGAGCGTGACCTGCTGGCCCTCGGCGAGCGAATCGAGACCGGCGCGGGACAGCGCGGAGCGGTGCACGAACACGTCCTTGCCGCCGTCGTTGACCGAGACGAAGCCGAAGCCCTTGGCGGGATCGTACCACTTCACGGTGCCGCTCATCTCGACCGACGGGCCGCTGGCGAAACGGCCACCGCCGCCACCACCGCCGCCGCCGTAGCCGCCGCCACCGCCGCCGCCGTAACCACCGCGATCGCGGTCGCCGTAGCCGCCGCCGGCCCCGGCGCCGAAGCCGCCGGTGCGCGGACGGAACTCACGCCGGGGCGCGGGCGCCTCGGCCGTGGAGGTGTCGACGCTGGTGACGCTCGTGACCTGCGGGCCCTTCTGACCCTGGGCCGTCGTGACCGTCAGCCGGGTGCCCGGCATCAGATCGTCGTGGCCGGCCGCCTCGACAGCGCGGATGTGGAGGAAGGCATCGCCCGAACCGTCGCCGAGTTCGACGAAGCCGAAGCCCTTCTCCTTGTTGAACCACTTGACCGTCGCATCGCGCTCCGGTCCGGACGCGACGGGAGCCGCGCCACGCGACGGGCCGCGATCGAAACCGCCCCCGCCGAAACCACCGCCGCCACCGCCGAAACCGCCGCCGCCGTATCCGCCGCTGGGGGGAGCCTGATCAGGCCATCTCGGCTCGCCACTCTCGTCGAAGCCGCGCTTCTGCGGCCCTCTGAAATCACGACCACGTCCCATAGAAAGCTCGCAAAAACCGTCCGCCGCCCTTGTCTCGAATACCGCGTGCGCGCCATCCCAGACAGCCCACGCCCCGCACTATCATTACCCCAGGTCGCGGTAACCAAGAATAACGCCCCAGTCCTGACGCAATCGGGCCTTGACCGCAAGGACCTTCTTGGCTCAGAGGCGCCCGTTTCGTTACTTTCTTGCGGCAAACAACGGAGTCCGCCCCCGCTCCCGGGCCGGCCCTTTCTCATTCGAGGGAAGGCGTTAGCGAAACGCAAAGGCTGTCCGGCTAGACTCGGCCCCGCGCCCCGCAGAACCGGCCGGCCATGATCGCGACACCGACTTTCCCCGATCTCTCCGCTCTTGTGGTCGACGAGAGTCTCTACATCCGCCGAATCGTGCGCGACATGCTGATGCGCGTGGGCATCAAGCGTGTGCTGGAGGCGCCGGACGGGGCCGAGGCGCTGGGCGTGCTCGCCGAGAGCAAGCCCGACATCAGCATCATCGACTGGGACCTGTCGATCCTGTCGGGCGAGGAGTTCATCCGGCTCGCGCGGACCCCGACCACCTCCCCCTGCCCCACGATCCCGATCATCCTGATGCTGGCCCAGCCCCGCCGGAACGTGGTCGACCGGGCGGTAGCGCTCGGCGTCAACGAGATCATCGCCAAGCCGTTCTCGCCCAAGACCCTGTGGTCGCGGCTGGACGAGGTGATCAACCGGCCCCGCCCCTACTCGCAGGTGAAGAGCCTCCTGCGGCCGATCCCGCGCCGGGCCAGCGCGATGAAGGCCGTCGCCTGAGCGCGACCGCGATGGGGCGTTGCAGTTCCCCGCCGAGCCTGTAGGGTCGCAGTTCAACAGAGTCCGAGCGCGCTGCTCAGGGCCGACCCGAAGGATCGACGGCCGCGCCGATGAGGGACGAGACCGCCGCGGCCGCGCCGTCCCGAATCCAGACCGGCGCGGTGCCGCTCCAGACGCAAGCCCCCGTGCCGGGCCGCGAGCGCCGCCGCGCCGCCTACGCGGCGCTCGACCTCGGCACCAACAATTGCCGCCTGCTGGTCGCGGAGCCGACCTTCAGCGGCTTCCGCGTGATCGACGCGTTCTCGCGGATCGTGCGCCTCGGCGAGGGCCTCGGCACGTCCGACCGCCTGAGCGAGGCGGCGATCGAGCGGACCGTGGAGGCCCTGCGGATCTGCCGGGCCAAGATGCAGGCCCGCGGGGTGCAGCGGGCCAAGATCATCGCCACGGAGGCCTGCCGCCTCGCGGTGAACGGCGCCGCCTTCGTGGAGCGCGTCCGCCGCGGCGTCGGCCTCGACCTCGAGATCGTCGACCGGCAGACGGAGGCGTATCTCGCGGTCACCGGCTGCGCGGCGCTCGCGGACCCGCTGGCCGAATCGGTCATCATCTTCGACATCGGCGGCGGCTCGACCGAGATCGCGTGGCTGGACGGGGCGGCCGCCAACCCGTCGACCGACCCGACGCTGCGGATCCGGGCCTGGGATTCGCTGCCGGTCGGCGTGGTCACGCTCGCCGAGCGCCACGGCGGCGCCGAGGTCACCCGGCGCATGTTCGAGGGCATGGTCGAGGAGGTGGCCGAGAAGCTCTCGGCATTCGCGCTCCGCGCCGCGCCCGCGGCGACGGCGCCGCATTTTCACCTGCTCGGCACCTCCGGGACCGTGACGACCATCGCGGCGATGCATCTGCGGCTCGCCCGCTACGAGCGGCGGCGCGTGGACGGATTGTGGATGAGCGACGACGCGGTCTCGACCGCGATCGACGACCTGCTCGACACGCGCCTGGAGCAGCGCGCCGACAACCCCTGCATCGGCCGCGACCGCGCCGATCTCGTGCTCGCGGGCTGCGCGATCCTCGAGGCGATTCGCAGGGCGTTCCCCTCGGAGCGCCTGCGCATCGCCGATCGCGGCCTGCGCGAAGGATTGCTGATGAACATGATGCGCGAGGACGGGGTCTGGAACCGGAAGGCGGTCCGATGAGGGCGGCGCGATGAGCGACCGGCGCGGCGGCGCGAGTTCCGGCGGCGGTGTCCGAGGCGAACTGAAGCAGCGGGTGAAGACCGGCCGCGGACGGACCCTGTCCCAGAAGCGCTGGCTCGAGCGCCAGCTCAACGATCCCTACGTGGCCCGCGCCAAGCGCGAGGGCTACCGGTCGCGGGCGGCCTACAAGCTCCTGGAGATCGACGAGCGCTACAAGCTCCTGCGGCCCGGCCAGAAGATCGTGGACCTCGGCGCCGCGCCGGGGGGCTGGTCGCAGGTGGCCGCGCGGGTGGTCGGGCCGACGGGCCGCGTCGTGGGCATCGATCTCCTGGAGATCGAGCCGATGGCCGGGGTCGAGTTCATCACCCTGGACTTCCTCGATCCCGAGGCGCCTGACCGGCTGACCGGCATGCTCGGCGGCCCCGCCGACCTCGTCATGTCCGACATGGCCGCCAACGCCACCGGCCACAAGAAGACCGACCACCTGCGGATCATCGGCCTCGCCGAGACGGCGGCGGAGTTCGCCCGCGAGATCCTGGGCCCCGGGGGCGCCTACCTCGCCAAGGTGCTCCAGGGCGGCACCGAGGGCGCGCTGCTCACCGACCTGAAGCGCGACTTCGCCACGGTCCGGCACGTCAAGCCCGCCGCGAGCCGGGCCGATTCGAGCGAGCTCTACGTCCTGGCGACCGGCTACCGGGGCGCGCCGGGCCGGGCGGCGTCCGCCGACGAGGGCTGAGCCGCCCGGCGATGCTCCTCGCCTGGACCCTGTCCGTCCTCAACCCGGCGCCGCTGCCCCTGCGCCGGCTCGGCTATGTCCGACAGAGCGGCCTGCTCCACGCCCGCTCACGCCGCTGCCGGGCGGCCTGGGCGCCGCACCTCGCGCGGGCCCGGTCCGTGATCGCGGCGGCGGCCGAAGCGACCCGGCAGCGCCGGCACGCGGTGGTGCTGGGCTCGGGCCTGCTCGACGACGTGCCGCTCGACGCCCTCGCCCGCCGGTTCGACCGGGTCAGCCTCGTGGACGCCGTCCATCCCTGGCCGGCGCGCCTCGCCGCCCGCCGCGTCCCGAACGTCGCGCTGGCGACCGCGGAGATCAGCGCCGGTCTCGCGGGGGCCTGGGCCGACCTCTGCGCGGACGCCGATCTGATCGTCTCGGCGAACCTGCTGTCGCAGATCCCGCTCGTCCCGATCGACGCCCACGAGGCGCGGGGCCACGAGGCACCGCCGCGGCTCGGCGCGCACCTCGTCGCGACCCATCTGGCGGCCCTAAATACCCTCGCGGCGCGCGTCGAGCGTGTCTGTCTCATCACCGACACGGTGCAGCGCGAGGAGGATCGGGCCGGCCGGACCGTCGACAGCGCCGACCTCCTGTTCGGGATCGCGGTCCCGCCCGCGCCGGAGACCTGGGACTGGGAGATCGCGCCGTTCGGCGAGATCGCGCGGCGTCGCCGCCTGATCCACCGGATGCACGGCTATCCGGACTGGAAGGCCGCGCGACAGCCGGTGCGCTGAGCCGCGAATGAAAAAGGCCGTCCCGGTTCCCCGGAACGGCCTCGCTTCGACGTCATCCGCGATGTCGGATCACTCGGTCGGCACGTCCGCCGCCGGCGTGGTGGCGCCGCCCTCGTCCGCGGCGCTCTCGAAGCGCGGGCGCCGACGGCGGCGGGGCTTGGCGGCCGGAGCCTCGTCGGCCGCCGCCTCGGGCTCGGGAGCGCTCGACGGCTCGACCGCGGGCGCGGGGCGCGCAGGGGCCATCAGGAAGGCCGGCAGGCCCGTGGGCTCCTCGGCCTCCGCGGCGGGCGCGGCCTCGCGGCGGCGCTCGCGGCGCGGCGCGGCCTCGGCGCGGGGGGCCCGCTCCGGGCGAGCCTCGGGACGGGCCTCCTGCCGGGCCTCGGCGCGCGGGGCATCGCCGCGCCCGTTCTCGTAGCGGCCCTGGTCGCCGCGATTGTCCTGACGGTTGTCCAGACGCGCGTCCTGGCGGCCATCCTGCCGATTGTCCGGACGGTCCTGGCGATCCGGCCGGCCCTCGTGCCGCTCCTGGCGGTAGTCCGGACGGCCGTAATCCTGGCGGTCCTGACGATCCTGCCGGTTCTCCTGGCGATAATCCTGCCGCTGGTAGTCCTGGCGCTGATAATCCTGACGCGGCTGGTCCTGGCGCCGGTAGTCCGGACGGCCGTTGTTGTCGAACCGGCGCTGGTCGCGGTTCTGGAACCGGTCGCGGCCCTGGCGGCCGTCCTGATTCCCCTCCGGACGGCTCTCGTAGGGCTGCGGCTGCTGGCCGGGATCGTTGTCGTCGTAGCCGTTATAGGCGTGACCGTTCTGCGACCCGCCATTGCCCTGGGCGTCGTCGTCGCCCTCGTCCATGTCGTCGTCGTAGGGACGACTGGCATAGCCACCGGTGTTAGCCGGTCGATTCTGGTCCTGCGCACCGGAGACAATACGGAAGTAGTGCTCGCCGTGCTGAAAGTAGTTTTCGGCGGCGACCGGATCGCCGGCGGCAAGGGCATCCCGCGCGAGCTGCGCGTACTTGTCGGCGATGTGCTGCGCGGTGCCGCGGATTTTGACGTCGGGACCGTTGGATTCGTAGGAGCGCGTCAGCGGATTCGGACCCTTCGGCCGGTTCCGGCCGCGCATCCGTCGATTCTGGTTTGGTCTCATCGGTCTGTTATGACCCTCGTTCACGCAAACGACTGTCTACGGAGGCGCCCGGGCGGATCTCGTGGCGCGAACCGGCCAAGCGCATCCGGCGGCGCCGCGCGTGGGACCGCTCTTCGGTCCGCGCGTCTGCCTGACCACCCTTCGAACCGGGCGCCCGGTGAAGGCCGCCGATCCTCAGTCGATTGTCAGGTTCGAATGTGTCGTACCGCCGCGCTGGCACCGGCGCGTTCTGGTTCGACGAGTTAGGGGGATCAGCGAACCAATCGGCGACCCATGGTCACCACCGACCTTACAGCCGTCCGTCTTAACGGACGGTTCGCGATCTTCAAGCCGACTCTAGCGTTCCCCGGTTGATGCAACAAGCAATTTTTCGGTGCCGGGATGGTCGACCCAGACTTAGGCATCCCTGTGGCCGGATAAAAGACCCTCCGGCCGGTCGAAACACAGGACTCGGTCATGACCGGCAAGATCGCGGGTCAGCCCGCGCTCGCGATAGCCGGCGGCGCGCGCGAGCTCCGTGACGGCCGCCGCCTGATCGTAGCCGATCTCGAGCACGAGCAGGCCGCCCGGGGCGAGACGCGCGCCCGCGCCGTCCAAGATCCGCCGGTAGGCGTCGAGTCCGTCGGTGCCGCCGTCGAGGGCGGCCTCCGGGTCGTGGCCGCGGACCTCGCGCTCCAGGGTCGCGATCACGGCGCGGGCGATGTAGGGCGGGTTCGAGACCACGAGGTCGAAGCGGCCTCGCAGGGCGTCGCACCAGTCGCCGGCGACGAAGCGCGCCCGGTCGTCGACGGCGTTCAAGACGGCGTTGTCCCGGGCGACGCGCAGGGCCCCCTCGGAGCGGTCGAGCCCGACGCCGGTGGCCCGCGGCCGCTCGGACAGGAGGGCCGTCAGGATGCAGCCCGTCCCGGTCCCGAGGTCCAGGCAGCGGAGCGGCGCGGCGCGCTCGGGCCGCACCGCCAGCGCGACCTCGACCAGGATCTCGGTGTCCGGGCGCGGCACGAGCGTGTCGGGGCCCAGCCGGAACGGCAGGCCCCAGAACTCCCAGGCGCCGAGGATGCGGGCGACCGGCTCGCCGGCGAGCCGCCGGGTCAGCGCCGCCGCGAGGGCGGCCGCACCCGCCGCGCCGACGCGGCGATCTCCCTCGATCAGCAGGTCGCGGGTCTCCAGGCCGAGGAGGCCGAGCAGCAGGAACCGGGCATCGCCCGTCGCCTCGGCGACGCCACCGGCGTGCAGGCGCGCCGTCAGCGCGCGCAGCGCCTCGCGGCGGGTCAGGTCCTGCATCACGTCCGGCGTCACGGCGCGGATCAGGCCATGCCCTCGGCGGCCAGCAATTCCGCCTGGTGCTCGGTGATGAGGGCGTCCACCACCTCGTCGAGGGCGGTCCCGGCCATCACCTCCTCGAGCTTGTAGAGGGTCAGGTTGATCCGGTGGTCGGTCACGCGGCCCTGCGGGAAGTTGTAGGTCCGGATCCGCTCGCTGCGGTCGCCGGAGCCGACCTGCGCCTTACGGTCGGCCGCCCGGGCCGAATCCTTGGCGCTGCGCTCGGCGTCGTAGAGCCGCGCCCGCAGGAGCGCCATGGCACGGGCCCGGTTCTTGTGCTGCGACCGCTCCTCCTGGACGAAGACCACGATGCCGGTCGGCAGGTGCGTGATCCGGATCGCCGATTCCGTCTTGTTGACGTGCTGGCCGCCCGCGCCCTGGGCCCGCATCGTGTCGATCTTCAGGTCCGCGTCGTTGACGTGGATGTCGACCTCCTCGGCCTCCGGGAGCACCGCGACGGTGGCGGCGGAGGTGTGGATCCGGCCCTGCGTCTCGGTGTCGGGCACGCGCTGGACCCGGTGGGCGCCGCTCTCGAACTTGAGGCGGGCGAACACGCCCCGGCCCTTCACCTCGGCCACGACCTCGCGGAAGCCGCCGACCGTGCCCTCGCTCTCGGAGATCACCTCGACCCGCCAGCCCTTCGACTCGGCGTACTTCGCGTACATCCGGAACAGGTCGCCGGCGAACAGCGCGGCCTCGTCGCCGCCGGTCCCGGCGCGGACCTCCAGGATCGCGCTCTTCTCGTCGGCGGCGTCCTTGGGCAGGAGCAGCAGCTGGAGGCCCCGGTGGGCGGCCTCGAGCGCCTCCTGCGCCTCCGGCTTCTCCTCGGCGGCGAGGGCCCGCATCTCCGGATCCGTGCCGGGCTCGTCGATCAGGGCCTCGACGCCCGCGAGGTTCTCCAGGGCGGCGCGGTAGGCGCGGATCGCCGCCACGACCGGGTCGAGGTCGGACAGCTCGCGGGAGAGCTGGACCACCGTCTCGGGATCGATCTCGCCGGAGGCGAGCTGCGCGGTGACGATGTCGTGCCGCGCCAGGATGGCGTCGAGGCGCTCGGTGGGAAAGGGGATCATCGCCCGTGTTTCTGCAGGTCTGCGCGTGCGGTTGCGGGCCGGGCGCGCGTCTCGTCCTGCGGGACGGAGCTGCGTGGCTTGGAGGGTGTAGGACCCGGCAGGACGTCCCCCAAATCCACGCCTCGTCCGTCCGAGAGCGGAAGCCGCGGCGCGTCGACCGAAATCGTCGTGGCGTTGCCGTACAACCCCGGCCGAATGTTCGGCAAGGGTCGCGTTCGCGCTTAGATAGGGATGCCGTGCGCGTGCGCGAAGGCCGTCAGCGCCGGGCGCAGGGAATCGCCGTCGTGCATCCGCGCCATCTCGGCGTCGATCAGCGCGGCGATCGCGGCCGCGTCGAGGCTCAGCACCATCGCCTTGACCGGGCCGATGGCGGCCGGCGACATCGACAGCTGTCGGTAGCCGAGGCCGATCAGCGCCATGGCGTCGAGGGGCCGGCCGCCGATCTCGCCGCACACCGTCACCGGGCAGGAGGCTGCGTTGGCCCGCTCGGCGATCAGACGGAACGCGCGCAGCGCCGCGACGCTCAGCGGATCGAACCGGTCGGCGACCCGCCGATTCTCGCGGTCCACCGCGAACAGGAACTGCATCAGGTCGTTCGAGCCGACCGAGAGGAAGTCGGCCTCCTTGGCGATCTCGTCGATCTGGAACAGGAGCGACGGCACCTCGATCATCGCGCCGAGGCGGCAATCGGTCGGGAGCCGGTAGCCGTGGCGCTTGAGGTAGGCCTTCTCGCGCTCGACGATGCCGCGAGCGCGCACGAACTCGTCCACCGTGGCGACCATCGGGAACATGATCTTGAGCGGGTCGCCGTCGGCGGCCTTCAGGAGGGCGCGCAGCTGCATGCGCAGCAGCGCCGGCCGGTCGAGGCCGATGCGGATCGCCCGCCAGCCCAGCGCCGGGTTCTCCTCCTCGAGCTTGGCCATGTAGGGCAGGATCTTGTCGCCGCCGATGTCGAGGGTGCGGACCGTGACGGACTTGCCGGCCGAGGCCGCGAAGACCTTGCGGTACAGCTCCTCCTGCTCGGCCGCCGACGGCATGCGCTGCGCCACCATGAACTGCAGCTCGGTGCGGAACAGGCCGACGCCCTCGGCCCCCGTCTCCTGCAGGTGGCTGAAATCCACCAGCAGGCCGGCGTTGAGGTGCAGGCCGACGCGCACGCCGTCGCGGGTCTGGGCCGGGACGTCGCGCAGCGCCCGGTACTGCTCCTGCCGGCGGGCGCGCAGGCGCACCATCTCGGCGTAGGCGGCCTCGACCTCGGGACCGGGCCGGACATGGATCTCGCCGGCCACGCCGTCGACGATGATCGCGTCGCCGGCGTCGCACAGGGCGGTGGCGTTCTCGACCTCGCCCACAGCCGGGATGCCGAGCGCCCGGGCGACGATGGCGACGTGGCTGGTCGGACCGCCCTCCTCCAGGACGATGCCGCGCAGGGTCGAGGCCTCGTAGTCCAGGAGCGCCGCCGGGCCCATGGTGCGCGCCACCAGGATGGCGTTCTCGGGCAGCACCAGGGCGCCGGCCGCCTCGGGGCCGATCAGCGTGCGCAGGACGCGGTTGGCGAGGTCGTCGAGATCGTGCAGCCGCTCGCGCAGGTACGGATCCGATTGCCGCATCATCCGGGCGCGGTTGTCCGACTGGACCCGCTCGACCGCGGCCTCCGCGGTCAGGCCCGAGCCCACGGCCTCGCGCATCCGGCGGAGCCAGCCCTTGTCGTGGGCGAACATCCGGACGGTCTCGAGCACTTCGCGGGACTCCGCCGTGCCGATCCGGTCGCCGCGCTCCACCAGGGCGTCGATCGCCGAGCGGACCTCCTCGATCGCCGCGTCGAGGCGCGCGACCTCGCGCTCGACGTTCTCGGCGATCAGCGTCTTCACCACGACGCGGGGCTCGTGCAGCACCACGTAGCCGAGGCCGATGCCGTCCGCGAGGGCGATGCCCCGGGCCAGGACCGGGCGGCGGGCCGCGGTGCCGGCGTCCGGCGCGAGCCCCTCCAGCTCGCCCGAGGCGATCATCTCCGAGAGCACCATGGCGGTGGTCTGGAGCGCCTCGATCTCCTCCTCGGAGTAGACGCGGTAGGTCTTGTTCTGGACCGTCAGGACGCCGAGCGTGTTGCCGGCGCGCAGCAGCGGCACGCCCAGGAAGGCGTGGTAGGCCTCCTCGCCCGTCTCAGGCCGGTACGAGAAGGCCGGGTGGTTCTGGGCGTCCGAGAGCGAGAGCGGCTCCGCCGTGCGCGCGATGAGGCCGACGAGGCCCTCGTCGGTGCGCATGCGGGTCTGGTGCACCGCCTCGCGGTTCAGACCTTCCGTGGCGAACAGCTCGAGGGTGTTGTCGTCGCGCAGCACGTAGACCGAGCAGACCTCGGCCACCACGTTGGCGGCGATCAGGACGACGATGCGGTCGAGGCGCGCCTGGGGGCTGACCGGCTCCGCCATCGCTTCGCGGAGGCGGCGCAGCAGCAGGCGCGGGCCTCCGGGCGCAGCGGGCATCGGTTCGTCGTTCCAGCGTCGGTGAGCGGCCTTGGCGTCGACCACCCTGCAACCTTGGCGCCAGACCCGGGACGGCCGGCGCCGGATGGACCGGGTCGCTGGTCCCAGAGGCGTTCTGGGATCGGCGGATCGGCCCGTGACTGTTCAGTTCACACCACGCGCCCCGCTCGAACCCGCGTCCCAGGCTCAGGCCTGATCCAGGCCGTATAGCGAGTGAAGCGTGCGCACGGCAAGCTCCGTATAGGCGGCGTCGATCAGCACGGAGAACTTGATCTCCGAGGTGGTGATCGCGCGGATGTTGATGCCCTTCTCGGCGAGCGCCCGGAACGCCTTGGCGGCGACGCCCGCGTGGCTGCGCATCCCGACGCCGATCGCCGACACCTTCACCACGTCGGTGGCGCCCTCGATCTGCGCGTAGCCGATCTGCGCGCGGGCCTCGTCGAGGATCTTCCGGGCCCGCTCGTACTCGGCGGACGGCACCGTGAAGGTCATGTCGGTGGTCGACTGGTCGCCCGACACGGTCTGGATGATCATGTCCACGTTGATGTTGGCATCCGCCAGCGGCCCGAAGATCGCGGCGGCGACGCCCGGGCTGTCCTTGACCTTGCGCAGGGTGATCTGCGCCTCGTCCCGGGAGAAGGCGATCCCGGTGATGATGTGCTGTTCCACGATGTCGTCCTCGTCGCAGATGAGGGTGCCCGGGCGCGCGGCGTCCGGCGGATCGAAGGAGGACCGGACCGTGGTCGGCACCCGGTGGACCATGGCGAGCTCTACAGAGCGGACCTGCAGCACCTTGGCGCCCAGCGAGGCCATCTCCAGCATCTCCTCGAAGGTGACCCGCTCCATGCGACGGGCCTTCGGGACGATGCGCGGATCGGTGGTGTAGACGCCGTCGACGTCCGTGTAGATGTCGCAGCGCTCGGCCCCGATCGCGGCCGCCACGGCCACCGCGGAGGTGTCGGAGCCGCCGCGGCCGAGCGTCGTGACGCGGCCGGTCTCGTCGTGGACACCCTGGAAGCCGGCGATGACCGCGACCTCGCCCTTGGCGAAGCCCGCCTCGAGATTCTTCGGGTCGATGTCGGCGATGCGGGCCGATCCGTGCGCGTCCGACGTCACGACCGGGATCTGCCAGCCCTGCCAGGAACGGGCCTTGAGCCCGTCCTTCTGCAGGGCGATCGCCAGGAGGCCGGCGGTGACGAGTTCGCCGGACGCCACGACGGCGTCGTACTCGCGCGGATCGTAGATCGGGTTCGCGTCCTTGACCCAGTCGACCAGTTCGTTGGTCTTGCCCGACATGGCGGACACGATCACGGCGACGTCGTAGCCGGCCGCCACCTCGCGGGCGACGTGGCGCGCCACGTTGCGGATGCGGTCGACGTTGGCGACGGAGGTGCCGCCGAATTTCATCACCAGACGGGGCATGGTCTCTCGGTCGCGGGTTCCCGGTGGCGATTGGACGGGCCGCTGCAGCCCCGTCCGGACGGTGCCCGGCGGGTACAAGCGGCCCGGAGGAGTGTCAACAACCGGCCAAGCATGGCGCCCGCGCGCCGCGGCGACTTCCGGGCGATCGCCGTGCTAGAGCGCGAGCACGATGCAGGCACGAAACCGCGCGGCGGATCCCGGCCGCCGGCATGAGGACGGAACACGCATGGACAGGTCAGCCACGGACCGGGTCACGGAAGGGTTCGTCGACCGCGCCGAGGTCGCGCGCTTCGACGCGCTCGCCGCCACGTGGTGGGACGAGACCGGCCCGATGCGCGTCCTGCACCGGTTCAACCCGGTGCGGCTCGCCTACATCCGCGACGCCCTCTGCCGGCGCTTCGGTCGCGACCCGAAAGCCCCCTTCCCGCTCGACGGGCTGACGATCTGCGACGTCGGCTGCGGCGGCGGCGTTCTCTCGGAGCCGCTGGCCCGTCTCGGCGCCCGGGTGACCGGGCTCGACCCGGCCGAGCAGAACGTCGCGGTCGCCCGAACCCATGCCGAGGCGGCCGGGGTGCCGGTGGATTACCGCGGGCAGACCATCGAGGCGGTGGTCGCCGGCGGCGAGAGCTTCGACGCGGTGCTGATCATGGAGGTCGTCGAGCACGTCTCCGACATGCCGGCCTTCGTGCGGACCGCCTGCGCGGCGGTGAAGCCCGGCGGCATGCTGTTCGGGGCCACCCTCAACCGGACGCTGCGCTCCTTCGCGCTCGCCATCGTCGGCGCCGAGTACGTGCTCGGCTGGCTGCCGCGCGGCACGCACGACTGGGAGAAGTTCGTGACGCCGGACGAGCTCGCCCGCGCGATCCGGGCCGGCGGCCTCGACGTCACCGACACGGTCGGCGTCGTCTACAACCCGCTGACGGACGGGTGGCGCACCGGCCGCGACAAGGCGGTGAACTACATGGTCGCGGCCGAGCGGTCGGCGTGAACCGGTCGCGTCCGCCGCCGTTGCCATCGCGGCGGAGGACGCGGCGATGCTCGAGAAGATTCCCGGTGTGCTCGGCGAGGCGCTGTCGGGGCTGAAGGCGGGCCTGGACAAGACGACGTCCCGCGCTGACTTCCCCGACGTGCCCGAGACCGTGACGCTGTCGAGCCCGGCCTTCGCCGACGGGGCGGACTTGCCCGCCCGCTTCACGGCCGACGGCGCGGGCGTGTCGCCGCCCCTCGCCTGGAGCGGGCTGCCGGCGGGCACCGCCGCCCTCGTCCTCCTCGTGGAGGATGCGGGCAGCCCGACGCCCCGGCCGCTGGTCCATCTCATAGCCTGGTCGGTCCCGCCGGAACCCGCCGGCCTGTTGGAGGGTGCGCTGCCGGGTCCCGGCCACGCGGGCACCGTGGAGGCCGTGGGCCGGAACAGCTTCCTGCGCGCGGAATGGCTGCCGCCGGACCCGCCCACCGGCCACGGGCCGCACCCATACCTCTTCCAGATCTACGCGCTGCGGCAGCCCCTCGCCCTTGCCGAGGCGCCGGGCCGCGGCGCGCTGATCGAGGCCATGCGCGGTCAGGTCCTCGCGAAGGGGATATTGACCGGCGTTTACCATCGTCCCTGATCCGGCCGATACCGATGCGATACAGCTCAGCCCTGCAGAACTCGCGCGTTGTGCCGCATTCGTGATCTCAGTATTGTGTCGACCAACGAAGCGGTCTGGGCAGACCGCCTGAAAATGGCTGGAGATCGGGCCTGTGGGCGTCGGCGTGCGCACGAAGCGGCGGGGCGGCAGCAGTGTGGCGCGCGCGCTCGCTGTGTCGGATGTCGGGACTTGGACCTGGCACATCGCCGACGATGTTCTCCGGTGCGACCCCGTCGCGGCGACGATGCTGGGCCTGCCCCGAACGAAGAGCGGCAGCGGGACGACTTTCGGGGCCTTCCTCGACCGCATCCACCCGGAGGATCAGCGGCGGATCGCGTCGATCCTCGACGACCTCCGCCGGCAGGGCGGCCTGTACATCGCGCAGTACCGGACCGTGCCGGAGCCGGGCGAGGTCCGGTGGATCCTCGCGCGCGGCCGCTTCATCCTCGACGCGCAGGGCGGCGTCAGCGAGGCCCACGGGATCGTCATCGACGTGACCGAGCGCGGCCGCGACGGCTTCCTCGACGAATCCGCCTTCTGCGCGACCGACGTGGCCGCCGGCGGCATCGACCGGGTCGCCGAGATGGCCCTGGCCCTCTACAACGCCGCCGAGGACGGCCTGCCCCAGCCGGGGTTCGAGCGCCTGAAGCCGCTGCTCGACGTGCTGCTGCACGAGATCGGCCGGCAGCTCGTGCTCGCGCCGGCCGTGCCGGATCTCGACAGGGTTCACTGAGCCGCCCCGCCTCCGCTCGATGCCCGTCGCGCCTTGCCTTCCGGGGGCGAATCCTGATATGGCCGCGCCATCCCGCGATGCGTGAGCCGTGATCGCCGGACGCGACGCCGCGTCCAGCCTCGTGACCACGTTCCCGACACCCTACACAACGGACGGCCCTCCGGGCTCGAGAGACCCATGAAGATCCGCAACTCCCTCAAGTCCCTGCGTGGCCGCCACCGCGACAACCAGCTCGTGCGCCGCAAGGGCCGGGTCTACGTGATCAACAAGACCCAGAAGCGCTTCAAGGCCCGCCAGGGCTGAGGCAGCTCCGCCCGGTCAGGCCGGGTCGGACGACGATCGACGTTGGGACGGCCGTACCCGAAGGGGCGCGGCCGTTTCCGCATGCGCGCGGCACCGCGGCACGTTGACGGATCCCGGGCCGGCGCACAGTCTGGCCGCATGACGCCGACCCGCCTCCTCGCCGCCCTGGTCTGCCTGTCGGGCCTCGCCCTGGACATCCCGGCGGCGCGGGCGGCTCCGGAGACCGGGCGTCCCGGCCGCACCGCTCCCGAGGGGAAGCCGGCCCCCAAGCCGCCGAGCCTCGACGACCTGTTCGCCCGCCTGCGCGCCAGCGAGGACCCGGCCGAGGCCAAGGGCATCGCCCGGCTGATCGAGCGGCGCATGGCCGGGTCGGGCAGCCCGACCGCCGACCTCCTCACCGACCGCGCCCGGCAGGCGGTCACCGCACACGACTTCCCCCTGGCGGCCGAGCTGATGGACCGCGTCACCGCCCTCGAGCCGAACTGGTCGGAGGGCTGGAACCGGCGCGCGACGGTGTTCTGGCTCCTGTCCGACAAGGACGACGCCCTGGCGGACCTGCAGCGGGCCCTGGTGCTGGAGCCGCGCCACTTCGAGGCCTGGGCCGCGATGGGCCGGATCTACGAATCGCTCGACGACAAGGCGCGGGCGCTCGCCGCCTTCCGGCGGGCGCGGGCGCTCTACCCGCAGATGGAGAAGATCGGCGAGGCGATCAACCGCCTCACTCCGGAGGTCGACGGCCGCGACCTGTGAGCCGGGTGACCGCCGTCCTCCTCACCCTCCTGGCCCTGCCCTTCGCCCTCGCCGGGCTCGTCCTCGCGGCCGGCGCGCTGGCGACGCTGGCCATCACCCTGCGGGTCGGCGCCGCCCACCCGCCGGCAGGCCCGTTCGTGGCGGTCACCGGCGGCCGGCTCGCGACCCTGCAGGACGGGCCGGCCGACGGACCGCCCGTCGTGCTCCTGCACGGCGCCTCGGCCAACGCGTCGGATCCGATGGAGGGGATCGGCCACCGGCTCGCGGCGCGGGGTTTCCGGGTCATCGCTTTCGACCGGCCGGGCTTCGGCTGGAGCGAGCGGATCGGTGGCGACGCCGCCGCGCCCCCCGCGTCGCAGGCCGGACTGATCGCGGAGGCGCTGGAACGGATGGGTGTCGGCCCGGCGCTCGTCTTCGGCCATTCCTGGGCCGGCGCCCTGGCCCTCGCCCTCGCGCTGGATCACCCGGACCGGGTGTCGGCCCTCGCCCTCGCGGCGCCGGTGGCGATGCCCATGCCGGACCGGATGCCCGATCTGCCCTGGTACTGGCGGCTCGCCGTGACCCCGCCGGTGGCGTGGCTGCTCAGCCGGACGGTCGGGCCGCCCATCGCGCAGCACTACCTGCCCGAGGCGGCGCGCCGGGTCTTCCAGCCGCAACCGCCGCGTGCGGATTACCCAGACCTGGCGCGGTCGGACCTGGTCCTGCGGCCCGCAACGCTGCTCGCCAACGTCCAGGACCTGCTCGGTTTGCCGCTTGCCCTCGCGGCGCAGAGCCCGCGCTACGGCGCGATCCGCGTGCCCACCGTGGTGATATCCGGCGAGGCGGACCCGATCGTCCGCGCCGACACGCAGGCGGTGCCGCTGGCCCGCGCGATCCCCGGCGCGCGGCTGGTGCTGCTGCCGGGCATCGGCCACATGCTCCAGTACGTCGCCGCCGATCGGGTCACCGAGGAGGTGGCCCGGCTGGCCGGCGCGACGGGCGCGGCCGGCCCGGAGCCGGCCGTCGCGCACTGACACGCCGGCCGGTCCCGCTCTCGTATCCCGGTGGCGTCAGGCCTTCTCGGCGTGCTCGCGGGTGATGAAGGTCAGCCGCACGAGGTTGGTGGCGCCCGGCGTGCCGAACGGCAGGCCGGCCACGACGATCACCCGGTCCCCCACGGCGGCGAACTTCTCGCGCACGGCGAACTTGGCGGCGCGGAACGACATGTCGTCCACGTCGCTGGCGTCCTTGGTGACGATCGGGTGCGTGCCCCAGGCCAGGGCGAGGCGCCGGGCGGTCTCGCGCCGCGGCGTCAGGGCGATCACGGTGGCGTTCGGGCGCTCGCGCGACAGGCGCAGGGCCGTCGAGCCGGAATTGGTCCAGGCCATGATCGCGTCGAGACTCAGCGCGTCGACCATCTGGTGCGCCGCCGCCGCGATGGCGTCGGCGGCCGTCTCGTCCGGGGTCGCGCTCTGCGCCCGGATGATCGACCAGTAGATCGCGTCCCGCTCCACCTGCTCGGCGATCCGGTTCATGGTCTCGACCGCCCCGATCGGGTGGGCGCCCGAGGCGCTCTCCGCGGAGAGCATCACGGCGTCCGCCCCCTCGTAGACCGCCGTGGCGACGTCGGAGACCTCGGCCCGGGTCGGCACCGGCGCGGTGATCATCGATTCGAGCATCTGGGTGGCGACGACCACCGGCTTGCCGTAGCGCCGAGCGCCGCGGGTGATGCGCTTCTGAACGCCCGGCACCTGCTCCAGGGGCATCTCCACGCCGAGATCGCCGCGGGCGACCATCAGCCCGTCGGAGATCTCGATGATCTCGTCGAGGCGTGCCAGCGCCTGCGGCTTCTCGATCTTGGCCATCACCAGGGCGCGGCCGGCGCAGACCTTCTTCACCTCGGCCACGTCCTCGGGGCGCTGGACGAACGACACGGCGATCCAGTCGGCGCCGGCGTTCAGGCCGGCATCGAGGTCGGCCCGGTCCTTGTCGGTCATCGCCGGCACCGGGATCACGGTGTGCGGCAGGGACACGCCCTTCCGGTTCGAGATCCGGCCGCCGACCTCGACGCGGGTCACGGCCCGGTTGTGCGCCGTCTCGAGCACGGTCAGCCGCAGCTTGCCGTCGTCGACCAGGATGGCGTGGCCCGGCTCCAGCGCCTCGAGGATCTGCGGATGCGGCAGGTGGCAGCGCGCGGCGTCGCCGGGGGTCGGGTCGCCGTCGAGCACGAAGGTGGCACCGGCCTCGATCATCGCGGCGCCCTCCGCGAAGGTGCCGAGCCGCAGCTTGGGTCCCTGCAGGTCGACCAGGATGCCGATCGGCCGCTTGGCCTCGCGCTCGATGGTGCGGATCGCCTCCACCTTCTCGGGCAGCTTCTCGCGCGGGAGGTGGCTCATGTTGAGCCGGAATACGTCGACGCCCGCGCGGAACAGCCGCTCGATCATCTCCGGCGAATCGGAGGCCGGACCGAGGGTGGCGACGATCTTCGTGCGGCGTGACCGTTTCAAGCGTATTTCCTCCGTGTTCTCGTTGCCGCGCGGCGTCGAGCGCCGGCGGTTGAAAGATCTGGCTCAGGGAGCGCAGATCGGCTGTGAGCATCTCGGGCCGGACAGCGTCAAGACCGCGGTCTCGGCCGCCGCCTTCACATTACGGTTTCGCCGGCGCGTCCGGCCGGTTCGGATCCGTGAGCTGGATGGTCCAGCTCTTCTGCTCGCCGGTGTCGACTTCGAAGAAGCCGTTGCGGTCGTAGCCGCGGGCGAGACAATCCTCGATGCCGCGAATCGTGAACTCCGAATCGCGGGTGCACATCAGCGAACGGCCGCTCCACTCGCCGCCGCGCGTGTAGTCGACCGCGAAGACGTAGTAGAACCGCGCCGCCAGCGCGCCCTTGAGCAGCGTCTCGCAGGCCTTCGGCGCCAGATCCCACCAGCCCTCCGTCACCCAGCCCTGGGGATCGCGGTAGCCCAGCGAGATCCCGACCTTGCTGGCGGTCTGGTTGCACAGGCGCAGGTCCGCCCGGGCGGGGCTCGCGCCGAGGAGCGCGAGGCCGAGGACCGTGACTGCCGGGAGGAGCTGAGCCGCCGAGACGCGAGAGCTAATTGACGAGGATGATGCGGCAGTCGTTGACATTGGTATAGGTCGGACCGGGGTTCACGAGGTCGCCGAGGGCCGCGAAGAAGGCGGTGGAGTCGTTCTGCTCCAGCATCGCGGCCGGGTCGAGGCCGGCGGCCCGGGCCCGTTCGAGGGTCGTGGGGTCGACGAGGCCGCCCGCCGGGTCGGTGGAGAGGCCCCGCCCGCCGTCGGTCCCGTCGGTGTCGGCGCTGATGCCGAAGATGCCGGGCTCGCCGTCGAGCGCGACCGCCAGCGCCAGGGCGTATTCCTGGTTCGGGCCGCCATGGCCCTCGCCGCGGATGGTGACGGTGAGTTCGCCGCCGGAGATCAGCGCGACGCGCTTGCCGGCCGCCTTGTGGCGCTTGGCCTCGGCCGCGTGCTCGGCCGCGACCTCGCGGGCCTCGCCCTCCAGGTCGGCGCCCAGGAGGATCGGCTCGTAGCCGGCCGCGCGGGCCGCCTCGGCGGCGGCGTTCAGGGCGTCGATCGGCCGGGCGATGATGCGGTACTCGGCGCGGGCGAAGGCGGGATCGCCGGCCTTCGGCGTCTCGTTGTTGGGGTCGTTCAGGAGGCGCACCGCCTCCTCGGGCAGCGGGATGCCGCGCTTCTCGCAGATGGCCCGGGCATCGGCCAGGGTCGACGGATCGGGCATGGTCGGCCCGGAGGCGATCACCGCCGGATCGTCGAAGGGCACGTCGGAGATCGCCAGCGTCAGGACGCGCCGGGCATTGCGGGCCGCGAGGGCCAGGCGGCCGCCCTTGATCCGCGAGATGTGCTTGCGCACCGTGTTGATCTCGCCGATCGGCGCGCCGGAACGGAGCATCGCCCGGGTGATCGCCTGCTTCTCGATCAGCGTGAGGTCGCCGGCGGGGGCGATCCAGTTGGCCGAGCCGCCGCCCGAGAGCAGCACCAGGACCTCGTCGTCGGGCCCGGCCTCGGTGGCGAGCCGCAGCGCTTCGCGGGTCGCCGAGATGCCGGCCTCGTCGGGGACCGGGTGGCCCGCCTCGACCATGTGGATCCCCGGCGCTTCCTGCCCGTAGCCGTGCCGCGCCACCGCGAGGCCGACGATCCGGTCGTCACCCAGCCCGTGCTTCTGCCGGTAGAAGCGGCTCGCCACGGCGCTCATGCTGCCCGCGGCCTTGCCGGCGGCCAGGATGATCAGGCGGCCCGGGCTCGGCTCCGGCAGGTGCGGCGGCAGGCAGAGATCCGGATGGGCGGCGCGGATCGCGGCCGTGAGGATCGAATCGAGGAGCGCGCGCTGGTCCCGGGTGGCCGCGTCGGTGACGGGCGGAACGGTGTCGGTCATGGCGTCGAACGGGCTCCTCTCTCCATTGTGTCGCGCGATCCCCGCCCGTTTCTTCCCTGGGCGGCGGGCCCGTTTCTTGCCGTGAGCGCACGATCCTTGATAGGTGATCTGCCCGAGCGGCCGCGCGACGGCAAGCGCCATCGGTGCCCTCGCACAGATCTGAAGACCTCTCTGAAGACCTCGGAGCCCCGTGACCCGACCGGAGACAGAATCGGCCGTCCCGCCCGCGCATCCCTGCGAGATCATCCCCGGCGACCCCGCCTGCGGCCTCGTCATCGCCTGCGACCACGCCTCGAACTTCGTGCCGCCGGACATCGCGCTCGGCGTGCCCGCGTCGGAATACGCCCGGCACATCGCCTACGACATCGGCGCGGCGGCGGTGACGCGGAGCCTCGCGGCGCAGCTCGGCGCCCCGGCGATCCTGACGAACTTCTCCCGCCTCATCATCGACCCGAATCGCGGGCGCGCCGATCCGACGCTGGTGATGCGCCTGTCCGACGGCGCCGTCGTGCCGGGCAATGCCCGGATCGACGAGGCCGGGAAGCAGGCCCGGATCGCGCGGTTCTACGCGCCGTTCGACGCGGCCATCGACGACGCGATCGCCGCCGCCCAGGCTGCGGGCCGGCCGCCCGTGCTCCTGACCATGCACAGCTTCACGCCCTACTGGCGCGGAATCGCGCGGCCCTGGCAGGTCGGGATCCTGTACGACCGGGACGACCGCTTCGCCCGCCCGCTGATCCGCGCGCTGGAGGCCGATCCGGCCGGGCTCACCGTCGGCGACAACGCGCCCTACGGCGGCGGCCTGCCGGGCGACACGATCGACCGCCACGCCACCGCGCGCGGCCTCGCGAACGCCCTGGTGGAGATCCGCCAGGACCTGATCGCCGGCGCGGACGGCCAAGCGGAGTGGGCGGCGCGCTTCGCCCGCGTGCTGCGCCCGCTGCTCGCGGCTTGATCTCCGCCGGGCCGACCCCGAAATCGGGTGTGGCCCGCCCGACCCGAAGAGAGTTGCGACCGATGAGCGAGATCGATCCCAGGACCCAGACGGAACTCGAGGCCGCGGTCTTCCGCCGCCTCGTCGCGCATCTGCGCAACCGGACGGACGTGCAGAACATCGACCTGATGAACCTGGCGGGCTTCTGCCGGAACTGCCTGTCGAACTGGCTGAAGGACGCCGCCGACGAGACGGGCGTCGCGCTGACCAAGGACGAGAGCCGCGAGGCGGTCTACGGGATGCCCTACGCCGAGTGGAAGGCGCGCTTCCAGACGGAGGCGAGTGCGGAGCAGCAGGCGGGCTTCTCGGCCGCGCAGGCCAAGGACCATTGATCAAGGACCATTGATGCGGCGGCCGGACGGCGGCGAATCGGCTAAGCTTCCGGTAAGGCGCGCCCGTTAACCACGGGTCCAGGGCGCAACCGCGCCGTGCATTCGGGAGAGCCCCATGAACGCCCATTCGATGCCCACCGCCGCGCAGCGGCCCGGCGGCGACGTCTCGTCGGCCGAGGGCGTGGCCGCGGACGAGCTGAAGCAGTTCATCGAGCGCCTAGAGCGTCTCGAGGAGGAGAAGGCCGGCATCATGGGCGACATCAAGGAGGTGTTCGCCGAGCTGAAGGGCCGGGGCTTCGACGCGAAGGCCGTCCGGACGATCCTGCGCATCCGCAAGCAGGACCACAGCGAGCGCCAGGAGCAGGAGGCGATCCTCGAGCTCTACATGCAGGCCCTCGGCATGGCGTAGCCGGACCGGGCGGCGAGAAGTCCGCCCATTTCGCGCCCGCGTGCCCGACGGAACCGCACCGCGGCGGCGGCCGGAAGCGGGACGATGCGACGGTCGGTACCAGCAGGCGGATATCGGTGACGCCTGACCCGCTTCCGGCCGTCGATGACCGGAATGGTCGCGGCGCTCAACGAGCGGCCGCGAAGCCTCTCGGCTATGAACAGCCGGCCCGCGCACGCAGTGCGGACACGTCGCGGACGGAAGGTCCGCACCACCGATCCGCGTCACGATCCCGAGCCGTGACGGATCCTCGGGACCGTGTCCCGAGGATCCGTCGGACAGAGCCCCCTCCCCCAGCGGGAGAGGAAACAGTCTCAGGCGGCGCGCTTGGCGCGGTTCAGCAGCTTACGATTGACGAGCACCTCGGCGATCTGGATCGCGTTGAGGGCCGCGCCCTTGCGCAGGTTGTCCGAGACGCACCAGAAGTTCAGGCCGTTCTCCACCGTCGCGTCCTCGCGGATGCGCGAGATGTAGGTCGCGTCCTCGCCGGCCGCCTCGTGGGGGGTCATGTAGCCGCCGTTCTCGCGCTTATCGATCACCAGCACGCCGGGGGCGGCGCGCAGGATCTCGGTCGCCTTCTCGGCGGTGAGCGGCTGCTCGAACTCGACGTTCACCGATTCCGCGTGACCGATGAAGACCGGCACGCGGACGGCGGTCGCCGTCAGCTTGATCTTCGGGTCGAGCATCTTCTTGGTCTCGGCGACCATCTTCCACTCTTCCTTCGTGTAGCCATCCTCCATGAACACGTCGATGTGGGGGATGACGTTGAAGGCGATGCGCTTCGTGAACTTGCCGCCCTGCTTGATCTCGCCGGCGGTGAACACGGCGCGGGTCTGGTTGAACAGCTCGTCCATCGCCTCCTTGCCGGCGCCGGAGACCGACTGGTAGGTCGACACGACGACGCGCTTGATCGTGGCCGCCTCGTGGAGGGGCTTCAGCGCGACGACCAGCTGGGCGGTCGAGCAGTTCGGGTTGGCGATGATGTTGCGCTTGGTGAAGCCCACCACCGCGTCGGCGTTCACCTCGGGCACGATCAGCGGCACGTCGGCGTCGTAGCGGAACGCCGACGAGTTATCGATGACCACGCAGCCCTGCTGGCCGATGCGGGGCGACCACTCCTTCGACGCCTCGCCGCCGGCCGACATCAGGCAGATGTCGGTGTCGGAGAAGTCGTACGTGTCCAGCGTTTTGACCTTGAGCGTCTTGTCGCCGTAGGAGACTTCCTGACCCTGGCTGCGGCGCGAGGCCAGCGCCACGACCTCGTCGGCGGGGAAAGCCCGCTCGGCCAGGATATCGAGCATCTCGCGGCCCACGTTGCCCGTGGCGCCGACGACGGCGACCTTGTAACCCATCTCTCGTCTCCGCGCGGAAAACCCCGACCGATCCGGGTGCCGCGCCTGTGCCAGTACAATCGGCCGAAGGATCGTTCGTGCCGGACGCGCCCGCCAAACGGGCGCGGCCGCAGACCCCGTCCTCCGCGGAGGTGGGGGCGACGGCCGGGTCGAGCAAGGCGCGCAAGGGCGCGTGCTGTCAAGGCCGCCGACGGCGCAACACTCGATTCACCCTGCCTCCGGAAACCCGGTGACGGTCTCGGGCCGGCAGAGGGAATTCAATCCTTCGGCGCGACGCTGGCGTCCACCCCGCGGCCTCCCGCCGCCACGGAGCACGACCCTGACCGGAACAGCGCCCCTCGTCGATCGGATCGGGCTCGGCGTGCCGGGCGGCCGGGCCGCGCGCGCGCCGGACGCCCCGGTCTCCCCGGGATCTCTCGGCCTGCGCATCGCCCTCGCCGCGGCGGCGATTGCCGTCCTGTGGGCCCTCCCCCGCTGGCCCGGCGAGAACCCGACCTCCGCGCCCGCGCCGCCGCCGGCCGCGGAGACCGCCTTCGTCCCGTCGGTCCAGGCCTCGCCGGCACCGCCCGCGGCCTCGGTCGCCCAGTTCGGGCTCGCGGAACCCGGGCTCGATCCGGTGCGCGTGTCCGCCCGCGTCGATCCGCGGACCGGGCTGCGCGAGGACACCCTCATCCGGGGCGACGTCGCGGCGATCGAGGCGCCGGTCCTGCGGGTCCAGCTCACCCGCGGGCCCCGCTCGGGCGCACCGCCGACGCTCTTCGTCCTCATGGCCCGGCGCGCCGCGAACGGTCCGGCCCTCGACCGGCCGGCCCTGGCGGTGGCCCGGACCGGCGCCCGCGATCAGATCCGCACGAAGTTCGGTGCGGTCGAGACCCTGGAGGTGACCTTCGCGGGCCCCGCGCAGCGGACCTGCACCGGCTTCGTCACGCGCGACACGGCTTTCCAGCTCGACGGATGGCTCTGCGCGCCCCTCGCGCGCCCGCCGGAGCCGCAGGCCCTCGGCTGCATGCTCGACGCGCTGAGCCTCGTCGACCTCGCCGATGCCGCCACGACGGCGGCCTTCTCGGTCGCGCCCGATCCGGCGGGCGCGTGCCCGGCATCGGCCGCGAGAGAGCCTCCCGGGAGGGTCGGATCGTTAATCCGGCGGCCGCAAAATAAAAAATGAGGCCGGAGTGTGGCAAAACGCACAAGCTCAGCCATAAGGGCGGAACAACAGCCTCGCCCAAGCGTCTTATCGTCAAAGGCGGCGAACTGTTAAGCTTCGGTCGCCATACTGATGGCACTCAAGGACAAGGTTGGCCATGCGCTCGCTCAAGATCGCCCTTCTCGGCGTCGTCGCCGCCACCGGCCTCGGCGCCCTGGCCTCCGCGCCCGCCCAGGCTCAGGATGGCTACGTCCCCGGCCCGATCTACCGGGTCAGCCGGCCGCTCCCGATCCGAGTGCGCCCGCGCAGCTGGCTCGATGCCGGTAACGTGCCGCTGACCTCGAACGTTCCGGGCGCCGGCGGCTCGCGCAACCCGGCCCTGAACCCCTACCTGATCGCGGCGTCCAACCAGCTGACCCCGCCCTACGGCCCGACGGACCGCTTCGGCCGCGGCATCCTGCCGGATCCGATCACCAACGGGCCGTTCATCGGCGCCCGTTCCTCGGCGATCCGCAACGTCGACCTCTCCTTCGTCGACCGGCTGGACCCGACCTCGCCGCTCTACGGCCGCCCCTACTGAGCGGCCCGGCAAGGCAGCATCACGTTCACGAAGCGCGGGTCCTCGGGCCCGCGTTTTTCGTTGGCGGGCATGCCCGGCCACGCCTTCACCGGGGCCGGATATCCTGTATGCCAAGTGCCGCGGGAGCGCGTGGGCTGCCGAGACCGGGAACTGAGCGATGAAGCCGTTCGACTGGGTGACCGGGTATCCGTCGCTGCGGATGCCGATGTTCGGGCGCAACTGCGTGGCGACCTCGCACGCGCTGGCGGCGCAGGCCGGCATCCAGATGCTCCAGGCCGGCGGCAACGCGGTCGATGCCGCGATCGCCACGGCGGCCGCTAAGACCGTCACCGAGCCGTGCAGCAACGGTCTCGGCTCCGACGCCTTCTGCATCCTGTGGGACGGGAAGGCGCTGCACGGCCTCAACGCTTCCGGCGGGGCGCCGGCCGCCTGGAGCCGGGACTACTTCCTGAAGAAGTACGGCGCCGGCGAGCGGCCGCCGATGCGCGGCTGGGACTCGGTCACCGTGCCGGGCGCGGTCGCCGCCTGGGCGGCGCTGAGCGAGCGCTTCGGCCGCCTCCCCTTCGCCGACCTGATGCAGCCCGCGATCCGCATCGCCGAGCGGGGCTACCTCGCGCCGGTGGTGGTCCAGCAGAAATGGGCGGCCGCGGCCCGGATCGAGGCGATCACCCGCCAGCCGGGCTTCTCGGAGTTCTTCCTGCCGCGGGGCCGGGCGCCGGATGTCGGCGAGCTGGTGACCTTCCCGGGTGCCGAGAAGACCCTTCGGCTGATCGGCGAGACCAAGGGCGAGGCCTTCTACCGGGGCGAGATCGCCGAGGCGATCGCCGCGCACGCGCGGGCCAACGGCGGCGCGATGACCGCCGCCGACCTCGCGGCGTTCCGCCCCGAATGGGTCACGCCGACCGCGAAGGACTATCACGGCTACACGCTGCACGAGATCCCGCCGAACGGCCAGGGTATCGCGGCGCAGATCGCGCTGGGCCTCCTCGAGCAGTTCGACCTCGGCGGCCTGCCGGTCGATGGGCCGGAGTCGCAGCACCTGCAGATCGAGGCGATGAAGCTCGCCTTCAGCGACACCTACCGGTACGTCGCCGACCCCCGCGGGATGGAGGTGACGCCGGAGGCCATGCTCGACCCAGCCTACCTCGCGGAGCGCGCCAAGCTGATCGACCGGAATCGCGCCCAGGTCTTCGGGCCGGGCAAGCCGCCCGCGGGCGGCACGATCTACCTCACCGCGGCCGACGAGTCCGGCATGATGGTGAGCTTCATCCAGTCGAACTTCATGGGCTTCGGCTCCGGCGTGGTCGTCCCGGGCTGGGGCATCTCCCTGCAGAATCGCGGCTACGGCTTCGTGCTCGTTCCGGAGAGCCCCAACGTGGTGGCGCCCGGCAAGCGCCCGTTCCACACCATCATCCCGGGCTTCCTCACGAAGGACGGAGCCCCGGTGATGAGCTTCGGCGTGATGGGCGGCAACATGCAGCCGCAGGGGCACGTCCAGACCCTGGTGCGGATGATCGACCACGGCCAGAACCCGCAGGCGGCCTGCGACGCGCCGCGGTGGCGGGTGAACGAGGGCCTCGACATCAACGTCGAGGCGGCGATGCCGGGCGCGACCCTGGAGCGCCTGAAGGCCCTCGGCCACGAACTCGAGGTGATCGAGGACAGCTACCAGGATTTCGGCGCTGGCCAGTTCATCTGGCGGATGGGCGATCCGGCCGTCGAGGGCTACGTGGCCGCGAGCGACCCGCGCCGCGACGGGCAGGCCGTGGTCTGGTGACGCGCTACTTGACCTGCACGCTGTCCACCACCTGGCGGAACTTGGCGAGGACGCCGTCGCGCTGATCCTGCCGCACGACGCCGAGGGCGCGGACGTAGCCGTCCGGTGCGAACCGGATGGTCTGCATGACCACGACGGGCTGGTTGGTCGGCTGATCGAGGGCGCGGGCCACGATCTCGTGCCAGTCGACGCCGTTCGAGCGGTAGCTCTGCGCCCGCTCGATGACGAAGTCCTTGAGGGTCTGATTGGACGCCAGGGCGGCGCGGGCGAAGCCGTCCCGCTGCTCGGCCCCGGGCGGCTGCTGCACGGCCTGCGCGAGGACGAGGATCGGCTGTTCCAGATTCTGCATCTGGTCCTTCGGGCCGCTGGTGAGGAGGACCGAGTTGCCGGCCATCACCCGCACGGGCCGGAAGCCCGCCATGTCGGCGATGCGGAAGGGCAGCGCGTCGACCTGCTGGGTCAGCGACAGGGCCGGCCGGAGGGTGACGCCGGTCACCATCTTGCGCATCGAGGCCTCGGTCTCGGCGTCGGGCAGCGCCTGGGCGATGATCAGCCCGGTCACGGTCGGTGTGCCAACCACGAGGATCCACTTCCGGATAGCCGGCGCGGACGAGCCGGGATCGGCGGGCTGCTCACCGGTGTAGAGCATGCCCTCGTTGTCGCCGATCTTGACCTCCTCGCGCTTCTCGACCGCGAAGCCTTGGCTCAGCAGGTTGGCGTCGGTGAAGCCGCTGACGAGCTCCGCGAAGGCGTTCGCGGGCAATTCGACGACCGACACGGTCGCGCCACCCTCTTTCCGCTCGAAGCCCGAGAAGCGCCGCGACAGCGACATGTCGGCGGGCGGGTCGAAGCCGAAGCGCGAGCCCGCGGGATAGACGGGATCGCCGGCCCGGGCGGCCGAGCCGAGGCTGGCCGCCAGCGCGGCTGCGCATAGAACCCGTCCGAGACGCAGCGTCAGGTTGCGCATCCGCATCGAAAACCGGTTCTCCTGGTGGACCCAACTTTGGGTTAGTCCGCACCCGATGGGTCTGCCGGGCGACCTGTTCTGTCAAGCCGGCAACGCGGCGCGCCTGCGTTCACGATGAAGGGAAAGCGCGAGCGCGGCGGCGGCGCCGATCCCGACGCCGTAGGCGAGGAGATTCCACGGCGAGAAGATGGAGCCGAGGAGGAGCTGACCCGGCAGGGTCGTCCGGAAGGCGTCGAAGGCCGGCGTGTGGACGAGCCGGCTGCTCTCGATGAGCGCGGCGGCCGCGAAGGCGGCGATCAGGCAGGTGCGCAGGCCCCAGCTGCCGGGTCGCAGGGCCGCGACCAGAAGGAACAGCATCGCCCCCCACAGGATCCCGCCGCCGTAATGGTGGATCGCGAGCGGCAGGCCCCAGTGCGGCACGCGCAGCAGCAGGCCGAGGGCGATCACCGCGGCCGCGAGGCCGAGATGGGTCGCGCGGGCCATCGGCAGCTCCCGACGCGCGGGCGCGGCCAGCACGGCCGGCCAGGTCGCGATGCCGTTCACCCGCGCGACCAGCGTGTAGGACACGATCATCAGCAGGAACCAGGACGAGAGCTTGGCCACCGGGACGATGGACCAGTGCTGCCGCTGGTTCGGGTAGAGCCACGTGCCGGACAGTGTGCCGAGATTCTCGGCGAACCAGATGAACAGCGCGACGAGCAGCAGGCCGAGCAGGAGCGGCATGGTGCGGTGCTCCCGCCAGACCTTGAAGTACACGGTCGCGGGGGCGAAGGCCGCGACCGCGACCGCGATGAGTCCGACACGCAGGTCGATGCCGCGATGATCGATGAGGAAATTGACGTAGATCGCCACCGACAGGACCGCGAGCAGGCGCAGGCTCGGGTGCCGCGTGAACCGGAAATCGAACAGGCGCCAGACGCGGGCGAGATAGCTGCCGACCGCCGCGTACATGAAGCCCGTGAACAGCGGGACGCCGCCGAGCCGGAACAGGTTCGCCTCCGGGTAGACCCAGCTGCCGATCGCGGTCTTGTGGATCTCCATGGCCGTACCGATGACGTGGAAGACCAGGATCACCCGGGCCTCCGACCACGTCTCCATCCGCAGCCGCAGCATCGCGACCTGGAGCACGAGGGCGGCGAGGAACAGCGCGTCGTACCGGGCGACGGGCGCGTGGGCCGGCCAGACGAGGCGCGTGCCGAGCATGAGCGCCAGGAGCAGGCCGCCGAACAGGCAGGCCCAGCCCTGCTTGAGCCCGAACCGGACGAACTCGTAGAGCCCGGCCGTGACGCGCCCGCGCGCCAGGACCGCCTCCTGGAGGCGGGCCTCGGCCGCGACGAAGCCGGCGAGCGCCGGCCACTGCGCTGCCGCGCTGACGCGCCCGCCGGGGATCGCCGGCGGCATCGCGGTCGGCACCGGCTCCGGATCTCGCTCGCGCGTCATGGCGTGTCGCGCATCATGGCGTGGCCGGCACCGTGACGCGTCGCAGGGTGAGATTGCAGCGGCCGCCCGGCGGCAGGAACCCGGGCCCGTCCGCCGCTTCCAGCAGGTCGCCGTCCGGGTAGAGCCGGTCGATGCCGTGGAAGACGAGCCGCGCGGCGCCACCCATCACCAGTGCGTCGCCGGCCTGCAGCCGGACCGAGCGGGTCGGGTCCGACCGGCTCAGGCCGCCGTAGCGGAACAGGGCCGCCGCGCCGAGGGACAGCGACACGACCGGCGCGGCGAGATCCGCCTCGTCGCGGTCCTGGTGGAGGCCCATGCGGGTCCCCGGCGCGTAGATGTTGACGAGGCAGGCTTCCGGCGGAGCCGGATAGGCCGCCAGCGTCTCCCAGGCCGCGCGGGCGGTCGGCGGCAGGGCCGGCCAGGGTCGACCGGTCTCGGGATGGTGCGGCTGGTAGCGGTAGCCCACGACGTCGGAGACCCAGCCGAGGGGTCCGGCATTCGACATCCGCACCGAGAACGGCTTGCCGGTGCGGGGCATGCGCGGCGTCACGGGCGGCGCCTCGGCGAGAACCGCGGCGATCTCCGCGGCGAGCCGCGCGCGGGCCGCCGCGTCGAGGAAGCCCGGATGGTGGATCAGGCCCGGTCCGAGTTCCGTCGCCACTCAGCGGTCCGCGTCGACGACCTGCTCCAGCACGGTCTTGGAGGCGACCGTGGTGTCGGCGTTCAGGCGGTAGACCAGCGGCACGCCGGTCCGGATCTGGAGATCGGGCACCTGCGCCTCGGTCAATCCGTCGAGGACCATCACCAGGGCGCGGAGCGAGTTCCCGTGGGCCGCCACCAGGACCCGCTGGCCGGCCATCACGCGCGGCAGGATCGTCGCGACGTAGCAGGGCAGAACCCGCGCGGCCGTGTCCTTCAGGCTCTCGCCGCCGGGCGGCCGCACGTCGTAGCCCCGGCGCCAGGCGTGGACCTGCGCGTCGCCCCAGCGGGCGCGGGCCTCGTCCTTGTTGAGGCCGGAGAGGTCGCCGTAATCGCGCTCGTTGAGGGCGCGCTCGCGCAGGACCGGGATCTCGGACAGGCCCATCTCCTCGAGGATCAGCGCACAGGTGCGCTGCGCGCGGACCAGTTCGGAGGTGAAGGCCACGTCGAACCCGTAGCCGTCCCTCTTGAGGCCGCGCCCGGCGGCCCGGGCCTCGGCGACGCCGCGTTCGGTGAGGTCCGGGTCGCGCCAGCCGGTGAACAGGTTCTTCAGGTTCCACTCGCTCTGGCCGTGCCGGACGAGGATGAGGAGCCGCTCCATCGCCGTCGCGCCGCCGGTCACAGGCCGAGCACGTCGGTCATGGTGTAGAGCCCCGGCGGCTTGGGATGCGCCCAGAGCGCGGCCTTGACGGCGCCCGTGGCGAACAGGCCCCGGTCGGCGGCGTGGTGGCTGATCGTCAGGCTCTCGCCGGTTCCGGCGAAGATCACGCTGTGGTCGCCGACGACGCTGCCGCCCCGCAGGGTGGCGAAGCCGATATCGCCCGGCCGGCGGGCGCCGGTATGCCCGTCCCGGGTCGAGACCCGAACCGCCTTCAGGTCGACGCCGCGGCCCTCCGCGGCGGCCTCGCCGAGCATCAGCGCGGTGCCGGAGGGGGCGTCCACCTTCATGCGGTGGTGCATCTCGGCGATCTCGATGTCGAACTCGTCGCCCAGGGCCTTGGCGACCCGCCGGACCAGCGCGGCCATCAGGTTGATGCCGAGCGACATGTTGCCCGACTGCACGATGCGGGCGTGGTACGAGGCCGCCTTCAGCTTGACGAAATCGTCCTCCGAGAGGCCGGTCGTGCCGACGACGTGGACGATGCGCGCCTGGGCGGCGAGCTCGGCGAAGGCGACCGTGGCGGCCGGCGCGGTGAAGTCGAGGACGCCGTCGGCGCCCGCGAAGGCCGTGAGGGCGTCGTCGGTGACGGGAACGTCGAGGGGTGGCAGCCCGGCGAGGACGCCGGCGTCCTCGCCGAGCGCCGGCGAGCCGTCGCGCTCGATCGCCGCTGAGAGCGTGCAGCCCTCGGCCTGCGCCACCGCGCGGATCAGCATCCGCCCCATGCGCCCGTCGGCGCCGACCACCACGAGCCGCATCCCGTTCCCCAGCTTGCCGTCTCAGGCGGGCAGGAACGCGGCCGCGCCGGCCCCACCCCTGCCCGCATCACTGTCCGGGTCCCCGCTCCGCCGCGCGGGCGGCGGGAGCCCGGGCGCTGTCACTCCTTCTCGGGGGCGATCTGCTCGAGGCCGCCGATATGCTTCTGCGCGTAGAGCGGCAGGCCGATCTGCTTGATCAGCTCGAGCTGGGTCTCGAGGAAGTCGATGTGACCCTCCTCGTCCTCGGCCAGATCCTCGAAGAGGCGCTTGGACACGCGGTCGTTGATCGAATCGCAGTACTTCGCGGCCTCGAGGTAGAGGCTGCGGGCCTCGTTCTCGGCGGCGAGATCGGATTCCAGGATCTCCTGAACGTTCTGGCCGATCCGCAGCGGGTCGAGCTCCTGCAGATTCGGGAACCCGTCGAGGAACAGGATCCGGTCGATGAACCGGTCGGCGTGGTTCATCTCCTCGATCGATTCCTTGCGCCAGAACTTCGCCAGCTCGACGTAGCCCCAGTCATTGAGCATGCGGAAATGCAGCCAGTACTGGCTGACGGCCGTCAGCTCGCTGCGCAGGCCGCGATTCAGATACTCGATGACCTTGGTGTCGCCCTTCATGCCCCCGTACTCCTTACCGTGCTCTCAGGCGGGGGGTAGAAGCATCAGGCCGCGACTCCCTCATCCGCAGTTTGGAATTTCACCAAACTACAGGCGCTCGCGCAAGCCGTCGTGCAAGCATGGCTGCTCTCCGCCGCCGCGGCCTCGCCCAGCGCGGTCTGCATGATCTCGCGGATCGTGCGGGCGCAGCGCCCGCATTTCGGGCTGCAGCCGAGGCAGGCGTAGACCTGCGCGGGCGTGCGCGGGCAGCCGGGTCCGGGGGCGAGGCAGCCGCGCACGGCGCCGTCCGATAAGACGTTACAAGAACAGACGATCATGCGCGCCGCAAATCCCGTCATCCCCGTGCCCGCCGCGGTCGTCGACGACCGTCCGGGGCACCCGCGCCAGTTTAGAAGAATTGAAAAGTAGCTTGCTTTTCAATACCTTATTGGCGCGGGTCGACATGGCACCGCCGCCCGCGCGGGTCAAGGGCGTGCGATCTAAGTGCGCCCCAACTGTCAGGTCGGGCCGTCAGCGGGCGAGTTCGCGCAGGCCGAGCCGGATGAGCACCTTGGCCTCGGCGCCCTCCCCCGCACCCTTGAGCGCGGCCGCGATGGCGGCGGCGGCCTGGACCTGCGGGTAGCCGAGATTGACCAGTGCCGAGACGGCGTCCGCCACCGGCTGCGGGGCGGCGCCCTCCTCGACGGCGCCCGCAAGGGCGACCAGCGCGGGATCGACGGGCGCGAAGGCCGGGGCCTTGTCCTTGAGCTCGGCGGCGAGCCTGGCGGCGAGGCGCGGCCCGACGCCCGGGGCCCGGCTGATCGAGCCCTTGTCGCCGGTGGCGATGGCGCTCGCCAGCGCCTCGGGCTCCAGCACCGACAGAACGCCGAGCGCCACCCGCGCGCCGACGCCCTGGACGGTCTGGAGCAGGCGGAACCACTCGCGCTCGGCGTCCGAGCGGAAGCCGTAGAGGCGGATCATGTCCTCGCGGACGTGGGTCTCGATCGACAGCGCCGCGGGCTCGCCGACCTTGGGCATGCGCTGCAGGGTCCGCGCCGAGCAGTGAACGATGTAGCCGACCCCCGACACGTCGAGGATCACGAAATCCTCGCCGAACGAGTCCACGACGCCCTTGAGCTTGCCGATCATGCCACGCCTGCCGCTACCTCGGCTTGCCTACAGAACCGCGGCGGCCTTCGCCAGACGTGCTTGAGCGCGCAGGGAGATCATGAAATCACGGGCCCGCGCCGGCCGAGCTTGGCCGGTCACGGGGGGATGACATGCGCGCGCCACTTCTTGTCCTGATCGGCCTGCTCTGCGCCGGCCCGGCCCGGGCGGCGGACAACCCGGCAGCCCCGCCCGCACCGGTCGCGCCGAGCGCGGATCCGACGCAGGTCCGGCCCGGCAGCTACGTCCTCGATCCGGATCACGGCAAGGTCACGTGGTCGGTCTCGCATCTCGGCTACTCGACCTATTACGGCCAGTTCACCGGCCTGAGCGGCACGCTCCAGCTCGACCCGAAGGCGCCCGAGAAGAGCCGCCTCGAGGTGACTGTGCCGCTCGGCGGCGTCATCACCGGCAGCACCCGGCTGAACGAGCACTTCGCGGCCCCGGATTTCTTCGACACGGCCAAGTTCCCGAGCGCCACCTTCACCGCCACCAAGGTCGAGCCCACCAGCCCGACCACCGCGCGGATCACCGGCGACCTCAACCTGCGTGGGACGGTCCGGCCGTTCGCGATCGACGCCACCTTCAACCAGGCCGGCATCCACCCTGTGGACCAGCGCTACACCGTGGGCTTCGACGGGCGCGCGGTCGTCAAGCGCTCGGATTTCGGCATCAACGCCTACCTGCCGCAGCTCGGCGACGAGGTGAGCCTGCGCATCGAGGGCGAGTTCAAGGCCGCGCCCTGACGGCCGGTCTGTCTGCCGACCGCGGGCCGACGCGGCGGGTGACGCCCCGTCGCCGGACGTGTAGTCAGCCGCCGTCGCGGCGCCGCGGCGAGGGGCGCGCCCAAGGGAACGCGCGTCTCCCGGTCGGCGCCCGGCATCGTCGCGAAGGTGCGGGTGCGCCACCGCGCCGATCGATGCTTACCCTGGAGGTCTCAGCCGTGCGGCGTGTCGGTGTCCCCACCCTTGCCCTGACGCTAGCCCTGACGCTGAATCTCGCGGGGACGGCCGCCGCGCAGGCGCCCGCCGCGCCGGCCAATCCGGCCGCGCCGGCCTCGGCCCTCGACAATTACGCCTCGGCGGCGGCCACGACCATCATCGCCGAGCAGGCCTGCCCGGGCGTGCAGGTCCGGGCCGGCCAGCTGACGACGCTCCGCCTCGCGGCACGCGTCAATGCCGGGCAGGAGGCGATCCTGGAGGAGAAGCTGCGCACCCGCGCCACGCAGGTGCGCCAGCAGCTCGCCGCCGACGGCCGGGAGACGTGGTGCGCGCAGGCCCTCGCCGCCTTCGGCCCGGCGGGCAGCGTCGCGAAGGGCATCCTGGCGACCGGCGCGCCGATCCGGTGACACCGCCCGGCAGGCCGCCGCGGATTGACACGGCGCCGCCGCGCCCGTACTGACCCCGCATGGCGCGCGGCCTCAGCTGGGGTCCGCGCGTTTCGCGTTGTCCGGGCCGAACGCCCGTTCAATGACTTCAAACAAGAAGCCGGTCCAGGGGCAGCCGCCCCGGAGGCCGTTCGAGAACACGAGAGAACGATGTTCGCAGTCATCAAGACGGGCGGTAAGCAGTACCGCGTCGCCGCCAACGACACCATCACCATCGCCTCCCTGGCGGGCGAGGCCGGCGAGGCCGTGACCTTCGGCGAGGTCCTCCTGTTCGCCGACGGCGCGGGCGCGACCCAGGTCGGCGCCCCGACCCTGTCGGGCATCAGCGTCACGGGCGAGATCGTGCGCCACGGCCGCGACAAGAAGGTCATCGCCTTCAAGAAGCGCCGCCGGCAGAACTCCCGCCGCAAGCGCGGCCATCGCCAGGACCACACGGTCGTGCGCATCACCGGCATTTCGGCCTGACGCACGCCAGACGCTGGGCGCGTACGGTCCTGAGGGACCGATCCGCGACCGCATCCACGCCACTCAGAATTCGGAGCTCATCCCATGGCACACAAGAAGGCTGGCGGCTCGTCCCGCAACGGTCGCGATTCGGAAGGCCGGCGCCTCGGCGTCAAGAAGTTCGGCTCGGAGGCCGTCATTCCGGGCAACATCATCGTGCGTCAGCGCGGCACCAAATGGCATCCCGGCGCCAATGTCGGCATGGGTAAGGACCACACGATCTTCGCGCTGGTACCGGGCCATGTCCGCTTCGAGACGCGCCGCGGGCGCGCCTTCGTAGGTGTTACCCCGCTGGCCGAGGCCGCGGAATAAGAGGCGGGCGCCCTGAGTGGCGAAGCTGGCGTCCCGCCCGGTGTCCCACACCGGACCGGAGACGTCGTTGCCGAGCCCCTGACGGGCCAGGTCGGACGGAACACCGGGGAGGATGGGACGCCATCCTCCCCTTCGTCGTCTTGAGGCGGTGCCCCGGAGCCGGGAGCGCCGCCCTGCGAGGGCACGATGTTCCCCGATCTGACCCGTGATGACGTTTTCCGGATCGAGACGCGGCGGCTGTGGCTGCGCTGGCCGACCGCCAAGGACAGGGACGCGATCCTGAAGCTGGCCGGCGACCCGTCGGTCGCCGCGATGCTGGCGCGGGTGCCGCACCCGCTCCCGGCCCCGGAGGTGGACGCGTTCCTGCTGCAGGCGCGCTCGCGGAACGCCGCCGGTTCGGCGCTCACGCTCGCCCTCGCGCCGCGGGCGGCGCCGGGCAGCCTCATCGGCGTCGTCAGCATCGAGGGGCGGAGCGACGGACCGCCGGAACTCGGCTACTGGCTCGGGCAGCCCTACTGGGGCAGCGGCCTGATGGCCGAGGCCGTGACGGCCCTGTGCCACGCGTTCTTCGCCTATACGGGCGGGACGGAACTCGCCGCCTCGGCCCGCACGGTCAACCCGGCGTCCCGGCGCGTGCTGGAGACCTGCGGCTTCGCGCAGGCCGGCAGCGCGATCCGGCCCTTTCCGGCGCGCGGCGCGGACCTTCCGGTCGATCTCTTCAGCCTCGACCGGCAGCGCTGGCAGACTCCGCCGTCCGAGCCGGCGATGACGCGGGCCGCCTGAGGCGGCCCCGCGGCGCCGGACTGGCCGGCGGCCGCCGACAGGGTGATGGTGCGGGTCGCGAATCCGCGCCCGACAAAGGATTCAGGTCGTGAAGTTCCTCGACGAAGCCAAGGTCTATGTCCGCTCCGGTGATGGCGGTCCCGGCTGCGTCTCGTTCCGGCGCGAGAAGTTCATCGAGTTCGGTGGACCGAACGGCGGTGACGGCGGCCGCGGCGGCGATGTCTGGGTGGAGTGCGTCGAGGGTCTCAACACCCTGATCGACTACCGCTACCAGCAGCACTTCAAGGCCAAGAAGGGCGAGCACGGCATGGGCTCGAACTGCCACGGCGCCAACGGCGCCGACACGGTTCTGAAGGTCCCGGCCGGCACGCAGATCTTCTCCGAGGACGGCGAGACGCTGCTCGCTGACCTGACCGAGGTCGGCCAGAAGATCCGCCTCGCCAAGGGCGGCAACGGCGGCTTCGGCAACGCCTACTTCACGACCTCCACGAACCGGGCCCCGAAACACGCTAATCCCGGCCTGGAAGGCCAGGAGATGTGGATCTGGCTGCGGCTCAAGCTGATCGCCGATGCCGGACTCGTCGGGCTCCCGAATGCCGGCAAGTCGACCTTCCTGGCGAGCGTCACCGCGGCGAAGCCGAAGATCGCCGACTACCCGTTCACGACACTGCATCCCGGCCTCGGCGTGGTTCGCTCGGACGGGCGCGAGTTCGTGCTCGCCGACATCCCGGGCCTGATCGAGGGCGCCCACGAGGGCGTCGGCCTCGGCGACAGGTTCCTCGCCCATGTCGAGCGCTGCCGGGTGCTGCTGCACCTCGTGGACGGCACGAGCGAGCATGCGGGCAAGACCTACAAGCTGGTTCGCGGCGAGATCGAGGCCTACGGCAACGGCCTCGCGGAGAAGCCCGAAGTCGTGGCGCTCTCGAAGACCGACGCGCTCGACGCCGACACGCTCAAGAGCCAGGTGGCCAAGCTGAAGCGCGCCGCCGGCCGCGCGCCGCTGGTCCTGTCCTCGGCGAGTCGGAAGGGCGTTCCCGAGGCGCTACGCGCGCTTCAGGCCGAGATCGATGCCAGCGCCGAAGCCGAGCGGAAGCCGGCGGCCGCCTGGCAGCCGTAGCCCTCGACCGACTGTTCAAAGGGCGGGTCTTGGTTCACACCCGCCCCGAACGCGCCGTCCCGCAAGAATCATGATCCCTGCCCTCGAAGAATTCCGCCGCGTGGTCATCAAGGTCGGCTCGGCCCTGCTGGTCGACCGCAATGCCGGCCGCCTCCGCCACGCCTGGCTCGCCGCGCTGGCCGAGGACATCGCGGAGCTGCACGGGCGCGGCGTCGACGTCCTGGTCGTGTCCTCGGGCAGCATCGCCCTCGGCCGGACGGTGCTGGGCCTGCCGCCCGGCGTCCTGCGCCTGGAGGAGAGCCAGGGCGCGGCCTCGGTCGGACAGATCACCCTCGCGCGCCACTGGGCCGAGGCGCTGGGCCATCACGGCATCGTCGCCGGCCAGATCCTCGTGACGCCGCAGGACACCGAGGAGCGCCGCCGCTACCTCAACGCCCGTGCCACCGTGCTGAAACTCCTGGAGATGCGCGCGGTGCCGGTCGTGAACGAGAACGACACGGTGGCGACCTCGGAGATCCGCTACGGCGACAACGACCGGCTCGCCGCCCGGGTCGCCACCATGATCGACGCCGACGTGCTGGTGCTGTTCTCGGACATCGACGGCCTCTACACGGCGCCGCCCCAGAGCGATCCTGAGGCGCGCCACCTCGCCGTGGTCGATCGGATCACTCCCGAGATCGAGGCGATGGCCGGCGGCCCGGCCTCCGAGCTGTCGCGGGGCGGCATGCGCACCAAGGTCGAGGCCGCCAAGATCGCGGCCTCGGGCGGCACGCACCTGGTCATCGCGGACGGGCGCGGGAAGAACCCGCTGAAGGCCGTGCGGGACGGGGCGCGCTGCACGTGGTTCCTCTCGGGGTCCACGCCCACGGCCGCCCGGAAGACCTGGATCGCCGGCTCGCTGGAGCCGCGCGGCACCCTGACGATCGACGCGGGCGCCGAGCAGGCGCTCCGGAGCGGGGCCAGCCTGCTTCCCGTGGGCGTGCGCGCGATCGAGGGCAGCTTCTCCCGCGGCGATGCCGTGATGATCCGCGATCCGGAGGGCCGGATCCTCGGCCGCGGTCTCGTGGCCTATGACAGCGCCGAGGCCGCGCTGATCATCGGTCATCCGAGCGCGCGCATTCCGGAACTGCTCAATTATCCCGGTCGCGCCTGGATGGTGCACCGCGATGACTTGGCACTATTCTAGAAATCGTCGACACAAGCTAATCTATTTACAATTTTTGTCTCGATGATCGCCACCGTTCCCGGCCCGGCACTCTTGTCGAGACGGCGTTCGATGTGCAAATACGGCGCTCTCCCCCGTCCGGGCCGCGCGCGCGGCCGTCGACAACCGAGGACGCCAGCGTGCCCGTCCTGAACCTGAGATCGGACTTCGCCGAGGCCGACGCCCTTCCGGAGCAGATGGCGGCGATCGGCCGCCGCGCGCGGGCGGCGGCGCGGCGCATGGCGCTGGCCTCGGCGCGGACGAAGGACGTCGCGCTCAAGCTGATCGCCGAGCGGATCCGCGCGAGCCGCGACGAGATCCTGGGCGAGAACGCCCGGGACGTGGCCGCCGCCCGGAGCGCTGGCCAGACCGCCGCGCTGATCGACCGTCTCACGCTCGACCCCGGGCGCCTCGCGGCCATCGCGGACGCGGTCGAGAAGGTCGGGTCGCTCGCCGACCCGGTCGGGCGCCAGCTCGCCGCGATCGAGCGGCCGAACGGCCTCCTGATCGAGCGCATCGCGGTGCCGCTCGGCGTCGTCGGCGTCATCTTCGAGGCGCGCCCCAACGTGACGGCGGATGCCGGCGCGCTCTGCCTCAAGGCCGGCAACGCCGCGATCCTCCGGGCCGGCTCGGACAGCCATCGCAGTGCGATGGCGATCGCGAAGGCCATGAGCCGCGGGCTCGCCGATGCGGGCCTGCCGGAGGACGCGATCCAGCTCGTGCCGACCCGCGACCGCGCCGCGGTCGGGCTGATGCTCGCGGGCCTCGACGGCTGCGTCGACGTGATCGTCCCGCGCGGCGGCCGCGGCCTCGTGGAGCGCGTCCAGGCCGAGGCGCGCGTGCCGGTCTTCGCCCATCTCGACGGTATCAACCACGTCTACGTCGCCGCGGCGGCGGACCTCGACATGGCCCGCAGCGTGCTGCTCAACAGCAAGATGCGTCGCACCAGCGTCTGCGGCGCAGCCGAGACCCTGCTGGTCGACCGCGCCTGCGCGGCGACGCATCTCGCGCCGCTGGTCCAGGCCCTGCTCGACGCCGGCTGCGCCGTCCGGGGCGATGCCGCGACGCGCGCGGTCGATCCCCGTGTGACGGACGCTTCCGAGCAGGACTGGCACACCGAGTACCTCGACGCGATCATCGCGGTGCGGGTGGTGGACGGGATCGAGGCCGCCATCGAGCACATCGAGACCTACGGCTCGCATCACACCGACGCGATCATCACCGAGAACGACGCCGAGGCGACCCGTTTCCTGGCCGAGGTCGACTCGGCGATCGTCACCCACAACGCCTCCACGCAGTTCGCCGACGGCGGCGAGTTCGGCTTCGGGGCCGAGATCGGCATCGCCACGGGGCGGATGCACGCGCGCGGGCCGGTGGGCGTCGAGCAGCTGACCACGTTCAAGTACCGGGTCCACGGCAGCGGCCAGATCCGCCCGTGACGCGCACTGACGGTTCGGCGTGCGGCTGACCCTGCCGCCGAGCGCTCCCGGCATGCGGATCGGCCTCTACGGCGGATCCTTCAATCCCGCCCATCTGGGCCACCGGCACGTGACGCTCGCGGCCCTGCGTCGGCTCGGGCTCGACCGGGTCTGGTGGCTGGTGAGCCCGGGGAACCCGCTCAAGAGCCGGAGTGCTCTCCCCTCCGTCGCGGCGCGGTGCGATCAGGCGCGCCAGATCGCCCGGCACCCGCGGATCGCCGTGACCGGGATCGAGGCTGCGCTCGGCGTCCGCTTCACGGTGCAGACGCTGCGCTTCCTCACGCGCCGGTGCCCGGGCGTTCACTTCGTCTGGGTCATGGGAGCCGATTCCCTCGGGACCTTCCATCGCTGGAAGGGCTTCGCCGAGATCGCCCGCCTCGTGCCGATCGCCGTCATCGACCGGCCCGGCTTCACCATGACGCCGCTGAGTGCCCGCGCGGCCCGACGCCTGGCCGGTGCCCGGGTCCCCGAGGCGGCGGCGTCGACGCTCGCGCTGCGGTCGCCGCCGGCCTGGATGTTCCTGCACGGGCCGCGCTCGACCCTGTCGTCCACGCAGATCCGCGCGCGCACGGGTCGGGGGACGGCGCCGCCGAAGCCTGCGCGGTTGCAATCGCGGCCCGATACCGCCAATTTCACCTGATCCCGCAAGGCCCGACGTCGCCGTGCGGCAGAACGAGGAACCAGGACTCTGCCCGAAACCAGTCACACGGAGACGATCCGCACCCCCGTCCAAGCCCCGGTCGAAGCCGGTCAGGCGCGCTCGGACGACCTGAAGGCGCTCGCCCTCGAATGCCTCGACGACATGAAGGCCGAGGAGACGATCGCGATCGATCTGGCCGGCAAGACCTCGCTCGCCGACACGATGATCATCACGTCGGGTCGCTCGCAGCGTCACGTCGGCTCGATCGCCGACAAGATCATCCAGGAAATGAAGAATCGTGGCTACGGGAACGCCCGGGTCGAGGGCATGCCGGCCTGCGACTGGGTGCTGATCGACGCCGGCGACGTGCTGGTGCACATCTTCCGCCCCGAGGTCCGCGGCTTCTACAATCTCGAGAAGATGTGGGGCGCCGACCGCCCCGTCGGGATCGCGGCCGGCTAGGCCGGATCCGAATCCGTGCGCCTGGTCCTGGCCGCGGTCGGACGGCTGAAGGCCGGGCCGGAGCGCGAACTCGCGTCACGATATCGCGACCGCGCCGCGCAACTCGGACGCGGCCTCGGCTTCCCGTCCTGCGACAGCGTCGAGATCCCGGAATCCCGCGCCCGCCGCGCCCCGGACCGGTGCGTCGAGGAGGCGGCGGCGCTCGCGACCCATCTGCCCGCGGGCGGTGTCCTCGTCGCCTACGACGAGCGCGGTCGGGCCGATCTCGCCAGCGAGGCCATGGCCGAGCGCGTCGCCGCTTGGCGCGACGCGGCCCGGCCGGCCCTGGTCGTGGTGATCGGCGGCCCGGACGGGCTGGACGCCTCAATTCGGACGCGCGCGGAGCTGATCCTGTCGTTCGGGGCCGCCACCCTGCCCCACGGACTCGTTCGCGTGCTCGCCCTCGAACAACTCTATCGCAGCCTCACCATCCTGGCCGGTCACCCGTACCATCGCGGTGAGGCGGGCTGAGCGGCCGTGAGGATGTCCGAGCCCGAGTCGAAGCCTGGGTCGCGGCGCGCGCGCGCGGCACTCGCCCTGCTGGCCGCGCTGTCGATCACTGTCGCCGCGCGCGCCGAGACCCCGAAGCCCACGGATCCCGAGGCGATCCAGCGGGCCAACGAGGAGCGGGAGCGCCGGGCCGAGAACCTGAAGCGCGTGCAGGACGCCCTCGCCGCCAGCGCCGGACAGCGCGCGCAGTTCGAATCCGAGATTGCGGCGATCGGGTCCGACCGCGCGAAGCTCGACACCGCCCTCCTCGACGCGAATCGACAGGCGCAGGCGACGGAAGACCGCCTCAGCCGCCTGGAGGAGCGCCTGAAGGCGATGAGCGAGAGCGAGGCCGCGATCCGGCACTCGCTGCAGGGTCGGCGCGGCATCGTCGCCGAGATCCTGGCGGCGCTCCAGCGGATGGGCCGCCGCCCGCCGCCGGCGGTGCTGGTGAGCCCCGAGGACGTGCTGGCCGCGATCCGGACCTCGATGCTGCTCGGTGCCGTGGTGCCGGAACTGCGCGGCGAGGTGGACACGCTCGCGGCCGATCTCGCGGAAATGATCAGGCTGCGCGGTTTGATCGCGCAGGACAAGGAAGGCCTCTCGAACGACCTCGCCGGCTGGGCGCGCGAGCAGCAGCGCCTGCAGGCCCTGGTCGCCGCCCGGCGCGCGCGGCAGGCGGAGGTGGAGAGCGGCCTCACGGCCGAGCGGCGCCGCGCCACCGAGCTCGGCGCGCAGGCCAAGAACCTGAAGGACCTGCTCGACCGCACAGAGGCGGAGGTCGCCGCGGCGAAGCGCTCCGCCGAGGAGGCCAAGGCTGCCGCGGAGCGCGAGGTGCGCATCACGCAGGAGCGGTTCGCCGCGGCCGGCTTCCGCGATCCGGCGCGGCTCGCGCCCAAAGTGCATTTCGCCGAGGCGCGGGGCGAAGTGCCGCGGCCGGTGAGCGGACGCGTCGCACGCGGCTTCAATCAGCCCGACGGCAACGGCGGGACGACCCGCGGCGTGTCGTTCACGACCCGCCCGAAGGCGTCGGTCTCGTCCCCGGCCGACGGGTGGGTGCAGTTCGCCGGGCCGTTTCGGTCCTATGGCCAACTCTTGATCATCAACGCGGGCGACGGCTACTATCTTCTGCTCGCGGGAATGGACCAGATCAGCGTCGAGGTCGGTCAGTTCGTGCTCGCGGGCGAACCGGTCGGCAGCATGGGCGACAGGGGTGGGGGTCCCGGCGGGTCCGAGGGTGATCCCACGCTCTACGTCGAGTTCAAGAAGGACGGCGGCTCCATCGATCCGGAGCCGTGGTGGGCGAAGAGCCCGAATAATACGGTACTTGGCGAGAAGGTTCGCGGCTGATGCGCAAGACTTCCCTGATCATGCTCGGCGCCTTCCTCGGTGCCGGAACGTCCATGGTGGCGACCCAGACCGACTTCTTGTCGGGTCCGCGGGCCGTGGCCGCCTCGGCCGAGACCTACCGCCAGCTCAGCCTGTTCGGCGACGTCTTCGAGAAGGTCCGCACCGACTACGTCGAGAAGCCGGACGAGTCGAAGATGATCGAGGCGGCCGTCAACGGCATGCTGACGTCGCTCGACCCGCACTCGAGCTACATGGACGCCAAGGCGTTCCGCGACATGCAGACCACCACCCGCGGCGAGTTCGGCGGCCTCGGCATCGAGGTCACGATGGAGGACGGCTTGATCAAGGTCGTCACGCCGATCGACGACACCCCGGCGGCGAAGGCGGGCCTGCTCGCGAACGACATCATCACGCAGATCGATGACGACCAGGTCCAGGGCCTCACCCTGAACCAGGCGGTCGACAAGATGCGCGGCCCGGTCAACTCGAGCGTCAAGCTCAAGATCAGCCGCAAGGAGTCGAAGGACCCGATCGACGTCACGCTCACCCGCGACGTGATCAAGATCAAGCCGGTGCGCTCGAAGATCGAGGGTGGCGACGTCGCCTACATCCGCCTGACCCAGTTCAACGAGCAGACCTTCGACGGGATGCGGGCCGCCATCGACAAGCTCACGGGCGAGATCGGTGCCGACAAGATCAAGGGCTACATCGTCGACCTGCGCAACAACCCGGGCGGGCTGCTCGATCAGGCCGTGATGGTCTCCGACGCCTTCCTCGATCGCGGCGAGATCGTCTCCACCCGCGGCCGCAACCCGGACGAGACGCAGCGGTTCTCGGCCAAGGCCGGCGATCTGACCAAGGGCAAGCCCATCGTGGTGCTGGTCAACGGCGGTTCCGCCTCGGCCTCCGAGATCGTGGCCGGCGCCCTTCAGGATCACAAGCGCGCGACCATCATGGGCACGCGCTCCTTCGGCAAGGGCTCGGTCCAGTCGATCATCCCCCTCGGCGGCTCGGGCGCCCTCCGGCTCACCACGGCGCGCTACTACACGCCGTCGGGCCGCTCGATCCAGGCCAAGGGCATCGAGCCGGACGTCGAGGTCACGCAGGACGTGCCGGACGAGCTCAAGGGCAAGGACGAGACCAAGGGTGAGGCCGGGCTGAAGGGCCACCTGAAGCAGAAGGACACCGACGAGCGCGGCGGATCCTCCGCCTACGTCCCGCCGGATCCGGCCAAGGACAAGCAGCTGATCTCGGCCGTCGACTTCCTCCACGGCATCCAGAAGGGCGCCGCCAACGGCACGCCCGCGCAGCAGCAGAAGCCGAGCCTGCCGAACTGATCGCGCGGTAACCCCGCGCCGCTCTGACCCGATCCCGTCCGGCCTCCCGCCGGGCGGGATTTCCCGTTCTGGGACCGGGCGTTAGCGGAACGTTAACCATACCCGGCCGCAATGGATGCGAGGGTTGGGACCGCGCCGACCGGCGCAAGAACCGCGATCCCGTATCGAGAGCCGCTTGACCGAGTCCACCGACGATATCCTCACGCGCCCCCTCGGGGTGCCGGAGGCGGCGCCGGAGCAGCCCGCAGGCCGGATCGGACGGCTGATCGCGGCTGCCCGCAGGCCCCAGGTCGCGGCCGCGGCGCTCGCGGCCGGCTTCGCGGTGGCGGCCGGTCTGGTGCTCGCGCTGGGCGACCCCCAGGGCGGTGAACCCCGGGTCCAGGTGGCGATCGCGACGCGCGAACCCGCGCCCCATCCGGCCGCACAGGCCCCCGTCGCCCAGCAGCCCCAGGTCATCACGACGGCGCCGGGAACGGCGCCCCTCCAGCGCAGCGCCGAGGAGGTCGAGACCGCGTCCGGCGTGACGGTCGTGCGCCCGGCCGGCAGCGGGCCGAGCGAGGCGGTGGTGATCCGCGTGCCGCCGCCGAGCGCCCCCCGTCTCGCCCAGGCCCCCGACCCGCGGATCAGCGAGGCGGGCCGCCACGGTCTCATGCCGAAGCTCGGCGAGGGCCGCATCCGCGCCCTCGACGTCTACGCCCGGACCGAGGAGGCCGGCAGCGGGCCGCGCATCGCGATCGTGGTGACCGGTCTCGGCGTCGGTCAGGCCGCGACCGCGGGCGCCACCGCGCGCCTGCCCGCCGCCGTGAGCCTCGCCTTCCTGCCCTACGGGGGCGAGGCCGAGCGCGCCGCGGCGCGCGCGCGGGACGCCGGCCACGAGATCTTCCTGCAACTCCCGATGGAACCCTTCGACTATCCCGACAGCGATCCGGGTCCGCAGACGCTGCTGTCCGCGCTGCGGGGACCGGAGAACGCGGACCGCCTCGCCTGGGCGATGAGCCGCTTCCCGGGCTACGTCGGCGCGGTGAACTTCATGGGCTCCAAGCTGATGGCCGACGCGGCTTTCGAGCCGGTCCTGCGCGAAATCGGTGCCCGCGGTCTCGGGTTCCTCGATGACGGCACGGCTCCGAAACCCGCGGCGGCGCCCGCCAACAAGGGCAAGACGCCGGTGGCCCGTGCCGAGATCGTCCTCGACGCCACGCCGCGCGCCGACGCGATCGACGCCGCGCTCGCCCAGGCCGAAGCCCGGGCCCGCGCCAACGGCTTCGCCCTGGTCTCGGCGACCGGGACGCCGCTGAGCATCGATCGGATCGCCCGCTGGGCGAAGGAGATCGACTCGCGCGGGCTGCGCCTCGTGCCGGCGAGCGTGGCGCTGCGGGGCGCCCGCGACAAGCGGGTCTCGACTGCCGATTGAGCGTGTCCGTGTCCAAAGTCAGCGCAAGTAGATCCGGCGCCTTCCGGGCCGGTGAAGACTTGGTCGACGTTGCCGCCTCGCCTCCCCCTGACCTATGGTCGCCGCGATGGTAACGGATTCCGACCCGGGCATCGCCCTGCCCTACCGCCCCTGCGTGGGCATCGCCCTGATCGCGCCGTCCGGCGGCGTCTTCGTCGGGCGCCGCAGAAAGGATGCCGGTCCCGAGCACGTCGACGGTCCGCACATGTGGCAGATGCCGCAGGGCGGCATCGATCCCGGCGAGGACGCGGAGGCCGCCGCCCGCCGCGAGCTCTACGAGGAAACCAACGTTCCGCCTGAGGCCGTGAAGCTCCTGGCCGAGATTCCGGACTGGCTCCCCTACGATCTGCCGCCGGCGGTGATGAAGCAGGCTTGGAAGGGCCGCTACCGCGGACAGACGCAGAAATGGTTCGCCTACGGCTTCGTCGGCAGCGAGGATCTGATCGACGTGCTCCGGCCCGGCGGCGGCGCCCACAAGGCGGAGTTCGACGCCTGGCGGTGGGCGCGATTTTCCGAGCTTCCGGACCTGATCGTTCCCTTCAAGCGGCCGGTCTACGAGCGCGTCGTCGCCGCCTTCGCCGGCCTCGATCGATGGGCGGCGCGGTCATGACCGCGCGGACGGGGCGCTGAGGCCGTGCGCTGGCTCGCGGTCCCGGTCGCCCTCGCCCTGGCGTGGCTCGCCTTCACGATGAGCCCGCTCTGGTCGCTCTACGACCTGGCGCAGGCGGTGCGCCGGCACGATGCCGCCTATGTCGAGAGCCACGTGAACTTCCGGACGCTGCGCCTGTCGCTCGTCCGGCAGATAACCGCCGCGATGCGCGCGGCGTCCGAGACCGATCCCGACCTCGAGCCCCGCGACCGCCAGCGTCTCAACGACGCCGCCTACGGCCTCGCCCTGGCGCTCGCCGAGACGATGGTGACGCCGGAGACGGTGATGGACCTGCTGGCCAATGGCTGGCCCGACAAGCTCGACCTCGAGCGCCCGGCCGGCACACGGCCGGAGGGCCTGGTCATCCGCGGCCTCGGGCGGCTAATGCCGTACTACGCGGCCCTGGAGATGCGCGGCTTCCGCGCGGTCGTGATCCCGATCCCGCCGGAAGGGTCGCGCGCCGAGCGCACGCGGATCCGGCTGCGGCTGCGCGGCCTGAGCTGGCGCCTGGTGGATATCGAGATGGCGGAGATGCTGCGCGCGCAGATCGCCGCCAAGCTCAGCCGCGCCCTGGCACGCGCCAAGATCGGGGCCAGTGCCGGCGAGGAGCGCTGAGAGGGCGCGGCAGCCTGGACGGCGAGGCGCTATTTCGCCTTCGGCTCGCCCGGCGCGTTCTTGGGCTCGCGCGCCGCGGCCTTGGGCTCGCGCGCCTCGATCAGGTCCTCGGCCTTCTCCTCGTCGGTGTCGCCGCTCTGCTCGATAGTCTTGCCCGGATTAGCGAGCAGGGAGCGCACGATCCCCAGCAGAACCTCGCACTCGCCGGGGAACTTGTAGCTCTCGAGGACGATCGCGGCGTCGCGCAGAGTCCGCAGATCGCGCACCAGCTGGGCGTTGGCGTCCTCGCGCAGCTCGCTTTTCTTGGCGATAGCCTCCTCGATCTGCGCGCCCTTCACGTCGCAGGCGGCCCGGGCCGGCGATGCGACGACCGCGGCGGCGAGTGCGAGACCGAGTGCGGGAAGAGAGCGCCACATGGCGGGTATCCTCGAAGATCCAGTTCAGAGGGTGTGCAGGGGCGCGGCGCGCAGGACATCCTGCGTCAGCGCCACGAGTTGGCTCGGACGGTAGGGCTTCGGCACGAAGACCGAGCCCGGAACGGCCTCGCAGCCCGCCAGGGAAGCCCGGCCCCCGGAGGTGTAGACGACCGGGAGGTCGGGCGAGAGCCGGCGGGCGCACCGGGCGAGCGACAGGCCGTCCGTGTTGCGGGCCAGATCGATATCGGTGAAGAGCAGGTCGACGCTCTCCCGGGCCAGGATCGCCTCGGCTTCCCAGGCATCCGCGGCGGTGAGCACCCGGTACCCCTCTTCGAGGAGCGCCTCGGCGGCCAGCTCGCACACGGTCGGCTCATCCTCGACGACCAGGATCGTGGCGGCGCCCCGGTCCGGGACGGGTAGGGTCGGGCAGACGAACGCGGCGGCGAACGGAACCATGACGCAACTCCCACTCACCCGGCGGGGGCACGGTGTTCCCGAGCCGGATCGCTGGGGCAACGACCCCTTCCGACGCGGCGTTCACCGTGTTTGCATCGAATTGCTCGGGTTTGGTGAGCGGCGCGTTAACCGCGGCCCGTCACCCCTGAACGAAGGCATCCGAATGGTTAACAGAGCGTTACCGATCTGCGACCGCGGGGCCGAACCGTGAACCGCCCGGCTCAGTTGGGCGTCGGCCTGCTCCTCACCGGTATGGCCGGCTACGTCGACGCCCTCGGCTTCGTACGGCTCGGCGGCCTCTACACATCCTTCATGAGCGGCAACACCACGCAGCTCGCCGTTCTCGGCGCCCAGGTCGAGCTGCACCACATGATCCTCCCGGCGATCCTGATCCTGGCGTTCCTGACGGGATCGGTCCTCGGGAGCGGGCTGGCGATCCTGGTGCCGCCGCGCTGGGCGACGCCGGCGGTCCTCGCCTACGAGTCGCTCCTGATCCTCGCCGGTCTGGGGCTCGGACTCCAGTCGCCCGAGCTCGGCGTCGCGGCCTTCTTCGTCGCCTTGGCGATGGGATCCCAGAACGCGGTCCTGGCGCAGGTGAAAGGCTTCCGGGCCGGCACCACCTTCGTCACCGGCGCGCTGTTCAGCCTCGGCCAGAAGATCGCGCAGGCCCTGACCCGCACCGGAGATCCGCTAGGCTGGCTCGGCGACGCCTCCGTCTGGATCTCGCTACTGTTCGGCGCCTACCTGGGCGCGCGGGCCTATCAGCAATTCGGTCTCTACGCGCTGATCGCCCCGGCGGCGATCTCGGGTGGCCTGGCGTTGATTACCGCCTTCCTGGTCTTGCGCACCGCGCCGCCGGCCGCAAATGTCCCCCCGACATGAGCAGCCCCGTCAGCAACCCGTCCCTCACCAGTCACGTCGCCACGCTGGAGCCCGGCGAGCACGTGCTCGCCGCGCATTTCCTGAAGGACGTGCCGGCCCTGGCGCTCAGCGACGGCACGGTCGCGCTGGTGCGGGAGGACGGGATCGCCCGCGTCGCCGCCCATCCCGACAGCGGGATCCTCGTCGCGGCCGGCGGAGTCGACCGGCTGCTCACCGGGGGCGACGACGGCCGCGTGGTGGCGATTCGCGCCGACGGCGCGACGGAGCAGCTCGGCCTCGCCAAGGGCGGCGCCTGGATCGACGCGCTCGCCGCCCATCCCGACGGTGCGGTGGCGTGGTCGGCCGGCCGGACCGTCGTGGCCCGCGACGCGAAGGGCCGCGAGAAGACCTTCGAGGCGCCGTCCTCCGCCCGCGGCCTCGTCTTCGCGCCCAAGGGCTACCGGCTCGGCGTCGCCCACTACAACGGCGTGAGCCTCTGGTACCCCAATCTGGAGACGCCCGCAGAGGTCATCACCTGGAAGGGCTCGCATATCGACGTCACGTGGTCGCCGGACGGGCGCTTCGTAGTGTCGACCATGCAGGAGAACAGCCTGCACGGCTGGCGCCTCCAGCCGGACCGCGGGCACATGCGGATGTCGGGCTATCCCGGCAAGGTCCGCTCGATGTCGTGGTCGTTCGACGGGAACTGGCTCGCCACCAGCGGGGCCGAGGCGGCGATCGTGTGGCCCTTCGACTCCAAGGAAGGTCCGACCGGCAAGGCCCCGCGGGAATGCGGCGTCCGCCCGGCCCGTGTCTCCCGCGTGGCGTTCCACCCGAAGGCGCCGGTCCTGGCCATGGGCTACGAGGACGGCTGCATCCTGCTCGTCCGCTTCACCGACGCGGCCGAGTTGCTGGTGCGACCGGCCGTCCAGGGGAGCGGCGTCACGGCGCTCGGCTGGGACGCGCGCGGCGGCCGCCTGCTGTTCGGCTGCGCCGACGGCAAGGCCGGCCTCCTCACGCTGCCGGGCTGAGACGCCGGGTCAGGGGTCGTCGCACCCGCGGCTGGAACCACCGCCCCGCGCATGCTCTTTGTCGGGGGTCGATTCCCCGCCGGAGGCCAGGCATGTTTCGCGTGTTCCGCACCTTCGGCCTCGCCCTCGGCCTGCTCGGAGGCTTGGTCGCCGCGCAGGCCCCAGAATTCGCGCAGCAATACGCGCAGCGCCTCGGGGGCGCCGCGGACGAGCTCCGTCGGCAGGTGGCGGTCCTCGAATCCGACGCGCAGGCGTCCGGGACGACGCGCGAGGGCGCCGTCGACCGGCTGCGCGCCAACCCGGACCAGCTCGTCGCCCGCCGCGGCGAGGCCGCGCGGGCCGACATCGCCCGTCTCGCCCGCCTGAGCGCCCAGCAGCAGGCCCTGAGTGCGGCGACGAGCCCACTCGGACGTGTGGTGGCGATGCTCCGCGACCCTGACGTGCCGGTGGCCGAGGCCGCCTATCACGACTTCAGCCCGGCCGTGCCCACGAACGCCGACGGCTTGGCCGCGGGTCTGATCGGGTTCTTCGTCGCGTGGGGCGGCTGGCGCGTCGCCTCGGATGTCGGCCGGCGGGCCGCACGCCGGCGCCCGCGGGAGACCGCGACCGTCGCCTGAGCGCCGTTCGCGCGGGCCAGACTGTGGCGCAACGTCTACAGCAGCTTGCGCGAGCCTTGCGTATCGAGCAGGGATCCGGCCGTCCCGGTCCGGGAGAAGGCGCAAGATGCCGCGCGCGTCGAACTCCACCACCATCGATCCGGCGCTCGACGCCGCCGCGCTGCTGCGGCGTATCGGCTTCTTCGGCCTCTTCGTGGTTCTCCCCGTCCTCGCACAGGTCGCCCGCCGCGCCTCGGTGATCCTCGCGCCGATCGCCGTGATCCTCCTGATCATCGCCAGCGTCATCGACCGGCGCCAGCGTCCGGTCCGACCGGCGACCTATCGCCTCCTGACGGCTCCGGCCTTCCTGGCGGGCATGCTGGTCGTGCTGTGGTCGGCGCTCTCGCTGACCTGGACGCCCTTCCTCGGGCCGGCGCTAGAGCGGCTGGCCAATCTCGGCGCAACCATCGGCCTCGCCCTCCTGGGCTACCTCGCCCTCCCCGACAGGATGCGCTCGGCCAACCTCTACCTCCTGCCGCTCGGTGTCGTGGCAGGCGCGATCGTGGCGATCATGCTCGGGCTGTTCGGCGCCCACATCGCGCCGCCCGGCGTCGAGGATGACGGGGCCCTCGATCGCGGCCTCGTCCTGCTCATCCTGCTGCTCTGGCCGGCCCTCGCGTGGCTGCGGTCCCGCCGCCGCGACCGGGAGGCGCTGGGCCTCGCGCTGCTCGTCGCCCTGGCGCTCACGGTCCAGCCAGACGGGACGCAGATCGCCGCCCTGTCGGTCGGTGCCGTCGCCTTCGCGGTGACGAGCTACCGGCCGAGGCTCGGGGTGACGCTCACCGCTCTCCTCTTGGCCGCCCTGCTGGCGGCGGCGCCGTTGCTCCCCTTCCTGGCGCGGCCGGTTGGCGCCGCTCTCTTCGGGCCGGTCGCACCCGCGGTGCTGTCGCTGAAGAGCTGGCAGAAGGTCGTCACCTCCGATCCGGTGCGGCTGATCACCGGGCACGGCTTCGAGACGGCCCTGCGCGGACGCCTGGTCGGCCTCCTGCCGGCCAACGCACCGACCACGGCGCTCTTCGAGTTCTGGTACGAGCTCGGCATCGTCGGCGCCCTCGCCGCCGCCTTCGCCCTCTACGCCTCGATCCGGCGGGCCGGCCGGGACGGCCCGGCCCTCGTTCCCGGCGCGATGGGCTGCTTCGCCGCCGCCTTCACGGTGGCCTGCCTGAGCGTCGGGCTGACTGCCGTCTGGTGGCTCACGACGATCGCCATCGCGATCGTGGTCTTCGTCGCGGTGGAGCGCGGCCAGTTCCGGACCAGCCGGCCGAAGGTCGCCAAGCTGCATCGCATGCAGACGCGGGGGGAGTGAGCGGTCAGGCGCGCAGGAAACCGTGCAGGCGGATCCAGGCCAGGAAAAGGCCCGGCCAGGCCGCCACGGGTGTCCCGGGCGCGCCGAGCCCGAAGCCGTGGCCGCCGCGCTCGAACAGGTGCAGCTCGGCCGGCACCCGCGCCTTGCGCAGCGCCGAGAACATCAGCAGCGGGTGGTCGGCCACGGCGACGGGGTCGTCGATCGCCTGGACCAAAAAGGTCGGCGGCGTCTCCGGCCCGACCTGCAGATCCACCGAGTAGGTCTTCATCTCGTCGGGGGTGACCTCGTCGCCGACCAGGATGCGGCGGGTCGCGGTCCGGTCGAACGGCTTGCGCATGGTGATGACGGGGTAGATCAGACCGGCCAGCACCGGCCGGGTCGGCTGGGCGTCGGCGGTGTCGACGCCCGCGTACAGGTCCCGGGCGCTCCCGACGGCGGTCTCGCCCATCAGGTGGCCGCCCGCCGAGAAGCCGAGGACGCCGACCCGCGCGGGATCGATGCCGAACTCAGCGCCGCGCGCCCGGACCAGCCGGAGGGCGCGCTGCGCGTCCTGCCGCGGCGCGTCCGGCCCCGAGCCCCAGCCCTCCGCGGGCAGGCGGTAGACGAGGAGGAAGACCGTGATGCCGGCGGCGTTCAGGACGCGGCCGACCGGGACGCCCTCGTTACCGAGGGCGATGAACTCGTAGCCGCCGCCCGCCGCAACGATCATCGCGGCGCCGTTCGGGTTGGCCGGACGCATGACCAGCAGACAGGGCCGCGCGACCCGGGTGACGTCGCCGAAGGTCCCCTCGACGTAGCGGTAGCCGTCCGGGTTCGGCCCGTCACCGCCGCCCGGCGGCGCGCCGGGCCACAGCTCGATCACCTGCAGATCCGCGCCGGGCAGCGAGCGCGGCAGAGCCCGGATCGACTCGTGCGGCGCGGGCTGCGGTGCCGTCTCCGCCGGCCCTTCCGCCCGGGCGTTGCGCAGCCCGAGGACGCTTCCGAGACCGGCGAGCAGGAGACGGCGGTCGAGGCGCAAAGGCATCTCCCGGGTGAGGCCGCGCGCGGGACCGCCCCCCGGCGAGCCCGGCTCCCGCGGGAGCGCGGGGGCAACGCCCAAGGACGCGAGGCGGGTTCCGTCGCGGCGGCGCGCCTCAGCTCTTTCGCGCGATGACGGCGACGTAGAAGCCGTCGGTCCCAGTCCGCAGCGGGCTCATCTGGATCCCGTGGGCCGTCTTCCGCACGGCTGACCGGAGCGAATCCGGCCCTGTTGCCAGCACCTCGTCCGCGGGGACGACGTCGAAGCGGCCGCGCCAGCCCGACAGGAGGCCGGAGACGGCGGCGTCGTTCTCCGCCGAGAGCAGCGAGCAGGTGATGTAGACGATCCGGCCGCCGGGCCTGACGAGCCGCGCCGCCCGATCGAGCACCTGGGCCTGTTCGGCGGTCCGCAGCGCGAGACTTCCGGGCCGCAGCCGCCATTTGGCATCCGGATTCCGGCGCCACGTGCCGGACCCGGTGCAGGGCGCGTCGACCACCACCCGGTCGACCTTGCCGTCGAGATCCTCCAAGACGTCGGCGCGCGCCTTGCCGCTGCGCGGGGTTCGCACCTCGGCCAGCGCACCGGACCGGCGCAGGCGCTCGTGGATCGGCGCGAGCCGGCGCGGATCGCCGTCGGTGGCGATCAGGCGGGCGCCGTTGCCCGTCTCCGCCGCGAGGGTCAGGGTCTTGCCGCCGCCGCCCGCACAGAGGTCGACGATGGTCTCGCCGGCGCGCGGCGCGGCGAGGAGCGCGGCGAGCTGCGAGCCCTCATCCTGGATCTCGTACCAGCCCTCCAGGAACTCGGCCTCGACGTGGAGCGCCGGACCGCGCCCGTCGGCGCCGATCGGGACGCGCAGGCCCGCCGGCGCGTGCGGTGTCGGCGCGGCGTCGTAGGCCGCGAGCGCCGGCAGGATCGCGTCGCGGTCGCCGCGCAGGGCGTTCACGCGGATATCGAGGGGCGCGCGCCGCGCCAGCGCCTTCAGCTCCGGAACGAGGTCGTCGCCGAGCGTGGCCGCGAGGTCCGGGAGCACGAAGGCCGGCGCGTCGCCCGCCACCTCCGGCGGCGCATCCTGCAGCGTCCCGCCGTCGAGGCGCGCGCGCTCGTCGTCGCTGAGCGGGGCCGGCGCGAAGCGCTCGCCGGTGAACAGGGCCGCGACCGAAGCCGCCGCGAGCCCCTGCTGCAGGCGCAGTGTGCCGATGAGGACGGCGCGCGGCGTGTCCGCGCCCATGATCCAGGCCGCCGACGCCCGCCGCCGCAGGGCGTCGTAGACGAGGCTGGCGATGCCCGCGCGGTCGCCCGAGCCGGCGAAGCGGTGGGCGAGACCCCAGTCCTTGAGGGCGTCGGCGGCCGGCCGACGCCGCTCGGCGATATCGGTGAGGACTTCGATGGCGGCGGAGCAGCGAGCGGCGGGGGTCAGAGTTCGGATCCTTCGGAATGCCTCAGCGACGCTATGAACGACGCCGTGAACGATGACGCGAAACGGCCACGCTTGGCCCACGATGCCGCCACGTTACGGCCGAGCTTCCTGCACCTTCGCGGCGCAGACCGTGCTGCGGTCGGTCCGCCGTGCGGGCCGCCGCGTGTCGTATGGCATCCGCCCGCCCCGGACCAGACCGGTCCGTCGCCGGGCGCATCCCGGGAGTACCTCAGCCCATGACGTCCACCGTTCGCGTCACCCTCGCGGCCCTGGTCACCGCCTCGCTCGCCGCCTGCGCGAGCGCGCCCGCCGCCCAGCCGGAGCTGACGCCGGTGCCGCGTCCGCGGGTCGATGCCAAGACGCAGCTCGAATACGGCAACCCGCCCCCGCCGCCGCCCGGCCGCTACTGAAGCGTCCGCGCGGGGGGCGGCTCAGGCCGCCTCCCGCGCCCGGCGGGCCTCGTAGGCCTTGAGGCCGGTATAGACCGCGGCCAGGAGCGGGAACGGCACCTCCGGCGCCAGCCGCTGGCCGCGGGCGATCAGGTCGCCGATCACGTGGTCCGCCTCGATCCGCCCCTTGTTCTCGATGTCGCGCAGCATCGAGGCCGTGAAGGTGGACCCGGCCGCCGTCAGCTGCGCCCGCGCCCGCTCGGCCACGACGGCGCGCGGCTCGTAGCCGCTGGCCGCGGCGACGCTCGTGCATTCGGCGTGCAGCGCAGAGATCAGCGCGGTGCCCTCGGGCGCCGCCACGATGTCGCCGACCGCGGCGCGCATCAGCGTGGTCGCCCCGGCGAGCGTCGCCAGGAACACCCACTTCTCCCACATCTCCTGCAGGATCACGTCGCTCAGGCGCGGCTGAAACTTGAGGCCGCGCATCAGGGCGTCGACCGCCTCGATCCGCGCCGAGCGCGACCCGTCGCGCTCGCCGTAGGTGATGCTGCACAGCTCGCTCATGTGGCGGATCGCGCCGTCCGGCGCGAGCGTCGCGGCGATCGCGCAGGAGCCGCCGAGCACGCGCCCGGCGCCGAACCGGGCGTCGAGCACGTCGAGATGCGACATGCCGTTGAGCACGGGCAGGATCGCGGTGTCAGGGCCCACGGCCGGCGCGAGGTCCGCGACGGCGCTGTCGAGGTCGTAGGCCTTGCACGACAGCAGGATCAGGTCGAACTGCCCGGCCCCGGCCAGCTTATCGGCCGTGACGGTGGGCGGAGCGGGCAGGTGCAGGTCGCCGAGCGGCGAGCGGACGTTCAGGCCGTCCGCCGCCAGCTTCGCCGCCCGCGCCGGCCGAACCAGGAAGGTCACGTCGGCGCCCGCCTCGGCGAGGCGCGCCCCGAAATAGCCGCCGGTCGCGCCGGCCCCGACGATCAGCGTGCGCATCGATGCCTCAGGTCCGCGACGGGTAGTTCGGGCTCTCGCGGGTGATCGTCACGTCGTGGACGTGGCTCTCGCGCAGGCCGGCATTGGTGATGCGGATGAACTGCGCCCGCTCCTGGAACTCGGGGATCGTGGCGCCGCCGACGTAGCCCATGGCGGCGCGCAGGCCGCCGGCGAGCTGGTGCAGGACGTTGCCGACTGGGCCCTTGTAGGGGACCTGCCCCTCGATGCCCTCCGGCACGAGCTTGTGCGTGTCGTTCACCTCGGCCTGGAAGTAGCGGTCGGCCGAGCCGCGGGCCATGGCGCCCACCGAGCCCATGCCGCGGTACGACTTGTAGGAGCGGCCCTGGTAGAGGAACACCTCGCCGGGCGCCTCGTCGGTGCCGGCGAGCAGCGAGCCGAGCATCGCCACGGAGGCGCCGGCCGCGATCGCCTTGGCGAGGTCGCCCGAATACTTGATGCCGCCGTCGGCGATGACCGGGACGTCGGCCTCGCCGGCCGCCTCGACCGCCTCCATCAGCGCGGTGAGCTGCGGCACGCCCACGCCCGCCACGATGCGGGTCGTGCAGATCGAGCCCGGGCCGATGCCGACCTTGATGGCGTCGGCGCCGGCATCGATCAGCGCCTTGGCGCCGTCCCGCGTCGCGACGTTACCGGCGATGACCTGAACGGCGTTCGAGAGCTGCTTCACCCGGGCGACGGCATCGAGCACCTTGATCGAGTGGCCGTGGGCGGTGTCGACCACGATCACGTCGCAGCCGGCGTCGATCAGGCGCTCGGCCCGCTCGAAGCCGCTGTCGCCCGTCGTCGTGGCGGCGGCGACGCGCAGCCGACCCTGCTCGTCCTTGACGGCGTTCGGATAGGCGACGCGCTTCTCGATATCTTTGACGGTGATCAGGCCGATGCAGCGGTAATGGTCGTCGACGACCAGCAGCTTCTCGATCCGGAACTGGTGGAGCAGCCGCTTGGCCTCGTCCTGGGTCACGCCCTCGCGGACCGTGATCAGGCGGTCGCGGGTCATCAGCTCGGCGACCGGCTGGTTGGAGTTCGTCGCGAAGCGGACGTCGCGGTTGGTCAGGATGCCGACGAGCTTGCCCCGCGAGCCGTTGGGGCCGCGCTCGACCACCGGGATGCCGGAGATCCGGTTGAGCTTCATCACCTCGAAGGCGTCGGCGAGCGTCTCGTCGGGGTGGATGGTGATGGGGTTCATAACCATGCCGGACTCGTACTTCTTGACGAGGCGGACCTGCTCGGCCTGCTCCGGCGGCTCGAGGTTGCGGTGGATGACGCCCATGCCGCCGTTGGCCGCCATGGCGATCGCCATCGGCGCCTCGGTGACCGTGTCCATCGCCGAGGCGAGGATCGGCAGGTTCAGCGGAATCGTGCGGGTCAGCCGCGAGGCGACGCTGACTTCGGTCGGCATCACCGAGGAGGCGGCGGGCCGCAGGAGCACGTCGTCGAAGGTCAGCCCCTCGATGATCGATGCGGTTTCTACTCGGGCCATGTGCCAACTTTCCTCGGACGGCAGCGCGCGTGGAGGCCGCGCTGCGGGATCGGGTTGGCAAGTGCCAGTATCACGGGCTCCGCGAAGGCGCCAATGCGCGGTTGATGCGTCGCAGCGCGAAAACGCGCATGGCTCGAGGCTTATCCACGCCCGCTCGACGGGCGCGTCAGTGCCATGAACGGACGTCTGCGGTCAGACGCGGAGTTGGCGCGGGCGCTTCAGCGCATCGCCGGCGTGGCCGGGCCCTTGTCGGTGTATTCGGGCGGCAGGCCGATATAGTCGCCGAGCATGCCGTCGATGCCCGGCGCGCGGCCGAAGGCCTCGCAGTCCGGGTCGAGGGGCGCCTCGCCCAGGGTGGTGATGCGGATCCGGTCCCAGGTCGGGATCGTGTTGGGGGCGGTGAACGGGTCATCGCCGGTCGCCAGCATGTAGCCGAAATCCTGGCCGAACTCGCCTGCGAGGTCGTAGGCGTCGCTGGCGCGGGAGAAGCGCGGCTGGCTGGTGAACGAGTTGGCCGCTCCGCCCCAGACCATGGCGGCCCGCTGCTCGCGGCGCCGGTCCAGAGCCTCGGCCTCGACCGTCAGGCTCCCGAGCCCGATCGGCACGCGCGGGATCGGCACGCGCCCGACACCCTCGGCGAAGCTCAGGCCGAGCTGCGAGGCGACCGTCACGCCCGCCGAGCCCGCGATGGTCGCGCCCGCACCGAGAAGGTCCGTCGGATCGACGCGGGTGACCTGCGCCCGCACGGTCAGGTCGGCGTCACGGCTGGTGACGATGTCGTACTTCAGCGACAGGTCGTAGCACAGCGCCCGGTCGGCGGCGTTGGCGATGAGCCGCCGCTCGGCGGCCGTCAGCGGGGCGGCGCCGGACACGTCGGCGTGGAACGCCGTCGGGATGATGCGGACGGTGCGGGCCTTCGCCAGGGCCGGCCGGTCGACGTAGATCCGCGAGGCCGAGGCGACCTGATCGCTGGACTTGAGCCGGTCGTAGCGGGTCAGCGAGCCGCGATCGTTGAGCAGGACAGTGCCGCAGGCGGCGACCATCGAGAGAAGGGCGACGCCGGCGGCGATCCGCGCCACGGAGCGGACCTTGCTGGGGCTGGGCTGCATCGAAATCCTCGCGCGCCGGCCCCGGGCCGGCTGGAGCGGCCTCACGGACGCGTGATGGAAACTTAGCCATTGGCGCACCCGCAAAAAAGGTGGCTCCGCGCCGCGGCTCAACCTCTGTTGCACGATGGATACATTCGCGAAACACGAGGGTGCGAGGTGGCCGCGCTGCCGTGCAACCGCGGCGGCGCGACATGCGTCTGCTGTGTGATGCCCGCGACCACCCAAAGACCGCTCTGGATCGTCCCCCTGACGGTCGCCACCGCGCTGTTCATGGAGAACACCGATTCCACGGTGATCGCCACGGCGCTCCCCAGCATCGCCGCGAGCCTCCACGAGGACCCGATCGCCCTCAAGCTCGCGCTGACCTCCTACCTGGTCAGCCTCGCGATCTTCATCCCGGTGAGCGGCTGGATGGCCGACCGGTACGGGTCGCGGACGGTGTTCCGCGCGGCCCTCGTGGTGTTCATGGCCGGCTCGCTCGCCTGCGCGGCCGCGAACGGCCTCGCGTGGTTCGTCGCCGCGCGTTTCCTCCAGGGCATGGGGGGCGCCATGATGGTGCCGGTCGGGCGCCTCGTGGTGCTGCGCAGCGTGCCGAAATCGCAGCTCGTGACGGCCCTCGCCTACCTGACCTTCCCGGCGCTGGTCGGCCCGGTGCTCGGTCCGCCAGTCGGCGGCCTGATCACCACGTGGTTCGACTGGCGCTGGATCTTCTTCATCAACCTGCCGATCGGCTGCGCCGGGATCGTGCTGGCGAGCCTGTACTTCGAGGACGTGCGGGAGCCGGAGCGGCCGCCCCTCGACCTGCTCGGCTTCGCGCTGCTCGGGACCGGCCTCGCCGCCCTGATGCTCGGCCTCGCCTCCCTCGGCCGCCACCTGCTGCCGGCGGAAGTCTCCTGGGGCTGCCTCGCCGCGGGCGCGGTGCTCCTGCCGCTCTACTGGGCACATGCCCGGCGGGTGCCCTACCCGATCGTCCGCCTCGACCTGATGCGGCGGCCGACCTTCCGGGTCGCGGTGCTCGGCGGCAGCCTGTTCCGGATCGGCACCGGGGCGATCCCGTTCCTGCTGCCGCTGATGCTGCAGGTCGGCTTCGGGCTCGACGCCCTGCAGTCGGGCCTGATCACCTTCGCGGCGGCGGCCGGGGCGATGTTCGTGAAGACCCTGGGCCCGCGGATCCTGCGCCGCACCGGCTTCCGCGCCCTGATGGTCTGGAACGCGCTGCTGGCCTCGGCCTTCCTGGCGGTCAACGGGTTCTACACCGCGCAGACGCCCCACTGGATCATGGTGATCCTGCTGTTCGTCGGCGGCTGCTCGCGCTCGATCCAGTTCACCTGCGTCAACGCCATCGCGTACGCCGACCTCGAATCGAAGGAGATGAGCGCGGCCACGAGCTTCGCCAGCGTCTGCCAGCAGCTGTCGCTCAGCCTCGGCGTCACGCTGGGCGCGCTGGCGCTCGAGGGGAATGCCGGGTTTCACGGCCGAACGGAGATCCAGGCCTCGGATTTCGGGCCGGCCTTCTTCGCCGTCGCCGTGATCTCGGCGGCCTCGGCACTGGCCTTCCGCAACCTGTCGCCGGATGCCGGCGCGGAGATCTCCGGGCGGAAGATGACTGCCGCGCCGCCCGCCCCGACGACCGAGATGAGGCCGCGGCACGGCTGATCAGGCCGCGGCGCGGGCCGGCGGCCGGCCGGCAGCGCGCTTGCCGGCGTTCCGCGGCGCGCTGCCCTTGCCGGAAGCCTTCGCGGAGGCGGGCTTCGCGCTGGGCGCCGCCGCGCGAGTTCCGGCGCGCCAGCCCTGCCAGCTGAGCGCGCCCGGACCGCTCAGGGCGTACATGAGGAACCCGCCGGCGAGGCCGAGATCGGCCAGCATCAGCGTGCGCTCGGCGACCGCGGCGGGTCCCACATAGTACCAGAACGGGTGGAGCACGAAGGCCGTCACGGCGGCGAAGAGCGCGAGCGCCAGCCCGGTGAGCCCCGGCAGGACGCCGAGGATCAGGGCGAGCGGTCCGAACACCTGCACCACCACGGCGGCGGTGGCGACGCCGTTGGGAAACGGCATCCCGGCCCCCGCGAGCGTCAGCGCGAACCCCGACACGTTGAGCGCCCGAGCGATCCCGGTCGGCAGGAGCGCGGCGGCCAGCAGCAGGCGCGCGACGAGGAGGGTTCCGTCCTGGGCGCGGGCGAGCATCGGCGTGTCCGGTCGGGTGGATCAGGACGGCAGTGTTGCAACTTTCCGCTGCAGTGTTGCAACTTTCCGCTGAAGACCCCGTTAAGGACGCCACCTCAACCGCCGACGCCGCCGCGGAACAGCCGGCCACGCTCGGTCCAGGCGACGACGAGGAGCGCCAGGGCGCCGAGACTCGCGTAGCCGATCGCCACCGGGAGCACCGTGCCGTCGAAGGACTGACCGATCAGGAAGCCGCAGAACGCGCCCAGGATCGTCGTGTAGAAGCCGAGGAACGACGAGGCCGTGCCGGCGATGGCCCCGAGGGGCTCCAGCGCGAGGGCGTTGAAGTTCGGCATCGCGAAGCTGATCAGGAACTGGTTCACCGCGAGGATCGACAGGAACACGGCCAGCGGCGGGTGGCCGTGATAGGCCAGCCCGACGCCGACCTGCGCGAGGCCGACGAGCGTGAAGGCGATGACGCCGCTGTGCGACATCGCCCGCATCCCGAGCCGCCGGACCACGCGGGCGTTGATCAGCGTCGCCGCCCCCATGGCGCCGGCCACGAGCCCGAAGGCCAGCGGGAAGAGCGGGCCGAGGTGGTACAGGCCGGTATCGAAGACCTGCTGGGCCGAGCCGACGTAGCCCATGATGCAGCCGGTCATCAGCCCGAGCGCGGTGGCATAACCGACGGCGACGCGGGTCTTCAGCGTCAGGCGGATCGCCTCCCAGGTCGCGGCCGGCGAGAGCGGCCGGCGATATTCCGGGTGCAGCGTCTCGGGCATCCGCAGGGAGAACCAGATCGTCAGCCAGAAGGCGAGGACCAGCATCGAGACGAAGACGTAGACCCAGGAGCCCAGCGCCAGCATCATGCCGCCGATCGCCGGCGCGATCATCGGGACGATCAGGAACACCATCATGGTGAGCGACATGACGCTCGCCATCTCGCGGCCCGCGAACCGGTCGCGCACGATCGCCACCGACAGCACCCGCCCGCCGGCGGCGCCGATGCCCTGGATGATCCGGGCGGCGAGCAGCCAGCCGAAGCTCGGCGCCACCATGGCGAGGAAGCAGCCGATCACGTAGACGGCGAGGCTCGCCAGCAGCACCGGCCGTCGCCCGAGGGCGTCGGAGACCGGCCCGTAGACGATCTGCGCGAAGCCGAAGCCGATCATGTAGACGTAGACGAGGAGCTGCAGCCGGTTGGGATCGGCCACCGCGAACCGCGCCTCGATGGCCGGGAAGGCGGGCAGCAGGTTGTCGATGGAGATCGCCGTCACCGCCATCATCAGGGCGATGATGGCGACGAACTCGGCGAAGCCCGGCCCCGACCAGGGCCGCGGGGCGCGGACGTCCTGGACCGGCGGCACGGGCCGAATCGCAATGGTCACGGCGGGCTCTCGGGGTGCGCGGGAACGGGCCGATCAGGGCTCGTCCTTCACGGCACAGTTGTGACAACCCTGCCCGCGCCGCGCAGTTCAGACCGGCAGCGGGCGCAGGGCCGGCGCGTCGGGCTTGCGGCCCACGAAGGCGGCCATCAGGGCGGCGACGAGGCAGAGCAGGCCGGCCGCCACGAAGGCGCCGAGATAGGTGCCGCTCTCGGTCCGGACCATGCCGGCGAGCCACGCCGCGGACGCCGCGCCGATCTGGTGCGCGGCCGCGATCCAGCCGAACATCAGCGCGGCGTTCTCCTCCCCGAACGATTTGCCCGCGAGCTGAACGGTGGGCGGCACGGTGGCGATCCAGTCGAGCCCGTAGAAGACCGCGAACAGCGACAGGCCGTAGAAGCTGTAGTCGAACGAGTAGGGCAGGAAGATCAGCGAGAGGCCGCGCAGGCCGTAGTACCACGCCAGCAGCTTGCGCGAATCGAACCGGTCGGTGAGCCAGCCCGAGGCCGTGGTGCCGATCAGGTCGCAGATCCCCATGAGCGCCAGCAGGCCGGCGGCCGTGACCTCGGCGATGCCGTGATCGATGCAGGCCGGGATCAGGTGGGTGCCGATCAGGCCGTTGGTCGAGGCGCCGCAGATGAAGAACGTGCCGGCGAGCAGCCAGAAATCCCGGGAGCGCAGGCCGATGCGCAGGCCCCTGAGCGCCCGCACGGCCGGGTTCTCGGTCAGCACCGGCGTCGGCGTCACCGCGTCCTCGCCGTAGCGGGGCAGGCCGAGATCCGCCGGCCGGTCGCGCAGGAGCAGGGCCGCCAGCGGGATCAGCGCCAGGGTCGCAGCGGCGACGACCAGGGAGACGGAGCGCCAGCCCTGCCCCACCGCGATCGAGGCCAGCATCGGCAGGAAGACGAGCTGGCCCGTGGCGCTGCTCGCGGTCAGCAGGCCGAGCACGAGGCCCCGGCGCTTGGCGAACCAGCGCCCGGCCACGGTGGCGCCCAGCACGTTGGCCACCATGCCGGATCCGGATCCGACGACGAGGCCCCAGAGCACGACCATCTGCCAGGGCGCGGTCATCAGGCTCGTGGCGGCGGTGCCGATCGCCAGGATCAGGAGTGCGCCGCAGACCGAGCGCCGCAGGCCGAACCGCTCGATGATCGCCACCGCGAAGGGGCCGATCATCCCGTACAGGAAGATGTTGAGCGCGATGCCGACGCCGATCGTGGCCGCGGTCCAGCCGAATTCCCGCTCCCAGGGGACGATCAACACGCTCGGCGTGGCGCGGACACCGGCCCCGACGAGCAGGACCAGGAAGGTCACCGCGACGACGATCCAGGCGTAGTGCAGGCGCGACCCGGGGCGCGTCTCTGTCAGGGCGGTCATGGACGGGCTCCGGAAGCGGGGCGGATCGGTCAGGCGGCGGAGATCAGGGACTCCGCCAGGGCGGAGACGGTCGCGGGATCGACCCGGGCGTTGATACGGCTCTGCGCCTCGCGCCAGTAGGGCGTCGCGGCCGCGAGGGCCTCGCGGCCCGACGCGGTCAGGGACACGCGGCGCTCGCGCGGATCCGACGTGCCGGGCGTGACCGAGACGAAGCCGCGGCGCTTGAGCGGGTCGAGATTGCGGCCCATCGTGGTCCGCTCCAGCGCTGCCTCGGCGGCGAGGCGGGAGACCGGGACCGGTCCGAGCCGGTCCAGCAGCCGCAGGATCGCGAACTGGGTCACGCGGAGCCCGGTCGGCTTCAGGGCGGCGTCGTAGATCGCCGTCAGCGCCCGCGTGGCGCGACGCAGGGCGGAGCAGGTGCACGGCTCGGGTGACGGGGCGCTCATGGTATGGGTGTATATGCACGCATCGGGCGTTCGGCAAGGCGAAGCTGACGGTTCGCAGCGATCGACACCCGTTGGCCCGGAAACGGGCGGGCGCTGTCATCGACACGGCCGGTCACGCTGCTATCGCTTGGGCGAGTGACCCGGTTCGGGAGAAGCGCGATGACACTCGAGACCGCGACGGCGTTGTCCTCCTCGGAGCAGAAGACGGCCCGCACCGGGCTGATAGAGGCGGCCGCCGACATCGTCACCGAGCAGGGCGGACCCGGCGGCTTCGTCCGCGACCTGTTCGGCCGCGTGACGCCGGAGGATCTCGCTCCCTACGATCCCTCTGTCCTGGCGGATCTCGCCGCCCGCGCCCGCGCCTTCCTGTCCGAGCCGCGGAGGCCGGGCGACCCGGCGCGGCTGCGCCTGAGCGACAGCCAGCTGGTGCGCGACGGCCGTGCGCGCGAGACGACGGTCCTGGAGGTGATCAACGACAACCGTCCGTTCCTGCTGGACTCGACCCTGGCCGAACTGACCGAGCAGGGCCTCGCCCCGCAGCTCGTGGCGCACCCGATCCTCGGGGTGGAGCGGGACGGCGCGGGCGGGCTCATCCGGGTGGTCGGGGAGACGACCGCGGACGCGCAGGGCAGTCTCGCGCGCGAGAGCTTCATCCACATCCACCTCGACCCCGTGGCGGCCGAGACCGGCGAGCGGCTCCTGAACGCGCTCGCGACGGTCTACCGGGATGTCGCCCTGGCGAGCGACGACCACGACGCCATGCTGGCGCGCCTCACCGACCTCGCCGCCGATCTCGGGCGCGGGCCGACCCCGATGCCGGGACCGGAGACCGAGGAGGCGCGCGCCTTCCTCGAATGGCTGACCGACGGCCAGTTCCTCATCCTCGGCCTGCAGGAGCACGGCATCGCCGGCGACGCTCACCCGCTGGTCGAGGGGTCGAGCCTCGGCGTGCTCCGCGATCCCGGCGCGACGCCCCTGCGCCGTGGCCGGACGCCGGTGGACTACACGCCGGAGATCCTCGCCTTCCTGGAAGAGCCGCAGCCGCTGATCATCACCAAGGCCAGCGTGAAGTCCCGAGTCCACCGCTCGGCCTACCTGGACTATATCGGCGTCAAGCTGTTCTCCGGCCTCGGCAAGCTGTCGGGCGAGGTGCGGATCGTCGGCCTGTTCACCGCCTCGGCCTACACGAGCCCGGCCCGCGAGGTTCCGGTCCTACGCCGGAAGGTCGAGGCCGTCGTCCAGCGCGCCGGCCTCGACCCGACGAGCCATGCCGGCCGCAGCCTCCTCGCCGTGCTGGAGAGCTACCCGCGGGACGAACTCTTCCAGATCGACGGCGAGCGGCTCTACCGGTTCACCCTGGCCATCGCCGCCCTGGCCGACCGCCCGCGGGTCCGCGTGCTGTCCCGGCCCGACCGGTTCGGCCGCTTCGTGTCGCTGCTCGTCTACGTCCCGAAGGACCGCTACGATTCCGCGATCCGGGGACGGATCGGCAGCTACCTCGCCGAGACCTACGGCGGGCGGCTCAGCGCGTCCTACCCCGACTACCCGGAAGGCTCGCTCGCCCGGATCCACTACATCATCGGCCTGCCCGATCAGGGCAGCCCCGAGCACGATCCCGCCTCCCTGGAGGCCGGGATCGTCGCCCTGGTCCGGACCTGGGGCGACGCGCTGCGGGCGGCGCTGGCCGAATCCCAGGGGGGCGACCGCGCGCGGCAACTCGCCGCCCGCTACGGCGACGCGTTCTCGGCCGCCTATCGGGACAATTTCCAGCCTGAGGTCGCCGTCGCCGACGTGACGATCCTCGACAGCCTCGGCGAGACTCAGCCGCGGGCCGTCCATCTCGATCGGCGGCCCAGCGACCCCGAGGCGCAGGTCCGCCTGAAGGCGTTCTCGCGCGGCACGGCGATCGCGCTGTCCGACCGGGTCCCGGCGCTCGAGAATCTCGGCTTCCGCGTCATCAACGAGCGCACGTACCAGATCGCGCCGGCCGGGACGGACGAGGCCGCGCGGGTCTGGCTGCACGACATGCTGATCGAGCGGGCCACCGGCGCCCCGATCGACCTCGCGGCGCTGGAACGCCCGCTGGAGGCCGCGATGCTCGCCATCGCGGACGGCATCGCCGAGTCCGACGGGTACAACCGGCTCGTCCTTGAGGCAGCCCTCCCCTGGCGGGAGGCGGCCCTGCTGCGGGCCCTGGGCCGCTACCTGCGCCAGCTGCGTATCCGCTACGGGCAGGACTACCTCGCGGGCACGCTGAGCCGCCACGCCGGGATCGCGCGCGCGATCGTGGCGCTGTTCCGCGCCCGGTTCGACCCGGCGCTCACCGGTGACCGGACCGCGCAGGAGGCCGAGGTACGCGCCGAGATCGAGACGGCGCTCGCCGAGGTCACGAGCCTCGACGACGACCGGATCCTCCGCCGGTTCGTCAACCTCGTCGAGGCGGCGGTGCGGACGAACTTCTACCAGACAGGCGCCGACGGGCAGCCGCGAGAGACGATCAGCTTCAAGTTCGCCTGCGCCAAGGTGACGGCGATGCCGCTGCCGCGGCCGTTCTTCGAGATCTTCGTCTACTCGCCCCGCGTCGAAGGCGTGCACCTCCGCTTCGGCTACGTGGCCCGCGGCGGCCTGCGCTGGTCCGACCGGCCGGAGGATTTCCGCACCGAGATCCTCGGCCTCGTGAAGGCCCAGCAGGTGAAGAACGCCGTGATCGTGCCGGTGGGCGCCAAGGGCGGCTTCTTTCCGAAGCGGCTGCCGCCGGCCTCCGACCGCGCCGCCTGGATGCAGGAGGGGACCGAGAGCTACCGGATCTTCATCCGCACGCTGCTCGAACTGACCGACAACATCGTCGACAACGCCATCGTGCCGCCGCCCGACACGGTGCGGCACGATCCCGACGACGCCTACCTGGTGGTCGCCGCCGACAAGGGCACCGCCACCTTCTCGGACATCGCCAACGCCCTCTCGCTGGAGAAGGGCCACTGGCTCGGCGACGCCTTCGCGTCCGGCGGCAGCCAGGGCTACGACCACAAGGGCATGGGCATCACCGCCCGCGGCGCCTGGGAGGCGGTGCGCCGGCATTTCCGCGAGATCGACGTGGACGTGCAGACCGACCCAATCACCACGGTCGGCGTCGGCGACATGTCGGGCGACGTCTTCGGCAACGGCATGCTCCTCTCCGAGAGCATCCGCCTGATCGCGGCCTTCGACCACCGCGACATCTTCCTCGACCCGAACCCGGACGCCGCGGCGAGCTTCGCCGAGCGGCGGCGCCTGTTCGATCTGGGGCGGTCCTCCTGGGCGGATTACGACAAGAGCCAGATCTCGGAGGGCGGCGGCGTGTTCCCGCGCAGCCTGAAGACCGTGCCGCTCTCGGAGGCGATCCGGTCGGCGCTGGGCTTCGACCGGTCCGAGGCGACGCCCACCGAGCTGATGCAGGCGATCCTGAAGGCGCCGGCCGACCTGCTCTGGTTCGGCGGCATCGGCACCTATGTCCGGGCCACCACCGAGACCGACGAAGATGCCGGCGACCGCGCGAACGACGCCCTGCGCATCACTGGGCCGGAGCTGCGCGCGAAGGTCGTCGGCGAGGGCGCCAATCTCGGCCTGACGCAGCGCGGGCGCATCGAGGCGGCGCGCGCGGGCGTCCGCCTCAACACCGACGCGATCGACAACTCGGCCGGCGTGAACACGTCGGATGTCGAGGTGAACATCAAGATCGCGCTGATGACGCCGGAGCGGGACGGCAGGCTCAGCTACGAGGCGCGCAACACCCTGCTCGCCGACATGACCGACGAGGTCGGGCGCCTCGTGCTGCGCAACAACGAGTTGCAGACGCTCGCCCTGTCCCTTGCCCAGCGCGGGGGGCTGGGGGAGACCGGTTTCGCCATGCGGACGATGCAGGCACTGGAGGCGGAGGGCCGGCTCGACCGGGCGGTGGAGTTCCTGCCGGACGACGGCACGCTCGCCGAGCGCATGCGGCGGAACGAGGGGCTGACCCGCCCGGAATACGCCGTGCTGCTCGCCTACGCGAAGCTGTCGCTGCACGACGCGATCCTCGAGAGCGCCGTGCCGAACGACCCGTACTTCGACCGGGAGCTGCAGCGCTACTTCCCGAAGGCCCTGCGCGAACGCTTCCCCGACGCCGTCAAGGGACACCGCCTGCGCCGCGAGATCATCGCCACGGCGCTCGCCAACATCATCGTCAATCGCGGCGGCCCGTCGCTGGTGACGCGCCTCGTCGACGGCACCGGCGCGGACGCCGCGACCATCGCCAAGGCCTACGCGGTGACCCGCGACGCCTTCGGCCTGATGGAGCTGAACCTCGCCATCGACGGCCTCGCCGGTCGGGTTCCCGGCCAGGGCCAGCTCGACCTCTACGCCGAGGTGCAGGATCTGCTGACGAACCGGATCGTCTGGTTCATCCGCAACCTCGACCTGGGCGGCGGCCTCGCCCCGGTGGTCGCCCGCTACCGGGACGGCATCGCCGCCGTGGAGGCCGCCCTACCCAACGTGCTCGGCGACGAGGCGCTGGCGACGATCGGCGCCCGCGCGGCGGAGCTGACCGGGCACGGCATGGCCCCGGCCCAGGCGCGGCGCCTGGCCTCGCTCAGCGCGCTGGTCTCCGCCCCCGACATCGTCCGGGTCGCGGAGGCCAGCGGCCGGCCGGTCGAGGAGGTCGCGGCCACGCATTTCGCCCTGGAGCACGCCTTCCGCCTGGACGACCTCGCCGCCGCGGCGCGGACCGTCCCGGTGGCCGACACGTTCGACCGCGTGGCCCTGGAGCGCGCGGGCGCCGGCATTGCTGCCGCGCACCGCAAGTTGACGGCCGAGGTCGTGGCGGATCTCGGCGCCGGGCCGGAGGCGGTGGAGGCCTGGATCCGGGCGCGCGGCACCTCGCTCGCCCGGATCCGCGAGGCCGTGGACGCGATCAGCGCCTCCGGCCTCACGGTCTCCAAGGCGACGGTGGCGGCGAGCCTGCTCGGCGACCTCGTCCGGGCCGACTGATCGATCAGGCCCCGGGCGCGGATGCCGGTATGACGCTCCGGCGTCCGCGGCCGACCGCGGTGAGCACCAGTCCGAGCCCGGCGAGCGACACCGCGGCGGCGATCAGCGGGAGCTGGCCGTAGCCGGCCCCGAGGGTCAGCGCCGTGCCCCCGATCCAGGCGCCGGTGGCGTTGCCGAGGTTGAACGCGCCCTGGTTCAGCGTGGAGGCAAGGTTCGGCGCGTCGCTCGCCGCCTCCACGACCCAGATCTGGAGGGGCGAGACCAGGGCGAAGACCAGGCCCGACCAGAGCACCACGACCGCCACCGTGAGCGCCGGATGGTGCGCGACCGCGGCGAGCACCAGCAGGGCCGCCACGATGCCCAGGAAGCTGCCGACGATGGTGGCCATCGGGCCCCGGTCGGCCAGATGCCCACCGAGGAGATTGCCGACGGTCAGGCCCGTGCCGGCGGCGAACAGCACGCCGGTCACGCCCTGCGGCGTGAAGCCGGTCACGCCGGTCAGGAACGGCGTGATGTAGGTGAACACCGTGAAGAAGCTCACCGAGGACAGCGTCGAGATCAGCATCGGCCGCAGCACCGGCCAGCGCCCGAGCGCGCGAAACTCGCTGACGAGCCGGCCGCGGGTCCCGGGAAGCCCGTCCGGCACGCAGAGCTGGATCGCGAGCCCGGCCGCGAGCCCAATCACGACCACCGCCCAGAAGGTCGAGCGCCAGCCCGCCTCCTGCCCGAGGGCGGTGCCCAGCGGCACGCCGAGCACGTTGGCGAGGGTGAGGCCCGCGAACATCAGCGAGACCGCCTGCGTGCGCTTCTCCCGCGGCACGAGATCCCGCGCCACAACGGCGCCGATGCCGAAGAACGCGCCGTGCGCGAAGGCCGTCAGGATCCGCGCGGCCATGAGCAGGGCGTAGCTCGGCGCCAGCGCGCAACCGAGATTGCCGGCCAGGAACACCGCCATCAGCGCCAGCAGCGCGGTCTTGCGCGGCAGGCCCGCGGTCGCGATCGCCACGATCGGCGCGCCCACGACCACGCCCATGGCGTAGCCCGAGACGAGGTAGCCGGCCTGGGGAATGGTGACGCCGAAGCTCTGCGCCACCTCCGGGAGCAGGCCCATGATGACGAATTCGGTCGTGCCGATCCCGAACGAGGCGACGGCGAGGGCGAGGATCGGCAGGGGCGGCACGGGGACGTCCTTCGGCGCGGGCTGAGCTCGATGGTGCAGAGCAGCATCGCAGCGCGTTCGCCGATGGATAGCGTCGGAGGCGCGGCGCACAGTTGCGCGGCGCGCAAGGGCCGCGTCGCGGATACGACGCGGCTTAGCCCCGGCTCGGACCTCTCACTCAGCCGGTACCTTCTTCCGTCTCCGCGCCTTCGCAGTCGGCGCAGGGGGCGCCTCGATGGCGGCCGCGGCCCCTCCGCGGGTCTTCCGGCGCTGCTGTCCGAGCCCGAGGGCGCGTGCCAGCTCAGATCGCTGCGCCGAATAGCTCGCCGCGGTCATCGGATAGTCCCGGGGCAGGCCCCACTTCTCCCGGTAGGCTTCGGGCGTCAGGCCGCGCAGCGTCAGGTGACGCCGGAGCGTCTTGTACGGCTTCCCGTCCTCGAAGCTGACGATGTGATCATTCGTGACCGATTTGCGGATCTGCGACGGACTGAGCTTCTCGACGCTCGAGTTCGCGGCGCGACCTTGAGTTGTCAAACTGTTCAGCGCCGCGTGGATACCGCCGATCAATCCGGGAAGTTCGGAGACCGGAACGGAGTTGTTCGACACGTAAGCGGCGACGATATCGACCGCGAGCCCGATCGCCGGGCTGAGCTCACTGCCTGCGTTCTCACTCACGGCAAACCTCAAGAGTTACAATCATTCAGGCCGATCAATTCCTCTCGGAGTCGATCGAAGTCTGCACCTATGTAGCATAGTGCACGAATTAGCTCAAACGTATTCGTGATCGACAGGTGAGATCGGATCGATGGGCCGCAAACCTTCCGCCCCACCGCCGTTGACGGGGCATTAACCACGTCGCCGCTAGGGTTCGTTAACCATACCGGCACTGTTCCGGGGTGGTGTGACCTGCAATCTCCGCGCTCTGGTGCCGGGGACTTTGGCGGAGACCGGGATCAGGTGCGGACGGCGGCTGACCGGTGGGAACGGCGGAGGATGCGGCTCGCCGCCGCGGCGCTCGGCGTCACGCTCGCGGCACCGGCGGCAGCCCAGCGGTTCGACGCGACCAGCCCGGTTACCGGCCAGCCCGACAATCCCGGCATCGGCCAGGACACGGGCCCGAATGGCCTGCCCACACTCAAGCGCACGATCCCGGACGGCCTGAGCCGCGACCAGAATCGCGGGGCGCTCGGCGGCGACGCGGCGGGCGGCGAGCAGACCGGCGGTGACAGCCTTCGGTCGCCGCTCTCGCCCCCCGCGCAGACGCAGATCCCGGGTCAGCCCGGCGTGTCCCAGCTCAGCACCCGCGTCACCACAGGGGGACGGCGCACCGGCGGATCTTCGACGGCACCGGCCAATCTCGCGCCGTCGACTCTCCTGCGCACGCGCGCCGCTCCGCCGCGGCGGATCGGCTCGGCGACGCGGCGGGTCACTCAGGACGTCACGCAGATCCCGCCGCCGGCGCTGCGGCTGACGCCGGTGGTCCAGCAGGCGGTCGTCGGGGTCCCGAACCCGCAGGTCGTGACGCCGATCCGGCCGATCCTCCCGTTCCAGTCGATCGCGCCGGCCCTCGGCCTCCTGACCCCGGGCTTCATCCTCGGCACCGACCTAGCGCGCGCGATCCCCACCGATCCGGCCTACGCGCCGATCGGCTATCAGGTCGGCACCTTCACGGTCCTGCCCACCTTCGCCCAGAGCGTCGGCTACGATTCGAACCCGGACCAGACCACCCGCCAGATCGCCAAGGGCTCGGTCGCGCTGCGCACCGACGCCACGGTCGACTTCCGGAGCAACTGGTCCTCCAGCTCGCTGCAGGGCTCGCTCCGGGGCTCGTACCTCGAGACCCCGCAGAACGAGGCCGCGAGCCGCCCCGCGGCAGACGGCGTGGTCCGGCTGCGCATCGACGCCAACCGGGACCTGCGCATCGACGCGGAGGGGCGGTTCCTGGTGGACACGCAGCGCACGTCGAGCGCCAACCTCCAGGCTGCCACCGCCACGACACGGCCGCTCCTGGCCGTCTACGGCGGTTCGCTCGGGGCGACGGAGACGTTCAACCGCCTGTCGGTCACCCTGCGCGGGTCCGTCGACCGCTCCGAGTTCGACAATGCGCGTTTGGCGGACGGGACGATCGTCAATCAGTCCGACCGCAACCTGAACCAGTACAGCCTGCAGCTGCGCACGGCCTACGAGATCAACCCGGATTTCAGCCCGTTCATCGACCTGCTCGGCGACACGCGCGTCTACGACCGCCGCTTCGACGCGACGGGCGTCCGGCGCGACTCGGACGGCATCGCGGTCGCCTTCGGGACGAGCATCGGCCTCGCGCGCTCGGTGACGGGCGAGATCTCCGCCGGCATCCAGCATCGGACCTACGTCGATCCGAGCCTGCGCGACATCAACGCGCCGTTGCTCAACGCGGCCCTGGTCTGGGCGGCGAGTCCGCTCACGACCGTCCGTCTCACCGCCGCGACCGGCGTCACCGAGACGACGATCCCGGGCTCCAGCGGCGTGCTCACCGAGGTCGCGACGCTCGAGGTGCAGCACGACCTGCTGCGCAACCTCTCGATCGTCCTCGGCGGATCGTATCTCCGGAACGACTACCAGAGCAGCAGCATCCGTGAGAACGGGTTCTCGGCGACCGCGCGGCTCGACTACCACTTCACCCGCTGGCTGACCCTGCGCGGCACGTACATCTATCAGAAGTTCGACAGCACGGTCGCCGGGTCCAGCTTCCGGGAGAACACCTTCCTGCTCGGCCTGCGCGTGAATCCCTGAGGCGGCCTCAGAACCGCTCCGTCCAGGGACGCAGTTCCAGTTCGGAGGTCCAGGCGCTCCGATCCTGGCGCAGGAGGTCGCGATAGGCCCTGGCGATGGCGTCGGGATCGAGATGGCTGTCGGGGGCCTCCGGCGGCTCGCCGCCGCGGGCCGGATTGCGGATGGCGCCGTCGATCACGATGTGCGCGACGTGGATCCCGTGGGGCTGCAATTCCCGGGCGAGGCTCTGACCCAGTCCTCGCAGCGCGAACTTCCCCATCGCGAACGGGGCCGATCCCGCGAAGCCCTTCACGCTCGCCGAGGCGCCGGTGAGCAGGATCGCGCCGTGGCGATGCGGCAGCATGCGGCGCGCCGCGGCCTGCGCCACGAGGAAACCACCGTACGCGGACACCATCAGCGCCTGGGCGACCGCGTCCGGGTCGAGATCGGCGACCGGGCCGCGGAGACGACCGCTCGCGTTGTAGACGACGACGTCCGGCGGACCGCCGAGCGCCGGCTCCAGGCGGGCGAACAGCGCTTCGACCTCAGCGGGCTGGCTGGCGTCGCAGGCATGGACAGCCGCGCCCGTCTCCGCCGCCAGTGCGGCGAGCTTGTCGACGTTCCGGGCGGCGAGGCCGATCGTCATGCCGTCGGCGGCGAGCAGGCGCGCGAGCGATGCGCTGAGGCCGGCGCCCGCCCCGACGATCAGGGCTCTGGAATAGGTCGGGATCATCCTCTCCTCCTCTGCTGACCCGCCCAGGGCCGATGGGAACCTGTACGCCCGCCCCGCGTCAGTCGCGGCGCTGCGCGAAGAACGCCCGGAGCAGATCGGCCGCCTCGCGCTCGCGGAACCCGCCGTAGACCTCCGGCACGTGGTGGCAGGTCGGCTGATCGAAGACGCGCGGCCCGTGCTCGACCCCACCCCCCTTCGGATCGGCCGCGCCGTAGTAGAGTCGCCGGATGCGCGCGAAGGATATCGCGCCCGCGCACATCGGGCACGGCTCCAGGGTGACGTAGAGATCGCAGCCGACGAGGCGCTCGGTGCCGAGGGCCGCGCAGGCCGCGCGGATCGCCAGGATCTCGGCGTGCGCCGTCGGGTCGTGCAATTCGCGCGGCCGATTATGCGCCACCGCCAGGATGACCCCGTCCCGGACCACCGCGGCGCCGACCGGGACCTCCCCGGCAGCGGCCGCGGCGCGGGCGGCCGCGAAAGCGTGATCGAGCGCGGTCAGCGGTCCGGACGTTTCCGCCCGTGCCGGATGGATCGGATCGGCAGCCAAGCTGTTCTCATCCCACTGACGCGACGGGCCCGGGGCGGCGGGCTGGCCTGACCCAAGTCAATGTTAAGGCCTGGAACATTCCGCCGACCGTGACCGTTTCAGGAACCAGTGCGGCGCCGCCGCAGATCGAACAAGAGGACAACGCCATGAGCAGCACCACCGACAAGATCAAGGGCGTCGCCAACGAGGCCGTCGGCAAGGCCAAGCAGGGCATCGGCGACGTGACCGGTAACGACAAGCTCAAGGCCGAAGGTGCCGCCCAGGAACTCAAGGGCAAGGCCCAGGGCACCGTCGGCGACGCCAAGAGCGCGGTGAAGTCCGCCACCGACAAGCTCTGATCGTCGAGCGCGACCGGAACGGAACCCGCCTCGGGCGGGTTCCAGAACTGAACCGACCCGAATAACGCGAGGATGCCATGATCGGCTGGGCTGTCACGTTTCTCGTCGTCGCTCTCGTGGCGGCGCTCCTCGGTTTCGGCGGCATAGCCGGCACGGCGATGGAGGCGGCCAAGATCGTCTTCTTCGTGGCGATCGCGCTGTTCCTGATCTCCGCCGTGTTCGGCGTGATGCGCGGGCGCTCGCCGAGACTCTGACGAATGCGGGTCTTCGACCCGCCATCCAAGTCTTCGAGGCGGTCCCGACGGGCCGCCTCTTCGCGTTGAGGCGACTCGCACCGGTGCACAACCCGTCTCGCCTGTCGGAACCGGCTCTGATAAGCGGCAGGCATGAGCGACTTGCCGAACGACGATAAGCCGGAGGGGACCGCCCGTCCGGCCCCCGAGTCAGCGCGCACCGAGAGTTGGGCACCGCCCACCGATGCGGGCCGTGCCGATGCCGACACCGAGCGGCCTGCCAGTTCTGCCGCGAAGAAGACGGCGCGGAAGGCCAAGCCGCAGCCCGCCCCGCAGGCGGAGCCTCTGCCAGAGCCGCAGCCGGAGCCAGGCCCCGAAGCGTCCGCGGACGCCGAAGCCCTGATCGAGACGCCGCCCGGCGAGCGCATCGCGAAGGCGATGGCACGGGCCGGCGTCGCCTCGCGGCGCGACGCCGAGACGATGATCCTGGCCGGACGCGTCAGCGTCAACGGCGAGACGCTGACATCCCCGGCCCGCAATGTCACCGAGAACGACCGGATCCTGATCGACGGCGAGCCGATGCCGTCGCGGGAGCGCAGCCGCCTGTGGATCTTCCACAAGCCGCGGGGCGTGGTGACGACCGCCCGGGACCCGGAGGGCCGCCAGACGGTGTTCGACGTGCTCCCGGAGGATCTGCCCCGGGTCGTGGCGGTCGGACGGCTCGACATCAACACCGAGGGGTTGCTGCTGCTCACCAATGACGGCGGGCTCGCCAAGGTGATCGCGCATCCCGACACGGGCTGGCTGCGCCGCTACCGAGTCCGCGCCCACGGCGACACCGATCAGGCGCAGCTCGACCGGCTGTCCAAGGGCGTCACCATCGACGGGATGGAGTACGGCCCCGTCGAGGCGACCCTCGACCGCGTGCAGGGCGATAACGTCTGGCTGACGCTCGGCCTGCGCGAGGGCAAGAACCGAGAGGTCAAGCGCATCCTCGAGCATCTCGGACTGTCGGTGAACCGGCTGATCCGGCTCTCCTTCGGGCCCTTCCAGCTCGGCGACCTGGAGGTCGGCCTGGTCGAGGAGGTGCGGACCCGCGTCCTCAAGGATCAGCTCGGCAAGAGCCTCGCCGAGCAGGCCGGCGTGGATTTCGACAGTCCGGTCCGCGAGCCGATCTCGCCGTTCGGTGGCACCCGCCCGGCGGATCGGGACGCCCAATCGGCGCAGCCGGCATCTTCCCGGCGCAATGCCGCGCGTCCCGCGCCGGCGCCGCGCGTCTCGACCGGGGGCACCGGTCCCGGACCGCGCAACTCCGCGTGGCGCGACGAGAACGCGGCCAAGCCGCGGGGGACGCGCATTCCCCGGCGCGGCGCGGATCCCCGGGCCGCGCAGGCGGCCGCGGCAGAACGCGGCCGCGAGCGCGTCGGCTCGATCCGAGCCGGCGACCGCCGGGTCGTCGTCGAGCGCCTGTCCGCAACGCCGGCGGAGCCCGAGCCCGTCGCCAAGCCGAAGCGCCGCTTCGCCGACCGGGGGATGCCGGAGCGGCAGGAGCGCCCCGCCGGTCGGCGCGATGAGCGCCGCGGCGATGAGCGCCCGCGCCGCGAGAGCGCGCGGAGCGAGGCTCCGCGGGACGAGCGGCGATTCGACGAGCGCGGCGGCAAGCCCGGGGGCCGGCGCGACCGACCGTTCGACGCCGGGCCGGCGGAGGGCGCGTCGCGGAAGCCAGGCGGCTTCCGCGGCCAGAAGCCCGCTGCCGCCGGGGGCAAGCCCGCGTTCGGTGGCCCGAAGACCGGGGGTGCGCGTCCCGGCGGAAGCCGCCCCGGTGGCAAGCCCGGCGGTTTCGCCGGCAAGGGGACTGGCCAGGGTCGGCGCAACGGACCAGCGGGCGGGTCGGACACGGGCGGTCGTCCTGGTGCTCGTCCCGGTGCGCCGCGCGGGGGCGCCAAGCCCGGCGGCGGCCGGCCGCCGCGCGGGACGCGGTGAGGATCGTCGGCGGCGCGTGGCGCGGCCGCAGGCTCGCCACGCCGCGCACCGACGCCATTCGGCCGACATCGGACCGCCTGCGGGAATCGTTGTTCAACGTGCTCGCCCACGCCTACGACGACGCCGTCGCCGGCGTCCGGGTCCTCGACCTGTTCGCCGGTACGGGTGCCCTCGGCTTCGAGGCGCTCTCGCGGGGCGCCGCCTACGCCCTCCTCGTCGACGAGGGCGCCGAGGCGCGCGCGGTGATCCGCGAGAACATCGAGGCCCTGGGTGCCGAAGGCGTGACGCGCCTGTTTCGGCGGGACGCGACCCGTCTCGGCCCGGCCTCCACGTCGGGCACCTTCTCGCTGGTCTTCTGCGATCCGCCCTACGGCCGTGATCTCGCGCCGCGCGCCCTGAAAAGCGCCGCCGAGGGCGCCTGGCTGGCGCCCGGGGCTCTCATCGTCGTCGAGGAGGTCGAGGCCGCGCAGGTCGTGTGGCCGGCCGGCTTCGCGGAACTGGAGCGGCGCGTCTACGGGGATACGGCCGTGGCGATCGCCCGATTCGCCGCCTGAATCGTGCTTAGTCCCGATCGCGCGAAGCCGGATCCGTAGCGCCGACTTGAGACCCGAAATGGATCGCCAGCCAGACGGTGGGTGAGTCGGTCCACTCCACCCGGTGCCGACGATGCGGCGCGATCAGCACGGCGTCACCCGCGACGAGGCGACGGGCCCCGGCCTCGTCGGCGAACCGAAGGTCGGCCGCGCCCGTCAGGATGGCGACCCACTCGGTATCCGGCTGGTCGTAGTAGAATCCCGGCGGGCTCGCCTGACCGGTCGAGACGATGCGCTCCACCCGCAGGCCCGGCTCGGAGACCAGGACCGACACGATCTCGTCGTCCGCCCGGAGCGGCAGGTCGGCGAGCAGGTGGGTCACGCGCGTCGGGAGAGAGTCCATGATCCCGCCTGCAGGGACCGCACGGCGCCGGATTGGCGCCGGGCAAGGCCCGGATGTCAGGAGTTGCGCAGAGCGCCGCCCGCCTGCGGTGCCGCGCCGTCCGACGTCTTGGTCTGACCGATCCGCGCCGCGGATTTGACGAGGGAGAGCACGTCGCGGCGCATCTGATCGTCAGCGATCTGATTGTAGGCCCGGAGCAGTTCGACGGCGCCGGCGACGCGCAGCAGCGCGGGACCGCTATCCGTCGTCGCCTCGGGCTCGGGCTCGAAGAAGCTCGAGACCGGAACGCCGAGCCGCTCGGCGATCGCCTGCAGGCGGCCGGCACCGACACGGTTCTTGCCGGTCTCGTACTTCTGGACCTGCTGGAAGCTGACGCCCAGCGCGCTGGCCAGCGCGGACTGGCTCAGTCCATTCGCCGCCCGAAGGAACGCGATGCGGCTGCCGACCCCGTGATCGATGGCTGTGGTCTGCTTCGGCTTGGGGGTTGGGTTCGCCATAGTGGGTAGTCCGGATGTTCTTGCTGTCTGCAGGCTTGCTCGCCCGGATCCAGGGCGCCAATCACAACCGACAGGTGCAACATTGCGCGGCCAAGATCCAGACCTGACATCTGTTAGTGCCACAGGTCAGCCGCGCGTGCAACGAATGGTTACGCTCTCGAAATCTTAGGTCCGGAAGACCGCAATTTGGGCCCTCCAGTGCCCGCCGCGAGAACAACTCAAATACCGGGCCCGATCAAATATAAGTGAGCGAGATCAGCTAAAAATTCACTCTCGAACACTGCCGGGCGATATCGGGTTGCCTGCGCCGCGTTGGGCCCGGCGGGCCGATCCCAGTGAAATCCGTACGACAGCAAACGGTCGACTCAGGGCTCGGTGGCGCGCGCCGGCGACGGAATCACGCCGCCGGGCCGAGCCAATCGAGGACGATTCGCAACTGGTCGTCGTCGAGCAACGCGGGCGCGTGGCCGCAATCGGGAATCTCGACGCGGCGCGTCGGCGGTCCCCGGCGCGTCATCTCGTCGGCCGTCGAGGCGAGGAGGAGTTCCGAGTGCTCGCCGCGGAGCAGCAGGACCGGACAGGTGATCGCGTCCCAGTCGCGCCACATGCTCACGCTGTAGACGCGGCCCGGTCGGAAGGCGTCTCCGATGCCGGGATCGTAGTGGGGCCGCCAGCCGCCGTTGGGCTCCTGGAAGAAGCTGTGCTTGGCGATGTGGCGCCACTGCTCGTCGGTGAGCGGCCCGAACGCGCCCAGCACCGTGCGCAGACGCGATTCGCCCGAGGCGAGGTTATGGTGCAGCCGGGGCGCGTCCCGCAGGCGCGACCCGATCTCGCGGATGGGCGCCCAGGGCAGGAACGGGCCGATATCGTTGATCACCATCCGGCGGATCGGGGTGCGGGCGGCCGCGGCCAGGACCATGCCGGTCAGGCCGCCGAGAGACGTGCCCACCCAGTCGATCTTCCCGGGGACCCGGAGATGGGCGATGAGCGCGGCCATGTCGGCGGCGTATTGCGGCAGGCCGTAGAGTTCCGGGTCCTTCAGCCATCCGCTGAGGCCGCGCCCGGGCAGGTCCGGGCAGATCACCCGGTACCCGAGCTTCGCGAGGCGATAGCCGAGGGCGTCGAAATCGCGGCCCTGGCGGCTGAGACCGTGGACGCAGACGACGACGTGCGGGCTGTCCGGGTCACCCCATTCCACGTAGGCGATGCGGTGGAAGTCGTGGGGCGCGTAGGCCTGGAAATGGCCGGTCCGGAACGGCACGTCGGCGCGGCTCAGGTCGTCGAGCCGCGGCGTCGCCTCAGGTCCGGGAACGGGCGCCGCGGTGCCGGCCGTCACGGGGTCTCCGTGCGCGCGGCGGCCTCGCGGGCGAGACGGCCGGTCGTCTGATGGAGGTCGACCATCTGGTCGGTCAGCCGGCGCGCCTGCTCCTGCAGGAACGCGATGTTCAGCGCCGCGACCTCGCGGGCATCTGCCGCCTTGGCGACGCGGTCCGCGAAGTCGAGGCTCGCGCGGACATTGGTGTCGGAGGCCACGAGGATCCGGTGGCCGATCTCGCGCATCGCCGCCATGGCGTGGACGGCGTTGTCCTCGAACGCGTTGTAGAGCCGGGCGCCGGCGGCGTCCCACTGCTCGCGCACCCGGCGGGCGCCGGCCACGTTGCTGTCGGTGAGTTGGTGCGCGGTCTCGCGGCTGGAGCCCATCACCGCGCGCCAGCCCTCGAAGCTCTGCGCCATCGAGGCCTCGAAGGCGTTCAGCGCCATCTCGCCCGCCTCGGCGAAGCGCTCGTACGCCTCGCGCGCCCGGGCGACGCTGCCCTCCACCGCGGCGCGGCCGGTCTCCCCGGAGATCGCCGGCAGGTTGTCGTTCCCCACAATCGTCTCCCGCAGATGGGCCGGTCGCACGCGGTCCCGACGGCGCGTCGCTGGAATACGGGCATCCGCCAGGGGCGATCTCCCGTCAACAGGGCCCTGTAACAGAATCCGCGCGCGGCCCACATTGTCACGGTGGCCGCGATTGACAGGCACGACGGCGGCGAAATCTTCGTCGCGCGGAGCGCACGCCACGCCCGCCGCCCGATCAGAAGGCTGCACGATGACGGACACCCGTCCGACCCAGACCGAGGTCCGCGAGACGGGCTCTCATCCGTTCGAGGCCGGGCTCGCGCGCCGGCCGGCCAACTACGTCCCGCTGACCCCCGCCAGCCTGCTGGCGCGGGCCGCCGCCGCGGCGGGCGGGCGGATCGCCGTAATCGACGGCCACCGCCGGCTCACCTACGCGGACCTCTACGCGCGTTGCCGGCGCCTCGCCGCGGGCCTCGCGGCCCGGGGGGTCGGGCCACTCGACACCGTGGCGATCCTGGCGCCGAACGTCCCGGAGATGATCGAGGCGCACTTCGCCGTGCCGATGCTCGGCGCGGTGCTGAACCCGCTGAATACGCGCCTCGACGCGGCGACGATCGCGTTCTCGCTGCGGCACGGGGGCGCCCGGGCGCTCCTCGTCGAGGCCGAGTACGCCGCGCTGGCCGCGCGGGCGCTCGCGGAACTCGCCGAGCCGGTCCTCGTCGTGGTGATCGGCGCGACCGGGATCGACGGGGCCCTGCCCTACGAGGATCTGCTGGCCGAGGGCGATCCGGACTACGCCTGGCACGGCCCGGAGGACGAGTGGCAGTCGCTCTGCCTGCTCTACACGTCGGGGACGACCGGCGATCCCAAAGGCGCCGTCTACAGCCATCGCGGCGGCTATCTCCAGGCGCTCGGCAACGCCGTCACGTTCGGCCTGACCGGCGAGAGCGTGTATCTTTGGACGCTGCCGATGTTCCACTGCAGCGGTTGGTCCTACCCATGGGCGAGTGTCGCCGCCTGCGCCACGCAGGTCTGCCTGCGCAAGGTCGAGCCGGCGGCGATCTTCAGGCTGATCGCCGAGCACGGGGTGACGCATCTGTGCGGCGCCCCGATCGTCCTCTCGATGATCGCGCACGCGCCGGCGCAGGACCGTGTGCCGTTCCCCCAGCGCGTGCGCTGCGCGGTCGGCGGCGCGGCGCCGTCCTCGACGATCATCCGCACCATGGAGGAGCTCGGCTTCCAGGTGACGCATCTCTACGGCGCCACCGAGAGCTACGGCCCCGCGACGGTCTGTCTGGCGCAGCCGGACTGGACCGATCTCCCCGACACCGAGCGACACGCCCGCATGGCCCGCCAGGGCGTGCCGCTGGCCACGCTCGAGGCGGTGAGCGTCGCCGACGTCGCGAGCGACGCGCCGGTGCCGCGGGACGGCACGACGGTCGGCGAGATCCGCCTGCGCGGAAACACGGTGATGAAGGGCTACCTCGGCAACCCGGGCGCGACCGAGGAGGCCCTCGCCGGCGGCTGGTACCGGACCGGCGACCTCGCGGTCTGGCATCCCGACGGGTCGGTGGAGATCAAGGACCGGGCGAAGGACATCATCATCTCGGGCGGCGAGAACATCTCCAGCCTGGAGGTGGAGGAGGTGCTGATGCGCCATCCCGCCGTGATGCTGGCGGCCGTCGTGGCGCGGCCGGATCCGACCTGGGGCGAGAGCCCCTGCGCGTTCCTGGAGGTGAAGCCCGGCGCAGCGGTGCCGAGCGACCAGGAGTTGATCGCGTTCTGTCGCGAGCACATGGCGCGGTTCAAGGTGCCGAAGACGGTGGTGTTCGGGCCGCTGCCGAAGACCTCGACCGGCAAGATTCAGAAATTCGTCCTGCGCGAGCAGGCGCGGACCCTCTGACCCGCGCCGGTCCCGTGACGGGAGCCGTTTCGGGCGACCACTACAGGCCGGAGACGAGGTGGCCGCCGTCGACCGCCAGGACGCTGCCGGTCATGTAGGCGCCGGCCTCCGAGGCCAGGAGCAGGAGCGGCCCGTCGAGTTCGGCGGCCTCGCCCAGCCGGCGCTGCGGAATGCGCCTGATCAGCGCCCGGCCGGCATCGGACTCGAAGAAGGCGTCGTTGAGCTCGGTCTTGATGTAGCCCGGCGCGAGGGCGTTCACCCGGATCCCGTAGCGGGCCCACTCGAGCGCGAGGCTCTTGGTGAGCTGGACAACCGCCGCCTTCGAGGTGGCGTAGGGCGCGAGCCCGCCGGTGACCCGCAGCCCGAGGATCGACGCGATGTTGACGATGCTGCCGCCCGCCCCGTGCCGGACCATGCGCCGGCCGGTGGCCTGGGCGACCTGCCAGACGCCTTTGAGATTCGTGTCGAGCACCGCGTCCCAGTCGGATTCCGCGAGGTCGAGGGCCGGCTTCGTCGCCGTCACGCCGGCATTGTTCACCAGCACCGCCACCGGTCCGAAGCGCTCTTCGGCGGCGTCGAGCGCCCGCTCAACGCTCGCGGCGTCGGTGACGTCCATCACGACGGCGTGGGCCTCACCGCCCGCCGCCGCGACGCGATCGACGGTCTCGGCGAGGGCGTTGGCCCGGCGGGCGCCGAGCGACAGGCGCGCGCCTGCGCGGGCCAGGGTCCCGGCGAAATGGCGGCCGAGGCCGCTGGAGGCCCCGGTGACGAGAACGTGGCGGCCAGCGAGGTCGAACGGATTCGCCATCTCAGCGGGCCGCGGCGACGCTCGGCAGGGCGACCCGGAACGCGCCGGTGATGACGAAATCGGTCATGGCTCTGCGCTTCCCCTGCACGCGCCGCCAGTCTTCAGGCCGCGGCGCCGGACCCTGTTGTGGACCGGCTCCGCCGGGTCCGCCAGCCGGCACGGAGCCCCTGCCCGCTCATCGGCGGCCGAACAGCCGCTCGATGTCAGCGAGCTTCAGTTCGATCGAGGTCGGGCGACCGTGGTTGCACTGTCCGGAATTGGGCGTCGCCTCCATCTCGCGCAGCAGGGCGTTCATCTCCTCCGGCCGCAGGCGACGCCCAGCGCGGATCGAGCCGTGGCAGCTCATGCGCGACAGGATCGCGTCGAGACGTCGCCCGAGCGGGCCGCCCTCCGTCGCCGGGACGCCGCCCTCCTCGTCGCCGCTGGCCTCCAGGGCGTCGAGGATGTCGGTGACGAGGTTGCGCGTCGAGGCTCCGATCAGCGCCGCCGGCACCTCCCGCACGAGCACCGCTCCGGGCCCGAAGGCCTCGATGGTGAGGCCCAGCCGGTCGAGATCGGGAGCGGCCGCGACGAGCCGGTCGGCCTCCTCGGGGCTCATCTCGACCACGTCCGGGATCAGGAGGCCCTGCCGGGCGATGCCGCCTGCCTCCCGCTCGGCCTTCATCCGCTCGTAGACGAGGCGCTCGTGGGCGGCGTGCTGGTCGACGATCACGAGGCCGTCGCGGGTCTGGGCGAGGATGTAGGTCTCGTGGATCTGCGCGCGGGCGGCCCCCAGCGGATGATCGAGCGCCTCCACAGCGTCGGCGGCAACGCGGGTGTCGGCCTGGGGCGGGGCCGCCACGGCTTCGGGCTCGGGCCCGGCCCAGACGGCCTGAGCGGCCTCGCCGAAGCCTGGCGGCTCGACCTGCGCCGGCTGCGGCGCCGGCCTCCACGCCGCCGAGGAACGGTAGCCGGGCGGCGCTGCCACCGAGGGTGCACCGCTCGGGAACGGGCCCGGCCGCGTCGGCCGGAACAGGCTCGGCGCGGTGGCGCCGCTGTGGGTGGCGAGCGGCGCCCCGGCCGGGCGCAGGGCGTCGAGGGTCCGCGCGGCGCCGGTGGTGGCCGAGCGGGCGCCGCCGCGGCGCAGGGCGTCGTGGATCGCGCTCACGATCAGCGCCCGCACGAGGCCCGGCTCGCGGAAGCGCACCTCGGTCTTGGCCGGGTGGACGTTCACGTCGACGAGGCCGGGGTCGCACGCGACGGCGAGGCCGAGAACCGGGTGCCGGTCGGAGGCCAGCGTGTCGGCGTAGGCGCCGCGGATCGCCCCGAGCAGGAGCCGGTCGCGCACGGGGCGGCCGTTGACCGCGAGGTGGATATGGGTCGCCGCACCGCGATGGTAGGTCGGCAGGCCGACATGGCCCGTCACCGCGAAGCCCTCCCGGGCCAGGGAAACCGGCAGGGCGTTGGCGAGGAAGTCCTGTCCCAGCACCGCCGCGAGCCGGCGCAGCTCCGCCTCGGCCCCGGTCTCGGCCGGCAGGACCAGGGGCTGGCCGGAATCGGCCCGCAGGGTGAAGCGGATGCCCGGCTGCGTCGCGGCGAGGCGGCGCAGCGTCTCGGCGATGGCGGCGTTCTCGGCCCGGTCCGATTTCAGGAACTTGAGCCGCGCCGGCGTGGCGGCGAAGAGCTCGGTCACCTCGATCCGGGTGCCGCGCTGGGCCGGGGCCGGACGGACCTGCCCCTTCATCCCCGCGTCGACGGTGAGGCTCGCCCCCGCCTCGGCCTCCGGCGTGCGGGTGACGATGGCGAGCCGCGACACCGCGCCGATCGACGGCAGGGCCTCGCCGCGGAATCCCAGGGTGTCGATCGCCGTGAGGTCGCCGCCCGGGAGCTTGGAGGTGGCGTGCCGTTCGACCGCGAGGTCGAGATCGTCCGGCGTCATGCCGCGGCCGTCGTCGACGACCCGGATCAACCGGCGCCCCCCGGCCTCGACGGTGACCTCGATCGCCCGGGCCCCGGCATCGATCGCGTTCTCGACCAGCTCCTTAACGGCCGAGGCCGGGCGCTCGACCACTTCGCCCGCGGCGATGCGATCGACGAGGACGGGGTCGAGGCGGCGGACGGACGGCGCGGACAGGGAGGACATCGGCGCGTAGGATAGTCCCTGCGCGGCGGCGATCCAATTGGCCGGTCGTGCCGACCCGTCAGGCGCGGCGCTTCGACCCGCCCAGGGAGATGCGGCCGGCGCCCCCGCGCGGTCCGTGGCTCGCCGCCGCCACGGGACGGCGGGACAGGTCGTAGAGGACGTTCCCGACGAGGCCCGCGGTCCGCCGGAGGGTCGGGCCCTCGCAGGTCGCCGCGACGCGGACGCCGATCGCGTGGGTGTGACTGCGGCCGTAGAGCCAGACGGCGAGCCGGGCGCGCGTCGCCTCCGGGATCCCGTCGAGCAGAAGCGCGGCCCCGTCCGGGTCGGCCTTGATCAGGCGGCCGACCACGTCCGGTGCGACCGGGCAGTCGAGGGCCGGGTCGTCGATGCTGAGCGTTCGGTCCTGGGTCATGGTGGCCCTGACAGCGTGGAGCCGTCAGCGTGGGCAGTCTTGGTTAACGAAAGCTCACCACAAGTCGCAGCCCCGATCCGCCATTGCAGGTCGCGACGGGGGCGTTGCCGCGATGCAACCGCCACCCGCCCCGGATCCCGCGTCCTAGAGCGGCCGTCGGATCAGCCGGGCGATCAGGCCGACGATGCCCTCGCGGAACAGCAGCACGCAGAGCACGAAGACGCAGCCCTGGATGATCGTCACCCAGGCACCGAACTGCGCCAGATAGGTCTCCATCGTGACGATCACCAGCGCGCCGACGATCGGCCCGAACACCGTCCCCATGCCGCCGACGAGCGTCATCAGCACCACTTCGCCGGACATCGACCAGTGCACGTCGGTGAGCGAGGCGAGCTGGAAGACGATCGCCTTGGTGGAGCCCGCGAGCCCGGCGAGCGTCGCCGAGAGCACGAACACCGCGAGCTTGTACTGGCTGGCGCGGTAGCCGAGCGAGATCGCCCTCGGCTCGTTGTCGCGGATTGCCTTCAGCACCTGCCCGAAGGGCGAGTGGATGATCCGGTAGATCAGCAGCATCCCGGCCATGAACACGACGGCCACGACGGCGTACATCACCCGGTCGTCGGCGAGGCTGATCGCGCCGAACAGGTTGCCGCGCGGCACCGCCTGGATGCCGTCCTCGCCGCCGGTGAACTTCGCCTGCAGGGAGAAGAAGAACACCATCTGGGCGAGCGCCAGGGTGATCATCGAGAAGTAGATGCCCTGCCGGCGGATCGCCAGGGCGCCGAAGACCAGACCCAGCAGGGCGGCCGTGACCGTGCCGGCGAGGATCGCGAGCTCGGGCGTGAAACCCAGGCTCTTGGCCGTGTACGCGCAGAGGTAGCTCGCCATGCCGAAATAGGCGGCGTGGCCGAAGGAGAGCAGGCCGCCGTAGCCGAGCAGGAGGTTGAAGGCGAGCGCGAACAGCGCGAAGCACAGCACCTTCATCAGGTAGACGGGGTACAGGACGAGCGGTGCCACGACGAGCAGCACCGCGATGCCCACGAAGATGAGGCGGTGGAGCGCCTTGTCGTCCCGACTCGTCGGCACGGCGGCGGCGATCGGGGCGGCGTCGAGGGCGGCGGTGTCGGCCATGGGGGTGCCTCAGATCGCGATCAGGCCGTGCGCCCGAACAGGCCGGCGGGTTTGACGAGCAGCACCAGCACCATGATCACGAAGATCACGGTGGCGGACGCCTCCGGATAGAACACCTTGGTCAGTCCCTCGACGAGGCCCAGGGCGAAGCCCGTGATTACCGAGCCGATGATCGAGCCCATGCCGCCGATCACCACCACAGCGAAGACCACGATGATGATGTCGGCGCCCATGTTGGGATTGACCGAGTAGATCGGCGCAGCGAGCACCCCGGCGAAACCCGCGAGCGCGACGCCGAACCCGTAGGTCAGCGTCAGGAACAGCGGCACGTTGACCCCGAACGCCTGGACCAGGGTCGGGTTCTCGGTTGCGGCGCGCAGATAGGCGCCGAGCTTGGTCTTCTCGATCACGAGCCACGTCGCGATGCAGACGGTCAGCGAGGCGACCACCACCCAGGCGCGGTAGTTCGGCAGGAACATGAAGGGCAGGCGCTGGCCGCCGGACAGCTCGGCCGGGATCGCGTAGGGCAGACCCGACACGCCGTACTGGTTGCGGAACAGGCCCTGGATGATCAGCGCGAGACCGAAGGTCAGCAGCAGGCCGTAGAGGTGGTCGAGCTTGTGGAGCCGGGCGATGAGCACCCGCTCCAGCACGATGCCGAAGGCGCCCACCACGAGCGGTGCGAGCCCCAGCGCCCACCAGTAGCCGAGACCGACATAGGTGAGCAGCATCCAGGCCACGAACGCGCCCATCATGTAGAGCGCGCCGTGGGCGAAGTTGATGATGTTCAGGAGCCCGAAGATGATCGCGAGCCCGAGCGACAGGATCGCGTAGAACGAGCCGTTGATCAGGCCGAGCAGGAGCTGACCGAACAGGGCCTGCGTCGGCACACCGAAGATCGTGGTCATGGCCGGTCTCCGCGCCCCGAACCCACCGTCAGCCCTTCACCAGGGGGCAGTTGCCCTCGTTGAGCGGCCGGAAGACCTGGTCGCCGGGAATCGTCTCGAGCTTCTTGTAGAGGTCCCACTCGCCCTTCGACTCGGCGGGCTTCTTGACCTCGAACAGGTACATGTCGTGGATCTTGCGGCCGTCCGCGCGGATCACGCCCTTGCCGAACAGCGGGTCGTCCGTCGGCATCGCCTTCATCTTGGCGACCGTGGCGGCGCCGTCGGCGGTCGACTTCGTCTCGGCCACAGCCTTCAGGTAGTGGAGCACGTCCGAGTAGACGCCCGCATGGTTCGCGGTCGGCTTCGAGCCGTTCTTCATCTGCTTGGCGAACCGGTCCGAGAAGGCGCGGGTCTGGTCGTTCAGGTCCCAGTAGAACGGCTCGGTGAGCACCAGCCCCTGCGCCACCTTGGTGCCCAGCGAGTGCACGTCCGAGGAGAAGACCAGGAGGCCGGCGAGCGCCTGGCCGCCCTCGGTGATGCCGAATTCACCCGCCTGCTTGATCGCGTTGATCGTGTCGGTGCCGGCATTGGCCAGCCCGATCACCTTGGCGCCCGAGCCCTGCGCCTGCAGCAGGAAGGACGAGAAGTCCGAGGTCGGGAACGGCGTCTTCACCGAGCCGACGACCTTGCCGCCGTTCTTGGTGATGACCGTGCTGGTGTCGCGCTGGAGGGTCTGGCCGAACACGTAGTCGGCGGTGAGGAAGAACCACGTGTTGCCGCCGCGCTTGACCATCGCGCCGCCGGTGCCGTTGGCGAGCGCCACCGTGTCGTAGACCCAGTGGATGGTGTTCGGCGTGCATTGCGGGCCGGTGAGGTCGGCGGTGCCGGCGCCGGTATCGATGAAAACCTTGTTCTTCTCCTTGGTGACCTGGCTGATCGCCAGCGCCACCGAGGACGTCACGCCGTCCGTGATCATGTCAACGGCGTCGCGGTCGTACCATTGCCGGGCGATGGCCGCGCCGACATCCGGCTTGTTCTGGTGGTCGGCCGAGACGATCTCGACCTTCAGCCCGTGCTGCTCGGGCTTGAAATCCTCGACCGCGAGCTTCGCGGCCACGACCGAGCCCTCGCCACTGATGTCCGAGTAGGCGCCCGAGCGGTCGCCCAGGATGCCGATCTTCACGTTCGTCTGCGCGGCTGCGGTGCCCATCATCAGGGCGCCGGCGAGGGCGGCGAGGGTCACGGGCCGGGCGATGCGTCCGAGCATTTTCGTTTCCATCCTCCAGCGGCGCGGCGGATCTCCGCCGGCCGAATATCGAGTCGCCGTTTTCTGGCGCTTCTACGGTTTTCGCGTGCGAGATTCAGACGCCGAGATAGGCGTGCAGCTTGTCGATATTGGCGTCAAGCTCGGCATTGGGGATCATGTCGACCACCCGCCCCTGCTCGATCACGAAGTGCCGGTCCGCCAAAGTCTGGGCGAAGCGGAAATTCTGCTCCACCAGGACGATGGTGTAGCCCTGAGTCTTCAATTGCTGGATCGTCCGGCCGATCTGCTGGACGATGACCGGCGCGAGACCTTCCGTGGGCTCGTCGAGCAGGATCAGCTTGGCGCCGGTGCGCAGGATGCGCCCGATCGCCAGCATCTGCTGCTCGCCGCCCGAGAGCTTGGTGCCCTGGCTGCCGGCGCGTTCCTTGAGGTTCGGGAACAGCGTGTGGATGTCTGCCACTGACATGCCGCCGGGCTTCACCCGCGGCGGCAGCATCAGGTTCTCGTGGACCATCAGGCTCGCGAAGATGCCGCGCTCCTCCGGCACGTAGCCGATCCCGAGCCGGGCGATGTTCCGCGACGCCATCCGGACCGTCTCGACGCCGTCGTAGACGATCGAGCCCGAGCGCTTGCCGAGGATCCCGATGATCGCCCGGAGGGTCGTGGTCTTGCCCGCGCCGTTGCGGCCGAGCAGCGTGATCACCTCGCCCGCGCGCACGTCGATGTCGATGCCGTGGAGGACGTGGCTCTCGCCGTACCAGCCCTCGAGGCCGCGGACGGTCAGCAGCGCGTCGGTCGCGGCCGCCGGAGGTGTCTTCAGAGCCGCCTCAGGCATGTCCCGCCCCGATATACGCTTCGACCACGCGCGGATCCTTCGAGACCGTGGCGTAGTCGCCCTCGGCCAGCACCTGCCCGCGGGCCAGCACGGTGATCCGGTCCGACAGGGAGGCGACCACGGAGAGGTTGTGCTCCACCATCAGGATGGTGCGGTCCTTCGAGACCCGGCGGATGAGTTGCGCCGTGCGCTCGACGTCCTCGTGACCCATGCCGGCCATCGGCTCGTCGAGGAGCAGCATCTCCGGATCGAGGGCGAGGGTCGTGGCGATCTCGAGCGCGCGCTTGCGCCCGTAGGACAACTCGACCGCGAGCACGTCGGCGAAGTCGGAGAGGCCCACCGCCTCGACGAGGGCGAGCGCCTCGCCGTTCAGCGCGCGCAGGACCCGCTCGGGCCGCCAGAAGTCGAAGGAATCGCCGCGCCGGCGCCGCTGGAGGGCGATGCGGACATTCTCCATCACCGTGAGGTGCGGGAACACGGCCGAGATCTGGAACGAGCGTACGAGCCCGAGGCGGGCGACGTCCGCCGCCTTCAGGCCGGTGATGTCGCGGTCCTTGTAGCGGATCGTTCCCGCGGTCGGGATCAGGAACTTCGTCAGGAGGTTGAAGCAGGTGGTCTTGCCGGCTCCGTTCGGCCCGATGAGGGCGTGGATGGTGCCGCGCTCGACCTGCAACGCCACGCCGTTGACGGCCCGGAATCCGCGGAATTCCATCGTCAGGCCATCGGTCGCCAGGATTACATCCCGTGCCAAGCGTGTCCCTCCCGGGTTCGATTTCTTGCCGCCATATCGCCGATCCCAAGCCGCGCAGTCCATCGCAAACGCTCGTGGCGGCGCGACAATCCCCCGGGAGTGATATCAGTGGCCCTCCGTGTCACGACGGCCGCCGGACTGAACTTGACCGCGCCGCGCGCCGCACTTAACTCAGACAATTCGTCGAGTGGCTTTTCTGAGAGGTTTCGGCATGGGCGATCGCCCGGCCTACATCGCCGTCGACTGGGGCACGACGAACCGGCGGGCCTTCGCCGTCTCGGAAGCGGGCGTCATTCTCGACAGCCTGCACGACGAGCGTGGCGTCCTCGCCCTGTCGCCCGACGCCTATCCGGCGGAGATCGCGGCCCTGCGCGCGCGACTGGGCGCTGACCTCATCGTCGCCGTCGGCATGATCGGCTCCAACCGGGGCTGGCAGGCGGCGCCCTACGTGGCCGCGCCGGCCACCCTCACCGCCCTGGCCGAAGCCTGCCTCGAGCCCGCCCCGGGCGTCCGGATCGTCCCCGGCGTCGCTCTGCGGGGCGGTGGTCGCCCCGACGTGATGCGGGGCGAGGAGATCCAAGTCTTCGGGGCGATCGGAGCGGGCGTGGTGCCGGCGACGGCCCTGTTCTGCCAGCCCGGTACGCACAACAAGTGGATCGAGACCTTCGACGGGGCCATCACGGACTTCACCACCGTGATGACCGGGGAATTCTTCGCCCTCCTGCGGGCACACGGGATCCTGGCCGGGACGCTCGACGGCGCGATCGGGGATGGGGCCCCCTTCCGCGCGGGTGTCCGGCGCGGCCTCGCGTCCCGCAACCTCGCCGCCACCCTGTTCGAGGTTCGCTCCGGCCTCCTGCTCGACCGGCTCGCCCCGGAGGACGCGGCGGCCCATGCCAGCGGGATCCTGATCGGCGCCGATATCGGCACCCGGGACGACCTCCGGCGGCGCCCGGTCCATCTCCTCGGCGGCGGCCGCCTCGGGGCACTCTACGCCGCCGCCATCACCGAAGCGGGCGGGGATCCGGTGATCGTGCCGGACGGTTCAACCACGGCCGGTATCCACGCCATCTGGAGTCTGCGGGCATGACCATCCTCGACCGGTTCGAGGCGGCCTTCGCGGCCTGCCCCCTCGTCGCCATCCTGCGGGGGCTCACGCCGGACGAGGCACTCGCCGTGGGGGAGGCGCTGGTCGGAGCCGGGTTCACCCTCGTCGAGGTGCCCCTCAACTCGCCGGACCCGCTCCGGAGCATCGCGACGCTCGCCGAGCGCCTCGCCGGGCGGGCGCTGGTCGGGGCCGGCACGGTCCTGACGCCGACTCAGGTCGGCGAGGTCGCCGCTGCTGGCGGAACCCTCGTGGTATCGCCAAACGGCGATCCGGTCGTCATCGGCGCCACCGTCGCGGCGGGCCTTGTCTCCCTTCCGGGCTATCAGACGCCCACGGAGGCTTTCGCGTGCCTGGCGGCGGGAGCAACTGCGCTGAAGCTGTTCCCGGCGGATGTCGCGACGCCCCTGGCGCTCCGGGCGCATCGCGCGGTCCTTCCGCCGGACACGCGGGTTCTGGCCGTCGGCGGAGTCTTGCCCGAGACCATCGCGGGCTGGCGGCAGGCGGGCGCCGATGGATTCGGTCTCGGGTCCAATCTTTACCGGCCCGGGAAGGCGGCGGCCGACGTCGCCCGCGACGCCGCGGCCTACGTGGCGGCGTTCGAGCGCTCGGCCTGAAGACACCGACGGCGGGCCGTCCGGTCGGGCCGAGCAGACACGGCAGAGCGTGTCAGCCGCGCCCCCTGACCTTCGCGCGATGCGCGCCTCCGCAGGCGGCCTGACCGCGCCTTTGCGACCGGTTCACAGCGCGATCGCCGCCGCGTCGTCGCGGTCGGCCACTTCACCGGCGAGGCCCGACCGCGGGTCGCAGGCTGGCGGGGTGTCGCGCTATCGGCGGTTCGCGATCTCGCGGGCCGGCCGGTCGGATCGGTCGACCACCGTCCGGCACGCGCCGCTCAGCGACACCCGCTTCTCGCGGAGGCAGAGTGTGATCGCCCCCGCGTTCGGGATCTGGGCAGCGCACAGGCGCATCACGTCCGGCGTGCAGGCGGCCCGGTCCGCGCCGGTCTCCGCGAGCGCGGGCGCCGTGCCGACCAGGACCGCGAGGAGGGCGAAAGTGGCGGACTTCATCAAGGATGTCTCCTGAGCGGATCGGGGCCGCAAGCGGCCAAGCCTCGGCGTCCGGCGAGAACGCCGAGGCCGGAAAAGATATCCCGTCGTGCTTGTTTCAATCTGACGCAGGTTCGCGGCCGCGGAGCGAAAGGCCGCTGACGTCACGGACGTATCGCCGGTGCGATCGCACCGGTCGTCGCAGGCTCGACCAGAGCCGCGCCGACGACCGGTTGTGATCTCTGGCGATCGAGCTTGTCCGCCGAGACGAGGGCGGCGGCGATCAGGGCCGACACCGCCAGCGTCGCCTTCACCACGTCCCAGACCCGCGCGAGCATGGTCGATCTCCAACGGCGTCATCGAGTGCGAGCAGCGGATCCGCCTCATCAATCCGCCTGCCCCGCATCCTCGACCGGAGCCCTTCCCAAAACCTTTCCCGTGAACCCGAGGACTGCATATCGACCGTCGCGTGATGCAATCCGGTCTCACCCCGAGAACTCGCGCAGATTTCCCGCGCAGCATCTCACGCGAGCGTCGATCCCGCGGCCGCCTCGGCGGCCAGCGCCTCGAAGACCAGGGCGTGACGGCGCGCCAGGGCCTCGACATCGTGCGTGTACCCGCCGCCAATCACCGCGGCGAGCGCGATCCCACGGGCGCGGGCCTGCGCCACGACGTAGCGATCGCGGGCGAGCAGTCCGTCATCGGTGAGGCAGAGACGGCCGAGACGGTCGTCCCGATGGGGATCGACGCCCGCGTTATAGAAGACGAGATCCGGCGCGAACGCGTCGAGGAGCGGCGGCAGGCGGGCGCGCAGGACATCGAGATAGGCGGCGTCGTCGAGCCGGTCGGGCAGGCCGATGTCGAGGTCGCCGGCGATCTTCTGGGCCGGGTAGTTGTTCTCGCAATGGATCGAGAGCGTGAACAGGTCGGGACTGAGGGCGAGGCAGTCCGCGGTCCCGTCGCCCTGATGCACGTCGAGGTCGACCACGAGGACGCGCCGGACCAGACCTTCGGCCTGGAGGGTGCGGGCCGCCACCGCGACATCGTTCAGCACGCAGAAACCGGCGCCCTGCCGGCGCCGCGCGTGGTGGCTGCCGCCGGCGGCGCTGCCCGCGAGGCCTTCCGCGAGGGCGAGGCGCCCGGCCAAGAGGGTGCCGCCCACCGAGGCGCGGGAGCGGCGGACAAGGGCGGCGTCGACCGGCAAGCCGATCGCCCGCTCGATGCCCCGGCCGACATCGCAGGCGAGCACCGCGTCCACGTAGGCCGGATCGTGGGCGCGTAGCAGGATCTCGGCACTGGCGGGCTCCGGCGTGACGAAGCCTAGGGGCGCCAGACCCTTGGCGACCAAGGTCTCGGCGAGCAGGCCGTACTTGCGCATCGGGAACCGGTGGCCTGACGGGAGCGGCGCCTCGTAGGCCGGATGGAAGGCAATCGGCGGGATCACGCGGGCCGGCCCAGATCAGCCAGGAGGCACCGGGCCAGTGCCTGACCGCTGTCGTAGGCCGCCTCGATCCGGGCGCCGAGGCACCAATCCCCGCCTGCCCCGAGACGCAGGTCCGGATCGTACAGGCAGGGTTGCTCCAGGGCGGTCTCGACCTGGGCGTAGCGCCAGCGATGTGCCTCCGCGTGGGACGGCCGGAGCGTGGCGCCGAGGACGTCCTCGGCCGCTCCGAGAAGCGCGGCAATGACCGCCTCGCGCGGGGCCTCGAGATGTCCGCGGGACCAGGCGGGCGTCGCGTGCACCGTGAGCCGCGAGCCGGCAGGCCTCCCGGGCTTCGCGGAATCGTGCGCGATCAGGCCGATCGGATCGGTCCGAGGCTGGACGAGGACATCCCGTGGTCGCGTCTCCGTCGTCACCATGAGCGACCAGCACGGCGCATAGGTGGCGCGCCGGACACCGGGCAACGCGACGCCCGATGCCTCGAGCAGCGTCGTGACCTGAGGGGCCGGGAAGGTGATCGCGACGGCGTCGAACGGGCCGTGCACGGTGCCGGCCGCGTCCTCGAGGTGCCAGCGCGCTCCCTGCCGTCGAAGCCGCACGACGGTCGTCGCGCTCGATACCGGAAGGTCCGAGAGCAGGGCGCGGACGGGCTCCGTCATGCCCGGCACGCCGACATGGCGGTCGGAGCCGGCCCAGGGCGCGACGATGCCCAGCCGCGTCCACCGGCCGAGCTCGGCCGCGAAGGCGGGCCCGCGCGCGCGCATGAATTGCGCGCCGTGGTCGAACTGCATCTCACCGACCCGCCGGGTCGCCATGCGTCCCCCGACCCCGCGCCCCTTGTCGAAGACCCGGACGCGGAGGCCCGCCTCGGCCAGCCGGCGCGCGGCGGCCGCGCCTGCCATGCCGGCTCCGAGGACCGCGACAATTCCGTGCTCGTTCACGCCCCTGCCCCGTCTGAACGACCGGCCCCGCCGCCGCGTGAGGGCGAAGATAGGGGCCGAGCCACGCGGCGTCAGAGCGACGGAATCGCGCTCGTCATGGACGGGACCTGTGTTCGCGGCGCGGATACGGTCCGGCTGTCCGGCGAAGTCCCGCGGCGATGGGTGGCGCCGTGGTGCGGGTAGAGGGAATCGAACCCCCACGCCTTGCGGCTGGCGATTTTGAGTCGCCCGCGTCTACCAATTCCGCCATACCCGCGTGCCAGCGCTCTTCGCATAGGTCGGCGGCTCCGGCCAAGTGTTGTTTTGCGTCGGTCGGCGATCTGGCCAAGGCGGGGCGCCTATGCTCAAAGGGCGGCCGATCTCATAATCCGGGACCTTGAATGCTCCGCCGGCTCTACGCGTGGATCCTGGCCCTCAGTGACCGGCCATCCGCGCCCTACGCGCTCGGTGCTGTGGCCTTCGCCGAAAGCTCCTTCTTTCCGGTTCCACCGGACGTGATGCTCGTCCCGATGGCGGTCGCCCGGCCGGATCGGGTCTGGTTCTACGCCGCGATCACGACGGTCGCCTCGGTCCTCGGCGGTCTGGTCGGCTACGCCATCGGAGCCCTGCTGTTCGACTCCGTCGGTGAGTGGCTCATCCGCCTCTACGGCTTGCAGAACTCGGCCGCCACCTTCCAGGACTCCTACGCGCGCTACGGCCACTGGGTGATCCTGCTGAAGGGGCTCACGCCGATCCCCTACAAGCTCGTGACGATCACGTCGGGTTTCGCGCATTACAGCCTGTTCTGGTTCACGATCCTGTCGATCGTGACCCGCGGAGCCCGCTTCTTCATTCTCGCCGGATTGCTCGGCCGCTACGGTGTCCAGATTCGCGGCGTGCTCGACCGGCACCTGAACGCGGTCGCGGCGATCTCCGTCGCCGTCATCGTCCTCGGCTTCCTGCTCTTCAAGGTGATCCTGTAGCGATGAACACGGCGGCTGCCCTGCGCCTCAAGACCGCTGGCCTCTGGCTCGCGATCGCCTCCGCCCTCACCGTCGGGGCCGCGCTAGTCCTCCAGTACGGATACGGCTACGCGCCGTGCAAGCTCTGCCTGACCGAGCGGCTGCCCTACTACGCCGCCGTGCCGCTGGGCCTGCTGGCCCTGTTCCTGCCGGAGCGCTTGGCGCGGATCGCCCTCGGGCTCGCGGCCCTCGGCCTGCTCTACGGGGCCGGGATCGGGGTCTACCACGCCGGCGCGGAATGGGGCTTCTGGCCGGGACCCGCCGATTGCGGCGGCGGCACCGGCGCCAATCCGGGCCAGGTCGGCGACTTCCTCAACAGCCTGCAGACCACGAAGGTGGTCGACTGCTCGGTGGCCGCGCTCCGGGTGCTGGGCGTGTCGCTCGCCGGCTGGAGCGCCGCGATCTCGGCCGTGCTGGCCTCCTTCGCGGGGACCGCCGCGCTGCGTCCCTGACGCGCGCGGACCGGCGAGGCCGATCAGTTCCGGTCGTCGGGCAGGATCGGAATCGCCGCCACCTCGATGCCCTCGTCGATCAGGGCCCGCGCCTCCGCGGGGCTCGCCTCACCGTAGATCGAACGCCCTTCCGCCTCGCCGTAGTGGATCTTGCGCGCCTCCTCGGGGAAGCGCGCCCCGACATGCTCGGCATTCGCCACGACGTGCTCCCGGAGCGCGCGCAGCATCGCCCGCATCTGACGTTCCGGCTCGGCGATCATGGTCACCGGCGCCTCCGCCTTCGGGATCGGCGGCGGCGCGCGCTCCCGATCCGTGCGGGCGACGCTTGGCACCATCAGTGCCTTGCTGACCTTGGCGCTGTCGCAGACCGGGCACGTCACGAGGCCGCGCGTGACCTGCGTGTCGTAGGAATCGGAGGACGGGAACCAGCTCTCGAAGCCGTGCCCGGCATCGCAGACGAGACTGTACCGGATCATTCTGTTGCTTGCTGTGGTGACTACTGCGCGGCGCGAGTCCGCGGACCGACGCGCTCGACGGTGAAGGGCCGGCCGTGCTGCAGCGAGGGAATGCGGGCCCGGGCCTCCGCGACCTGCGCGAGGTCGATCTCCGCCAGGATGATCCCCGGCTCGTCCCCGCCGGCATCGGCCAGGACCCGGCCCCAGGGATCGACGATCAGCGAGTGGCCGTAGGTCTCGCGCCCGTCCTCGTGCCGACCGCCCTGCGCCGCCGAGATCACGAAGGCGCCGGTCTCGATGGCCCGGGCCCGTTGCAGGACGTGCCAGTGGGCCTCGCCGGTCTGCCGGGTGAAGCAGGCGGGGGCCGTCAGCACGTCCGCGCCCGCCTCGGCGAGGGCGCGGTACAGCGAGGGGAAGCGGATGTCGTAGCAGATCGTCAGGCCGAGCGTGGCCCACGGCGTCTCGGCCAGCACCGCGCGGGCGCCACCGGAATAGGTCGCGGATTCCCGCCAGCGCTCGCCGCTCGGCAGGTCGACGTCGAAGAGATGCAGCTTGTCGTAGGAGGCCAGGATCTCCCCGTCGGCGCCGATCAGGTAGGCGCGGTTGGCGATCTTGTCGCCGGCCCTGACCGCGATCGAGCCGATCTGGACGACCGTTCCGGTCTGACGCGCGGCCTCGCGGAGCGCCGCCAGGGTCGGGTCCTGCTCCTCGGTGGTGACGTGGGCGAACAGACGCTCGCGGCTCCGCTCCACCAGGGACGTCATCTCGGGAGTCTGCACGTAGGCCGCGCCCCGCGCCGACGCCTCGCGCACGCCCGCCACGGCCGCGTCGCGATTGGCGGCAGGGTCGCGCCCCGACCGCATCTGCACGCAGGCAGCCGTGAAGCGGGGCTCAGGCATCGGCCGTGTCCTTGAGCAGCGGGTCGAGCTTGCCGGCGCGATCGAGGGCGTACAGGTCGTCGCAGCCGCCGACATGCGTGGCGCCCACGAAGATCTGGGGAACGCTGGTGCGGCCGCCGGCGCGCTCGACCATGGTGGACCGGGCGCCCTGCACGCGCTCGACGTCGATCTCCTGGAAGGCGACGCCCTTCTCCTTCAGCAGGCTCTTGGCCGCCGAGCAGTAAGGACACCAAGCCGTGGTGTAGATTGTGACCGGCTGCATCGCGATCGTCGTCCCGCGCGTGAACTCGGGACATATAGGAGCGCGGGGCGCGCCTTGCCTATGCCCGTGTGGTCACAGGGCAACGCGCGCGCGCCGTCGACGAAGCACCGGCAGGATCAGGCGGCCAGGAGCTTCTCGACCTCGTTGACGAGGTCGCGGAGGTGGAAGGGCTTCGACAGGACCTTGGCGTCCTTCGGGGCCTTCGAATCCGGGTTGAGGGCGACCGCCGCGAAGCCGGTGATGAACATCACCTTGATGTCGGGATCGAGCTCGGTGGCGCGGCGGGCCAGCTCGATGCCGTCCATCTCGGGCATCACGATGTCGGTCAGCAGCAGCTCGAACGGCTCCTCGCGCAGCCGGTTGTAGGCGGAGAGGCCGTTGTCGAAGGACAGGACATCGTAGCCCGCGTTCTGCAGCGCCTTGGCCAGAAACCGGCGCATGTCGTTGTCGTCTTCCGCCAGCAGGATTTTCATCGGCCGGATCCGAGCCTTCGAGTCGAGAAGTTGATCCCATAAAGGGAGGCGATGGTAAACAAGGTGTTAGGATGGAGCGCGCAGCCGCCGCCGCGTGTCTCCCGGGCGACTGCGTCGGCCGCCGGTGCGGAGTGGACAGGCGATCGATCGCACACCACAGTGAGCGCCTGCCGTCCTCGTTCAACCGCCGGGGTGTCCACCAGCCGATGACTGCAACCGAACCGGTACAGCCAGACGCCTTCGGATTTGCCCCGGCCTTCGTGGTCGACGAGCCCGCGGCGCACACCCTGCCTTTCGTCTTCAATACCGGTCATTCCGGGGCCGTCTACCCCCCCGACTTCATCGCGGCCTCGCGGCTCGACGCGCTGACCCTGCGCCGCTCCGAGGATGCCCACGTCGACCGCCTGTTCGGATCGGTCGTCGGACTGGGCGCGCCGCTCCTGCGGGCCAACTTCCCCCGCGCCTTCCTCGACGTGAACCGGGAGCCCTACGAACTCGACCCGCGCATGTTCGAGGGGCGCCTGCCGCCCTTCGCCAACACCCGGTCGATGCGCGTCGCGGGCGGTCTCGGGACCGTGCCCCGGGTCGTCGCCGACGGCCAGGAGATCTACGCCCGGCGCCTGCCGGTCGCCGAGGCGACCGCCCGGATCGAGAGCCTGTACAAGCCGTATCATCGCGCGCTGCGCGGACTGGTCCAGCGCACGGCGCGCACCCACGGCCACTGCATGCTCGTCGATTGCCACTCGATGCCGTCCTCGAGCCTCGGCCGCGATCCGGACATGAAAGCCGACGTGGTGCTGGGCGACCGCTACGGCACGGCGTGCGCACCCGTCCTGATCGACGGATTCGAGGCCGCGTTCCGGGCCCGGGGTTTCCGCGTGGTCCGCAACAAGCCCTACGCCGGCGGCTTCATCACGGAGCATTACGGCGAGCCGAACCTCGACCGCCACGCGCTCCAGATCGAGCTGAACCGGGGTCTCTACATGAACGAGGCCAGCCTCGCGATGACGGCGGGCTTCCCGGCACTGGTCGAGGCGCTGCGCGGCGTCGTCGCCGATGTCGCCAAGGACCTCGACGATCTCGTCCCCCGCCGGATGGCCGCGGAATAGGGGCGCTGTCCCGACCGTTCACGAAGAAGAGCGGCGGTATACCGGAAAGAAAAAAGGCCACTCCCGAAGGAGCGGCCCGAAGTCTAGGGAGGAAACGCCCAAGAAGGGCAGCGAGACCGCGACGCCATCGCGATCTCGCAACGCACAAACTAAAGTGCGCCGCACAAGAAGCAAGCGCAATTCGCCCGCCGCGGCCGCTCTGCGCGCATACCTGAAGCGCGTTCTCTGGCCGCCGCGCGTCGCCGCGTGCAGGCGTAGCTCGGACGAGAGCGAGAACCGATGCGGTCACACGTGTCGCCTAGCGGGGCGCGGTGATCGGATCCGCGCCCGCAGCGCCGTTCAGCCCTGGCTCTTGAGCAGCTTCTCGATCTCGGCCCGCAGGGGTCCTGCGAGATCGTTCCGCTCAAGGGCGTAGGCGAGATTCGCCGTGAGGAAGCCGAGCTTCGAGCCGGTATCGTAGGTCCGGCCCTCGTAGCGCATGCCGTAGAACGCCTGCTTCTCCATCAGGTCGATCATGGCGTCCGTGAGCTGGATCTCGCCGCCCGCGCCCTTCTTGCCGTGCTCGAGGATCCCGAAGATCTCGGGCTGGAGGATGTAGCGCCCGGAGATGATGAAGTTCGACGGCGCCGTGCCCTGCTTGGGCTTCTCGACCATCCCGGTGATCTGGAAGGACTGGCCGTAGGTCTCGCCCACGCTGACGATGCCGTACTGGTGCGTCTCCTCGGGCGCCACCTCCTCGACGGCGATGATGTTGCCGCCGTGGCGATCGTAGGCGGCCAGCATCTGCTGCATACAGCCGCGGCTCAGCATGTCGGGGAGCAGCACCGCGAAGGGCTCGTCGCCGACGATCTCGCGGGCGCACCACACCGCGTGGCCGAGGCCGAGTGGCGCCTGCTGGCGGGTAAAGCTGGTCTGGCCGGCCTTCGGCAGGTCCTTCTTCAGCTCTTCATAGGCGGCCGTCTTCCCGCGCTCCTGAAGGGTGTGGTCGAGCTCGAACGCGATGTCGAAATGGTCCTCGATCACCGCTTTGCCGCGGCCGGTGACGAAGATGAAGTGCTCGATCCCGGCCGCGCGCGCCTCGTCGACGACGTGCTGCACCACTGGCCGGTCGACGACCGTGAGCATCTCCTTCGGGACCGCCTTCGTGGCGGGCAGGAAGCGCGTGCCGAGGCCCGCGACGGGGAGGACGGCCTTGCGGATCGGTTTCATCGAGCGGTAACCCCGGAACTGGATGGAACGACGTGGTCAGCTGTGCGGTCAGTGAGATAGCTTAACGCGAGCCGTCGCAAGCATGTACATCGTTAGTATGAGGCGGCGGGGCGTAAATTTCCCGTCTGCAAAGGCGTAAGCAGTTGCCGGGATGGCGGCAGTGAGGGCGAGATGGCGGTTCTGGTGACGGGGGGTGCCGGCTACATCGGCAGCCACATGGTGCTGGCGCTCCTCGACGCCGGCCATGAGGAGGTCGTCGTCCTCGACGATCTCTCCACCGGCTTCGACTGGGCGGTCCCAGAGGGTGTGAAGCTCGTCGTCGGCGACGTGGCCGACCAGGCCCTCGTGACACAGACCATCCTGCAGCACCGCATCGATGCCCTGGCCCACTTCGCCGCCAAGATCGTCGTGCCCGAATCCGTAGCCGACCCCCTGGGCTACTACCTCGCCAACACGGTGAAGACCCGCGCGCTGATCGAGGCGTCGGTGCGTGCCGGCGTCAAGAATGTCATCTTCTCCTCGACCGCGGCCGTCTACGGTGAGCCCGAGGCCTCGCCGGTTCCCGAGGACCTGCCGCTGAAGCCGATCAATCCCTACGGCCGCTCGAAGCTGATGAGCGAGTGGATGATCGCCGACGCCGCCGCGGCGCACGGCTTCTCCTACGTGGTCCTGCGCTACTTCAACGTCGCCGGCGCGGATCCGGAGGGACGGTCCGGCCAGTCGACGCCCAACGCCACGCACCTGATCAAGGTGGCCACGCAGGCAGCGCTCGGCCAGCGCGCCCGGCTCGACGTCTTCGGGACCGACTACCCGACCCCGGACGGGTCGTGCCTGCGCGACTACATCCAGGTCTCGGACCTCGCGGAGGCGCATCGCCTCGCCCTCGACCATCTGCGCTCCGGTGGCGAGAGCCTGACGCTGAACTGCGGCTACGGGCGCGGTTATTCGGTCCTCGAGGTCGTCGAGGTCGTGAAGCGGATCTCGGGCCGCGACTTCGAAGTGCGGCTGTGCCCGCGCCGGCCCGGCGATCCGGCCCAAATCGTCGCCGAGGCGGCGCGCATCCGCGATCGCCTGGGCTGGCAGCCCCGGCACGACGACCTCGACGCCATCGTCGGCCAAGCCCTCGCCTGGGAAGAACGCCTGGAGAAGCGCAATCGGATCTGACCGGATGCATTCCCGTCGATGGATCCTGGCCGCGGCGGCGTGCCTCGCGACCGGCCCGGCCCGCGCCGAGGACGCCTTCCGGGCGTTCGTCGAGGCCCTGCGTCCGGACGCGGCGGCGCGGGGCGTCTCCGCCGCGACCTTCGACGCGGCGTTCCGCGGGATCACAGGACCTGATCCCGGTATCCTGGCGCGAACCCGCCGCCAGAGCGAGTTCAGCCGGCCTGTCTGGGAGTACCTCGTCGGCGCGGTCTCGGCCGGCCGCATCGCGCGCGGTCGCGACCGCGCCGCCACCCTCGCGTCGACCCTGACGGCGATCGAGGCCCGCTACGGCGTTCCGGGTCCGGTGGTGATGGCGTTCTGGGGCGTCGAGTCGGATTTCGGAGCGAGTGCGGGCAGCGTCCCGACCGTCCGGGCGCTGGCGACGCTCGCCGAGGCGCGGCACCGCGGCAGCCTGTTCCGCGACGAGCTCCTCGCCGCCCTCACGATCCTGCAGCGCGGCGACATCGCGCCCGACCGGATGAGCGGCAGCTGGGCTGGCGCGATGGGTCAGGTGCAATTCCTGCCCTCCACCTACCTGGCCCACGCGGTCGACTTCGACGGCGACGGCCGGCGCGACATCTGGACCAGCGCGGCGGATTCGCTGGCCTCGATCGCCGCCTATCTCAAGGATCTCGGCTGGAATCCGACCTTTTCCTGGGGCTACGAGGTGCGCCTGCCGAAGGAGTTCGACCTGAGCCGCTACGCGGGCGATCTCGCGAGCTTCGCCGAGCGCGGCGTTCGCCGCACCGACGGGCAGCCGCTGCCGGGGGCCGGGCGCGCCAGCCTGTTCCTGCCCGGAGGCCTCGGCGGGCCGGTCTTCCTGATCACCGATAATTTCGAGGTGGTCCGGGGCTACAACACATCGGATTCCTACGCGCTGGCAGTGGGTCACCTTGCCGACCGCCTCGCCGGCGGTCCGCCGCTGGCCGCGCCGTGGCCCGCCGGAGCCCGCCTCGACGGGCCGGGCCTCCGCGCCCTGCAGACCGGCCTCGCGGCTTCCGGCTTCTACGACGGGCCGACGGATGGACGCGCGGGCCCGAAGCTGCGCGAGGCGGTGCGGCGCTATCAGATCAGCGTCGGATTGCCGGCCGACGGGTACGCGACGCCGGCCCTGCTCGCCCGCGTGGCCGGGAAGGCAGCGCCGCGACGCTGAGCCCGGCGAGAGGTTTAGACCCGCGCGCGGCTTCCACCTATAGTGGCCGCGGTCCGAACGGGCCCGGTTCGGCGTAAAGCGTACGGGATGCGCATGGTCCTCGCTCGTCGGCGTCCTTCGGAACGCCCCCTCATCCTCGGGCTCTCGGTCCTGTTGGGGCTCGCGGAGGTGTCGACCTTCGGGGGCGGTCCGGCCTGCGCGCAGTGGGGCGACAGCTACCAGCAGCAGCAGGGCGGCACCTATTACCAGGCGCCGCCGCGCCGGCGGCCGCGGGACGCCTATTACCGCGACGACGGGACGTCCGGGCGCCAGCCCCGCTACGCACCGCAGCAGGAGGCGCCGCGCCAGTTCTACTGGCCCTGGGAGGACAGGCCGCAGCCGGTGGCGCCGCAGCCGGAGCGCACCTACCGGGCCCCGCGCCAGCGAACCAATCCCTACGCGACCGGAGAGGCGCAGCGTCCGCCTCCCGCGGTGAAGCGGCGGGTCCGTCCGGCCCGGGCGCCGACACCGCCGAAGCCCGCGGTCGCCAAGACCGAGCCGAACGTCCAGATCGCCGTCTTTGGCGATTCCCTCGCCGACCATCTCGCCAAGGGCCTCGACGACGTGTTCGAGGACAATGCCGACGTCGCCGTGATCGACCGCGCGAAGGGCGACAGCGGTCTGGTGCGCAAGGACGTGGTCGACTGGCCGAAGGTCGCGCAGGACTACCTCCAGAGCAACGCGAAGGTGCGCTACGCCCTGGTGATGTTGGGCGCCAACGATCGGCAGCCGATCCGCGAGGGCGACGAGACGGCCGATCCCCTCACGGACCGCTGGCGCGCCCTCTACCGCGCCCGGGTGGAGGCGCTGGCGAAAGTCTTCACCGACCGCAAGATCCCGCTGATCTGGGTCGGGCTGCCGCCGGTCCAGAGCGAGTCCCTGAGCCGGGACCTCGCTTCCCTGAACGACATCGTCCGGGACACCGTTACCAAGGCCGGCGGGACCTACGTCGATATCTGGCCGGGCTTCGTCGACGACCGGGACCGGTACGCCGCGTCGGGCCCGGATCCGGAAGGCCAGATCGCCAAGCTCCGTACCGCGGACGGTGTCCATTTCACCAAGGCGGGCGATCGGAAGCTGGCCCACTTCGCCGATGTCGAGCTGAAGCGGCTGATGGGCGCGGTGCCGGGCACGGCCGAGCCGTCGCCGACCGCGACCGTGGCGCCGACCGCACCGCCCGCGACACCCGGGCCGAGCCTCGACGGTACCGCGCCGGCCACCGATACCGCAGCGATCGATCGTCAGATCACCGCGATGCTGCCGAGCCTGCCGGAGCCGCCCGGCGTGCCGGCGCTCCCGGTGAAGCCCGCGGCCGGCCCCGTGGTACCGTTGAGCCGGAGCGAGGTGTCGCCCGGCGGCGCGCTGCTGAATGGGCGTCCGCGCGATCCGGACAATTCCGGGACCGTGGAGCGGACGCTGCTGCGCGGCAACGCGCCGATGCCGCAGCCCGGCCGAGCCGACGATTTCCGCTGGCCGCCGGGCTGAGCCGGGCGGGCCCTTCGCGCGCGCTCAGCAGGCCGTCAGCGCGGCAGGACGCTCGCGCCCATCAGCATCTCGTCGATGGCGCGCGCCGCCTGACGGCCCTCGCGGATCGCCCAGACCACCAGGGACTGGCCGCGCCGCATGTCGCCGGCGGCCCAGATCTTCGCGTCCGACGTGCGGTAGTCGTCCTCGTTCGCCTCGACATTGCCACGCTTGTCGACGCCGACCCCGGACTGCTCCAGCAGACCCTTCTGGACCGAGCCCGCGAAGCCGATCGCCATGAAGACGAGGTCGGCCGGCAGCACGAACTCGGTGCCGGCGATCGGCTGGCGCTTGGCATCGACGCGGGCGCAGACCACGCCGGTGAGCTGGCCCTTCTTGTTCCCCTCGAGCCGCAGGGTCGCGGCCTGGAACTCGCGCTCCGCGCCCTCCGCCTGGCTGGACGAGGTCCGCATCTTGGTCGGCCAGTAGGGCCACACGGTGAGCTTGTCCTCCCGCTCCGGCGGGCGCGGGCGGATGTCGAGCTGCGTCACCGACAGGGCCCCCTGGCGGAACGCGGTGCCGACGCAGTCGGAGGCGGTGTCGCCGCCGCCGATGACCACCACGTTCTTGCCGGCGGCCAGGATCGGCTGCTCGCCGTTGCCGCGCATCGGCTCGGCGCTCACGCGCCGGTTCGACTGGACGAGGTAGGGCATCGCGTAGTGGACGCCCTCGAGGTCCTGGCCGGGAAGCTGCGGGTTGCGCGGATCCTCGGCGCCACCGCAGAACATCACGGCGTCGAACTCGGCCTTGAGCTCGTCGACCGACTTCGTCACACCGATGTTCTGGTTGTAGTGGAAGACGACGCCCTCGGCCTCCATCTGGCGCACGCGCCGGTCGATGTGGCGCTTCTCCATCTTGAAGTCCGGGATGCCGTAGCGGAGAAGGCCACCCGCCTTCGGCTCGCGCTCGAACACGTGGACGTCGTGCCCGACGCGGGCGAGCTGCTGCGCCGCCGCCATACCGGCCGGTCCGGAGCCCACGATCGCGACGCGCTTGCCGGTGCGGGTCTGCGCCGGCTCGGGCTTCACCCAGCCCATGTTCCAGGCGCGGTCGGCGATCGCCTGCTCGATCGTCTTGATGGCGACCGGCTGGTTCTCGAGGTTGAGCGTGCACGCCTCCTCGCAGGGCGCGGGGCAGACGCGGCCGGTAAACTCCGGGAAGTTGTTCGTGGAGTGGAGGTTGCGGGACGCCTCCTCCCAATCCGACTGGAAGACGAGGTCGTTCCAGTCCGGGATCTGGTTGTGGACCGGGCAGCCCGTCGGCCCGTGGCAGAACGGGATGCCGCAATCCATGCAGCGCGCGGCCTGTTTCGTCAGGTCGTGCTCGTCGAGCGGGAGCGTGAACTCGCGGAAGTGCCGGACCCGGTCGGCGGCGAGCTGGTACTTCTGCTCCTGCCGGTCGAACTCGAGGAAGCCTGTGATCTTGCCCATTGGTCAGCCCCTGGGCCGGCCAGTCTCTGACTGCGCTGCCCGCGTCGTCGTCTCGTGTGGGTGCGTGACCGGGCGGGAGCCCGCCCGGTCTCAGGAAGTCGCCTACTCGGCGGCCACCGGCATCCGCGCCATCTCCATCTCGCGAAGCGCCCGGCGGTACTCCACCGGCATCACCTTCACGAACTTGGTGCGGTAACCGCTCCAGTCGTCGAGGATCGCCTTGGCGCGGGGGCTGCCCGTGTACTTGAGATGGTTGGTGATGAGCTGCGTCAGCCGCTCCTCGTCGTGCCCGGACATGTCGGCCAGGATGTCGACCCGCCCCTTGGTCTCCAGGTCGCCGTCCTGATGGAAGCGACGCATCAGGTCGTCCTCCTCCTCGACCGGCTCCAGGTCGACCATCGACAGGTTGCAGCGCGCCGAGAAGGAGCCGTCCTCATCGAGCACGTAGGCGATGCCGCCCGACATGCCGGCCGCGAAGTTGCGCCCGGTCTCGCCGATCGACACGACCACGCCGCCGGTCATGTACTCGCAGCCATGGTCGCCCATGCCCTCGACCACCGTGATCGCGCCGGAGTTCCTGACCGCGAAGCGCTCGCCCGCGGAGCCGCGGATGTAGCACTCGCCCGCGATCGCCCCGTACAGCACGGTGTTGCCGACCATGATCGTCCGGTCCTGCGGCGACTTCAGCGCGTCGCTCGGCCGGATGATCAGCTTGCCGCCCGACAGGCCCTTGCCGACGTAGTCGTTGCCGTGGCCAGTCAGCTCGACGGTCACGCCGGCCGCCACCCAGGCGCCGAAGCTCTGGCCCGCCGTGCCGGCGAGCTTCACCACGATCGTGTCGTCGGGCAGGCCCTCGTGGCCGTGCGCCTTGGCGACCATGCCGGAGAGCATCGCGCCCGCGGCCCGGTCCGAGTTCCGGATGGTGTCGGTGATGACCACCGGCTCCCCGGTCTCGATCGCGTGCTGCGCCTTCTCGATGAGGCGCCGGTCGAGGACCGTGTCGATCGGGTGGTGCTGCACCTCCACGTGGCGGATCGCCGTGCCCTCGGCCACCTTCGGCCGGTGGAACAGCTTGGTGAAGTCGAGCCCGCGCGCCTTCCAATGGGCGATGGCCTCGACCTTGTCGAGCACGTCGGAGCGGCCGACCGCCTCCTCCAGCTTCGTGAAGCCGAGCGAGGCGAGGATCTCCCGCACCTCCTCGGCCACGAAGAAGAAGTAGTTCACCACGTGCTCGGGCGTGCCCTTGAAGCGCTTGCGCAGCACCGGATCCTGGGTGGCGACCCCCACCGGGCAGGTGTTCAGGTGGCACTTGCGCATCATGATGCAGCCGGCGGCGATCAGCGGGGCCGTCGAGAAGCCCATCTGGTCGGCGCCGAGGAGCGCCGCGATGATCACGTCGCGCCCCGTCCGGATGCCGCCGTCGGCCTGCAGGGCGACGCGCCCGCGCAGGTTGTTGAGCACCAGCGTCTGCTGGGTCTCGGCCAGCCCGGTCTCCCAGGGTCCGCCCGCGTGCTTGAGCGAGGTCAGCGGCGCCGCACCCGTGCCGCCGTCGAAGCCCGAGATCGTGATGTGGTCGGCGCGCGCCTTGGCGACACCGGCCGCGACCGTGCCGACGCCGACCTCGGAGACGAGCTTCACCGACACGTCCGCCGACGGGTTCACGTTCTTCAGGTCGAAGATCAGCTGGGCCAGATCCTCGATCGAGTAGATGTCGTGGTGCGGCGGCGGCGAGATCAGGCCCACGCCCGGGGTGGCGTAGCGGACCTTGGCGATCTTGGCGTCGACCTTGTGGCCGGGCAACTGGCCGCCCTCGCCGGGCTTGGCGCCCTGCGCGACCTTGATCTGCATCATGTCGGAATTGACGAGGTACTCCGTCGTGACGCCGAAGCGCCCGGAGGCGACCTGCTTGATCGCGGACCGGCGCGAGCGCCCGTCCGGCAGCGGCTTGAACCGCTCGACCTCCTCGCCGCCCTCGCCCGAGTTCGAGCGGCCGCCGAACGAGTTCAGCGCGATGGCGAGCGTCTCGTGCGCCTCCTTGGAGATGGAGCCGTACGACATGGCGCCCGTGGCGAAGCGCTTGACGATCTCGGAGGCCGGCTCGACCGAGTCCAGCGGGACCGGCGCGCGACCGAGCTCGGCGGCGGACTTGATGCGGAACAGGCCGCGGAGCGTCTTAAGCTGGTGCTCCTGGCGGTTCACCAGCTCGGCGTATTCGCGGTAGCGCTCCGGCACGTTGAGGCGCACCGCGTGCTGCAGCGTCGCCACCGTGTCGGGCGTCCAGGTGTGGGTCTCGCCGCGCAGGCGGTAGGCGTACTCGCCGCCGACATCCAGGGCGTTCCGGTAGACCGGCGCGTCGCCGAAGGCGTCGCGGTGTCGGCGCGCGGTCTCCTCGGCGATCTCCGCCATGCCGACGCCCTCGATGGTCGTCGCCGTGCCGAAGAAGTCGCGGCCGACGAAGGTCGAGTTCAGGCCGACCGCGTCGAAGATCTGCGCGCCGCAATAGGACTGGTAGGTGGAGATGCCCATCTTGGACATCACCTTCAGCAGGCCCTTATCGATCGCCTTGATGTAGCGGTAGATGATCTCGTCGTCGGTGAGGTCCGGCGGGAACTCGTCCTTCATGTCGAGCAGCGTCTCGAAGGCGAGGTACGGGTTCACCGCTTCGGCGCCGTAGCCGGCGAGACAGGCGAAGTGGTGCACCTCGCGCGGCTCGCCCGACTCGACCACGAGGCCGACCGAGGTCCGGAGCCCCTTGCGGATCAGGTAATTGTGCACGGACGCCGTGGCCAGCAGCGCCGGGATCGGGATCCGATCCGGCCCGACCGCCCGGTCGGTGAGCACGATGATGTTGTAGCCGCCGCGCACCGCCGCCTCGGCGCGGTCGCAGAGGCGGTCGAGCGCCCCGTCCATGGCCGCCGCGCCGGTCTCGGCCGGGTAGGTCATGTCGAGGGTCTTGGTGTCGAACCGATCCTCGAAATGGCCGATCGAGCGGATCTTCTCCAGATCGGCGTTGGTGAGGATCGGCTGGCGGACCTCCAGGCGCTTGCGCCGGGACGCACCCTCCATGTCGAGCAGGTTCGGCCGCGGCCCGATGAACGAGACGAGGCTCATCACGGCCTCCTCGCGGATCGGGTCGATCGGTGGGTTCGTGACCTGCGCGAAGTTCTGCTTGAAGTAGGTGTAGAGGAGCTTCGACTTCTCGGAGAGGGCCGAGAGCGGCGTGTCCGTGCCCATGGAGCCGACCGCCTCCTGGCCGGTGACGGCCATGGGCTGCATCAGCAGCTTGAGATCCTCCTGCGTGTAGCCGAAGGCCTGCTGGCGATCGAGCAGGCTCACGTCGCCGCGGGACTCGCGCGGCTGAACCGGTCGCAGGTCCTCCAGGACGATCTGGGTGTTCTTCACCCACTCGGCGTAGGGATGCGCGGCGGCGAGCTCGCCCTTGATCTCCTCGTCGGAGACGATGCGGCCCTTCTGCAGGTCGATCAGCAGCATGCGGCCCGGCTGCAGGCGCCAGGACTGGACGATCTTCTCGTCCGGGATCGGCAGGGTGCCCATCTCGGAGGCGAGCACCACGAGGCCGTCGTCGGTGACGATGTAGCGCGCCGGGCGCAGGCCGTTGCGGTCGAGGGTGGCGCCGATCTGGCGGCCGTCGGTGAAGGCCACGGCGGCGGGACCGTCCCACGGCTCCATCAGGGCGGCGTGGTACTCGTAGAAGGCGCGCCGCTCCTCGCTCATGAGCGGGTTGCCGGCCCAGGCCTCCGGGATGAGCATCATCATCGCGTGGGCCAGCGGGTAGCCGCCCTGCACGAGGAACTCGAGGGCGTTGTCGAAGCAGGCCGTGTCGGATTGGCCCTCGTAGGAGATCGGCCACAGCTTCGAGATGTCGTTGCCGAACAGGTCGGAATCGACGCTCGCCTGGCGGGCCGCCATCCAGTTGACGTTGCCGCGCAGCGTGTTGATCTCGCCGTTATGCGCGACCATCCGGTAGGGGTGCGAGAGCCGCCAAGTCGGGAAGGTGTTGGTGGCGAAGCGCTGGTGGACGAGGGCGATCGCCGAGACGAAGCGGTCGTCCTTCAGGTCCAGGAAGTAGCCGCCGAGCTGCGTGACCAGCACCATGCCCTTGTAGACGATGGTCCGGGTCGAAACGGAGACCGGGTAGAACTCCTTCACCCGCGGGTCGTCGAGGCCGTAGACCTTGTTGGAGATCACCTTGCGGGCGACGTAGACCCGGCGCTCGAACGCGTCCTGGTCGGTGACCGAGGCGGGCCGGCCGATGAAGACCTGACGGTGGTGCGGCTCGGTCGCCTTCACGGCGTCGCCGAGATCCTCCGGATCCACCGGCACGTCGCGCCAGCCGAGGAGCGGCAGGCCCTCGGCGGCCAGGGACGATTCGACGATCTCCTGGATGATCGCCCGCGGCTCCTCCGCCTTCGGCATGAAGAACTGTCCGATGGCGTACGAGCCCGCCGGCGGCAGCTCGAAGCCGAGGCGCGAGCACTCCTCGGCGAAGAAGCCGTGCGGGATCTGCGTGAGGATGCCGCAGCCGTCGCCCATCTTGGGATCGGCGCCCACCGCGCCGCGATGATCGAGGTTCTCCAGGATCTTCAGACCCTGCTCGACGATCGCGTGGGTCCGGCGGTCGTGCATGTCGGCGATGAAGCCGACGCCGCAGGCGTCGCGCTCGTGGGCCGGATCGTAGGAACCCTGGGCTTTCGGGAGGGCGGGGTCGCGCACGATGAGCGGCATCGCGCCGCCGCGCGGGGCGGCAGCCTGGGCCGTGGACGCAGCAAACTCTTCGGCGGGTCTGCGTTGTGACATGCTTCGTCTCGTCCTTCCCTCGAACCCGTCCGCAGCCAAGAACCCGCGAGCATGTTTCATGCCCGCAAGCCGTCGGCGCCACGCGCCCGGCCTCTTGCCGCAGGCCATCCGGCCGGTCCGGGAGGACACGTCCGTCGGCCTGCGTTCATCGAGGACCCGGACCGCTCGGAGAGCGGTGCGCTGGCGCGCCCGTGTCCGTCTGCCGAAACTTCTCGCCCGCGCGCGAGACGGCGACGGCCGGGATGCACGGCCGATGGGACAGTTGTGCTGTCCTAAGTCGCGAAACTGCCAGATTGAAATGTTTTCAGCAAGAGACTGCAGGCCGCGACGGTGTCGCCGCTCTGGATGATGGGCCGGGATCCGCTCCGCGCCTCCGCAATCTCGCCCGAATCGCGGGATCTACGGGTCGTGCCGAGCACAAGCGGCATGCGGGGCAACGACCTCGCCGGCATGGTCGAGGTCCGGGTCTACCGGCCCGGACCATGCCGGAACCGGACACGAACCGGACACTCTGCCGGGTCTCCAAACCCAGAACGCACAAGAGTGACGATGACGAGCAGAGCCGCTGCGCGCTTCCCACGCCCGATGAGCCGGACGCTTCGCGCCGCGTGCCTGTCGGCGCTCGCTCTCTTGGGCGCATCGGGCGGCGCGCGCGCGCAATTCGCCTTCGAGGAGGAGGTCCTTCCGCCTCGCGTCGTCGCTTGGCGCCTCGCAGATCGCGGGTTCAGCGGCCTGAGCCGCCCGCGCTTCGACGGGCGGGTCTACGTGGTCGACGCCGTCGGTCCCGCCGGCGCGCCCGTCCGGCTGTTCGTCGATCCCATGACGGGCGGGATCGTGGGCCGCCGGCCGATCGGTGCGCCCGAGACCGTCGCTCGGCTGGAGCGACCCGCACCGGGCTTCGGCTGGACCGAGGACGAGGTCGTGCCCCGCCGCGCGATGCGTCCGGTCCCGCCCGAGGACGGTCCGATGGCTCGACCCCAGCGCCGGCCGGGCACCGAGGCCCTGCGGCCCGAGGCCAATCCCGAAGGCGTGAATCCCGACAGCGTCGGCCGGACCGCTCCGCCCAACGCTCCGCCAAAGCGGGTCGCGCGCGGAGCGCTCGCCCGGACGCCGGAGCTGAAGCCGCCGCCCCGCACGTCTCCCGAGGCACCGGCCGCCAAGCTCCCGCCGGCCGATACGGCCAAGGCGGATCCGAACGCCGGTCCCGCGCCCGAGACCAAGGCGGCGGCGATCGAGAAGGCCCCGGCCCCGGTTCCCGCTGCGCGACCCGCCGCGCCGTCGAAGCCGGCCGACGCCGCCGTGGCCGAGACGGCCAAGCCGGCCGCGAAGGATTGGAAGGATCCGCCCACGGACAAGAAGCCGGTTCGGGTGATCGGCGGCGCGACCATCGTCCCCGGCCAGGCCGAGTAAATTCGGCGGACGGAACCGGCGCGTCACGCGCCGTCCGTCAGCCGCTCGGCTCCCGTGAACACCGTCACGGTGTCGGCCCGCGCGATGGCGCAGAGCGTCATGCCGTAGGACCGGGCTCGGTCGAGGGCCAGCGACGTCGGCGCCGAGATGGCGACGATCACGGCCGCGCCGAGCCGCGCGGCCTTCTCGACCATCTCGTACGAGCAGCGGCTGGTGATGACCAGGAAACCCGAGTCCGCGGGCGTCCCGGTCCGCATCAGGGTGCCGATCAGCTTGTCCAGAGCGTTGTGGCGGCCGACATCCTCGCGCACAGCCGCGAGGCCGCCGTCGAGGCGCGCCCAGGCCGCGGCGTGGACCGCGCGCGTCTCCGCGCCGAGGCGCTGGGCGCTGTCGAGATTCGACAGGGCGCGGGCGATGGCGGGCAGCCCGACCCGGACCTCGGAGTCCGCCCGCTTACCGGCCTGCGGCAGTTGCGCCAAGTCCTCGATGCCGCAGACCCCGCAGCCGGTGCGGCCGCTGATGGCGCGCTTGCGCGCCAGATGCTCGCGGAGCCGGCCCGGCGCGAGATCGACGTGAAGGCGCAGGCCGTCCGGCGCCGTCTCGACGCGGGTCGCGCGGATCTCCTCCGCGCTGTCGACGATGCCCTCCGTCAGGCTGAAGCCGTAGGCGAAATCCTCGAGGTCGGCGGGCGTCGCCATCATCACGGCGTGCGGCACGCTGCCGTAGACGAGGTTGACCGGCGCCTCGACGGCCAGCGCCCGCGTGTCCGGCCTCGGCGCCGAGCCCGTATAGGTCATCACCTGCATCGGCGCCGGCACTGCGCAGGGCAGAGGACCGGAGGTGGGGCTGCCGGTTTGGGTGGACATCTCGAACTCCGCAGGCGTGGCACGAACGCGTCGCGACGCTTCATCCCCGGCGCGACGTGACAGGGAACGATTTCGCCGGCCCCTAGTGCGCCGACGCCACGAGGCGCCGTCAACTGGCGGGAAAGCGCGCGATGCGACGCTTGTGCGGTTGCACGTGGCCGGCCCTTGTGGTCTGAAGCGCCGGTCGGATAATGCCGGGTGACACAACCGGTACTCCGTCACGTCGGTACAATCCCGCACGCGTTCAAGACGGGGAGGTCCGGCGGCAGCCAGACAGTTTCAGGGGAGCCACGAGAGGCAGATGCGGACGGTGCGGACGATCAACCGGTCACTCTGGAGCCTCGCCGCTCTCGGCGCCCTGCTCTTCCCGATATCCGGCGCGCAGGCCGCGGGCTTCGGTCAGCCCGTGCCGTGGGAGATGGACCGGCAGATCCCGGTCACCGAGAACGCGCGCGACATCCTGAACTTCGAGATCGGCCTGCACTGGCTGTCCCTCGCCATCTCGGTGTTCGTCCTCGGGCTCATCCTGTGGTGCGTCTACCGCTTCGGCGAGAAGCGGAACCCGACGCCGTCGCGCACCACGCACAACACCGCCATCGAGGTCGCCTGGACGATCGTGCCGGTGCTGATCCTGGTCGCCGTGGCGATCCCGTCCTTCCGCCTGCTGCGCACGCAGCTCTCGGACCCGAAGGCCGACATTATCGTCAAGGTCGTCGGCCACGCCTGGTACTGGTCCTACGAGTACCCGCAGACCGAGGCCGGCGGCGGCTTCACGTTCGATGCCAACATCGACGAGGACAAGCAGCCGCGCCTGCTCCAGACCGACAACGAGATGGTCGTTCCGGTCAACAAGATCGTGAAGATCCAGGTCACCGCCGCCGACGTGCTGCATTCCTGGGCGATGCCGGCCTTCGGCTTCAAGATCGACGCCGTCCCCGGCCGCCTGAACCAGATGTGGTTCAAGGCCGACAAGGAGGGCACCTTCCACGGCCAGTGCTCCGAGCTGTGCGGCCAGCGCCACGCCTACATGCCCATCGTGGTCCGCGTGGTCAGCGAGCAGGCCTACGCCGACTGGCTGAAGGAGGCGAAGACCAAGTACGCCCGCATCGACAACGGCACGAGCTTCGCCGAGGCCCGCTGAGCCCCGGCTGATCGAACAGACCCCATCAGATCCACAAGGCATTCGAATCCATGGCTACAGCCGCAGCCCATGCCGGGGCCCATGAGGTCCACGACCACAAGCCGTCGTTCTTCGCCCGCTGGTTCCTGTCGACGAACCACAAGGACATCGGCACCCTCTACCTGCTGTTCGCCTTCTGCGCCGGAATCATCGGCGCGTTCCTCTCCTTCGGCATCCGGATGGAGATGGAGGCGCCCGGCCTGCAGTATTTCTCGAACCCCGCGACCTACAACGTGTTCGTCACGGGCCACGGGCTCATCATGGTGTTCTTCATGGTGATGCCGGCGCTGATCGGCGGCTTCGGCAACTGGTTCGTGCCCCTCATGATCGGCGCGCCCGACATGGCATTCCCGCGCATGAACAACATCTCGTTCTGGCTGACGGTGGCGGGCTTCTGCTCCCTGCTCTGCTCGCTGTTCGTCGAGGGCGCGCCCGGCGCGTCCGGCGCCGGCACCGGCTGGACCGTCTACCCGCCGCTCTCCACCGCCGGCCATCCCGGCCCGGCCGTCGACTTCGCGATCTTCGCGCTCCACCTGTCGGGCGCGGGCTCCATCCTCGGCGCGATCAACTTCATCACCACGATCCTGAACATGCGCGCCCCGGGCATGACGCTGCACAAGATGCCGCTCTTCGCCTGGGCCGAGCTGGTGACCGCGTTCCTGCTGCTGCTCTCGCTGCCGGTGCTCGCGGGCGCCATCACGATGCTGCTGACCGACCGCAACTTCGGCACGACCTTCTTCGACCCGGCCGGCGGCGGTGACCCGATCCTGTACCAGCACCTGTTCTGGTTCTTCGGTCACCCCGAAGTGTACATCATGATCCTGCCGGCCTTCGGCATCGTGTCGCACATCATCGCCACGTTCTCGCGCAAGCCGGTCTTCGGCTACCTCGCGATGGCCTACGCCATGGTGGCGATCGGCGTCGTCGGCTTCGTCGTGTGGGCGCACCACATGTACACGGTCGGCCTGTCGCTGCAGACGCAGTCCTACTTCGTGTTCGCCACGATGGTGATCGCGGTCCCGACCGGCGTGAAGATCTTCTCGTGGATCGCCACCATGTGGGGCGGCTCCATCCGCTTCACCGCCGCCATGCACTGGGCGGTGGGCTTCATCTTCCTGTTCACGGTCGGCGGCGTCACCGGCGTCGTGCTGGCCAACTCGGCGGTCGATAAGTACCTGCACGACACCTACTACGTGGTCGCGCACTTCCACTACGTGCTGTCCCTCGGGGCCGTGTTCATCATCTTCGCCGGTGTCTACTACTGGTTCCCGAAGATGACCGGTCACATCATCCCCGAGTGGGCCGGCAAGCTGCACTTCTGGCTGGCCTTCATCGGCGCGAACGTCCTGTTCTTCCCGATGCACTTCCTGGGCCTCGCCGGCATGCCGCGCCGCTACGCCGACTACCCGGACGCATTCGCCCAGTGGCACAAGGTGTCGACCTACGGCGGCCACATCTTCGCGCTCGGCATGTTCGTGTTCGTGATCGGCGTGATCCTCGCCTTCCGCTCGAAGGAGCGGGCCGCGGACAACCCGTGGGGCGAAGGCGCCACCACCCTCGAGTGGACGCTCTCCTCCCCGCCCCCGTTCCACCAGTTCGAGACGCTGCCCCGCATCGTCGACGAGCCCGGCGCGCACTGATAGAGATCCCGCGAGGGCCGCGTCCGCGGCCCTCGCCCTTCCCCGGAGGCCGGTCGGCCGACCTCCCGGCAAGGGCGAGCGATGAGGGCGACCCGCACGGGCCGAGGGAGAAGTCCCGGGCCCCGCTCACGCCGATCCTTGGAACACGTCGATTTCGAGACACGACTCGGCCGTGACGCGCGCGGCCGGGCGCCGACACAGCAGCGGCAGACGCGATGACGAGCCTGACGAACACGATCGGACCGGACGTTCCTGCCCCGGCACTCACGACCGCCGGCGGCGACGTTCCGGACTACTTCGCCCTGCTGAAGCCGCGGGTGATGGTCCTCGTGATTTTCACCGCACTGGTCGGAATGGTGGTCTCGCAGGGCCACGTGCAGCCGGCCATCGGCGCGATCTCGCTCCTCGCCATCGCGGTCGGCGCCGGTGCGTCCGGCTGCCTCAACATGTGGTGGGACGCCGACATCGACGCGGTCATGAGTCGGACCGCCACCCGGCCGATCCCGTCGGGCCGGATCACCTCCCAGGAGGCACTGGGCTTCGGACTGTTCCTCTCGGTCGCCTCCGTGGTGGTGCTCGGGCTCGCCGCCAATCTCCTGGCCGCCGCGCTCCTCGCCTTCACCATCGTGTTCTACGCCGTGGTTTACTCGATGTGGCTGAAGCGGGCGACCGCGCAGAACATCGTCATCGGCGGCGCCGCCGGAGCCCTGCCGCCTGTCATCGGGCAGGCGGTGGTGACCGGGTCGGTCGGCGTCGAGTCGCTGATCCTGTTCGCCATCATCTTCATCTGGACCCCGCCGCACTTCTGGGCGCTGGCCCTGATCAAGGCCGACGAGTACGCCCGCGCCGGCATCCCGATGATGCCGAACGTCGCCGGTCCCGCCTCCACCCGCCGCCAGATCGTCTGGTACTCGCTGCTCCTCGCACCCCTCGGCCTCGTGCCGGTGGCCCTGGGCTTCGGCGGCCTCGTGTACGCGGTGGTCGGCCTCGTGGGCGGCCTCGGCATGGTAGCGTTCAGCATCCGCGTGCTGCGGAACCGCGAGGGCGATGCCGAGCGGCGCGCCGCCATGGGCATGTTCGGCTTCTCGATCCTCTACCTGTTCGCGCTGTTCTCGGCGCTCCTGGCCGAGCAGAGCTTCGGCCTGTTCCGCCCGGTCCTGGGTTGAGCGCCATGGCGGATCCCGAGATCCAGTACCGGCCGCTCACGCCCGAGCAGGAGGCGCGCCGCCGCAAGCGCTCGATCGCGATCGCGCTAGCGCTGGGAGCCTGGGTCCTGCTGTTCTTCGTGCTGACGATCGTCAAGCTCGGCCCTCAGATCCTGACCCGGCCGCTCTGAGGCGCTCCCGATGACAGTTCCTCCATCAGGATCGAACCGAGCCGCCACGCGCACCGCCCTCGCCTGCGCGGGTCTCGCCGTGGGCATGATCGGCCTCGCCTTCGCGTCGGTGCCGCTCTACGACGCCTTCTGCAAGGCGACCGGCTACGACGGCACGCCCCGGCAAGGACCGGCCCTCTCGGCCTCCGCGGCGCGGACCGACGACAGCATGGTCGTCCATTTCGACACCAACGTCGCGCCGGGGCTGCCCTGGAAATTCATCCCGGAAGTGAGCAGCGTCGAGGCGAAGCTCGGTGAGACCAAGACGGTCTTCTTCCGCGTGCAGAACACCGGCAGCACGCCCTCGGCGGGTGTGGCGACCTTCAACGTCCAGCCCGGGTTGATGGGTGGTTACTTCGTCAAGATCGCCTGCTTCTGCTTCAATGAGCAGACGCTCCAGCCGGGCGAGACGCTGGACGTGCCGGTGGTGTTCTACGTCGATCCGGCCGTTCGGGACGACTCGAACACCGCGCATCTCTCGGAGATGACGCTGTCCTACACGTACTTCGCCTCCAAGAACGGTCAGCCCGTGAAGGCGGCGGTGGCGAAATCGTCTTCCTCGGGAACGAAGGGCGATTTCTGATCGCGGACCCGTGACAACACGGGGCCGCAGCGACTAAAGCTGCGAGCAAGCTTGGGTGTGGTGCGTGCCGCGCCCGGCCTAGGGCAAGCAACGAACAGCGTTAGGCCGGGAACGGTGCAGGGCGCGAGGGTGAGGAGCGACGGGACGATGGCCGAGGCGCACGCCAAGAATCACGACTACCACATCCTGAATCCGAGCCCGTGGCCGTTGATCGGGGCCTTCTCGGGCTTTCTCATGGCGTTCGGCGCCGTGTTCTGGATGAAGAGCCTCACGATCGGCACCCTGGCTCCTGGTCCCTACATCTTCGGGGCCGGCACGATCGGCGTCCTCTACACCATGTTCTCGTGGTGGAAGGACGTCGCGCACGAGGCCAATTCCGGCGACCATACCCGCGTCGTCCAGCTTCACCACCGCTACGGCATGATGATGTTCATCGCCTCCGAGGTGATGTTCTTCGTCGCGTGGTTCTGGGCCTACTTCGAGGCCGCCCTCTACACCGCCGACCCGATCCAGGTCTCGCGCGTGGAGTTCACCGGCGGTGTCTGGCCGCCGAAGGGCATCGAGGCGTTCGATCCCTGGCACCTGCCGCTCCTGAACACGCTGATCCTGCTGACCTCGGGCACCACCGTCACTTGGGCGCACCACGCGCTGATCGAGGGCGACCGCAAGGGCCTGAAGTACGGCCTGTGGCTGACGATCATCCTCGGCGTTCTGTTCACCGCCTGCCAGGCCTACGAGTACAGCCACGCCGAGTTCGGTTTCTCGGGCAGCATCTACTCGTCGACCTTTTTCATGGCGACGGGCTTCCACGGCGCCCACGTCATCATCGGCACGATCTTCCTGGCGGTGTGCCTGTTCCGCGTCTACGCGGGCCAGTTCACCCCGCGTCAGCACCTCGGCTTCGAGTTCGCCGCTTGGTACTGGCACTTCGTCGATGTCGTGTGGCTGTTCCTGTTCGCCGCCATCTACGTGTGGGGTTCGGGGGTCTTCCACGGCGGCGGCGCTCACTGAGCGGAACCATCCCGTCGCCGCATGGCGGATCTGCGAAGGGCGGCTCAGGCCGCCCTTCTGCGTTTCCGACGCCGCGCGAACCCCGTATCGACGAGAGCGGCCCGCGCGCGGGTCGATGGGGTCCCGCACGGAACAGGTCTGGAGTGTGCCCGTGAACAACCGAACCTACTCGCCGCCTCCGCCGATCCCGACCGGCCTGCGCGGCCGGTGCCCGCGCTGCGGTGAGGGTCACCTGTTCAAAGGGTTCCTGAGCCTGCGCCCCTCCTGCGAGGCGTGCGGGCTCGACTACGCGCATTTCGACTCCGCGGACGGGCCGGCCTTCTTCGTCATGTCGATCGTCGGCCTGATCGTGGTCGGTCTCGCCCTCTGGCTGGAGATCACCTACGAGCCGCCGATCTGGGTCCACGCCCTGGTGGCCTTGACCCTCTCGGTCGGGCTCAGCCTGATCCTGGTGCGGCCCCTCAAGGGCCTGCTGATCGCCCTGCAGTTCAGCAACCGGGCGGAGCAAGGGCGCTTCGAGCCGTGACCGCGAGCGGACCGCACCGCGCTGGCTGGCGCGACCTCGTCGCGCCGGGACTCGCCTCGCTGATCGCCCTGGCCATCCTGCTCGGTCTCGGGACGTGGCAGCTCGAGCGCAGGGCCTGGAAGGAGGATCTCATCGCCCGGATCGTGCGCCAGAGCCGCGCGGAGCCGGTGGCGCCTCCGGCCGCGGATGTCTGGGATCCGGCGCGCGACGAGTTCCGGCACGTCCGGGTCAGCGGTCAGTTCCTCAACGACCGGGAAACCCTCGTGCACGGGCTGGCGCCCGGCGAGACGCCGGGCCGCGCCCTGCAGGGCTACTACGTGCTCACGCCGTTCCGCCGGGACGACGGGAGCATGGTGATCATCAACCGGGGTTTCGTTCCCACGGAGCTGAAGGCGCAGGGCGATCGCCGGGACGGCCTGATCGACGGGTCGACGACGGTCACCGGCATCCTCCGCGCGAGCGAGGCCCGGGGGATGTTCGTGCCGGAACCGGATCCCGCCCGCGGGGAGTGGTTCAACCGGGACATCGCCGGCATCGCGGCGGCGCGCGGCCTCGGAACGGTCGAGCCCTACCTGATCGAGGCCGACGCCGTTCCCGGGCAGACGACGTGGCCGCGCGGCGGCCAGCTCCGGGTCGATTTGCCGAACAACCACCTGCAATACGCATTCACGTGGTTCGGCCTCGCCGCCTGCCTGATCGGCGTGTTCTCGGTCTTCGCGTGGCGCCGCCTGCACGATTCGCCCGCGGCCCGCGCCGCCTAGGACAAAGCCGCGCGCGCAGGATCTCGGCGAAGAAGAGTCTCGCCGAGATCGGCTTAAAAACGGCAACCCGTTCCTTTGACCGACGGCCGTCGCCCCGGAATACTTTCGGTGTTCTTGAGCGATCGGTCGCGTTCTGCATAGTGTATTCAGTTCGCGGCGATCATCCGAAGACGACACGGCGCCCGACCGCCGTGCAACTGAGGTAACGCCGGATGACCAGCCATATCGCCGACGCGGCGGCGCGCGAGCCGATCCGCTTCGCCTACTGGGTGCCCAACGTCTCCGGGGGGCTTGTCATCAGCAAGATCCCCCAGCGAACGAGCTGGGATGCCGAGTACAATCGGAAGCTGGCGCAGATCGCCGAGGAGGCAGGGTTCGATTATGGGCTGACGCAGATCCGGTTCACCGCGGGCTACGGCGCCGAGTACCAGCACGAATCGGTCGCCTTCAGCCACGCCCTGCTGGCCGCGACCACCAAGCTCAAGGTGATCGCCGCGCTCCTGCCCGGTCCCTGGCATCCGACCCTGGCCGCCAAGCAGATCGCCACGATCTCGCAACTCACCGAAGGCCGCATCGCGGTGAACATCGTCTCCGGCTGGTTCTCGGGCGAGTTCCGGGCGATCGGCGAGCCCTGGCTCGACCACGACGAGCGCTACCGCCGGTCGGAGGAGTTCATACGGAGCCTGCGCGGGATCTGGACGCAGGACAGCTTCACCTTCCGCGGCGACTTCTACCGCTACAGCGACTACACGCTGAAGCCGAAGCCGGCCCAGCCGCTGCCCGAGATCTTTCAGGGCGGCTCGTCGCGCGCCGCGCGCGACATGGCGACCCGCGTGTCGGACTGGTACTTCACGAATGGCGGCACGCCGGAGACGATCCGCGCCCAGGTGGACGATATCCGCGCCAAGTCGGCCGAGACCGGCAATCATCCCCGGATCGGCGTCAACGCCTTCGTCATCGCCCGCGACACCGAGGAGGAGGCCCGCGCCGTCCTTCAGGAGATCATCGACAACGCCGACCCGGACGCCGTGAAGGCCTTCGGTCACGAGGTCAAGAATGCCGGCAAGGCCTCGCCGGAAGGGGAAGGCAACTGGGCCAAGTCGAGCTTCGAGGATCTCGTTCAGTACAACGACGGCTTCAAGACCGACCTGATCGGCACGCCCGACCAGATCGCCGAGCGGATCCTGGCGCTGAAGGATGCGGGAGCGGACCTCGCCCTGCTGGCCTTCCTGCATTTCCAGGAGGACGTCGCGTATTTCGGCGCGCACGTGATCCCGCGGGTCCGCGCCCTCGAGGCCGCCCGCGACCGGCGCGCCGAGGCCGCCTGAGCGCCGCCCGCCGAACCGTATCCCGACTGATCGGAGTGAGCCATGAACATCGCCGTCGATGCGCGCACGCTCGAGCCGGAGCACCGCCCGGGCGCTCCCGGCCCCGCGCGGCCGCCCTCACCCGCCCACGTGATCCGTGACGACGCCGAGGCGCTGGCCGTGGCCCACGGGCTCGCGGCCGAGTTCCGGGCCGGCGCGTCGGAGCGGGACCGCCACGCCGTGCGGCCGCTCAAGGAGCTCGACGCCTTCTCGCAGAGCGGCCTCTGGTCGATCAACGTGCCGCGCGCCTACGGTGGCCCCGAGGTTTCGTACCGGACGCTGGCGCAGGTCATCGCCATCGTGGCGGCCGCCGATCCCGCCATCGCGCAGATCGCCCAGAACCACCTCGGCATCCTGGCGGCCATCCGGACCGTGTCGGACGAGGCGCAGAAGCACCTGCTGTTCGGCGAGGTCTTGCGCGGAACGCGGTTCGGCAACGCCTTCTCGGAGCGCGGCACCAAGCGGGCGGCCGATTTCGACACGCGCTTCACCGATCACGGCGACCACGTCGTGGTGCGGGGCCGGAAGTTCTACGCCACCGGCGCCCTCCTCGCGCACCTGGTCCCGATCGTCGCCCTCGATGCCGAGGGACGCGCCTGGTACGCCATCGCCGAGCGGGACGCGCCCGGACTCACGGTGATCGACGACTGGTCGAGCTTCGGCCAGCGCGGCACGGCGAGCGGGACCGTGCTGATCGACGACGTGCGCGTGCCCAAGACCCATCTGGTGCCGGCCTGGAAGGGCTACGCGGCGCCGACCGCCGACGGCGCCGTGTTCCAGATCATCCAGGCCGCGGTCGATGCCGGGATCGGCCGCGAGGCCCTGGACGACACCATCGGCTACGTCCGCGAGAAGGCCCGGCCCTGGATCGACAGCGGGCTGGAGCGGGCGGCCGACGATCCCTACACGATCCAGGCGGTCGGCGACCTGACCATCCGGCAGCACGCCGCCGAGGCGCTGCTCGACCGGGCCGGTCTCGCCCTCGACGCGGCGGTCGCGCGGCCGGACGCCGAGACGGTCGCGGCGGCCCAGATCGCGGTCGCCGAGGCGAAGGTGCTGACCACCGAGGTCGCCCTGGCGGCGTCGAACAAGCTGTTCGAGCTGTCGGGGACCCGCTCGACTCTGGCCGCCGAGAATCTCGACCGTCACTGGCGGAACGCGCGCACGCACACGCTGCACGATCCCGTCCGCTGGAAATACGCGATCGTCGGCAACCACGCCCTCAACGGCGTGAACCCGCCGCTCCACGCCTGGAGCTGATCGGCGGCCTACAGCACCGGCAATCCCCGCGCCTTGGCCTCCTCGCCGGGCTCGACGTGGATGGTCACCACCGCCCCGGGGATCGTCGTCTCCAGGGCGGATTCCAGCCGGTCGCAGATCGCGTGCGAATCCTCGACGGTCATCGCGCCGGGGACGACGAGGTGGAAGTCGATGAAGGTTGCCTGACCAGCGGAGCGCGTGCGCACGTCGTGCGCCTCCAGCGCGCCCTCGCCGTGCTGGGAGATGAGCGACCGGATCTGGCTCACCATCTCGGCCGGGGCGGCCCTGTCCATGAGGCCGTCCACCGATTCCCGGACCATGCGGAAGCCGGACCACAGGATGTTCATGGCGACCAGCCCGGCCACCACGGGGTCGAGGACCGGGTAGCCCGTCACCACCACGGCGCCGACGCCGGCCAGGACGCCGCAGGACGTGACCACGTCGGCGAAGACGTGGCGCGCGTCGGCGATCAGGGCCGGCGACCGCCACCGCCTTCCCCAGCGCATCAGTGCCGCCGCCCAGACCGCGTTGACGATCCCGGCCGCGAAGTTGATCGCGAGGCCGACCGCGGGCGCGTCGAGGGCCTTCGGGGCGAGCAGCCCGAAATAGGATTCGCGCAGGATCAGCAGCGCCGCCACCACGATCAGCGCGCCCTCGATCACCGCCGAGAAGAACTCGGCCTTGTGGTGACCGTAGGGATGGTCCTCGTCCGCCGGGCGCGCGGCGACCCGCAGGGCCACGAAGGCGCCGATTGCGGCGACCACGTTGATGATGCTCTCCAGCGCGTCGGAGTACAGGGCGAGGCTGCCGGTGAGCCACGCCGCGTAGAACTTCATCGCCGTGACGGCGAGGCCGATGCCCGCGCTGAAGAGGGCGGCTTTCTGGGTGCGGTCCATGGTTCGCGCCGTTGGGGTGACGCCGCGCCCATACGGCACCGGCCGCGGCCAAGGCCACGGCAAAGGTTCGACGCCGCCGAAAACGTGTTAGCCGCGGCTAAGTCTCCGACGCGCCGCCGTTGTCGCGGGCGGCCTCGCGCCGCCGGCTCGGCTCCGCCTTGGCACGCGCTGCCTCCGCCTTGCGCAGGAAGCGACGGCGCTGCCAGGCGAAGCGCGCTCCGGCGGCGAGGGTCTCCAGCCGGGCGGCCTCGCGCTCCCAGTACCCGAGGAGCTGCCCGTCGAGGGTGACCCGCCGGGGGCGACCGCGGGGCGTCACGCGTCGCTCCCCCGCGGCGCCGGCGGCTCGCCCGTCTCGGCCACGACCAGGGCGTCCGGATCGCCGCGGAAGCTGCCGGCGCCGGTATTCGGCACCGGGATTCCGGGGCTGCCGAAGGGCTGGCTCGGGTAGGCCGATTCGAACTTCGCGCGGGCGGTGTCGGGATCCTCGGCCTTCAGCACGATCTCGGACGTGCCGGGGAGCGGCCAGCGGGGATCGGCGGCGTCACGGGGGCGAACGGCGTACCAGGGCATGGATCGGGAGCCTCGCGTCTCGGTGACGCTGGAAACGGACGCGCTCCCCGGCGGTTCCGCGGTTGAAACCGCGTGCCGTTCGGTGCAGGCAGCCGGCGATGCGCGTGGACCTCTTCGATTTCGATCTGCCGGAGACCAGCATCGCCCTGCGCCCGGCCGAGCCGCGCGACGCCGGGCGGATGCTCGTGGTCCGACCTGGCGCGCCGCTGGCCGACCGGACCGTGCGCGACCTGCCCCAGGCCCTCCGGGCCGGCGACGCCCTGGTCTTCAACGACACGCGGGTGATCCCGGCCCGGCTGAACGGCGTGCGCACACGGCCCGGCGCCCCCGGCCAGCGCACCGAGGTGATGCTCCACCTGCGGGAAGCCCCCGACCGCTGGCGCGCCTTCGCGCGTCCGGCCAAGCGGCTCGCGGCGGGCGACGCGCTGCGCTTCGGCGATCTGGCGGCGACCGTTCTCGAGAAGGCCGAGGCCGGGGAGATCGTCCTCGCCTTCGACCGGGCCGGGCCAGACCTCGACGCGGCCATCGCCGCGGAGGGTGCCCTGCCGCTGCCCCCCTACATCGCGGGCAAGCGCGCCACGGATGACCGCGACGCCACCGATTACCAGACGGTCTACGCCCGCAATCCGGGGGCGGTCGCGGCTCCCACGGCCGGCTTGCACTTCTCCGACGCGCTGCTGGCCGATCTCGACGCCGCCGGTCTGCGGCGCCACCACGTCACGCTGCATGTCGGCGCCGGGACCTTCCTGCCGGTCAAGGCCGAAGATACCGAGGCCCACCGCATGCACGCGGAGATCGGCATCCTCGACGCCGCCACGGCCGAGGCCCTGAACGCCGCGCGGGCCGCGGGCGGCCGGATCGTCGCGGTCGGGACCACGGCGCTGCGGCTGCTGGAGAGCGCGGCCCGACCGGACGGCACGCTCGCGCCCTTCTCGGGACCCACCGAGATCTTCATCACGCCGGGCTACCGGTTCCGCGCGGTCGACGCCCTCGTGACCAATTTCCACCTGCCGCGCTCGACGCTGTTCATGCTGGTCTCGGCGTTCTCAGGTCTCGCGACGATGCGCGCGGCCTACGCGCACGCGATCGCCGCCGGGTACCGGTTCTACTCCTACGGCGACGCCAGCCTGCTCTTCCCGGGCCCGGGCGCGGACACCCCATGACCGACAGCGCACACTTCCGCTTCGACCTGCTGGCCCGGGACGGCACCGCCCGCACCGGCGTGATCGGGACGCCGCGCGGCGAGATCCGGACCCCGGCCTTCATGCCGGTGGGCACGGCCGCGACCGTCAAGGCCATGTATCCTGGCCAAGTCCGCGATCTCGGCGCCGACGTGGTCCTGGGCAACACCTACCACCTGATGCTGCGGCCCGGCCCCGAGCGTATGGCCCGGCTCGGCGGCCTTCACCGCTTCATGAACTGGGACCGGCCGATCCTGACCGATTCCGGCGGCTTCCAGGTGATGTCGCTCTCCGCATTGCGGAAGATCGACGAGCAGGGCGTGACCTTCCGCTCGCACATCGACGGCACCGCGCATCACATGAGCCCGGAGCGCTCCATCGAGATCCAGGGTCTGCTCGGCTCCGACATCCAGATGCAGCTCGACGAGTGCGTCCGCCTGCCGGCGGACCACGGGGCCATCGAGAAGGCCATGCACCTGTCGCTGCGCTGGGCCGAGCGCTGCCGCGTCGCGTTCGGCGAGCAGGCGGGACGGGCCCTGTTCGGCATCGTCCAGGGCGGCGACGTGCCGGCCCTGCGCGTCGAGAGCGCCCGCGCGCTGACGGATCTCGATCTCAAGGGCTACGCGGTGGGCGGCCTCGCCGTCGGCGAGCCGCAGGCGGTCATGTTCGCCATGATCGAGACGGTCGAGCCGCACCTGCCCGCCGGCAAGCCCCGCTACCTGATGGGCGTCGGCACGCCGGACGACATCCTCGGCGCGGTCGCCCGCGGCATCGACATGTTCGACTGCGTGATGCCGACCCGCGCCGGCCGGCACGGCCTCGCCTACACGCGCCACGGACGGGTCAACCTGCGCAACGCCCGCCACGCCGAGGACACCGCGCCGCTCGACGAGACCTCGACCTGTCCGGCCGCGCGGGACTATTCCCGTGCCTACCTGCATCACCTCGTGCGCTCGAACGAGATCCTCGGGATGATGCTGCTGACCTGGAACAACCTCGCCTACTACCAGGACCTGATGGCCGGCGCGCGCGCGGCGATCCGGGACGGCCGCTACGCGGAGTACTGCGCAGAGACCCGCGCCGGCTGGGCGAGCGCCGAGCGCGCCGCCGCCTGACCGGGCGTCACGGGTGCGCGAGCACCCGGTAGATTCCATCCGGATCGTCGCGGCCGGTGGCGACGGCGCGCGCGAGATCGGAGACGACGCGCCCCGCCACGGGCAGGCGGTAATGCAGCGCGTCCCAATAATTCGCGTCCCGGGTCGTCAGCGGCGAGATCCGGCGAAAATCCACCACGACCGCGCCCCGGCGCTTCCCGATCGCCGCGGCGCGCGCCTTGCAGGCTTCCTCGCGACGGCCCGCCGCCGATCCCGGTGAACCCTGCGCCCCCGCATGCACCGGCATGAAGGCCACGATCTTCAGGGCCTCGGCGGGCACGCGACCGAGGAGATCGTCCAGGCGGTCGAGGGCCGGCATCGGCAGCTCGGGGGCGTCCGCCGCCGCCGAGTCCACGCGGCCTGCGCGGATATGGGCCTGGGCGCGTGCGAGGTCGTAGCGCGCCTCGGGCGGCGTGAAGACCGCGTAGCCGTCTCCGCGAATCCGCGCCCGCGTCAGCCCGAGATCGGCGAGTCCGGCCCGGACGGCCGTCGTGACCGAGCGCAGGCTGACCTGACGCAGGACATCGCCGGGCACGCGGTCCGCGTAGAGCCAGTCGGGAAAGGCATGGGCGGTCCGGGCCGGCGGATCGGCGGCGCACCATGGGGCATCGAGGCCGAACAGGACCGCGCGGATCGGCCGGCGGGCCAGGAACAGCGCGGCGAGTCGACCCTGCTCGTCGGGCGTCGCGGCATTCACCGCCAGATTGGCGAACCGGACACCGAAGGCCGCGTCGAGAGCCTGCGGGTCGAGCAGTCGCGCCGTCGAGGTGCCGAAGACCGCCGCGTCGAACGGCCCCCCGCGGGCGATCTGCGGATAGGAGAGCCGCTGATTGGCATCCATGATCGGTCCCGGCGGATGCCCGGGCGCGGCCCGCAGTCCGTAGGGATCGACCGCGGCCACGAAGCCGATCAGCGCCAAGCCCATGAGGGTGGCGCAGACGAGGAAGCTGCGCGCGAAGCCGACCCATCCAGCGGGTCGCCGGCCGGCTCGATGGTGAGAGGACGGATCCATCGGGCGGCTACATACGCCGTTCGACGGGCCCCGTCGCGGGCATCGCGTGCCCGGCCGCACCGTGGAGGCGGCGGTCGCGCCGACCTGACCCATCCCGCCGGTCGACCGTTCGATACGGGCGGATCGACAAAGCGCGTGAACCGATCGGCCGCCGCCCGTATAGACGGACGAAGGCGTTGCCCGGCACGAGTGGGCGGCGTGGGGAGGCGGCATGACGTTCACGGCACACAACATCCGCCTCGCGGACGGGTCCGAGACCTTGCCCGAGGCGGGCTGGCTGATCGGCGACAGCCCCTGGACCCAGGCGGCCCTGCGCTCGCTCCGGCTGTTCTACGGGCACAGGCTGGCCGGCCGGTCGATCGTCGATCTGGGCTGCCTCGAGGGCGGCTACACGCTCGAATTCGCCCGCGCCGGGATGCGCGCCACCGGTGTCGAGGTGCGCCGCTCCAACTTCGAGAACTGCCTGCGGGTCAAGGAGGGGACGGGCGTCCCCGACCTCGCCTTCGTCAACGACGACGTGTGGAATCTGGCGGCCCACGGCCCCTTCGATGCCGCCTTCTGCTGCGGACTGCTCTACCACCTCGACAGGCCGGCCGCCTTCATCCGCCTCATGGCCGAATGCGTCCGCGACGTGGTCATCCTGCACACGCATTTCGCGACCGAGACCAACGAGGCCCTGTTCCAGCTCTCTCCGCCCGCCGAGAACGAAGGTCTGCCGGGTCGCTGGATGCACGAGCACGATCTCGACGACACGAGCCAGCTCGAGGCGCACAAATGGACCTCGTGGAGCAACAAGCGCTCCTTCTGGCCCACCAAGCCGGCCCTGATCCAGCTTCTCAAGGAGTGCGGCTTCGACATGGTCTACGAGCAGTACGACATGCTGGGACACGACATCCGCGGCTCGATGGAGAGCGGCTACTACCACCAGCAGGGCCGGAGCATGTTCGTGGCCATGCGGACCTGAGCGGCTGCGGGGCGGACATAAATTTAGAATTCACCATCTCCAAAGACTTGCACTGGTCGGCTCAGTACGCATGTGACCGGCAATGTCCGCTTAATTCCTGCGGCGGATAAATGGCGACATAGGCCTTATTTCGCAAAGTCCCGCCGCCATGTTCGCGACGAGCCTCGCCCTGTGGGTGATAGCCATCCTGCTTCTGCTCTCTTGGTTGCATCTGCAGGAGCGGCTCACCGAGCGGTGTCGCCGCGCGATCCGACCGCAGATCGAGCGCCTGATCATCGAGAACCGGTGGATGGAGCACCACGCGCGCGGAGCGGCAGCGTTCGAGGCGCTCTGGGACCGGGAACTCGTCAGGCTGCACCGCGCCCATCTCTCGCGCCCGCTCCGCGCCGTCGTCCGGTTCCGCGGCTTCAGGCGCCTGGTCAGCGCGGAATTCGCGTCGATCCTGCCGGCCGAGGTCGCGTCCTGGACCTTCCTCGACCGCGTGAGCGCCTCGCAGGCGCATTACGAGGCGCTGATGCTGCGGTGCCTGAAGGCGGCCGGCTGGCGCCTGGATTACCAGGATCAGGACCACTTCGTGCTCCTCCGGGCCCGAACGCGCGTCGTCGTTTGCCTGCATTGGGCGGACCGCGACGTCGCGTGTCTCCCGATCTCCGACGTCGCGGCGGCGGCGGAGCGCGCCGGGTCGACCACGGCGTGCGTGATGACGAATGGTCGGTTCAGCGGCGCGGCGCGCGCCATGGCGGAGGAGCAGAACGTCCTGGCGCTGCACTGCTCGCAGATCGACCTGCTGCTGCCCCGGGACAAGTCGACGGTCGCGCCCCGCACGGCCCGCGGAATCGGTTTCCGGCTCGCCGCCTGACCGCGCCCGGACCCCGCGTCGTGCGATGAGGGCCCATGAGAACGACGACATCCCGCACGGCCGCGCGCCGGGTCCATTCCTCGACGCACCTCCCTCTGTCCCGCCGATGAACTGACCGGCGCGCACGCTTTCGTCAGGGACAGGCGCGATGCTCCTCTACGCATCGAGCGCCCCGGGCCTCGCCCGCCGGTCCGCCGATGCGGGCATCGTCTTCCGCGATCGGACTAACGCTCGCTTCACCATCACGGGCGGAGGCTGAGGCCGAATCGTGGTTCGAGCCGTTGAGGCGCATGGATCAGTCCGCAGCCCTCAGAACGGACCACCCCGCGACCGAACAGGACGCTCTCGCCGAGTTGCCGGCGGGCGATTTCGTCAGGCGATGGCGGCAGATCACCGGCGAGCCGCCGGCCATTCTCCTGAGCTCACGGTCCGAGATGATCGCGCTGCTCGTGGAGAGCGTGCCCATGGCGCCCCTGATCCCGCAGGGCGAGAGCCCCGGCACGGCGGGGTCCGGGGAGACTCCGTCCCAGGATCACGGCTCGGACGGGCCAGACGGGGCGGCCTCAGGATCCTCCGCGCGCAGTGATCAGCGGGGTGCGAGACAGGGACCGGCCTGATGCGGAGCCGGGATGGCGCGACGGCTTCGGTCCGGTCGAGGTGGCCGCATTCGCGAGAGTCTGGGAATACGCGGACGCTGACCAGCGAAGTCACGCGTCATGCGTCAACGAGGTCCCTTGCGAAGGGTGACCGTCCGTTCTCGCTGAACTTAAGATCGCGGGAATTTTGGTCGGAGTGGCAGGATTTGAACCTGCGACCCCCACGTCCCGAACGTGGTGCGCTACCAGACTGCGCTACACTCCGAAGGCCGTCCCGCGTGTCCGCCAGGGCCGGCGAGCGGGTGTATAGCCGCGCCTTTCCCGCACCGCAAGCGCGCTGTTGCGCCTTTTCAGCCCAGATGATCGGGCCAGTCGTCCGGGAGACGGTGGCAGGTGATCTCCGCCTCCGCGGATCGGGACGCCACCGTGGCGACGTGATCGCGCCCGCAATCGACCTCGGCGAAGCTCCAAGGACCGTCCAGGTTCCAGGACGCGTCGCCGTCGGCCCGGAGAAGGCGCGGCGCTTCGGGCGGAACGCTGACGCTGAACCGGTCGAGGGGCAGCGACAGGCCGCTGCCCAAAGCCTTCACCACCGCCTCCTTGCGGGTCCACAGTCCGAAGAAGCGCCGCTCGACCGCGCTTCGCGGGGCTCCGGCCAGGGCCGTCACCTCGTCGGCGGCGAAATGGGCCGCCGCGATCCGCAGCGCGTCCGCGATCGGCCGCACGGCCTCGACATCGACGCCGATCGCCGCGCCGCGGGTGAGCCCGATCAGCGCGCGCGCCCCGGAATGGGAGAGGTTTAATTCGGCGGCGCCCCGTGCCGGGCCCGCGAGCTCCGGCTTGCCGCCGGCTCCGGCGGCGAACTCGACGTCGGCCGGCGCGAGACCGAGCGCGTCGCCGAGGACCAGCCGCAGCGCGGCGTGGCTGGCGCGGAACCGCGCCCGATCCGCCGGGCGCAGGAAACGGTCAGCCCGCGCGCGCTCCGCGGCGTCGAGGACGGCATCGCACCGGTCGACCTGGCTCGAAGTCAGGGCGAGGTCGACGATCCAGACCTGCACCGCGCTCACGCGACACCTCGCGAGGCGGGAGCTGGGGCGCTAGCGTCGGGAGAGCGAAACGGCACGGGCGACGATCCGATGGGGCAGGAATGAGCAGCATCGGATCGCGGCCCGTCTCCTGCAAGAAGCGCCGCGCGCGGTGACGCGGTCCAGCGCGGATCTCCGCGTCGGCCTCCTGGGTAGACCGAGCCTCGGCCAGCGGTCCGTCCGCTACGGCGTCTTCTTCGCCACCTACCTCTACCAGGGCCTCGTCGCGGGTTTCTCGCTGACGGCGCTCGCCAACCACCTCGCGGCTAGGGGCGTCCCGGCAACCGAGGTCGGGCTGCACTTCGCCCTGGCCGGCCTGCCCTGGACGCTGCAGCCGCTGCTGTGGGGGCCCTGGGTGGACCGGGCCGGGGACACGCGGATGGGACGGCGCCGGCCCTTCGCGGTCGCCGCGCTGGTCGGATGCCACGCGACGCTGGCGCTGCTCCTCGTCGCCGGGGGCGACGCCGTCGGCGCGCTCGGTCCGGTCTTCCTCGTCCACAGCCTGTTCGCCTCGCTCCTCGATACCGCCTGCGACCGGATGATCATGGACCACGTCCCCACCCGGGAACTCGGCCGGGTCAGCGCCTGCACCCGCGCGGGCTTCGTGGCCGGAACGAGCCTCAGCGCCGCCGTCTTCGGATGGACGCTCGCGAATTGGGGTTTCGCCGCGAGCGCCCTCTGGCTGCTCGTCGCCGCGATCGTCGCGAGCCTGCCGATGCTGCTGGTCCGCGAGGCGCCCGCCGATCCGCTCTGGTCGCTCGAGCGCCGGGGACCGGCGCCGCGGCGCCTGCCGTTCCGCCGCTTCCTGCGCCGCACCGTGATCGCCCTGCGCCGCCCGCGCGCCCTGCGGCTGCTCGCTCTGTGCTTCGGCCTCGACGCGGCGCTCGGCCTGTTCGAGCTGCCCTTCTCGATCGACCTCCTCCAGCGTCAGGGCTGGGAGGCCGCGAGCCTGTCGCGTCTCCAGGCTTTCCTGACCCTGGTGAGCGGCACGGCCGGTGCGGTCGCGGTGGGACTCTGGTCGGACCGCGCGGGCGCGGCGTCGCCGCTTCGCGCCCTGCTGCTGGGCAGTGCCCTCACCTTCGTGCTGGCCGGGATCCTGATCGGCGCCGGCCTCGTCGGGGCCGCGGCGCCGGCGATCCTGGCGCTCACCAGCGTGCTGCCCGGCCTGCTGATCGTCGCCCTGATGCCGGCCCTGCTCGCGGCGAGCCGGGGCCGCCCGGGCGCGGCCACGCAGTTCGAGGTCTACATGGCGGCCATGAACCTCGGCTCGGTCGCCGGGACGGCGGTCGCGGGCTGGCTGGCCCCGGTCCTGCCTCTGCAAGCAATCGCCGCCCTCGTCGCCGCGACGTTCTTCGCGGCCTTCCGGATGGCGGGGCGCGGCGATCTGCTCGGTGCCCGCCGGTGAGGGAATCGGGGATCGCGCGCCGTGGCCGGCTCCCCGCCGGCCGCCGATGCGTTAGAACCCCGGCATGGCCGCCACGAAATCCGAACCGCTCGATCTCGACCTCAGCGCCGAGGAAGCGCGCGCCGAGTACGCGCGGCTGTCGGACGCGCTCCTGGAGGCCGACCGCCTCTACTACCAGGAGGACGCGCCCGAGATATCGGACGCCGAGTACGACCGGCTGCGCCGCCGCCTGGAGGACATCGAGGCCCGCTTCCCCGATCTCGCCGGCACGGGCGCCGCCAGCACGTCGGTCGGCGCCAAGCCCTCGGAGAAGTTCGCCAAGGTGCGGCACGCCGTGCCGATGCTCTCGCTGGGCAACGCCTTCGACGACGCGGAGGTGGCCGAGTTCGTCGCGCGCGTGCGCCGCTTCCTCGGCTGGCCGGACGACGCCCCCCTCGCCTTCACGGCAGAGCCGAAGATCGACGGCCTGTCCCTGTCCCTGCGCTACGTGAACGGCCGGCTCGACACCGCCGCCACCCGCGGCGACGGCGAGGTGGGCGAGAACGTCACGGCCAACGCCCGCACGGTGCAGGACATCCCGGCGGTGCTCGCGGGGACCGGCTGGCCGGAGATCTGCGAGGTGCGCGGGGAGGTCTACCTGTCCCACGCCGACTTCGCCGCCATCAACGCCCGGCAGGAGGCGGCCGGCAAGCCGCTCTTCGCCAACCCGCGCAACGCCGCCGCCGGCAGCCTGCGCCAGCTCGATCCCGCGATCACCGCGTCCCGGCCGCTGCGATTCTTCGCCTATGCCTGGGGCGAGCTGTCGGCGCCGATCGCCGACACGCAGACCGGCGTGCTGGAGCACTTCGCGGCCTGGGGCCTGCCGGTGAACCCGCGGACCCAGACCTTCACCGACACGGAAGCGATGCTCGCCCATTACCGCGGCATCGAGGCCGACCGCGCCGGGCTCGGCTACGACATCGACGGCGTCGTCTACAAGGTCGACGACCTCGGGCTCCAGAAGCGGCTGGGCTTCGTCTCGCGCTCGCCCCGCTGGGCGCTCGCCCACAAATTCGCCGCCCAGGAAGCCACGACGGTGGTCGAGGACATCGTCATCAATGTCGGCCGCACCGGCTCGCTGAACCCGCTCGCCAAGCTCCGTCCCGTGACCGTCGGCGGCGTCGTCGTGTCGAACGCCACCCTGCACAACGAGGGCTACGTGAAGGGCGTCGGCGCCGACGGCGAGCCGATCCGCGACGGCCGCGACATCCGCGTCGGCGACACGGTCACGGTGGTCCGGGCGGGCGACGTCATCCCGAAGGTCATGGATGTCGACCTGACGAAGCGCCCGGCCGACTCGCGGCCCTACGCCTTCCCGGAGACCTGCCCGGCCTGCGGCAGCCGCGCCGTCCGCGCCATCAACCCCCGCACCGGCCGGCCCGACGCGGTGCGCCGCTGCACCGGCGGGCTGATCTGCCCGGCGCAGGGCGTTGAGCGGATGAAGCACTTCGTGTCGCGCAACGGCTTCGACATCGAGGGCTTCGGCGAGACCTATATCGAGGTCCTGTTCGAGGCCGGGCTCGTGCGCCAGCCCGCCGACCTGTTCCGCCTCGACTTCGAGGAACTCAAGGCCGCAATCGTGGCGCGGCGCGAAGCGCTGTCGGCCGAGCGGCGCGCGGACTCGGGGACGAGCGAGCCGCCGAAGAAGGCCGCCAAGAAGAAGGGCGACGAGGACGACAAGGCGATCCGGAACCTGCTCGCTGCTGTCGAGGCGCGGCGCGCCGTGCCGATGAACCGCCTGCTCTTCGCCCTCGGCATCCCGCAGATCGGCGAGGCGACCGCCAAGGCGCTGGCGAAGCGCTTCGCCGACATGCCGACGCTGATCGCGGCGATCCGCGAGGCCGCGGCGGCGCAGCCCGGTCCCGACTGGGTCGAGCTCACCGCAGTGCCGCGCGTCGGGGGCACGACCCGGGACCGGCTCCTCGATCTCGGCTTCCCGGAGGACGACGCGGCTCCGGCCAAGGAGCGGGCGCGCCTGAGCGCCGTGCAGCGCGAGAACCTCCTCGCCCATTACGGCGACGTCGACGCGGTGCGCGCGGCGATCGCGCGGGCTGCGGCGCAGCGTCCCGGCGACGCCTACCGGGTCTTCGCCGACGACGGCGAGATCGGCCCGGTGGCGACCGACGCGCTGCTCCTGTTCTTCGCCGAGCCGCACAATGCCGACGCCGTCGCGGCCCTGCTCGACGCGGTGGCGGTGCAGCCGATGGAGCGGGCCGCCGCGGCCTCAGCGTTCGCGGGAAAGACCGTGGTCTTCACCGGCACCCTGGAGAAGATGACCCGCAACGAGGCCAAGGCGGTGGCCGAGCGCCTGGGCGCGAAGGTCTCGGGCTCGGTCTCGGCCAAGACCGACCTGGTGGTGGCCGGCCCCGGTGCGGGCTCGAAACTGAAGGACGCGCAGAAGCACGGCGTCCGGGTCGTCTCGGAGGACGACTGGCTGGCGATGGTGGCGCAGGGTTGATGCCCGAGTCCGGGCGGCCTAGACCTCTCGGGGAACACCCCGAGAACTTCCACCCGGCATGGTTGAACCGCGATGACGGTCCTGGCCCTCGACTTCGAGACGGCCAACGAGCGGCGTGACAGCGCCTGCGCGGTGGGTCTGGCCTGGATCGCCGACGGCCGCGTCGTGCGCCGCGCGAGCCACCTGATCCGGCCGCCCGAGATGCGCTTCGCACCGGGCAACATCCGCGTCCACGGAATCCTGCCGGCCGACGTCGCCGACAAGCCCGACTTCGCCGCCGTCATGGCGCCCTATCTCGGCGATCTCGGGCGGGGGCTGATCCTGGCGCACAACGCGAGCTTCGATATCGGAGTCCTGCGCGCCGGGCTGACGCGGGCCGGCCTGCCGGTCCCCGATCTCGCCTATCTCTGCACGGTCCAGGTGGCACGCCGGGTCTTCCCGGCGCCGGAGGGCTGCGGGCTCGGCAAGGTCGCGCGGCGCCTCGGCATCCGCTTCGAGCACCACGACGCCGGCGAGGACGCCTTCGCCTGCGCGGAGATCGCGCTCGCCGCGATGCGCGAGCGGGCGGTCGCGGACGTGCACGCCCTCGCGGCCGCGCTCGGCCTCCCGGTCACGCGGGCGGTCGGCGGCCCAGCCGTGCCGCGCCGCATGCCGGGTGCGATCAGCGCCCGGGCCGTGGCAAGCTTCCCCGACACGCCGGCGGCCCTGCGGTTCGCCATGCGCGGCTCAACCGGCAACCGCTACCACGTCAGCCTGGAGGAACGGCCGGGGGGCCCGGAGCTGCGCTGCACCTGCACGGCCGGCCGCTACGGCATGCGCTGCCGCCACGTGAAGGCGCTGGAGGTCGGCGACATCACCGACCTGCTCTCGGACAATGCCGGCGACGTCGTGCTCCTCGCCCGCATGCTCGGCGCGAAGACCCGGGTCGCGGGCGCGGCCTGACCGGGCTCAGGCCGCGTCGAGGCAGGCGCGGAAGGCCGCGACGGCGCGGTCGATGTCGGCCGCCGCGATGTGCCGGTGCGTGACGAGCCGCAGCCGCCGCGGGCCGAGCGGGCGCGTGCGGATGCCGGCCGCGTCGAGATCCGCGACCCAGCGCGCGCTGTCCCGCCCGGTCCGAGAGAGGTCGACCTGCACGATGTTGGTCTGCGGCAGGTTCGCCGCGAGGCGCGGCACGGCGTTCAGCCCGGCGCTCAGCTGCCGGGCCCGGTCGTGGTCCTCGACGAGGCGCGCGCCCATGACGGTGATCGCCTCCAGGCCGGCGGCGGCCACGATCCCGACCTGCCGCTGCGTTCCGCCGATCATCTTCCGCAGGCGCCGTGCCGCCGCGATCACCGGTCCGTCGCCGGCGAGCACGGCGCCGACCGGGGCGCTGAGGCCCTTCGAGAGGCACAGAGACACAGTATCGACATGGGCCGCGAGGTCCGCCGACGCGACCCCGAGATGGGTGGCGGCATTGAACAGGCGGGCCCCGTCGAGATGGACCTTTATGCCGCGCGCGCGGGCGATTTCCGCCACCGCGGCCATATGGTCCGGCGGCAGCACGGTGCCGCCGGCGGCGTTGTGCGAGGTCTCCAGCGCGATCATGGCCGTCGACAGCGGGCTCGCGCCCGGCCGGAGGGCGTCCTCGAGCCGGTCGAGATCCATGGCACCGTCGGTCCCGGCGATCCCGTCCAGGAACGCCCCGGTCAGGGTGGCGGCGCCGCGCTCGGTGTGGAGCATGTGGGCCTGGGCCTCGAGCAGGACCTGCTCGCTGCGCTGAACCTGGGCCAGGATCGCCAGCAGATTGCCCATCGTGCAACTCGGCACGAACAGGGCCGCCGCCTTGCCGAGCATCGCGGCGGCGGTCTCCTCCAGCGCGCGGGCGGTCGGGTCAGCGTCGAGCCCGTCGTCGCCCAGCGGCGCCGACCGCATCCGGGCGTACATCGCCTCGGTCGGCCGCGTGACGGTGTCGCTCCGCAGGTCGACCGCGGACGGCGCGTCCGTGGCTTCGCCGTGATCGTCTCGCATGTCGGTCTCGCCGCCCTACCGGTAGGCCGCCTCGTCACCGGAATCGGTGGGGTTGGCCAGGGCCCGCTTGAGCACGTCGCTCATCGGCAACTCCAAGTTGATACCTTTCGGCGGGATCGGCTGCTCGAAATACTTGCCGTAGAGGCGCGCCACGGTCCCGTCCTGGATCAGCTCGACCACCGCCTTGTCGACCGCAGCCTTGAAGGCCGCGTCGTCCTTCGGCTCCAGGATCCCGTAGGGCGCGAATTCCAGGCCCTTGGTGCCGATCTTGTAATCCGCCGGCCGCTTGGCCCCCGCAACCGTGGCGTGGGCCAGGGCGTCGTCGTTGATGGCGCCCGCCGCGCGGCCGGTCTCCACGAGCAGGAACACCTCGGCGGTGTCCTTGGCCGGCATCACCTGGATGTCGAGCTTGTCGCGGACGTTGATCCGGGTGGCGACGCGCTGGGTCTCGCCGCCGGCCTGCGCCGAGATGGCCTTGCCGCGGAACGAGGCGATGTCGTCGACATCCACCGGCGTGTCCTTCTTGGCCACCAGCACCACCTGCGCCACGAAGGTGGTCGGCGCGAACGAGACCAGCTTGTGCCGCTCGGGCAGGTTGCTGGCGGTGCCGCATTCCAGGTCGATCGTGCCGTTGTTGATCAGCGGGATCCGGGTCGCCGACATCACCGGCACGTGGCGCACCTCGAGCCTGGGCAGGCCGAGCGCGGCCTTGAGCTTCTGCGCGACGTGTTCGCATATCTCCAGCGAATAGCCGACCGGCTTGGCGTTCTGGTCGAGGAAGCCGAAGGGCGGCGACGCGTCCGGGAAGCCGAGGCTGATCTGTCCGGTCGCGCGGATCTTGTCGAGGCGCCCCTCGGCGACCGACGGCGCGGCGAGGCCGGCCCAGCACAGAGTGGCCAACAGAAGCGGCAGCGTCCTCGACACGATCCGAACCCCCTCGCTATGTCTGAACTGGCGCAGCGCCCGGCCGCCCCGACGGGGAGTCGGCCCGAAGCTTTGCCGACTGATCCTAGGAGCGGCCGCGCGCGTGCGTCCAATGCCGATTCACCTGCCGAGCATACGGATCTGATATGGCCGAGCGGCGCATGACCTTCCGGCACATCGAGGCCTTCCGGGCCGTGGTGGCCACCGGGTCCATGACCGAGGCGAGCCGCCGGCTCCACACCTCGCAGCCACAGGTCAGCCGCCTGATCGCGCAGCTGGAGGCGATCACCGGCCTGCCCCTGTTCGACCGGAGCGGGAGCCGGGTCGTGCCCTCCCTCGACGGGACGCGGTTCCACGCGGAGGTCGAGCGCGCCTTCGTGGGCCTCACGAGCCTGGAATCGGCGGCCGCGCGCATCCGCGCCTTCGGGGCGGAGCGGCTGCGGGTGGCCGCGATGCCCCGACTGGCGGGCGGGCTCCTCGCGCGCGCGGTCGTGCGCTTCCGCGCCGCGCATCCGGACGTGATCGTGGCGATCCATTCCGGCGACGACGAGACCGTGAACCACTGGCTCGCCACCGGCTCCTGCGACGCCGCGCTGACGATGCTGTACGGCGACGCCCCGGAGGCGCGCGCCGAGCATGTCGAGACGCGCGCCTGCGTCGCCGTCCTGCCGCGGGACCACGCCCTCGCCGCGCGGGAATCGCTCGCGCCCGCGGATTTTCAGGGCGTGCCCTTCGTCGCCGCGTCGCTCGGGAGCGCCCTGCGCGACCGGACCGAGGCCGTCTTCGAGGCCGCCGGCATCGGCCTGACCATCACCGCCGAGGCCGGCCTCGGCGCCTCGATCTGCACCCTCGTCTCGGCCGGGCTCGGGGTCAGCGTCATGAACCCGCTGGCCGCCCACGAGGAGGCGAAGGTCTCGCCGATCGCGATCCGTCCCTTCGCCCCCGCGCTCCCGGTGCACTTCGCGCTGCTGTTCCCCCCGGACCACGCCCGGGGGCGGCTGATGCGGGCCTTCGGCGCCTGCGCGCGGACGGTCCTGCTGGAGGAGCTCGCCCAGCTGCCGGACGCCGCGGGCGGGCGTCCGGCCGACGTCGCTCAGGCGGCGCGCTTCTCGGCGCCGGCGTAGAAGGTGCCCCCGCGCTCGGCCATCGCGGCCAGGTTGTCGGGCACGTGGAAACGGGGCCCGTGCTTGGCCTCGAGCGCCCGCGCGAGGTCGACGAAGGCCGCCGCGCCCATGAAGTCGATGTACGACAGGGTCCCGCCGGTGAACGGCGCGAAGCCGAAACCGAGGATCGAGCCGACATCGGCCTCGCGCGGATCGGTGACCACGCCCTCGCCGACCGTGCGGGCGGCCTCCAGCGCCTGGACCACCAGGAGCCGCTGCTTCAGCTCGGTGAAGTCGACGGCGTCGGGGTCGAGGCGGTTCGGCTGCAGGTCCTTCAGGCCGGGCCAGAGGCGCTTCGGCGCGCCCTCGGGATAGTCGTAGAAGCCCTTGCGGTTCTTGCGGCCGAGCCGGCCCTGGTTCTCGACCATCTCGGCGAGGACCGCCTTCTGCGCCGGGTCGACGGCGCCCTGCCCGACCTGCGCCTCGGTGGCCTTGGCGATCTTGAGCACGAGGTCGAGGGCGACCTCGTCGTTGAGCGACAGCGGCCCGACCGGCATGCCCGCCTGGCGGCCGGCGCTCTCGATCATCGCCGGCGGCACGCCCTCGAAGAGCATCTTGTGGCCTTCGAGGATGTAGGCGCCGACGCAGCGGTTGGCGAAGAAGCCGCGGGCGTCGTTGACGACGATCGGGGTCTTCTTGATCAGCCGCACGTAGTCGAGAGCGGTGGCGAGCGCCGCGTCCCCGGTCGCCTCGCCCTTGATGATCTCGACGAGCATCATCTTCTCCACGGGCGAGAAGAAGTGGATGCCGACGAACTGCGCGGGCCGCTGCGACGCCTTGGCCAGGCCGGTGATCGGCAGGGTCGAGGTGTTGGACGCGAAGATCGCGTCGGGGCGGATCACCGCCTCGACCTTCTGGATCACCTCGGCCTTCACCCGCGGATCCTCGAAGACGGCCTCGATCACGAGGTCGCACTCCGCGAGGGCGCCGTAATCCGCCGTGGCCTGGATCCGGCCGAGCAGCGCCTCCCGGTCGGCGGTCTTGGCGCGGCCCTTGTTGATCTGGCCGGTGATGAGCGTGTGGGCGTAGGCCTTGCCCTTCTCGGCCGCCTCGACCGACTGGTCGACCAGCACCACCTCGATCCCGGCCTGGGCGGTGACGTAGGCGACGCCCGCGCCCATGAAGCCGGCGCCGATCACGCCGACCTTGCGCAGGTTCGTGGCCGGCACGTCCTTCGGGCGGCGCGCACCCTTGTTCAGCTCGCCCATGGAGATGAACAGCGTGCGGATCATCGCCGCCGCCTCGGTCGAGCGCAGGATATGCGCGAAGTACCGGCTCTCGACCCGCAGGGCGAGGTCCATCGGCAGCTGAAGGCCCTCGTAGACGGAGGCCAGGATCGCCTTGGCAGCCGGGTAGTTGTCGTGGGTCTCGCGCCGGTAGATGGCGTTGGCCGGCGGCCAGATCATCATGCCGGCGGGCGAGTAAACCTTGCCGGACGGCGCTTTGAACTTCGGCACATCCCAGGGCGCCACAGCCGAGCCGCCCTCGCGGATCCAGGCCTTGGCGCGCTCCACGATCTCGGCCTGCGGCGCCACCGCGTGGATCAGCCCCATGCCCTTGGCCATGGGCGCGCGGATCTGCTCGCCCTTGAACAGCATCTGCAGGGCGTCGCCGGTCTGCATCAGGCGGGCGACCCGCTGCGTGCCGCCGCCGCCCGGGAACAGGCCGACCTTGATCTCCGGCAGGCCGACCCGGGTCTTCCCGTCGTCGGAGGCGACGCGGTGATGGCACGACAGCGCCAGCTCGAAGGCGCCGCCCAGGCACAGGCCCTGAATCGCCGCCGCGAAGGGCTTGCCGCAGGTCTCCAGCCGCCGGAACAGCAGCGACAGGCGTCGGGAGGCCTCGAAGAAGTGGCGCATCGCCACTTCCTCGCCCTGCTCGGCCTTCAGCTGCTCGTAGGCCCGGCCCAGGCCCTGGAGCATGGTGAGATCGGCGCCGCCGGAGAAATTGTCCTTGCCGGTGGCGATGACGCAGCCCTTGATCGCCGGGTCGGACGCGACCTGCTCGATAATCTGCTCGAGCTGGTCCATCACACCTTCGGTGATCACGTTCATCGAGCGGCCGGGCATGTCCCAGGTCGCCAGAGCGACGCCGTCGGGATCGGTCTCGAAGCGGAAATCGGTCAGCGTCACGGTGCCGTCCTCCCTGGGTTCCGCCGACGATCCGCCGGCGCACTTGCATTAAGGTTGTGTTGAGCGCGTCCGGCCATTGTCTGCCGGCCGGGGTCACTCACCGAAAGCCGCACATGACGAAGGATTCCGGCTGCCGCGCCTGTCGCGCCGGCACCAAGCTTGACTTCGACTTCACGATGGCGTTCCAGCCGATCCTCGACCTCGCGGACGGCAGCGTCTGGGCCTACGAGGCGCTGGTGCGCGGCCCGAAGGGTGAGCCGGCCTACACGATCCTCGACCGGGTGACCGACGAGACCCGCTACCAGTTCGACCAGGCCGCCCGCGTCAAGGCGATCGAGCTCGCCGGCACGCTGTTTCCCCGCGACAGCGCCACGCGGCTGTCGATCAACTTCATGCCCAACGCGGTCTACGAGCCGAATGCCTGCATCCGCGCCTCGCTCGAGGCGGCGCGGCGCATCGACTTCGCACACCGGCGGATCATGTTCGAGTTCACCGAGCAGGAGCGCTTCCGAGACATCGATCACGTCAAGGGCATCGTCGCCGCCTACCGGAAGCAGGGGTTCCTGACGGCGCTCGACGATTTCGGCGCCGGCTTCGCGGGCCTGAGCCTGCTCGCCAATTTCCGCCCCGACCTGATCAAGATCGACATGGACGTGCTGCGCGGCCTCGACAGCGACGCCGGGCGCTACGCCATCGTCTCGGGCGTGGTCGCAATCGCCCGAGCCCTCGACGTGGCGGTGCTCGCCGAGGGCGTGGAGACCGCGGCGGAGCTCGACGCCCTGCGCAGCATCGGGATCACGCTCGTCCAGGGCTACCACTTCGCCAAGCCCCTCCTGGAGGGGCTGCCCCCGGTCGCGGGCTTCACCCCCATGGTGGCCGCGCGCGCGGCCTGACGCCGGACCGACGCGCGCGGCGCTCATCGCCTACTTCGGCGCCGGGGCCGGAGCCGCGGCCGGCGGAACCGTCGGCACCGGCGGGGCGCCGGGCTTCGGTCCGTTGTCGGTCGCCGCGGCCACCGCCAGCATGTTGAGCAGCTTGGTGACGGAGTTCTGCGAGATCGCCGTGACCGACGAGTTGGGGTCGGCGTTCATCGTCTGGAACTTGAGGTAGGTCGGGTCCGAGTAGATCTCGTCGAGGTGCTTGAGCTCGGCGAGGCTGAATTTCTCGGCGTAGTCCTTCGAGAGCCCCTGGACCATGAGGGTCCGCTGCTTCTCGAACTCGTCCAGCAGCTCCTTGCGCACGGCCTCGGCGCGGGCCTCCGGCATCGGCGCGACGGTCTTCTCCAGGGCGACGTTGAACCCGGTCTGGAGGTTCTTGATCAGGGTCTTGTTGACGAGGTTGGTGGCCGCGGCCACGCGGTCCGCCGCGTCATCGGCGCGGGCGGCCACCGGCAGGCTCAGGGTGACGCCCAGACAGAGCGTCGCAATCAGGCGGTTCAAGGGCTTGTCTCCCGTTGTTTTATCGTCCGGACCGCGAAAGGGCCGAGCGTCGCCCGCGCCTCTAGCAGCGTTCCCGGACTTTGGGGAGCGGCGCGGCGCCGCTCCCGGGCGCGCGGGGATTCACACCCGCTCGATGATGGTCGCGGTGCCCATGCCGGCGCCGATACACAGAGTGACCAGCGCGCGCTCCTTCCCGGTCCGCTCCAGCTCGTCGAGCGCGGTTCCGAGGATCATCGCGCCGGTGGCGCCGAGCGGGTGGCCGAGGGCGATGGCCCCGCCATTCACGTTGACCGCCTCCGGGTCTAGGTCAAAGGCCTGGCAGAAGCGCAGGACCACGGCCGCGAAGGCCTCGTTGACCTCGAACAGGTCGATGTCCGACAGGCTCAGGCCCGACTTCGCCAGGACCTTGCGGGTGACGTCCACCGGCCCGGTGAGCATCAGGGCCGGGTCGGACCCGATATTGGCGAAGGCGCGGATCCGGCCGCGCGGGCGCAGGCCCGCAGCCTCGCCGGCAGCGCGGGAACCGATCAGCACGGCGGCGGCGCCGTCGACGATGCCGGAGGAGTTGCCGGCGTGATGGACGTGCTCCACGCTCTCCACGTCCGGATGCGCGTCCGTCGCGACGGCGTCGAAGCCGCCCATCTGGCCCATCTGCACGAACGACGCCTTCAGCGCGGCGAGCGACTGCATGTCGGTGCCTGGACGCATGTGCTCGTCGCGGTCGAGCAGCGTGATGCCGTTCACGTCGCGGACCGGAACCACCGAGCGGTCGAACAGCCCCTCACCCCAGGATTTCGCCGCGCGCTCCTGAGAGCGGACCGCGTAGGCGTCGCAATCGTCCCGCGTGAAGCCGTACTTGGTGGCGATCAGGTCGGCCGAGACGCCCTGCGGCATGAAGTAGGACTTGATGGCGATCGCCGGGTCGACCGGCCAGGCGCCGCCCGAGGCGCCGATGCCGATGCGACTCATCGATTCGACGCCGCCGCCCACCGCCATCTCGTGCTGGCCGCTCATGACCTGCGCGGCGGCGAAGTTCACCGCGTCGAGGCCGGAGGCGCAGAAGCGGTTGATCTGCACGCCCGGCACGTGCGCGCCGTAATCCGCCACGAGGGCGGCGGCGCGGGCGATGTCGCCCCCCGCCTCGCCCACCGGATCGACGCAGCCCAGCACCACGTCGTCGACGAGGCCGGTATCGAGTCCGTTGCGGTCCTTGAGGGCGCGGAGCGCCGTCTCGGCAAGCCGCAGGGCGGTGACTTCGTGGAGGGAGCCGTCCGCCTTGCCGCGCCCGCGCGGCGTGCGAACGTGGTCGTAGATGAAGGCGTCCGTCATCAGCACTCCCCCGGGGCGTCGATCTTCGCCGGTCGGCGACGCGGCCTTACAGGGCCGTCTCGGTTCGCGCCAGTCTGCCACGGCGCGCGCGCCCTCGGCCAGCCCCGATAGCGGGGAGCCGGCGAAGGGCGCGTGACAGCGGGGGTGGTTTGGTCGTGCTCGTCCGGGCTCGGCCAGATCAGCCGGGTGCCCGGCCGTCCCCGCGCCCGCCCGGATCGAACCTGCTCCTGAAAGAGCAAACTCAGCCCGGATGCGATGCGGGAAATCTCGCGCGTTCGACTAGTCCTGAAGCATCCGCTTCAGCAGCTCGACCTCGTCGCCGAGCACCGAATCTTCGCCGATCTGCTTCTCGATCTTGCGTACGGCGTGCAGCACCGTGGTGTGGTCGCGGCCTCCGAAGCGGCGGCCGATCTCCGGCAGCGAGCGCAGCGTCAGGACCTTCGACAGGTACATGGCGATCTGGCGCGGCTTCACCACCGCGGCGGTGCGCCGTTCCGACAGGATGTCGGACCGCGAGACGTTGTAGCGCGAGGCGACCAGCTTCTGGATGTCCTCGATCTTGATCCGCTTCGGCTCGCGGTTCTTCACGAGGTCGCGGATCGCGCTCTCGGCCGTCTCCATCGTCACGGCGGTGCCGGTGAGCGTGGCGTGGGCCAGCAGGCGGTTGACCGCGCCCTCGAGGTCGCGGCCGTTGGCGGTGATCGCGCGGGCCACGTAGGCCGCCACCTGCGGCGAGACGTCGAAGCCCGGATGCGCGGCCCGCACGGCGGCGAGGCGTGCCGACAGGATCGAGACGCGCAAAGCCTCGTCGAGGGCCGTGATCTCGACCACGAGGCCACCGCCGAGCCGCGAGCGCACCCGCTCGTCCAGGGCCTCGAGCTCGGTCGGGGGCCGGTCGGAGGCGACGACGACCTGACGGCCGGCATCGATGAGCGCGTTGATCGTGTGGCCGAACTCGGCCTGGATCGACTTGCCCTGGATGAACTGGACGTCGTCGAGGATCAGAAGGTCGATTCCGCGAAGCCGCTCCTTGTAGGCGAGCGCCGACTGCGTCTTCAGGGCGTTGACGAAACCGTACATGAAGCGGTCGGCGGTCAGGTAGATCACCCGGCGGCCGGCCTCGCGGGCGGCGTGGCCGATCCCGTGCAGCAGGTGTGTCTTGCCCAGCCCGACGCCCGCGTGGAGGTAGAGCGGGTTGTAGAGCGCGCCCTCCCCCTGATGGTTGGCGACCCGCTCGGCGGCGGCGTGCGCCAGCGCGTTCGAGCGCCCGATCACGAAGCTCGCGAAGGTCAGCCGCGCGTCGAGCGGCGTGCCGCTCAGGTCACCGCCGGCCTCGGCGCCGCGCGCCTCGGGCGTCGGCGCGACCGCGGCGACCGGCATCGGCGCGCTGGTCGCGTGGAGGCGGGCGAGCGGGCCGCTGACCGGGCCTGCCTTCGCGGCTCCGACGGCGACCGGACGGACCGGCGCCCCGGTCCCGCGCACGCCGACCTCGATCCGCGCGATCTCCTCGACCTCGGCCTTGAAGGTGTTGAGGACGCGGTCGAGGTAGTGCGACTCGATCCAGCTCTTGAGGAAGCGGGTCGGGACCGTCAGGCGGGCCGTTCCGCCGGCCACGGCCTCCAGCTCCAGCCGGGCGAACCAGCTGGCGAACACGTCCTCGCCGAGTTCGGCCCGCAGCCGGCGCTTCACCCGGGCCCAGGCAGACCCGTAATCCGTGTTGCCGCCGCCGTTGCGGCCCCCGTCGTCGTCGCTCGCCACCGTTCCGTCGACACGCATCACTGGCTCTCCCGACGCTGCCCACGGAATCCCGCAGGCGGCGCGTACGCACGAATTACGCCCTCAGCGTCCCGCAAGAACGGGCGGGACAGAGTCCTCTGGACGGAGTCAACCCCACCGCGAGGAACTTTTGCCGATTGGGAGAGCCTATCAACAATTACCTACGGTTCCTTTAACAGTGGGACTTGTGGGGACGGCGCCGATTCCCATTCGCAAGTGTTCCGGCGGGAGCTGAACACGGCGGCTAGAGTCTTGGCGAATCAGATCGATTCGCTGGAGTCCCGAAATCGTCGTGTTTTGCTTGTCCGCTGTCAGTTTCTGTTAAGTTACACGCCGTTTCCGGGAACCGCAATCGTGCCGATTCTTGGATAGGGTTAACGCTTTCGACTCATGGCGCCGCCGGCAGCGCGCGGCCCGATCCGGACAGCGCGCACGAAAAAGCCCGGCGCGAAGGCCGGGCTCGAGACCGTCTCGGTGGTGCGTGGCGTCTTAGGCGGCGAGCGCCTTCACGCGGGCGGCAAGGCGCGAGACCTTCCGCGAGGCGTTGTTCTTGTGAACGATGCCGTGCTGGGCGGCGCGCATCATCTCGGGCTCGGCGGCGCGGAGGGCGGCCAGCGCGTCCTGCTGGTTACCGGTGGCGATGGCCTCCTCGACCTTGCGGACGAAGGTCCGCATGCGCGAGCGGCGTGAGCGGTTAATCGCCGTGCGCTTGGCGATCTTGCGGGTCATCTTCTTGGCCGAAGCGGTGTTGGCCATGTACGTCCTCGTGTTTCTCGTCGGGCGATGCCGACGGGCCGGCTGTGCCGGAAATCGGTCGTCGCGTCAGGTTGTCTGGCGATGGCCGAGACGCAACGCGCGCGAAAGCGCGGCCCCTCGGCGAAGCGGCTTCTATAGTCAGGGGGGCGCCGCGCGTCAACGCGCTCGGAGGCGAAACCGGATCGCGGGCCTCGGCCTCAGTCCGGGCGCCGAGACGCATCCGGCAGACCTCCCCGAAGACGTCGGATCGCGGGAGGCCGCATCGCCGCGACGATGACGGGCGCCGGCCGGCTCTCGCAGGAGCGCTCCGGCTATTCGGGCCAGCGCAGGGCCGCCGCCGCCGCCAGCGTCCCGACCACGGCGGCGATCAGCGTCAGCGCCGCCAGCACCGCCAGCGGCACGAGGAACGGCACCGTGCCGCCGCTCGCCGCCTGCGCGGCCGAGACGCCGAAGATCAGCGTCGGGATCATCAGCGGCAGGACCAGCACGGCCAGGATCAGGCCGCCCCGGCGAATCGAGGCGGTGAGCGCCGCGCCCACCGCGCCGATGAAGCTCAGGGCCGGGGTGCCGGCGAGCAGCGTCAGGGACGTCGCGCCCATGGCGGTGCCGTCGAGGGCCACCAGCAGCCCGAAGAGCGGCGCGGCCAGGGCGAGCGGCAGGCCCGTGGTCAGCCAGTGCGCCGCGACCTTGCCGAGCACCACAAGCTCGAGGGGCACCGGCGCGGCGGTCATCAGGTCGAGGGAGCCGTCCTCCTCGTCGGCCTGGAACAGGCGGTCGAGGCCGATCAGCGTCGCCAGAACGGCGGCGAGCCACAGGATCGCCGGGCCGATCCGCGACAGCAGGTTGAGATCGGGCCCGAGGGCGAAGGGCACCAGCGCGACGATCATCAGGAAGAAGACCAGCGACAGGGCGCCGGAACCGCCGACCCGGCCGGCGAGGCGCAGGTCGCGGGCGACGAGGGCGATGACCGCGCGAATCACGCCCACTCCTCCAGCACGTCCGCGACCGGCGCCGCGGCAGCGGTCTCGATGCGCAGCTCCGCCGCGCGGGCGAGGCCGAGCGACTGGTGGGTGGCGGCGATCACGAGCCCGCCGCCGGCCCGATGGCCCTCCATCAGCTCGGCGAGCACCGCCTGCGAGGCCGTGTCGAGGGCGGCGGTCGGCTCGTCCAGGAGCCAGAGCGGACGGGCGCAGACGAGGAGCCGCGCCAGGGCCACGCGCCGCCGCTGGCCCGCCGACAGATAGGCCACCGGCAGGTCGTGCGCGTGGCCGAGGCCGAGCCGCACCAGCGCGGCGCGCGGGTCCAGGCGCGGCGCGCCCAGGAGCCGCTGGGCGAACAGGAGGTTCTCGCCCGCCGTGAGCGAGCTCTTCAGCCCGTCGCGGTGGCCGACCGCGTGGAGGCACTCGGGCAGGCTCGCCTCGCCGACGTCGGAGACGTCGACCCGCCCGGCATCGGCCCGCAGCCGGCCCGACAGGATGGCGAGGAGGCTCGACTTGCCCGCGCCGTTCCGCCCGGTGATCGCCAGGGCGTCGCCGGGTCCGAGGGCGAAGGACAGATTGGCGAAGATGCGGCGGCCGGAGCGGCGGCAGGCCAGATTGTCCACGCTGAGCCGCACCCGATACCCCGCCCTCGTCCCGCCACCGCGCGGCCGCTCGGCCAATCGCCGACTCCATGCCCGATTGCGCCGCGGAACGGAACCGCACGGCCCAGCTGCGCTTTCGTTCTGCAACGGAGGATTGCCCATGGCCGAGGCGAGAAACCCGAGCGAGACCGAGGTCGCCGCGACGCCCGACGCGGTGGCCGGACGCGCCAAGGTCGAGGCGCGCATGGCGCAGTGCACCCCCGAGGAGCAGACGGCGTTCTGGGAGGCGGTCGGCCGCTGCTTCGGCGGCGGCAAGCCGCCGGAGATGAAGCCGGCCTCCGGCTGATCAGCCGCCCTTCCGCGCCAGGGCCCGCAGCGCCCCGCGAAACGTCCGCACATCCTGCTCGGTCAGGCACATGCGGTGAAGCATGTCGCGCATGTTGCGGGCGATGATCTCCTTCTTCTCCGGCGGGTAGAAGCCGGCCCCGTCGAGCGCCGCCTCCAGGCTTCCGAACAGCGCGATCAGCGCCTCGCGGGTCGCCGGCGGCGACAGGAGTTCGCCCGTGAAGGGCAGGCGCGCCCGGCCGTTCGCCTGCCGCCACGCGTAGCCGACCAGCAGCACCGCCTGGGCGAGGTTGAGCGAGGGAAAGTCCGGGGAGACCGGGAAGGTGACGATCGCATCGGCGAGCGACACCTCGTCGTTGGTGAGGCCGACCCGCTCGCGGCCGAACATCACCGCGGTGCGCTGGCCCTCACGGGCCGCGAGCTCGCCCATGGCCTCCTCGGGCGCGAAGACCCGCTTCATCTGCCCGCGCTCCCGCGCCGTGGTCGCCAGCACGTACCGGCAGTCGGCGATGGCGTCGGCGACGCTGCCGTAGATCGTGGCCGCGTCCAGGACGTGCGTCGCGCCCGAGGCCGCCTCGCGCACGCCCTTCTTGGGCCAGCCGTTCTTCGGGTTGACGAGGCGCAGCTCCGAGAGGCCGAAATTCGCCATGGCACGGGCGGTCATGCCGATGTTCTCGGCGAGCTGCGGCTCCACCAGGATCACCGCGGGGGCGATCCCGGGCGGCAGTTCGGTGACCTTCCTCGGGAAAACCTCGGGGGCGTCGCCCTGTGCGTCTCGGCTCGTCATGGCGGCCGTCTGGCACGGCGGGCCCGCACCCGTCGAGGGCCGAGTGACGATGCCGCCCGGATGACAGCGAGCGCCTTCCGTCGCCGGAAGGGCCGCGCTATGTCGCGGGGCGATTCCGGCCCGGGGCGCCCGTCAGGCCACTCGGGACAACGACCGCACGGCCCTTGCATGCCGTGCGCGGGGACAACGCGGGAAGGCATCGGTCCATGGCGAAGATCAAGGTAGCGAACCCCGTCGTCGAGCTCGACGGCGACGAGATGACCCGGATCATCTGGGCCGAGATCAAGAACAAGCTCATCCACCCCTATCTCGACGTCGATCTCGAGTATTACGACCTCGGCGTCGAGCACCGCGACGCCACCAACGACAAGGTCACGGTCGACGCCGCCGAGGCGATCAAGCGCCACGGCGTCGGCGTGAAGTGCGCCACCATCACCCCCGACGAGCAGCGGGTGCAGGAGTTCGGCCTCAAGGAGATGTGGCGCTCGCCCAACGGCACGATCCGCAACATCCTGGGCGGCGTGATCTTCCGCGAGCCGATCATCTGCAAGAACGTGCCCCGCCTGGTGCCCGGCTGGACCCAGCCCTTCGTGATCGGCCGCCACGCCTACGGCGACCAGTACCGCGCCACGGACTTCAAGGTGCCCGGCAAGGGCCGCCTGACCATCAAGTTCGAGGGCGATGACGGCACGGTCATCGAGAAGGAGGTGTTCAAGTTCCCCGAGGCCGGCGTCGCGATGTCGATGTACAACCTCGACCAGTCGATCATCGACTTCGCCCGCGCCTCGATGAACTACGGCCTCGCGCGCAAGTACCCGGTCTACCTGTCGACCAAGAACACGATCCTCAAGGCCTATGACGGCCGGTTCAAGGACCTGTTCCAGAAGGTCTACGAGGAGGAGTTCGAGTCGAAGTTCAAGCCGCTCGGCATCACCTACGAGCACCGCCTGATCGACGACATGGTGGCCTCCTGCTTGAAGTGGTCGGGCGGATACGTCTGGGCCTGCAAGAACTACGACGGCGACGTGCAGTCCGACACGGCCGCGCAGGGCTTCGGATCCCTCGGCCTGATGACCTCCGTGCTGATGACGCCGGACGGCCGGACCGTCGAGGCCGAGGCCGCGCACGGCACCGTCACCCGCCACTACCGCGAGCACCAGAAGGGCCGCGAGACCTCGACCAACTCGATCGCGTCGATCTTCGCCTGGACCCGGGGCCTGTCGCACCGCGCCAAGCTCGACGGCAACGACGATCTGGCGAAGTTCTCCGCGACCCTGGAGAAGGTCTGCGTCGACACGGTCGAGGCCGGCCACATGACCAAGGACCTCGCCCTCCTCGTCGGACCGGACCAGAAGTGGCTCTCGACCACCGGCTTCCTCGACAAGGTTGACCAGAACCTGAAGACCGCGATGGGCGCCTGAGGCTCCAGCCTCGACGCGAAAAGCGGCGGGCGCCCTCCGGGACGGCCGCCGCTTTCACATCCGCGTGCCGCCGGCGCCTCAGGCGCCGCTCGCCTGGTCCTGCGGACCCGTCTGGGCGAGGGCCCGGGCGACCTCGAGAAGCAGGAGGTCGATGGCGGCCCGCATCAGCGGATCGCCGACCGAGTCGATGAGTTCGCGAACCCGCAGGCACTGCGCGGCGAGCGCGTCCAGCGCGGTATCCTTGCTGTCGAAGATCATGTTCAGGCCACCAGGTAAGCGGGTTCGGAGACGAGGACCGAGCGACTGTCGCCGCGGACGGCGCGGAGCTTGGCCAGGGTGCGGGCGTCGAACCGGGCGGTCGCGGCCATGATCTCCTCGCCGGCGATCTGGACGGGCAGGCCGAGCGGCTGCGGGCGGAAATGCAGCTGGATGACGTGGATCATGTAGAGGGTCGGCATCTGCAGCAGCAGGCTGTTGACCCCGTGGGCGAGGCCCCACTCCACGATCCCGGTGAGCAGCGCGATCGAGACCGGATTGACGACGCGGCCCTTGGCCCGGTGCGAGCGAGCGACGCCCTGGCGGGTCCACTCCCAGATCTGGGGGCCGACTGGCCGCTCGCCCTCGCAGAGCTGCGGCAGGACGTCCGACAGGAGATGCGGGCGCGTGGTCGGCAGGAGCCGGCTGTAGCCGACGACGGTGTCGTCCTCCATGGCGAGGAAGTGGATCGCGTGCGGCGTGTCGAACTGGTCGATCTCGCGGCCGTCCGGCCTAGCCAGCTCGCTCCAACCCTTCTCGGCGACGAAGATGTCGTGGCGCAGGCGCCAGGCCTGCTCCATCGCGTCGGCGTAGCGATCCGCGTTGGCGGGGGTGACGATGTGGATCACGAGCAAACCTCACGTTGGTCTGGCGTGAGTTTTCGTCGTTTCACCGGGGGCTGTGTACTACGAGAAACCGTAGGGTCCGCGAGCGCAGCCGGCAGCGGCGCCAAGGACTTGCCGCGGTGCGAACCGCGTTCACCGATGCCGGGCCGCGGAATGTGCGGACTGCGTGGCGCGTTCTCTAGGTTATCAGACCCGCTCGGAGCGCCTGCGCCACGGTGTGGGCGCGGTTGACGGTGTCGAGCTTCGCCCGGGCCGAGCGCAGATGGTAGTCGACGCCGGCGGCAGTGATGCCCATGACGATGCCGATCTCGACGTCGGTCTTGCCCTCCGCCGCCCATTGCAGGGTCTCGCGCTCCCGCGGCGAGAGGCGCACCGGCGCGCGCCCAGCCGGCCGGCTGTTCATCAGCAGCAGCTGACCGACCGCGTAGGTCGCGACGAGGTTGAGGGCGACGCGCTCGGCCGGATCGATCTCGATCCGCTCCCCCGAGACGCTGATCCCGCCCGGCTCGCCGTCGAGGGTCACGAACGGGATCGTGATGCCCGCGCGTATGCCGAAATCGCCGGCCTCGTTCATGACGCGCCCGGCCGTCGGGGTATCCGGCAGCACGGCGCTCCAGTCGAACGGCGTCGCCGTGGTGCACAGCCGCCGGACCGTGGGGTCGTGGAGCGCGTAGCCCTGCGTCACGTACCGGCGGGCCCAGCCCTCCGGCATGGTGCTCGCGAGCACGAACCCGGCGTGCCGCCGCTTCGGCAGGCCGGGTTCCGGGACGATCCCGGCCATGATGTACGAGACCCCGTAGCGGGTGAAGGCGTCGACCAGGAGCCGCGCGATCTCGTCGGGCGATGCGGCCCGTTCCAGATCGCGCAACACGCTGAAGGTCCTGTCGAGGTGCTTCGAATGCGGCATGCCCTAGCTCGAAATTGATGCACGCACTGCGACAAATGATGAGTCGAACGCAACCTGAGGATGGCATCGCCGCCGCTGAAAGGCTAGGGTAGCCGCGGAAAGCTCTGCCGTTTGAATCGGTCCAGCGGGCGGAGTGCGAGTTTCAACGGTATGACTGACGACGCGACCCCGCCGACGACGCGCTGGCTACTGGAACGGATCGCAGCCACGCTGAATGTTTGTCCGACCTATTTCCTCCAGACGGAGCGGCCCGACGAGACCGCGGCGGACCAGGACGCGCGCGACTGCGCGGAGGTCGCCGCGCTGTTCCAGGCGATCAAGTCGCCGGCGCGGCGCACCGCCGTCCTGAACCTGCTGCGCGAGATGAGCCGCGAGACCTGACGGCGCGTGCCGCACGCCCGCCGCTCCGCGGTCAGGCCGCCACGAGGAGCGCGGCCCCGGCGACGCCTGAGAGGACCAAGCGCAGGCGGCCGAGCCAGAGGGGCGTGAGCCCGCGGCGGGGCAGATCCTGATCGATGAGGCCCCAGGCGAGCACGAGGCCGCCGAGGATGCGCAGGTCCCACGGTGCGGGGGCGGCCATCGCGGCCCAGGCGACCAGGGATGGCACGATGGCCACGAGATAATCGCCGTTGCCGCCATTGCGCGCCGCGGCGGCGCCCCAGCGGATCCCGCCGAGGAACGAGGCGATCACGGCGCCGTAGGCCGACAGGATGGTGCGCGGCGACAGGCCGATGCTGCTCAGGCCGCCGTCCGTGCCCGACACCGCAAGGGCAGCGAAGCCCAGGAACGGGATGAGTCCGGCCACGCCGAGAACGATTGCGCCGATCGGGACAGAGTTCCGGTGCGCCATCCATCCTCCGGGCATCGGCAAGGGTTGGCGACCCGCGCGATCCGACCCCGGTCCGACGCCGCCCTGCCGCAGCGTTCCCGCATCGCGGCGTGGCGGTCAAGGTCGGACCCGCGGCCGGGCCGCGGGCCCGCAGCGGCGTCAGCTCCGGCGCGGCGGCGCCGTGAACGGGACAGCGCCGGGCATCGGCGCGCCGAGGAGGGACATCGGCGCGCTCGCCGGCATCTTCGGCGCGGGCGGCTCGTTGACCGCCGCGTCGATCTTTCGCGGCTTGAAGTTCGCCGCGAGGCTCTTGGCGCTGGCGAGATCGGCGGGGCTGAGCTTGTTGGCCACGTCGTCGCGCTTCTTGCCGGCATCGTCGTCGCCTTGGCTCGCGGCGGCGGAGAACCACGCGTAGGACTGGATCAGGTCCTGCGTCAGGCCGAGGCCGCGCGCGTAGAGGACGCCGAGATTGTACTGGCTGTCGCGGACGCCGAACTCGGCGCCCTGCCGGAACCACGAGGCCGCGGAGGCGAAATCCGGCTTGCCGTTGGCGGCCGGGTTCTCGGCGTAGAGCACCGCCAGATTGTGCATGGAACGGGCGTGGCCCTGCTCGGCGGCGCGGCCGTACCAGAGCTTCGCCTTGTCGAGGTCGCGGACGACGCCCGAACCCTTCTCGTAATGGCCCGCGACCTTGTACTGGGCGGGCGCGTAGCCGGCCGCGGCCAGCTTCTCGAAGAGCTTGGCGGCGATCGACAGATCGCGCGGCATGCCGCGGCCATCGGCCTCCCGCGTGGCGAGGTCCCAGATCGACGCGCCGTCACCATCGAGGGCGGCGAGCTTCACCTTCGCCAGCGCCGGCGGCAGGTTGCCGAACTCGGCCTGCAGGCTGTTCATCCCCGAGACCTGCGGCACCGCCGCCTTGGCATTGGGCCGGGCGTCCGGGGGAACGGAGTTGGGCAGAGACTGGGTCGTCGTCGGATCAGCCGGCGCCGGCTTCGACTCCGCGCTCTCTTTGGCGGCGTCCTTCGAAGCGTCCTTCGAAGCGTCCTTGGAGACGTCCGCATTGTCCTTCTGGACCTCCGCGGCATCGCCGCGGGACGGCGCGACCTGGCTCGTCGGAGCCGCCGGCCGCGGCTCGTCCGCGCCGCGCATGGTGATCGCCTGGAGCGCGCCGAGAGCCAGCACGATGGCCGCGAGGCCGAGCAGCAGCGGCCGGCGCCGGCGATCGATCTCGGCGCGCAACCGTCCGAGGCGGCCGGTCGCTGCCCCCTGGAGAGCGGCGACCCGGTCACTCCGGGCTTCCCGGCGCTCGGCGGGCGCCTCGGTGGCCAGCTCCGCCTGGGCAGCCTGGGCCGCCCGGCGCGCGGCCGCGATGAAGCTGGTCTTGATGTCGGTCTCGGACTTGGAGTCGGCCGCGGATCGCGCGGCGACGACGTCGCCGAGGCGCTCCTGCGCGGCCCGGCGGGCGGAGGGCTCGCGGGCCGCGCGCGGCTCGCGCGGCGGCCGGCCGCTGCCGGGCTCCAGAAGGTCGTCGGCGAGGCGGGATGCCTCGGCATTGTCGCGCCGCGACCTTGCGCGCGCCTCGACGGGCGCGAGGGCCACATCCGGGCTCGTAGACGACATCAGGCGCTCGTCGAGGGACGGCCCCCGCGCCGGGACGGTCTCGGCGGGCCCGAGCCGGACGAGGAGCCGCTCCAGGGCCGACTGAACCCCGTCGAGGGTCGCGCCGAGGCGCTGATCGGAGGCCACCTGCCGGGCCTGCATGTCCGCGAGGCTGGCGCGCAGGAGGCCGATCTCGCCCGACTCGGCGGCACCGAGGCCGGATGTCTGCAGGCTCTGCGCGACGGCGTTGCGGGCGGCGCGCTCCATCGCGGCCTCGCTCGGCGCCGATTCCCGGAGCGCCGTGACCTGCCGCAGCAGGTCGCTCATCGTGCGCTCCAGCCCGGCCAGCGCCGGATCGGCGCTGTGCGGCGCGTCGAGGCGGCCGGCCAGCGAGACCACCTGCCGCTCCAGGGCGTCGAGGCCCTCGTGCTCGGACCTGGTGCCGACCTGATCGACCTTGTCGGCGAGGCTGCGGAGCATGGCGTGGATGGAGGCCATGTCGCCCGAGCGGGCCACGTTCACGTCGCCGGTGCGCTCGGACCAGTCGTCCCGCGCGCAGAGCACGTCGACCTTCTCGGCGAGTGCCTGGATCTGCTCCGCCAGCGCCGCCGGCGCGGCGATCTTCACGTCGCTGCGGATCTCCTCCAGGATCGGCCGGAGGTCCGGGCCTGCGGCCGTCCGCTGCAGCTGGGCGATCTGCGCGCTCACCGCCTGCAGGCTCTGCGCGAGACCCTGGATGCGCTCCGGGCCGGCGAGCGCGGCGATCTGACGGCGGATCTCCTCGAGTTCGGCGAACAGGCCTGCGAGGGTCCGGTCGTCCGGACCGGCGGCGCCGGTCGCGGCGGCGGTGTCGAGGCGCTCGGCGAGGCGCCGGACGTCCTCCGCGACGCGGCTGTGGACGTTCTCGGCCACCTCCTCGGCGAGGCGCTCGACCTGGGCCCGGACCTGCTCGATCGGCACCGCGATGGCGGTGAGATCGGTCCCCGCCTGGGCGCGCTCGATGCCGCTCGCTAGGGTGACGACGGCCTGCTCGAGGGCGCCGATGTCCCGGCTCGTCGCGAGCTGGTTGATCGCCTCCCGCAGGCGCGTGGTCTCCTCCTGAAGCTCGATCAGGGCGGTCGACGGGGCGACGCCCTCCTCGATCCGCGCCTCCAGACGGCGGGCGAGGTCCAGGCGCATGCTGGCGACGACGCCGCCATCGGCCGCGGACGCGGCGAGCGCCGGCTCGGCGCCCTGTGCCAGCTCGCGCTGGCGCTGGCGGATGTCCTGGACGGCGCTGCGGATGTCGGCGGCGGCGGGACGCGGGCGACGGCCGGGCGGCCGGGTCGCGGCGACCTGCTCGCCGAGCTGCGACATGCGGCGCTCGATGTCGCCGAGCCGCTCGGTGACCTGCTGGACGGGGGCCGACTTCAGGGCGCGCTCGATGCGGGCCTCGATCTCCGCGAGGCGGCGCGCCTCGGCGTCCTGGGCGGCGCGCCGCTCGTGGTCGAGGGCGCGGTCGAGACCGTCGAGGCGGTCCATCAGAGCGGCGATACCGTCGCCATAGCCCTCGGCGCGCGGCGCTGTCCCGTGGGCCCGCTGGTCGGGCGAGGCCGGCGGGAGGGCGCGCTCGGCCGAGGCCTCCGGCCGGTTGCCGCCGAGGGCGAGCTGCTCGGCGCGGTGGCGCCGCCGGTGCCGGCGATTTCCCTGACCGGCCGATTGCTGCTGCGGCACCACCGACGCGATCCAGGTCTCGAGCGGGACCCCGGCCCGCGCCGCCACGTCGCGGGCCGCGTCGAGCACCTCGGGATCGAAACTGTCGAGCTGCGGCATCGCGTTGCGGGTCATCGGTGGCCTGTCGTCGGCAGCGTTCGGCGTCCGTTTCCTCGGCGCAGAGCGGGACCGGAATTCGGTATCCACGGACGCACGCGTCGGATCGTTCGAGCGTGACCATTAACTTTCTTGGTAAACACGAAGTTAAGGTTTGATGGGCCCGGTAATGGCCGCGACCACGCGGCTGCTGAGGAACGGCCGCGCCTGTCGCGCTCCGGGCGGGCGAAGCCGTTGCTCCGGGAGCGGCGCGGCGTTTACATGCGGCCAACGCGGCGGGCCGTTCCGAGAGGCCCGCACCAGACGGGGGAAGCCAGAGATGCCGCAGTATCGCGCTCCGGTCGAGGATACGCTGTTCTTGCTCACCGACGTCCTCGGCTTCCATGCCCGGGACAACCTAGCGGGCTTCGCCGACGCCTCGCCCGACGTGGTCGAGGCCGTCCTGCGCGAGGGGGCGAAGCTCGCCGAGGAGGTGCTCGCCCCGCTCAACCGCACGGGCGACGTCGAGGGCTGCCGCCGCGAGGCCGACGGGACGGTGCGCACGCCGACCGGCTTCAAGGCCGCCTACGACACCTACGCCAGCGGCGGCTGGATGGGCCTGTCGGTGCCGGAGGCCTATGGCGGCCAGAGCCTGCCGCACACCCTGAACACGGCGATCCAGGAATTCGCCTCGGGCGCGAACCTCGCCTTCGGCATGTATCCCGGCCTGACGCAGGGCGCGATGGCCGCATTGCTGGTCCACGGCTCGGAGGAGCAGAAGGCGCTGTACCTGCCCAAGATGGTCGAGGGCGCCTGGACCGGGACCATGAACCTGACCGAGCCGCATTGCGGCACGGATCTCGGGCTTCTCAAGACCAAGGCCGTGCCGAACGGCGACGGCTCGTACAGCATCACCGGCACCAAGATCTTCATCTCGGCCGGCGAGCACGACCTCGCCGAGAACATCGTGCACCTCGTCATCGCGCGGATCGAGGGCGCGCCCGCCGGCACAAAGGGCATCTCGCTGTTCGTGGTGCCGAAATTCCTGGTGAACGCCGACGGGTCCCTCGGGGCGCGCAACGGCGTGTCCTGCGGCTCCCTCGAGCACAAGATGGGCATCCACGGCAACGCCACCTGCGTGATGAACTACGACGGGGCTACGGGCTGGCTCGTGGGCCAGGAGAATCGCGGCCTCAACGCCATGTTCGTGATGATGAACGAGGCGCGGCTCGCCGTCGGCGTCCAGGGCCTCGGCCAGTCCGAGGTCGCCTACCAGAACGCCGCCGCCTACGCGAAGGACCGGCTCCAGGGCCGCGCCCTGACCGGCGCCAAGGCGCCCGAGAAGGCCGCCGACCCGATCATCGTCCATCCGGACGTGCGCCGCACGCTGATGCAGATCCGCGCCTTCAACGAGGCGGCCCGGGCCCTCATGCTCTGGACCGCGCTCCAGGCCGACATCCTGCACCGCTCCGAGGATGCCAAGGAGCGGCAGGCCGCCGACGACCATCTCGGCCTGATGACCCCGGTGGTGAAGGGCGTATTCACCGACCGCGGCTTCGCCAACGCGGTCGAGGCCCAGCAGCTCCTCGGCGGCCACGGCTACATCGAGGAATGGGGCATGTCGCAGTTCGTGCGCGATGCCCGCATCGCCATGATCTACGAGGGCGCCAACGGCATCCAGGCCATGGACCTGATCGGCCGCAAGCTGCCGAAGGACGGCGGCCGGGCGATGATGACGTTCCTGGGCGAGGTCCAGACCTTCCTTAAGGACCACGGCGAGGATCCCGCCATGGCGCCGTTCACCAAGCCACTCCAGGCCGGGCTGAACGACCTCCAGGGTGCCGTGATGTGGCTGATGCAGAACGCGTTCAGCAAGCCCGACAATGCCGGCGCCGGCGCGACCGACTTCATGCACCTCTTCGGCCTCGTGGCCCTCGGCTACATGTGGGCGAAGATCGCAAAGGCCGCCCAGGCCAAGCACGCCGAGGCCCCCTCCCCCCGCTGGGAGTCGAAGCTGACGAGCGGCCGGTTCTTCATGGAGCGGATGCTGCCGGAGACCGCCCTGCGCCTCAACCGGATCAAGGCCGGGGCCGAGAGCACCATGGCGCTGGAGGCGGAGGCGTTCTGAGCAGCCCGCCGGCTGTGCGCCTCGCGCCAGCCGGCGGCTTCTGGTCAGATCGCTGGAAGCACCGCCGTCCTTGCGAGCGGAGCGAAGCAATCCAGGATCGCTTCACCGCGCTCGCGATGACGCCGGGCTCACGCACCGAGTGCCGCGTCCAGATCCTCGATCAGGTCGGCCGGATCCTCCAGGCCGATCGACAACCGCACCACGTCGGGTCCCGCGCCCGCGGCAGTCTTCTGCGCGTCGGTGAGCTGGCGGTGGGTCGTCGAGGCCGGGTGAATGATCAGGGAGCGCGTGTCGCCGATATTGGCGAGGTGCGAGAACAGCTGCAGGCTCGACACCAGCTTGACGCCCGCGTCGTAGCCGCCCTTGAGCCCGAAGGTGAAGACGGCCCCCGCGCCGTTCGGCGTGTAGCGCCGGGCGAGCTGATGGTACCGGTCGGTCTCCAGGCCGGGATAGCTGACCCACGACACCGCCGGATGCGTCGACAGGTGCTTGGCCACCGTCAGCGCGTTGTCGGAGTGGCGCTGCATGCGCAGCGGCAGCGTCTCGATCCCGTTCAGGATCAGGAACGCGTTGAACGGCGACAGCGCCGGCCCGAGATCGCGCAGGCCCAGCACCCGGCAGGCGATGGCGAAGCCGAAATTGCCGAAGGTCTCGGCCAGAACCATGCCGGAATATTCCGGCCGCGGCTGGCTCATCATCGGGTAGCGCGCGTCGCCGGCCCACTGGAACGAGCCGCCGTCGACGATCAGGCCGCCGATCGAATTGCCGTGGCCGCCGAGGAACTTGGTCGCCGAGTGCACCACGATGTCGGCGCCGTGCTCGAACGGCCGGATCAGGTACGGCGTCGCCATGGTGTTGTCGACGACGAGCGGGATGTTGTGCTTCTTGGCGATCTGCGACAGCGCTGCCAAGTCGGTGATGACGCCGCCGGGATTGGCGATCGATTCGCAGAAGATCGCCTTGGTGCGCGGCGTGATGGCCGCCTCGAAGGAGGCGGGGTCGTCGTTGTCGGCCCAGGCCACCGACCAGCCGAAGTTCTTGTACGAGTGGTTGAACTGGTTGATCGAGCCGCCGTAGAGCTTGTTGGAGGCCACGAACTCGTCGCCCGGCTGCATCAGGGCGTGCATGGTCAGGAACTCGGCCGCGTGGCCGGAGGCCACCGCCAGGGCCGCGGTCCCACCTTCGAGCGCCGCGATGCGCTCCTCGAGGACAGCGTTCGTCGGATTGGTGATCCGCGTGTAGATGTTGCCGAAGGCCTGGAGCCCGAACAGCGACGCGGCGTGGTCGACGTCGTCGAACACGAAGCTGGTGGTCTGGTAGATCGGCGTCGCCCGCGCGCCGGTGGCCGCGTCGGGGGCGGCGCCCGCGTGGATCGCCAGCGTGTTGAAGCCGGGCATGCGGTCGGACATCGTCGGGTCTCCTCAGAGCATCCGAGCCTGTACGCACGCCAGGGAGTGCGGCGCAAGACTCGGACGCGAAGACTCATCCGCGACCGGGCGCGCCGCAATCCCTAGGCGTCCGGCCGATGGCCGATGTCGATATGCGGCTGGCCCGCATCGACAAGCGCACGGTCCACGGCCTCGATGGCGAGCAGGGTCCGGGTCAGGTCCTCGGCCATGGAGATCGGCGCCAGGTCGAGGCCGCCCAGGCGCCGCGCGATGGCGTTCCGCTGGCGGGCCAGGGCGGCCCGCGCCCGGTTCAGATCCTCGATCTCGTCGCGGCGGTCATCCGCGCTCCTTCTCGTCGGGGTGCCTCGCCGCGCTCAGGCGCCCGGCGTCCAGTCGATGTTCGGGCGCTGGGCCAGCATGCGCTCGAAGTAGTTGGCGACGGCCTGCGCCCCGTCCGTGTGCATCATCGCGACCGGATGCGCGAGGTAGGCGCGGGCAAGATCGACGGGGATCCGACCGCCCTGGAGCGCGCTCAGCACCTCGTCGATGAAGGCGTCGTTGGCCTCGTTGAAGTCGTTCGACAGCTTCTTGCGGTCGTTGAGGGCCTTGATCGGCATTCAGCATCCTTGTCGCTCGGAGCCGGGTCGCGCCCGGCCGGAGGGCTGGGGCCCGAACCGGGCCTCGGCGGGGAAGGTTCCGGCCATGGAACCTGACGGACAGGTCCAAATCGCGTGCGCGCCCACACAGCTCGGTAACCTTCCACACACGATCCGTGGAGCGGAGTCCCGCGCTCGAGCGTTTAACGGTCATGACGACCGAAATCACGCGCTCGCATACCGTCGAGATCGTCCCGTGCGTGGACGATCCGCGGTGTTTCCGCTGGATCATCCGCAGCCGCGGCGGCGCGGTGGTGGAGCACTCACCCTACGCGTTCGTAACGCAGAACGGAGCGCGGATCTCCGGAGAGTGCTGGATGCGCGAGCATTTCGCCGACGGTCAGGTGGCATAGGCTGCGGCCGGAACCGGCAGGAGCGGGCACGACCTTCCATGTGGATTGTGCGCGGGTGCTCCCGCGCCGCGCCGGTCCGCCGATGTCAGACGCTCCTGCTGCATTTCGCGCGGACCGGTCCGCCGCCTCGCGCGCGGCCGTCGAGGCCGTCCTCAAATACAACCTTGACGATGCTCACGAACCGTAAGGCATCGGTTAAGCATTGTTCCGCTGGGCTTATTTCTTTGTCAGAACTTTAATCACGCCCGACCAGTATCGCGCCGATTCTGTTTCTGACCAGGGTGCGAACGATGCTGAGCGGCGACGGAACGGTCCGGCACGACGATGCCGCGTCGCCCATGGGCGCGGTGACGTCGATCGAGGGATCCAAGGTCCATCTCGAACTCATCGTGCAGGGCGGCCGGCCCAGGGTGCGCGTCACCGTCGGCAATCTGGTCCGGATCCGTGCCGGAGAGGCGATCCTCGTCGGCATCGTCACCACGCTGTCCTCGGGCAGCGAGCGCGGGCACCGTCCGGGCGCCTACGCGATCCTCGACCTGCTCGGCGAGATAGTCGCGGCGCACGGGGCGCACCGCTTCAGCCGCGGCGTGAGTTGCTATCCGGCAATCGGCGACGATGTGGAACTCCTGTCCGCCACCGACCTCCGGATCGTCCATCAGGTCTCGGCGACCGGTACGGCGGCCGTGGGCGCGCTCTACCAGGATCCCGAGACCCCGGCCTGCATCAAGATCGACGACCTGCTCTCCAAGCACTTCGCGGTGCTCGGTGCGACCGGTGTCGGGAAGTCCAGCGGCGTCACCGTCATCCTGGACGAGGTGATGCGGGCGCGACCGTCCGTGCGCGTCTTCCTGCTGGACGTGCACAACGAGTACGCCGCCAGCTTCGGCGACCGCGCGAGCGTCATCAGCCCGCGGACCCTCAAACTGCCGTTCTGGCTGTTCAACCTCGAGGAGATCGCCGACGTCATCTACGGCGGCCGGCCGGCCGTGGACGAGGAGATCGAGATCCTGGCCGAGGTGATCCCCCTCGCGAAGAGCAAGTACGGCCAGTACAAGGAGGCGAGCGACCGCCAGATCGTCAAGCGGCCCTTCGGCAAGGGCGCCGGCTACACGGTGGACACGCCGGTCCCCTACATGCTGCAGGACCTGCTCGCGCTCATCGACGAGCGGATGGGTCGGCTCGAGAACCGCGTGTCCCGGATGCACTATCACCGGCTGATCACCCGGATCGAGGCGATCCGGAACGATCCCCGGCACGGCTTCATGTTCGACAACGCCAATGTCGGCGGCGACATGATGGGCGAGATCCTGGCGCACCTGTTCCGGCTCGATCCCGACGGGCGGCCGATGACGATCATGCAGCTCGCCGGCCTGCCGATGGAGGTCGTCGACGCCGTCGTGTGCGTGCTCTGCCGCCTCGCCTTCGAGTTCGGCATCTGGAGCGAGGGTGCCGTCCCGCTGCTGTTCGTCTGCGAGGAGGCCCACCGCTTCGCCTCGGCCGACCGGTCGGTGGGATTCACGCCGACGCGCCGAGCCCTGGCGCGGATCGCCCGCGAGGGCCGCAAGCACGGCGTCCATCTCGGGCTGGTCACCCAGCGCCCGGCCGAGCTCGACGCGACGATCATGTCGCAATGCAGCACCCTTTTCGCCATGCGCATGACCAACGCGCGCGACCAGGCCTTCCTGGCCGCGGCCGTTTCGGACGCCACCAACCTCCTCACCTTCGTGCCGTCCCTGGGCACCGGCGAGGTCATCGCCTTCGGCGAGGGCGTCCCGATCCCGGCGCGGATGACCTTCCGGCCGCTGCCGTCGGCCCGTCACCCGCGCAACGACGCGAGCGGCAGGGCCGTCGAGGACGACGCCACCGTCGCCGGCGCGGCCTTCGTCGGCGCCGTCGTCGAGCGCTGGCGCGGCGCCACCATGAACAAGGTCGCCGGGTACGACAGCGATCCGGCCGCGGCGGCGCGCCTCGGGCGCGAGGCGGGCTCGGACAGCCCGCACGGCGCCGCCCTCGAGCAGGTGCATCGCCGTCTTCTCCGCCGCCCCCTCGAGGGCGGCGACCAAGCCCAGACCGGTGCCCAGACCGGAGCCCAGCCTGCCAAGCCCCTCTGGCAGCAGGGCGGGGCATGAGCGAGCCCGCTTTCCCGGAGCGTCGAACCCTGCTCGAGGCCGCCCTCCAGGCGCTCCCTGTCGGGGTCGTGGTCCATGACACGCAGGGTCACTGCGTCCTCGCCAACGCCGCCGCGCGCGCCCTCGGCGACAGGGCCGTCCAGGCGCTTCCCGCCGCGGCGGGAAGCGCCCGGGACGCCGCGACCGTCGAGGCGCTCGACGACCGGATGTTCGAGGTGCGGACGCGGCCGGTCGCCGAGGGCCGGGACGGTTTTACGCTGACGACCCTGACCGACATCACGCACCATCACCGGATCCAGCGGGAGCTGATCACCAAGGCCTTCATCGACGCGCTGACCGGCCTGCCCAACCGGACGATGTTCGAGCAGAGCATCGCGGATGTCCTGGCGGGATCCGCGCCGGGGGACCGGTTCGCCCTGGCCTTCATCGATCTCGACAACTTCAAGCACATCAACGACTACTACAGCCACGCCGCGGGCGACGCCCTGCTGCGCAAGGTGTCCGACCGGATCGGCGGCGCGCTGCGCCCGAGCGACCTCCTGGCGCGGATCGGCGGCGACGAGTTCGTGCTGCTCCTCGCCCCCGTCACCGACGGGGATGCAGCGCTGGAAGCCGTGCGCGCCATCTCGGAGCGCCTGAAGCAGCCGTTCTTCATCGACGGGCACGAGATCTTCGCCTCCGCCTCCATCGGCGTCAGCCTCTTCCCGGAGCACGGCGACAGCTACGAGACCCTCGCCCGGCAGGCCGACAACGCGATGTACCGGGTGAAGGGCGAGCTGAAGGGCGGCGTCAGCGTCTTCGACGACGCGATGAGCCAGGCCGCCACGGCCCGCATGGCCGTGGAGCAGCGCCTCCGGCTGGCGATCCGCGACCGCTGCTTCTGCTGCGCCTTCCAGCCCAAGGTCGACATGCGCTCCCACGCGGTCACGGGCGTCGAGGTGCTCCTGCGCTGGCGCGACGAGGTCGGCATGATCCAGGCGCCCGGCGACTTCATCGCCCTCGCCATCGAGCTCGGGCTGATCAACGAGATCACCCTGCAGCTCCTGGCAGAGACGGTGCAGGCGATGCCCGACATCGACGAGGTGTTCGGACCCGACGTCACTGTGAGCCTCAACATCGCCGCCAAACAGGCCTGCGACGTGCCGTTCATGACCGCCTTCTGCGCGGCTCTCGGCGAGACCGGCCTCGCGGAGCGCTTCGTGCTCGAACTGACCGAGGAGGCCTTCTTCACGACGGGCCGCTTCCAGCGCGAGGTCCTGCCGAAGATCCGGGCGATCGGCGCGCGCGTCTCGATCGACGATTTCGGCGTCGGCTACTCGTCCCTCGCGGCCCTGGCAGACATCACCGCGGACGAGCTGAAGATCGATCGCTCGTTCATCACCGACATCGACAAGCGGCCGCGCAGCCAGATCGTCCTGAAAGCGATCGAGTCGCTCGGTGCGGCGCTGGGCATGACGGTGGTGGCCGAAGGCGTCGAGACCTTCGAGGAGGTCGCCTACCTGCTCGGCGCCACGCAGATCCGCTGCGCCCAGGGCTACTACTTCGCGCGCCCGCTGCTGCTCGACCAGATCCGGCAGGCCGAGCCGCCGCGCATGTCCGGGGCTCGCGGTCCGGCCGCGCGCGGCCGCGCGTCGGACCTGCGCGCGTCGGACCTCCGCGCGTCCAGCCTGATGCGGCGCGCCTGACGTCCGCCGCGCGGCCGCGGTGGCGCGTCAGGCGGCCAGCAGGGGCCGCCACACGCCCGCCGCGTCCGCGGCCATGGCGCAGATGACCGCCTCGTCGATCGAGCGACGCACCTCGACCACGTGCGGCACACCGGGAGCGAGGGGCGCCTCGACGCCGAGGTCGAATCCGTGCCGGCCGTCGCCCACGCCCGCCGCCGCGATGTCGGCGCGGTACTCCGCCGCCACCGTCACCGCCACGATCGTCCCGTCGACCACGATGTCCAAGCATACGGGGGCGTCGGGCTGCGCGGCGTCGTGGGCCCAGCCGGCCACGCGCAGCGCGCCGTCCGCGCGCAGCGCGCAGCGATCCAGCCACGCCCGCACGGCGCCCGGACGCGACGTCGCGCCGGCCCGACGGATCAGCCGCCTGCGCAGGGCGGCGAGCTGGGGACCGAGCGCGGTGCGCGGCGCGTAGGCCTGCGGACCGATCGCGCTGTCGTCCGGATCGCGGCCGTCGAAGAGCCGCCGGAGGCCGGGAGCGGGCAGGAAGCTCTCGGCCGGCGCGCCCTCCGCCAGCAACAGGTCGTGGCTGTCGAGCTCGATATGCCAGTAGGTGAGATCGATCACGCGCTCACCGCGGGTGATGCTGGTTCCGTTGACGAGGTGGCCGGCGGCGACGAACAGCCCGTCCAGCCAGACGGCGTGGTCCGGCGAGACGAGCAGGTCGCGGGCGGGGACACCGTCGTCGAGCGCGCCGGCCCGGATGCGCACGGGCCGCTCGGTCGGCGGGGCCGACGATCCGGGATAGGTGCGGCGACCGATCCACCGGATCGGCCGATGCAGGCCCGCGGCCGTGACGACCCTGTCGCCCACCGCGAGCCGCTCGACAGCGACGTCGCCGCGGTCGGTCCTGATGGACGTGCCGGTGCAGTAGCACGGGGCGTTTCCCGGCGCCGCGGTCCCTTGAGCCGTCCCCGAGGACGATTGAGAAGATCCATTCGACCCGTTGGCGCCCGATGCAGGCGCCGTCGAACCGGAGTTCGACCCGGCCGCGCCCGGCTGCGCTCCGGCCGCGCCGGCGCCCGACCGGAGACCGGCCGTCGCCCCGTACAGACCCGGATCCCGGCCATCCGGCGACGACACGCGGTCCTGCGGCACCGCGACCGCGTTGGGGTTGTTCGAGTAGACGCGGATATAGTCGATGCTCGAGCTGAAGCGGGTGCCCGTCGTCGCCGTGCTCTGCACGGCCAGGTTGGCCAGCAGATACATGGGGCTGTGCAGGTCGGACGGCGTCGCCTGCGAACCGACGAGCTGACCGTCCACGTAGAAGCTGATGCGATCGGCCTGCCAGTTCATGCCGTAGGTGTGATACCCGTTGGGATTGGGCATCTCGCTGTAGACTTGGCGGGTCTGCTGCCAGGTCGTTCCGGGCGGCTGCGGGTCGGTCGTGTGGATCGTGCTGTAGACGCCGCGGTCGTTGTTTCCGTAATGCTCGACGACGTCGAGCTCCTGGTGCCCGTTGGCGCTGCTCGACTGCGGGCTCTGCTGATTCGGCAGCAGCCAGAAGGCGTCCCAGGCATCGGGATTGTTGGAGAAATCCGCGCGGATCTCGAAGTAGCCGTAAGTCTGCGAGAAGTTGCCCTGCGTGCTGATGAGCCCGGACTGCCAGCTCCCCGGATAGCCGGACGCGCTCGTCCCGGGCGGCGCCGCCGTGATCGTCAGGACACCGTTCTGGACGCTGAAGGGATCGTAACCGGACCCGGAATCGAGGAACGAGGACCGGCCGAAGCCGATGTCGGAGTTGGCGTCGTACCGCCACTCGGCGCGAATATCGCGGTAGGTCGTCCCGACCCCGTTCTGCGAGATGCTGCGCGCGTTGAACTCGTCGTCGTAGGTCAGGCGATAGCCCGTCAGATCAAGCATCGACGCCGTCTCATCACCATTCTGGTTCGCCGGACGTGGCGCGCTGTCAAATCAAGATTGCCAACAAGCAATCCGCGAATAGTTAATAATGTCCTGCGTGTCGCGCGGACGAAGTGAGCATCGGCTGCGACAGGCCATCGCCTGAACGCCCGCCGGTCGCGTCGCGCCATCGAGCAGGCAAAGACGACACGGTTAAGGCTGACTAACCGTATCGGCCACGTGGCGCAAATCAGTCACGGCGCCGCGCGGCTGCGGCCGTACTGGCTGACGGTCAATCGAGGCGCCGCACGGAACGGCCGTGACGGGCTGGGGGGCCGGTGACGGCGGGGGCCTCTACCGCGTCATCGCGGCCAGCGGATCGGAACGCTGGGTGATGCTCGACCGGATGCTCGGACGTCGCCGCGCGATGAGCCTCGGGTCCGCCCCTGCTGTCGCCGTAGAGGCTGTTCAGGCAGGCGATCGATGCCGGCCCGCAAGCCATTTCGGCTCCGATCTTCCGGGCCAGAACGCGCGTGCATTGGAAGGAGCCGGCGCAGTCGCTCGCGATCGCGGGGGCAAGCGGCGATCCGATCCAGCACGTGGCCTTGTCCAGGGCGACCGATGAGCGACAGGCCGCGCTCACTGCCCTCTTCGGTCGGGCCGTGCGGCCTCGCGGGTCGGCGGCACCTCACAGGATGCGCTGATCGGACAGTCCCCCGACGAGGAAGCGGCTGCATCCCAGTGGATGCAGTCGCGCCCCGGATCGCGTTGCATCGCCTCAGAGGAAGCCGATCGAGAACCAGGGGACGAGGATGATGGCGAGCAGCCCGACCAGCAGGGCCACGATGTAGCCGACGATCGGGCGCATCCCGGCGTCTGGGTTGATCCGGCTGATGGCGCAGGCGGCGTAATAGCCGACGCCGAAGGGCGGGGCGAACAGGCCGATGCCCATCGCGAGGATGACCACCATGGCGTAGTGGACCTCGTGGACGGCGGCTGCCCGCGCGATCGGGAACAGCAGCGGCCCGAACAGCACGATCGCCGGTATGCCTTCCAGCACCGAGCCCAGGATGATGAAGGCGAAGGCCGAGACGAACAGGAACCCGGGCGCGCCGCCCGGGAGGCTCTTCATCACGTCGGCGAGCGTCTGCGAGAAGCCCGACTGGGTGAGCGCCCAGGCCATCCCGGTGGCCGCGCCGATGATCAGCAGGATCGCGCCGGACAGGGTGGCGGTGGTCACCAGCATCGGGTAGAGCCGCCGCCACTCGAACTGGCGGTAGATCAGCAGGCCGGCCAGCGCCGCGTAGACGATGCCGATGGTCGAGACCTCGGTGGCGGTGGCGATGCCCTCGACCACGGCGAAGCGGATCACGAAGGGCAGCGCGAGTGCCGGGATCGCCACCAGGAAGGCGCGGCCGATGACCCGGCCGGACGGCCGGGCGACGTGGCTCAGGTCCTCGCGGCGGTAGCGCCACCAGACCAGCGCGCAGAGCGTCGCGGCGAGGACGAGGCCCGGCATCAGGCCGCCGGTGAACAGCGCGGTGATCGACACGCCGGTGACCGAGCCGATGGTGATCAGCACGATCGAGGGCGGGATCGTCTCGGTCTGCGCGCCGGTGGTGGCGAGCAGGGCGACGAGGTCGCCCTCCTTGGCGCCGCGGGCCTTCATCTCGGGGAACAGCACGGGGGCGACGGCGGCCATGTCGGCGGCCTTGGAGCCGGAGATGCCCGAGACGAGGTACATGGCCCCGACCAGCACGTAGTGCAGGCCGCCGCGGACGTGACCGAGCAGCGAGGCCAGGAAGCCGACCATGGCTTTCGCCATGCCGGTCATCTCGATCAGCAGGCCGAGGAACACGAACAGCGGCACGGCGAGCAGGATGAGGTGGCTCATGCCCTCGTCCATGCGGCCGACCACCACCATGGAGGGCGCGTCGGTGGTCAGCGTGATGTAGGCGAAGGTCGACAGGCCGAACGCGAAAGCGATCGGCACGCCGGAGAAGACCAGCGCGCCGACGCCGACGACGAAGAACAGCAGCAGGTTGAGGTTGCCCAGCCCCGCCAGCCAAGGCTGGAGGGCGGCGAGCCCACCCGCGACCGCAACGCCGAGCACCAGCGCGCCGGCCGTCATCCGCCAATCGGCCGTTTCGAAGAGGCGGATGACGGCGACCAGCAGCATCAGGCCGAGGCCGATCGGCAAGGCAGCGGCGCGCCACGCATTGTTGAGATCGAGGGCCGGCGTCTGGACGTAGATTTCCTCGGCCGCGAACTCGTAGGCCGGGTGCAGGACGAGGCTCACGAAGATCAGGCCGGCCACCAGCGCGACTGTTTCCAGAAAGGCGCGGGTGCGGGGTCCGGTCATCGCGACGATCGCCGTCATGCGCATGTGCTCGGCGCGGCGGAAGGCGACCACGGCGCCCAGCATGGCGAGCCACAGGAACAGGATGCCGGCGAGTTCGTCCGACCAGACGAGCGGCTCATGGAAGATGTAGCGGCTCACGACGCCGGCGAGCAGCACCCCGATCTCGGCCAGCACCAGCAGGGCGGCCGGGATCTCGACGAGATGACCGAGGAACCGATCGGCGGTCCCGAGCCATGGGTGACCGCTCAGCGGGGGCCCGTGCAGGCCGTGACTGGGCGTTGCCTCGACAGAGGCGGCGGCGGCGATATCGACGTGCATGACACCCCACCCTCAACCGAGCTTGCCGGATACGGCTTCGAGGTGGCTCCAGCCGACTTCACCGAACTTCGCCTTCCAGTCCTTGTAGAAACTCGTCTTGGCGAGAGCGGCACGGAAAGGCTCGCGGTCGACATCGATGAACCTGATCCCTTTCTCTGACAGGGTCGTGCGCAGAGAGTCGCTGAGCCTGGCCACGTCCGCACGCTGATCCTGACCCGAGCGGTCGAACTCCCTGGTCACGATCGCGCGCAGGTCCTCGGGCAGCTTCTGCCAAGCGCGCTTGTTTCCGAGGATCCAGTAGCCGTCCCAGACGTGGCCGGTCAGGCTGCAGGACTTCTGCACCTCGTAGAGGCGCGTCGTGGCGATGATCGGCAGCGGGTTCTCTTCGCCCTCCACGACCTTGGTTTGGAGCGCCGAGTACAGCTCGTTGAAATTGATGGGCGCGGCCCCGGCGTCGAGAGCCTTGAAGAGCGAGGTCAACATCGGTGCTTGGGGCACGCGAATCTTGAAGCCCTTCAGATCCTCGGGCGTCCTGATCTCACGAGTCGAGGAGGTGATCTGACGGAAGCCGTTGTCCCAGCTCTTGCAGATGGTCGTGATCGGCGTCTTGGCGATCTCGGCGCGGACATAGTCGCCGAGCGCCCCGTCCATGGCCTTCCAGACGGCATCGTAATCCTTGAAGGCGAAGCCGGTGTTGGGCAGGCTGGACGCCGGCACGAAGGTCGACAGGATCGAGTGTGAGAGGTTGAAGAACTCGACCGAGCCGTTCCGCACCTGCGACAGCAGGTCGGTGTCCGAGCCGAGTTGATTGGCCGGGAACAACTTGATGTCGACGCGCCCGCTCGTCGCCTCGCGGATCCGGTCGCACGCTTCCTGCGCCCGGACATTGACCGGATGGGTCGGGTCCTGCCCGGTGGCGAGCTTGTAGCCGAATTCGGCGGCCTCGCCCCGGCGCGTGATGATGCCGAAGATCGGGACAGCCGCGGCGCCGGCAAGAAGTGTCCGACGGCTTATGTTGAATGTGCTCACGATGTCACTCCCTGATGATGCTCGGTGGCGCGATCCGGCCTGCTACGGTCTTTGAGATCGCCGGCCTCTGCCCATGCGTGCAGGTCGCCCTTTTGCTGAGCGTTTTTATTTTTTTGATCGAATATTGAATTCGTTAATTGTTTTCAGGCGCTCATCATCGCTCGGAGCGCGCGATGCGACCGAATGAATAGAGAAATCTTTCTACGGCACAGCATGATCGCGGACGCGGAGATCCGCGATCATCTCAATTCAGCTCAGCTATGGGTGCGAGTAGTCGCTTGTTGTCGCGAGCGACGGCTGCGCCTACAGCCAACCGCGGATGCTTCGGGCCATCGCCTCGGTCGAGATGCCGTAGCGGTCGTGAAGGGTCGGCAGCGCTCCGGCGTCGAGGAACTCGTCCGGCAGGCCGACTTGACGGAAGCCGCGCTCCGGCAGGGTACCGTCGCGCATCAACAATCCCGCCACCGCCTCGCCGAGGCCGCCGACCACCGAGTGGTTCTCGGCGACGACCAAGAGGCGCCCACCGCGACGGGCCTCGGCCAGGATCGTCGCCGCGTCGAGCGGCTTGATCGTCGGCACGTGCAGCACCGCTACGTCGACCCGATCCTCGCGCAGGGCCTCGGCAACCTCCAGGGCGCGCATCGTCATCAGGCCCGACGAGATCACCAGCACGTCGCGGCCATCGCGGATCGTCTTGGCCTTGCCCCACTCGAACCGGTAGCCGTACTCGTCGAGCACCAGCGGGACGTTGCCGCGCAGGAGCCGCAGGTAGACCGGGCCTTGATGAGCGACCATGGCCGTGACCATCTGCTCGATCTCGTGCGCGTCGCACGGGTCGAGGATCGTGATGTTCGGCATGCCGCGGAAGATCGCGACATCCTCGGTCGCCTGATGGCTGGGCCCGTAGCCGGTGGTCAGGCCGGGCAGCGCGCAGGCGATCTTGACGTTAAGGTTCTCCTCCGCGATCGCTAGGCAGATGAAGTCGTAGGCGCGCCGCGCCGCGAACACCGCGTAGGTGGTGGCAACCGAGACGAACCCCTCGCGGGCGAGGCCGGCGGCCGCGCTCATCAGGAGCTGCTCGGCCATCCCCATCTGGTAGAACCGGTCAGGGTGGGCCTGCGCGAAGATGTGCAGGTCCGTGTACTTGGCCAGATCCGCCGAGAGGCCGACGATGTCGGGCCGGGTCTTGGCGAGTTCCACGAGGGCGTGGCCGAACGGGGCGGGCTTCGTGCGCTGCCCAGGGGCGGCCAGCGAGGCGATCATCGCCGAGGTCTTGGCGCCGCCACCGACGCGCGGCGCGGGCCTCTCATATTTCGAGCGTCTCACTGCACCCTCCCCTCGTCCAGGATCTCCAGCGCCTGCGTCCACTCGGCCGGCTCGACCCGCAGGAAGTGGTTGCGCTCGCGCTCCTCGAGGAACGGCACGCCCTTGGCCATCTTCGTGTCGCAGATGATCACCCGGGGTTCGGGGCCCGGATGGTGCCGGGCGGCATCGAAGGCCTTCACGAGCGCGTCGAGGTCGTTGCCGTCGACCCGCTGAACGAACCAGTTGAACGCCTCGAACTTCGGCGCCAGCGGCTCGAAGTTGAGAACCCCGTGCGAGGGGCCGTCCGCCTGCATGCCGTTCACGTCGACGATGCCGATCAGGTTGTCGAGCTTGAACGACCCGGCCGACATGGCGGCCTCCCAGGTCGAGCCCTCGTCGAGCTCGCCGTCGGAGAACAGGTTGTAGACGAAGCTCTTCGCGTTCTTCCGCTTCAGGCCCAGCGCCATGCCGACCGCGATCCCGAGCCCGTGGCCGAGCGACCCGCCGGTGATCTCCATGCCGGGCGTGTAGGCGGCCATGCCGGACATCGGCAGGCGGCTGTCGTCGCCGCCGTAGCTCGTCAGCTCGTCCTCCGGGATGATCCCGGCCTGGATCAGCGCCGCGTAGAGGGCGATGGCGTAGTGGCCGATGGAGAGGCAGAAGCGGTCGCGGCCCTCCCATTCCGGATCCTCCGGACGGTAGGTCATCGCGTGGAAGTAGCTCACCGCCAGCACATCGGAGATGCCCAGCGCCTGGGCGATGTAGCCCTGGCCCTGGACCTCGCCCATCAGCAGGGCGTGGCGGCGGATATTGTAGGCCCGGTCGGCCAGCGAGATGTTCGAACCCTCGTGGGGCCGTTCGGTTGACATGAGGTCCTCCCTCTCAGTGGATCAGCATGCCGCCGTTCACGTCGATCACCGCGCCGGTGATGTACGCGGACAGGCCGGAGGCCAGGAACAGGCAGGCATTGGCGATGTCGTCGGCGACGCCGAGGCGGCCGAGCGGGATGCCCTTGGCGATCTCGACCTTGAGCTCGGGGGTGAGCTTGTCGCCGGTGATGTCGGTCTGGATCAGACCGGGAGTGACGGAATTGACCCGGATGCTGTCAGCGCCCAGTTCGCGGGCCATGGCCTTCTGCAGGCCGAGGACGCCGGCCTTCGCCGCGGAATAGTGCGGACCGCCGAAGATGCCGCCGCCGCGCTGGGCCGAGACCGACGACATGCAGACGATCGAGCCGGATTTCTGCTTCCGCATCTGCGGGACCACGGCCTGGCTCATGTAGAGCGTGCCGCGCAGGTTGACGTCGGTGACCGCGTCGTAGTTCTCCGGTCCCACATCCATCAGCTTGAGCGGCTGGGTGATGCCGGCGTTGTTGATCAGCACGTCGATCGAGCCGAGGCGGGCGATCGTCTCATCGGCGGCAGCTTGGCATGCGCCCCGGTCGGTGACGTTGCAGGCGAGGCCGAGATGGCCGTCACCGAGGTCGCGGGCGGCCGCCTCGGCCTGGCCGGCGTCGAGGTCGAGGATGACGACGCGGGCGCCCTGCTTCGCGAAGAGCCGGGCGGTGGCCTTGCCGATGCCGCGGGCGGAGGCCGCCCCGGTGATCACGCAGACCTTGTTCTCGAGAAGCATGTAGACCCTCCCTGCAAACCGGCCGAACCCGGCTTCTTCTGCGATGGGAGGCGGAGAAAGCGTGGCATGAAGCCAGCTCACCCTCTTGGGCCGCGCTCTGACGGGCGTCAGCGTCTGAGCCGTTTCCTCGCGTCCTATCGTTGACGCCCTTATGGCTGCCCGAGAGGCAATGAACAAACGCGAAGATTGCATTCAAACATGAATGAAATTCATTAAACGCTATTCCAGCTCCGAGCTAAGCGATACAGACAGTTCTCTAGCGAGCCAGCGCGCGAAGATCCTCAGAGGTTCGCGCCGTCGCGATGATGGCGGAAAGACGAGATGGTGACCGGTGTAGTGGATATCCACTGACCGACCTGCAAGCGGTGCCACGAGGCGTCCGATCGTCATTTCCCGTTCCGCGAGACGCGTCGACTCCAGGGCGACGCCGAGGCCGTCGGCCGCTCCGGTCAATGCCAGGAAGCTGCGGTCGAAGCGCAGGGCTGCGGATGCCGGCGCCGTCAGGCCGTTCTTGTCGAACCAGTGCGGCCAGCGCACCAGTTTCGTGTCGCTCTGGATCAAGGGATGCCGGAACAGATCGGACGGCTTCTTGATCTGCTCTGCTCGCGACGGGTCGCAGAGCGGTGTCACCGTTTCAACGCCGAGAGGCATGCGCAGCAAGCCCTCGCCGCGCGGGGGGCCGTAGACGATATCGGCATCGAACTCGTCGTTGGTGAAGCGCGCGTAGTCCATGCCTGCGGCCAGTCGCACCTCCATCCCAGGATGGTCGCGCAGAAAACCCGACAGCCGGGGCGTCAGCCACTGTGCGGCAAAGCTCGGGGCGCAATGCAGGCGCAGCAATTGCGAGCCGCGCGTCGAGATCATGTCGAGCCCGCGATGCAGCTCGGCGAAAGCCCGGCTGACGTGGTCGAGGAGCGCCTCTCCCGCTGTCGTTGGCGCGATACCCTGCCCGACGCGCTCGAAGAGAGGCACGCCGAGCGACTCCTCGAGCTTGCTCATGGCGTGGCTGACAGCGCTGGCCGAGAGGTTCAGCTCGCCGGCAGCCTCCTTGAAAGAGCGACGTCGCGCCGCTGCCTCGAAGATGCGGAACGCGGACAAAGGAAGATCCGAAGCCATGACGCTATCTTAAAGTCTTCCATTTTACGAGAGTATCGCATCGCCTATTTGCGAGCAGTTTCCTCACGATGCTTGATCTTGTTGCGCTGACTGCATCCGCGACAATGAATAACGCGTCACGATGCCCTACTCGCCTTATGACCGGTCGCCTTCCGGGTTGAGGGTCTAGGCATTCCATAGGGGCACCTGCCGCATGAGATGATGCGCCAGTGTCTGGTCGAAGCAACACCTATCGGACCGCTTCCCCTTCTGTCCGCGCGGGGAACCAGCGCGCATCGGTCCAATCAGCAGGATCGAACCGGAGGCAGCATGTCCGCTTCGAGACGAAAGCGCGACATCCGATTGCGATCCTGAGCGGACAATCAGGACCGGCTCCGGCAGCCCGACACGGTCGTCGCGTTCCTCGCACGCCCACTTTTCTGGACGCGCTTCGGATCCGGGGACCGGTCGCGCGAAAATCCATGAGGCCGTACAAGCTGGACGAGGATAGACCGGGCTGCCCCTCGAACTCGGCTCGACTGGTATCGGTGACGCTGTACTCGACGTTCTCGAGATCAGTCGACCCGGTGGCGACGACCAAGCCGACCACCTACAGGCCACACAGGTAACCGCTCACCTGATAGAAGCGGCGTCGGTCTGAGCGAGCGTGCGGAGCCGGCAGAGGCTTGCAGGCGAGATCCGGCACATCGGCCGCGAGTCTATCGATCGTCAGCTCACCCGTCAGTGGAGATGGCGTGGTAGCCGCCGGCCATCCTGCCGATGAGCGGCCTCGCGTCGCGGCTCACACGCTGGTGACGTCGGGCGCGCTTCCGCGTCGTGAGGGGGCAAGAGCGCCCTCGATCAGTTCATCTTCCGGCGCCGGTCCTGCACCTCTTGCTGCGCAAGCTTCCGGCCCAGCGATATCAAGAGCGCGTCGGCCAGCGCTTTCAGAGCCGGATCTCGCAACTCCACAATCGCCTGCTGTGCGGCGATGGCGCGATCGGCGGCCCGGTCGAGCGCGGTTTCATCGGGGCGGCGCGTGCCCTCCGCGAAAGTGCCCTCGCTCATCCGCAGTGAGGTGATGTCCACGAGGATGCCGCCACCACCGACCGGTCGCCCCTGATGATCAGCGGTGAAGCGGCCTCGCGCCAGAACCCAGCGGGTCTGACGGTCGACCGAGATGACCCTGTACTCGGTCAGGAAGGTGCTACCTTCGCCGGCGCTGCGCCGGATCAGATCGAGAACCCGCACCCGATCCTCGGGGTGTATGGCTTCGACGTATTGGGTCAGTGGAACGCCCGCCTCCGCCTGCTGCGGGTCGACATCGAAGAGCAGCGCCACGAAGGCGTCCGAGCGCGCGCAGTCCGTCGCCGCGTCCCACTCCCACTGGCCGATGACGTCGAGTTCATCGAGCGCCGACTGAAATGCCTTCGGACACGTCTGACCGCCAAGGGATCGGGGCTTCGGCACGCCGTACCTGCTCTCGCTGTTCGCTCACACCCATGTGACCTGTCGCACGACACAACCACAAAGGGCAAGCTTTGCGCTAGCACAACCGTTGCGCTTCACACGCATTCAAATAGAATTTGAAACGGTATAACAGTGTACACGGCGCGTGCGGGACGCCGAGACGGAGGCCTATGAGCAGCAAGACGCCGCCCCCCAGCGCCCTTCATCATGAGGAGGAATGCTGGGTCTCGACGCTTCGGCAACAGAGAACGGAACGGCTCCTGAGTCGTATCGCGGAAGCGGTGCAGGTGCCGCCCTCTGCGTTCTACAGGCCACCGAACGCCGTCGATGCGGGAGCGTCCGCCGCGGCAATTCCGGTGGCCCCGGTCGCCAGCGACGCTGAGTGCGCGGAGTTGCTGGCCGCTTTCAATTTAGTCCGTGATCCTGAGGATCGACGCAGGCTCCTGGAGCTGATGCAGAAGACGGCCGAGCGCGCCTGAGGCTGAACACCGGCCCTCCGCCCGGTGAGCCGATCGGGACGTCGCGACGTGGAATATGCGACCGCCTCAGAATCCGATCCGATCGGCCGCCTTCCTGAGCGCCGGCGATGGGCTGCCTATCCAGCTGGTGCGGCCGTTCTCATACAGCCGGCCCCACGCGCGCCGCCCGCCCGGCGCGAATATCACCTGAAGTTTATGGTCGAGGCAGTCGTGGACCTTGCACACGTCAGCGAGCAGGTAGGTTTCGCCATCCGCTTTTACTTCTCTGGAAGGTTGGGACGGTCCGTTCGACGTGCGGCTATAGGCCGTCACCCACTTCGGCACTGAAGGACCACTTCTCAGCATCGCGTTGTAGGCGCGCTCGTAGTCGGGTCGGCGCAGCAGATCGAACAGGTAGACATCCGCAGCAGCGGCCGGTCCGACAGCGACGAGACTGAGTACAGCGAAGACTGTGTGCATAAGAATGAGAATAGCTCAGCCGCCGGCGCCGGCAACTGCTGGACCCAAGACATCAGCCTTAGCAATATGGTCCGCGGTATGCGACACCCGTCTGGTTCTTCCAGACCATTATCTCCGGCCCCGCCGACACCGCCGCGCGGGGCTATTGTGCATTCTGCTCTTCAGACGCGCTCTCAGGCTGTTAGGGTCCTGATTGGGGCTGATGCTCGGGTGGGTGGGGATGAGCCCTGCCCGCGAGCCGTATCTGCCCGACGTTTCCGATGAGGAACGGGCGCCGGTCGCGCACGAACTGACGCTGCTGCGCGAGGATGCCGGTCAGCGCGAGCATGCGTTGCGGGAGGTGTTCAGCGCGCTGCGCCACATCGTCAGGACCGGCTGCCTGTGGCGGCTGAGGCCGCACGACCTGCCGCCCTGGTTTGCCGTGTATCGGCAGGCGCAGCGCGGACTATCAGGTGGCTGCTTCGAGCAACGGGCCGAGGATCCGCGCGCGGTGCTGCACCTCGCCGCGGGTCGGGCGCCGGAGCCGACCGCAACCATGCTCGACGGCCGGACCTCGCGCTCCTCGCCCGAGAGCGGCGAACGAGCGGGCTACAATGGGGCCAAGCGCGAGAAGGGCTCGATGCTGCGCATGGCGGTGGAAACCCTCGGCCCTCTCCTGACGCGGCACGTCACTTCAGAATCAACCCTTGGGCGACTCGACGTGTCTCAGTTCCATGAAAAGTATAGTCGCCGGCAACGCGCGTCGTTATATTTCTGTTCACTTCGGTAATTTAATTTCTGCATTGTTTCCGAGTCGAGCTTGATCAATTTCGAGCGCCGTTGTCCATGAGCCCGCCGAAAAAGCGGCGCGTTGAGTCAGAAAGATAGCGATCCATGTCTTCGATCACCCTGTCGGCCGCGACGCGTCAGAACCTGCTCTCGCTGCAGGACACCGCCCAGCTGATGTCGACCACCCAGAACCGGCTCGCGACCGGCAAGACCGTCAACTCCGCCCTCGACAACCCGACCAACTTCTTCACCTCCCAGGCCCTCGACGGACGCTCCTCGAGCCTGAACTCCCTCCTCGACGGCATCTCCAACGGCATCCAGTCGATCCAGGCCGCCAACCAGGGCATCACCTCGATCCAGAAGCTGGTGGGCCAGGCCAAGTCGATCGCCAGCCAGGCGCTCTCGACCCAGCTCTCCACCACCGGCACCGCCGCCAACGCCTACAGCGCCAGCACCGCCTCCTCGACCGTGCTCCTGACCATCAACGGCAGCTCGGTCTCGGCCACGGTCGCCGCCTCCTCGAGCGTCAGCGCCACGGTCGCGGCGCTCAACGCCGCGGTCAGCTCGGCCTCGACCTCGTCGAGCGGTGCCTTCGGCGCCGGCGCGATCTTCTCGGCCGACAGCACCGGCACCAAGATCGTCCTGAACGCCCAGGCGGACGTGGAATTCCAGAACTCCGGCAGCCAGACGGCGCTCGGCTTCACCGCCTCGGCCACCACCGCCTCGACCTACGGCACCGCCGCCAGCACCGTGATGTCCAGCGACCTGTCGATCTCGGGCGTGACGCAGCGCGCCTCGCTGGCCAACCAGTACAACAACCTGCTCAACCAGATCACGCAGCTCGCCAGCGACGCCAGCTACAACGGCGTCAACCTCATTGCCGGCAAGGGCAATGACATGAACATCAAGTTCAACGACACCGGCAGCTCGAACCTGAACG